>NZ_CAURTC010000011.1:0-91191 GCF_963527835.1 uncultured Clostridium sp. | reverse complement strand
GGTGGTGTGAGAGGACGCTAAATAAAATAATTATTTAGCTCCTACTCGATTGTTATAATTTATTAACTTCATATAAATTTATAAATTATATTTAGACAAATTAAATATGTTATATATTAAACCGTATGCTTTTCCTAATAATATAAAAAATAAAAATCATATGGTAAAAGTTACATAGAAACATTATAATATAATGAAAGAGAATAGTATTATTAGCAATTATATGCAATAAGGGGGAATAAAAATGAAAAAAGTTAGAATAGCACTACTAGGATTGGGGAATGTTGGTCGTGGTGTTTGTATGATTTTAAATTCTAATAAAGAGGAAATAATGAAACGTTCAGGTTATGAAGTTGAAATTGCTAAAATTCTTGTAAGAGATACAAGTAAAGCAAGAGGGGTGGAAGTTTCGGAAGAACTCATAACTACACATTTTGATGAAATATTAAAAGATGATTCTATTAAAATAGTACTTGAAATTATGGGTGGAATAGATCCAGCTAAAGAATATATGATAAAGTGTATGAATGCAGGAAAACATATTGTAACAGCAAATAAGATGCTAATTGCCACGCATGGAGATGAACTTTTTGAAAATGCTGATAGCAATGGAGTAATGTTTAAATATGAGGCAAGTGTGGCGGGCGGAATTCCAATAATAAACGGTATAGATGAAAGTTTGACTGCAAACAAAATAAAAGAATTATATGGAATTATAAATGGTACTACAAATTATATTTTAACTAAAATGGAATGTGATGGATTTGGATTTGATGAAGCTTTAAAGGAAGCACAGAAAAAAGGTTATGCAGAAGCCGATCCTACATCTGATATAGATGGTTATGATGCTCAATATAAATTAGCAATACTTTCATCATTAGCATTTGGAACAAAAATTGATGTAGATAATGTTTATAGAGAAGGAATAACTAATATAAATCCTATAGATATGGAATATGCAAAAGAATTTAAAATGGTTATTAAATTGCTTGCAATTGTAAAAGAAGTGAATGGAAAGCTTGAATTAAGAGTTCATCCAACTATGATACCTAAAAAACATCCACTAGCTAATGTATATGATTCATTTAATGCTGTATTTGTAAAGGGAAATGCAGTTGGTGATTTAATGTTTTATGGTAGAGGGGCAGGCGATTTACCAACAGGTAGTGCCGTAGTCAGTGATGTTATTTCTATGTTAAGAAGTAATGTTGATTTAGAAAATTATAATTCAGTGGTAAAAAATAATTTGTGGGATAGAGAAATATCGGATATTAAAGATGTTGAAAGTAAATTTTATATTAGAGCAACTGTATTAGATGAATCAGGAGTCTTAGGAGAAATAACTGCTATTTTAGGGAAACATAATGTTAGTTTAAGATCAGTTATTCAAAAAGGTGAAGAAAATGAAAAAGGTCAAGTAACGATAGTTTTAGTTACACACAAGACAACTCAAGCTCAAATATATAGTTCTTGCAATGAAATATCTAATCTAAGCTCTGTAAATAAAATAGATAATATAATAAGAATAGAGGATTTTAAAGAGTAGATTAAAAAACCAGCTTTATATTGCTGGTTTTTTTATTCTTTAGGAAATTATAAAAATATTAAATCTGTGGATAATTTCTAGAATACCGTGTTTTAAAGGTATGATGAGTATCTCTAAAGAATAAAAAATAATCATATGCCGCACCATTATTCCTGCACTGCGTTTGGAAAGGGTGCATGGCTAAAAAAATCGACGGCTCTAAAGTCGCCTTGGCGATTTTGTTCTTTTTAAATAAAGGTTATGTTTTAAGAACATATAAATGAAAGAATGATAAAAATAATACTTATTATAAATTGTAAATCTCACTTCTTTAAAAAAATTTTTTAATTAACAATTTATCAATAAAGAAGAGTGAATAGGCATAAGAATAGATATAGAGCGAGTGATATCAACAAAGTTAAAAAAATAACAATCTTGACAAGTTTATGCAAGTGTGTAATAATAAAAATATCAAAGAAAACGTTTGTATAGAGGGTGAACAATGAATAATATTAAAGAATTACTAGAAGAAAATCCAATAATAGCAGCAGTAAAAGATATGAAGCAATTAAACGTAGCATTAGAATCCTCAGCTGAAATAATTTTTGTATTATTTGGAGACGTAATGAACATTAAAGCAATTAGTGAATTAATAGTTTCCAAAGGTAAAGTAGGCGTGATTCACATTGATTTAGTAGAAGGTTTTACGAATAGAGAAGTTGTTATAAAGTTCTTAAAACAAGAAACTAAATTTAAAGGAATTATTAGTACAAAACCTCAGGTAGTAAAGATAGCAAAAAATTATGGATTAGTAGCAATACAAAGAGTATTTATATTTGATACGCTATCATTAAAGAATGCGGAAAATCATTTAGTAGTAGATTGCGATGCATTAGAAGTATTACCAGGAGTTATTCCAAAAGTTATAGAAATTATCTCAAAAAAATCAAATGCACCGGTTGTTGCAGGCGGTCTTATTGAAACTAAGGAAGATGTTATGTTAGCCCTAAGTTCAGGTGCAACATGTGTCTCAACAACTAGAAATGAAATATGGAATATGTAGACTTTAGATTTAGTTAGTATAGTCTTATAAAGAAAAAAACTTTATGTGACTTTATTTATAAAATTTATTTATTTATTGAGAGGATTGGTGAATTAAATGGGTAAATATATTGTAGCGTTAGATCAAGGAACTACAAGTTCAAGAGCTATTATTTTCGACAAGGAACAAAATATAGTAGGTGTAAGCCAAAAAGAGTTTACACAAATATATCCACATGAAGGTTGGGTAGAACATAATCCACTAGAAATATGGTCAAGCCAATATGGAGTACTTCAAGAAGTATTAGCAAAGACTAACATTACTGCTGATGAAATATCAGCTATAGGTATAACAAATCAAAGAGAAACTACAATAGTATGGGATAAAAATACAGGTGAACCGGTTTACAATGCTATAGTATGGCAATGTAGAAGAACTGCTGGTATAGTAGATGAATTAAAGAAAGACGAAGAATTTGCTGAATATGTAAAAGCAAATACCGGATTATTATTAGATGCTTACTTCTCAGGAACTAAAATCAAATGGATTTTAGATAATGTTGAAGGTGCAAGAGAAAAAGCTGAAAAAGGCGATTTATTATTTGGTACAGTTGATACATGGCTAGTTTGGAAGCTAACAAATGGTAAGGTTCATGTAACCGACTACACTAATGCTTCTAGAACTATGCTATATAATATAAAAGAATTAAGATGGGATGAAAAAATCATCAATAAATTAGGAATACCAACTTCTATGTTACCAGAAGTTAAGAATTCTTCAGAAGTTTATGGACATACTAATCTTGGCGGTGTTGGTGGTGTTAGAGTTCCAATATCTGGTATGGCAGGAGACCAACAATGTGCATTATTTGGACAAACTTGTTTCGAAAAAGGTAGTGCTAAAAACACTTACGGAACTGGATGTTTCTTACTTATGAACACTGGTGAAGATATGGTTCTTAGTAAAAATGGTCTTGTAACTACAATTGCTGTTGGTATAAACGATAAAGTTGAATATGCTTTAGAAGGTTCAGTATTCGTAGGTGGAGCTGTAATTCAATGGATAAGAGATGAACTTCAATTCATTCATGATGCAGCAGATTCAGAATACTTTGCAAAAAAAGTAGAAGATAATGGTGGAGTTTATGTAGTACCAGCATTCGTTGGACTAGGAGCACCATATTGGGATATGTATGCTAGAGGAGCTATCTTTGGATTAACTAGAGGAGCTAATAGAAATCATATAATTAGAGCAGCATTAGAATCAATAGCTTATCAAACTAATGATTTATTAACTGCTATGGCAGAAGATGCTGGATGCAAATTAGCATCACTTAGAGTTGATGGGGGAGCTAGTAGAAATGATTTATTAATGCAATTCCAAGCAGATATTTCAAACACTAAAGTTCTTAGACCAATCATCACTGAAACTACAGCATTAGGAGCTGCTTACTTAGCAGGTCTTGCAGTTGGATTCTGGGAATCTAAAGAAGAAATTGCAACTAAATGGGCTATTAGTAAGAGCTATGGACCAACTTTTGAAAGCGCTAAGAGAGAAAAGCTAAACAAAGGATGGAAAAATGCAGTTTCAAGAGTTAAAGGTTGGGCAGAATAGTAGACAAACCTAAACATTTATGTTATAATATAAATATAAAGTAAATAAAAAGTGCTTAGAGAATTAGAGTCAAGCACAAAGGCAGATTACTTCTTATTTGTAATTTGTGTTTGTGATTGGCTTTTTTGTTATATAAAAGGAGGATAAAATATGTATGATGTAGCAATAATTGGAGCTGGTGTCATTGGAGCTTCTATATTTAGAGAATTAACTAAATATAACTTAAAAGTAGCTGTTTTAGAGAAAGAAAAGGATGTATCAATGGGTACTACAAAGGCTAATTCAGCAATAGTACATGCTGGATTTGATCCAAAGATAGGTACTTTAATGGCTAAGTACAACGTAAAAGGAAATGAAATGTATGAAGATCTTTGTAAAGAGTTAGACGTTCCATTTAAAAGAAATGGTTCATTAGTTGTAGCTCATTCAGATGAAGAAATGCAAACAGTAAAAGAACTTTGTGAAAATGGTACTAAAATAGGTGTTAGAAACCTAAGAGTTATAGATAAAGAAGAATTATTAAAAATGGAACCAAATCTTACAGATGAAGTTCATGGAGCTTTATATGCACCAACTGGTGGAATAGTAGGACCATTTGAATTTACAATTGCATTATGTGAAAACGGTGTAACTAATGGTGGAGAAATTAAACTTAAAAAAGAAGTTTCTTCAATCAAAAAAGAAAATGGAATCTTTACAATAGAAACTACTGATGGAGAAAAGATAGAAGCTAAATACATAGTAAATGCTGCTGGTCTTTTCGCAGATAAAGTACACAATATGATCTGTAAAGAAACATTTAATATTACTCCAAGAACTGGTGAATATTATGTAATGGATAAATCTCAAGGTAAAATAGTATCTCATACAATATTCCCTTGTCCTTCTAAGATGGGTAAAGGTATATTAGTTAGTCCAACAATACATGGTAACCTTATCATAGGACCAGATGCTATAGATATCGAAGATAAAACAGATTTAGGAACAAATGGCGAAGGACTAGATGCTATAAGAGAATCTGCTATGCATACTACTACAAAGATTAATTTCAGAGAAAGTATAAGAAACTTTGCAGGATTAAGAGCAACACCAAGTACAGGAGACTTCATAGTTGAAGAAAATGATGAAGTTAAAGGATTTGTTGATGCTGCTGGTATGAAATCACCAGGATTAACTTCTGCACCAGCTGTAGCTGAAGCAGTAGTAGAAATCTTAGGAAATGCAGGTCTTCAATTAACTAAGAAAGATAACTTCATAGCTAAGAGACATCAAGTTCACTTTATGGAATTATCAGCTGAAGAAAAAGCTGAAATGATTAAGAAAAACCCACAATACGGTAGAATGATCTGTAGATGTGAAAGTATCACTGAAGGTGAAATAGTTGATTCTATAAAGAAATCATTTGGAACACTTTCTCTAGATGGTGTTAAGAGAAGATGTAGACCAGGAATGGGAAGATGCCAAGGTGGATTCTGTGGACCAAGAGTTCAAGAAATAATAGCAAGAGAATGTGGTGTTAAATTAGAAGAAGTAGTACAAGAAAAAGACGGTTCTTACATTTTAACAGGAAAAACTAAGTAGGAGGCTTTAATTATGAGTTATGAATTAATAGTAATTGGTGGAGGTCCAGCAGGACTTGCAGCAGCACACGAAGCATATACTAATGGAATCAAGAATATATTAATCTTAGAAAGAGACAAAGAACTTGGAGGAATCCTAAATCAATGCATACATAACGGATTTGGGCTTCATACTTTCAAAGAAGAGTTAACAGGTCCTGAATACGCTAGCAGATTTATCGATATGCTACAAGATACAAATGTAGAAGTTAAATTAGATACAATGGTATTAAATATAGACGAAGATAAAACTGTACATGCAATGAATTCTGAAGAAGGTTACATGACTTTAAAGACAGATGCAGTAATTCTTGCAATGGGTTGTAGAGAAAGAACTAGAGGAGCTATAAACACTCCTGGAGATAGACCAGCAGGCGTATTTACAGCAGGTGCTGCTCAAAGATATATAAACATGGAAGGATATATGCCAGGTAAAGAAGTATTAATACTTGGATCTGGAGATATCGGATTAATAATGGCTAGAAGAATGACACTTGAAGGTGCTAAAGTTAAAGCTGTTGTTGAATTATGTCCATACTCTAATGGATTAAACAGAAACATTGTTCAATGTTTAAATGATTATGATATTCCTCTATATTTATCACACACTATAATTGATATAGTAGGAGATACAAGAGTAGAAAAAGTTGTAATCGCTGAAGTTGGTCCAGATAGAAAACCAATTAAAGGAACTGAAAAAGAATTTACTGTTGATACATTATTATTATCAGTAGGTCTTATACCAGAAAATGAATTATCAACAAATGCTGGTATTCAAAAAGATAACAGAACTAATGGTTTAATAGTAACAGAAAACATGGAAACTTCAATGGATGGAATATTTGCTTGTGGTAACGTAGTGCATGTTCATGACTTAGTTGACTTTGTTACTCAAGAGTCAAAACATGCTGGACAAGCAGCTGCTAAATACATTAAAAAAGAACTTAAAAAAGGTAGTTATGTAAATATAATTAATGGACAAAATATTAATTATACAGTACCTCAAAAACTTGATGTAGAAGCAGTAGACGATAAATTAACTGTATTCATGAGAGTTAATAACATTTATCATAATAAGGCTTTAGTTGTAAGATGTAATGGTGAAGAAATTGCTAAGTTTAAGAGAACTCACTTAGCACCATCAGAAATGGAAAAGGTTATTTTAAGTAAGCCTTTATTAGAAAAAGTTAAAGGTGATATTACAATATCATTAGAGGATGGTGAATAAGATGATAAAAGAATTAATTTGTATAAGCTGCCCAATGGGTTGTCATTTAAAAGTAGATGCAGAAAACAATACTGTAACAGGTAACACTTGTAAAAGAGGTGCAGAATACGGTATAAACGAAGTTACTAATCCAGTTAGAGTAATAACTTCAACTGTCAAAGTAAAGGGAGGCCAACTTCCAGTTATACCTGTAAAGACTAACGGAGCAATTCCAAAGGGTCTTAACTTCAAATGTATGGAAGTTTTAGCTGGAGTAGAATTACAAGCACCAGTTAAAATTGGAGATGTTATAGTTAAAGATGTATTAGGAACAGGCGTTGATATTGTAGCTGCTAGAAATATGAAAGCAATCTAATATCAATACAAATAGTGCACCAAAATTTGGTGCACTATTTTATTTAGGATATGTTTTAAGAAAATGTTGGTATATGCATAAGTAAAGCTGGACTAAGTAATTAAACTTAAGAACACTAAAATCAGTATAGTCCCATTTTAGCTTGCTCCCAATATAAAATTGAGACAAGCGGTAAATGGGACAATACTCATTAAGTATTCTAAAAGTCCAATTACAATGCCACTTCACCTATTGCATATATCAACACATATTTAAAAGATAGCCTATTTTTATTGTGTTTTATAGTATAAAAAATAGACTCGTGTAAATTACGAATCCATTTTTTTATATAAATTTTATTGTTAGCGTTTTTAAAGTGATTTTTTGTCAAAGGACATTTACATTTATAATTATCAATCTAATTTATATTATAATATAAAATACTGTTTTAAAATGATGTTCAATATTAATTAAAAGCATTATAAATAGCAGCTATTGCTTTTTCAAAATTATCATTTTCGATACCAACTAATATGTTAATTTCGCTAGATCCTTGATCAATCATTCTTATATTTACATTAGCTTCTGATAATGCTGTAAATACTTTTGATGCTACACCTTTTTGCTTAGCCATACCTTTACCAACAGTAGCGATTAATGCCATGTTAGGGTGAATCTCTATTGTATCAGGATTGCAAGTTCTTTTAATTTCTTCTACAATTAAAGCAGTTTTATTTTTTAATTGAGAATCTGAAATTACCAAACATACAGTATCTATACCTGAAGGCATATTTTCAAATGAAACATTGTGCTGTTCAAGTATTGATAGTATTTTTCTACAAAAACCTAATTCAGAATTCATTAAAGCTTTTGCAATTGAAATTACAGTGAAATCTTTTTTTCCTGCTATACCAGTTATAATTTGTGAATCATCACTTAAAAAATCTTCTACTATGAAAGTTCCTTTATCTTCTGGTTTATTAGTGTTTTTTATATTAATAGGAATACCTGCTTGTCTTACTGGAAAAATAGCTTCTTCATGTAAAACGGTAGCACCCATGTAAGAGAGTTCTCTAAGCTCAGTATAAGTTATTGTACTTATAGGCTTTGGATTAGAAATTATTCTAGGATCAGCCATTAAAAAGCCAGAAACATCTGTCCAATTTTCATAAAGATCAGCATTTAAACTTGCAGTAACTAAAGCTCCAGTAACATCTGATCCACCCCTTGAAAAAGTAATAATATCTTCATTGCTATCAGAACCATAAAATCCTGGAATAACAGCTTTATCAATTGAAGAAAGTTTTTCTTTTAATAGTGTTAATGTCTCATCATAATTTAAACACCCATCAGTATTAAATTTAATTACATCTTTAGCATCAACAAATTCAAATCCTAAATAGTTGCTAAGGATTATAGCATTTAAATATTCACCTCTACTAGCAGCATAATCATTAGAAGCACCTTCTTCTAAATCCTTTTTTATAATATCTAAGTAATATTGTATATTAATATCTAATTCTAAATCATTTACTATTCCAACATATCTATTTCTAATGTGCTCAAAAACATCATTTAAAGATATACCAGCATTGACATGAGCATGGCAAAGATAAAGTAAATCTGTTATTTTAGAATCCTTAGAAGTTCTTTTCCCCGGTGCTGATGGCACAACATATTTTCTAGCGTCATTTGATATGATTATCTCTTTGACCTTTCTAAATTGCACAGCATCAGCTAATGAACTTCCGCCAAATTTTGTTATAATAGTATTCATTTTTTATAGCCCCCCAAAAAAATAAAAATATATATTTTGATAACGTACTTGTATGAGTATTATTGATACAAGATTACCAAATTTATATTTATTTATATAGTTTTATACATAATAAATTGTAACAATTTATTATGCAATATTCAACAATTTTATATATAAATATATATAAACTAATATTTATATTTCATAATTGATTTAGAAGAGAATAGAATAAAAAGTAGTTATGTGGATTTACAAAGTATTTATATAAATATGTAGTGGTTGTTTTAACGAAATGATAAATTGCCATTTCATTAAAAAAATATCAATATAACTAATATATTAGTATTTATACTTAAAAAAAATAAAAAAAATTCAAAAATGTATTGAATTATATAAAAAAGTGATATATAATAATATAAATAAATTATTGGGCAAAGGCGTTCAATGGATATGTGTATTAAGTATACATCCATTGTACGTCTTTTTATATTAAAGGGGGAATTTTAAAATGGCAAAGTATACTAAAGAGGATATCATGAACTTAGTAAAGGAAAATGGTGTTAGATTTATAAGATTACAGTTCACTGATATGTTCGGGGCATTAAAAAACGTAGCAATAACAGATAAGCAATTAGAAAAAGCATTGAATAATGAATGTATGTTTGATGGATCATCTATTGATGGTTTTGTTAGAATTGAAGAATCAGATATGAATTTAAGACCTAATTTAGATAGCTTTTCAATATTTCCATGGAGACCTCAACAAGGAAAAGTTGCAAGATTAATATGTGATGTATACAAAGTAGATGGTACGCCGTTCGAAGGCGATCCAAGGTATGTATTAAAACAAGCTATTTCAGAAGCAGCTAAATTAGGATATGAAATGAATGTTGGACCAGAATGTGAATTCTTTTTATTTGAAACTGATGAGCATGGCAAACCAACAACCAAAACACAAGATAGTGCAGGATATTTTGATTTAGCGCCTACTGATTTAGGAGAAAATGCTAGAAGGGATATGACTTTAGTACTAGAGGATATGGGATTTGAAATAGAAGCTTCTCATCATGAAGTAGCAGAAGGACAAAATGAAATAGATTTTAAATATGGAGATGCATTAACTACTGCAGATAATATAATGACATTCAAATTAGTAGTTAAATCAATAGCACAAAGGCATGGATTATATGCATCTTTTATGCCAAAACCTGTCTTTGGTATTAATGGTTCAGGAATGCATGTTAATATGTCATTATTTAAAGATGGTAAGAATGTATTTGTTGATGAAAATGATCCAAATGGATTAAGTAAAGTGGCATATAATTTTATTGCTGGATTATTAAAAAATATAAAGGGACTTGCAGCTATTACAAATCCATTGGTTAATTCATATAAGAGATTAGTTCCAGGATATGAAGCACCTGTTTATTTAGCTTGGTCATGTAAAAATAGAACAGCATTAATTAGGGTTCCAGCAGCTAGGGGAGCAGGAACTAGAGTAGAATTAAGATGTCCAGATCCAAGTTCAAATCCATACTTAGTATTAGCATGTCTTTTACAAGCAGGATTAGATGGAATTAAAAATAATTTACAACCACCAGCAGGAATAGAGGCAAATATCTTTGCTATGAACGATGAGGAAAGAAAAGCTGAAGAAATAGATAATTTACCAAATAATTTATATGAGGCAGTTAATTTTATGAAAGAAAGTAATCTTGCAAAAGAAGCTTTAGGAGAACATATATATAAGACTTATGTTTCAGCTAAAGCTGCTGAATGGGATGATTATAGAACTAAAGTTCATGATTGGGAAATAGAAAATTATCTTAATAAATATTAGTAAAGTTTAAGGTGGGGTTGCGATGATGGAATCTCGAGGCAAAATAATTATAGCATTAAGTAATATGGAAACTAATAAGAAGCTAAAATGTTTATTGATGCAAGAAGAGTATGATGTTTTAGCCTTATGTACATCAGGAAATGAATTAATCAGAATAGTTATACAATATTCACCAGATTTAGTTTTAGTAGGCTATAAATTTAAGGATATGAGTTTACTAGATGTATATGAAGCAATATATGATTTTACAAGTTTTTTAGCATTAGTTAATGAACCCTATCGTTCTTTTATAGAAGAAGATACTGATATATATTGTATAGGAACCAAAATTTCTAATGTACTTTTAAAGAATTCTATTGATATTATATTTCAAGGAAAGAAAAGAATATTAAAATTGCAACAACAAGTGCAAAATTTAGAGAATACATTAGAAGATAGAAAGTTAATTGAGAAAGCTAAGGGAAATATCATGGAAGATAAAAATATGAGTGAAAATGAAGCTTTTAGATATATTCAAAAATTAAGTATGGATTTAGGAAAAAAAATGAGTGACGTTGCTGCTCTAATATTAGAGAATAATTTATAATTTTTTTTAATTAAGCTGTACAAAATCGCTTATTGTAGTAAAATATACGAGTAATAATATCGAAAAAAGGTATTTTTACTCGTTATTTTGCTACTTATGAATATATTATTGTAAGGGGGAACAGAAATGGATAAATTTACTCCAAAAAAACAGGGATTATATGACCCATATTTTGAACATGATGCTTGTGGCATAGGTACAATCGTAAATATCGATGGTGAAAAATCTCATGATATTTTATCGGATTGTTTAACTATATTAGAAAAATTAAAACATAGAGGTGGAACTGGTGCTGATGAAAATACAGGTGATGGTGCAGGTGTTCTATTAAATATACCCCATAAATTTTTTACTGAAGAGCTAAAATCAAAAGGCATTGTTTTAGGTAATGAAGGTGATTATGCTGTTGGTATGATTTTTTTACCTCAAGAAGAGAAAGCAAGAAAAGAAGCAGAAAGCCTTATTGAAGATATATGTAAAGAAGAAGGATTAGAAGTATTAGGTTGGAGAGAAGTTCCAAGTAATCCTTCAATTTTAGGAAAAGCTTCATTAGAAGCTATGCCTGTAATAAAACAAATTTTTGTAAAAAGAACTGGAATAAAGAAAGGTACTGCATTTGAAAGAAAATTATATATTATTAGAAGAAATATAGAAAAAAGAGCTAGTTGGATAAGTAAATTTTTAAATGAAGTATTTTACATAGCTTCTTTTTCATCAAAGACAATAGTATATAAAGGAATGTTACTTTCTACTCAATTAAGAGAATTTTATAAAGATTTAGAAGATGAGAGAGTAGAAACATCACTTGCATTAGTACATTCTAGATATAGTACTAATACATTTCCAAGTTGGGAAAGAGCTCATCCAAATAGATTCATGATTCATAATGGTGAAATAAATACATTAAGAGGAAATGTAAATAAGGTTTATTCAAGAGAAACTAATGTAAAATCAAGAGCACTTGGAAAAGATCTAAATAGAGTATTACCTATTATAAATAAAGAAGGATCAGATTCAGCAATTTTAGATAATAATTTGGAATTTTTATATATGAATGGAATGGATTTAACTAGAGCTGTAATGATGGCAATTCCAGAACCATGGCAAAAAAGTAAAACTATGAGCAAAGAGAAAAAAGCCTTTTACGAATATAATGCTACATTGATGGAACCATGGGATGGTCCTGCTGCAATAGTATTTACTGATGGTGAAAAAGTAGGTGCAGTGTTAGATAGAAATGGTTTAAGACCATCAAGATATTATATAACTAAAGATAGAAGATTAATTTTATCTTCAGAAGTAGGTGCACTAGATATTCCATCAGAGATAATTGAGAAAAAAGATAGATTAAGACCGGGCAGAATGCTTATTGTTGATACAGTTAAAAAAGAAGTTATTGATGATGAAGAACTAAAGCATACTTATGCTACAGAACATCCTTATGAGGAATGGCTTGAAGAAAAATTAGTTACTTTAGATAAAATTAATGATGGAAAGACTTTGAAAATAGAATATGATAAAGATACGAGAAAAAGATTAGAAAAAACTTTTGGATATACTTATGAAGAAGTGAAAACAACAATTCTTCCTATGGCTGAAAATGGTGAAGAACCACTTGCTGCAATGGGAATAGATGTTCCAATAGCTCCATTATCTAAAGAAGCACAACCTTTATTTAACTATTTCAAACAGTTGTTTGCACAAGTAACTAATCCACCTATAGATGCAATAAGAGAAGAAATAGTTACAGCTTCTAATATTTATTTAGGACCAGAAGGAAATATTTTAGAAGATAAATCTTTAAATTGTGAGCTACTTAAGCTTGAGTCTCCAATAATAAATAATGAAGAATTATCAAAAATAAAAGCACTTAATAAGGGAGAACTAAAAACAAAAGTTATAGATATAGTATTTGATAAGGGAAATTCTTTAGAAGACGCCATAGATGAAATGTTTGATAAAGCACAAGAAGCCTATGAAAAAGGATATACTTTACTTATTTTATCTGATAGAAATGTATGCTCAACTAAAGTACCAATACCATCATTACTTGCAGTTTCAGCACTTCATCAATATTTAGTTAAAAAGGGTACTAGAACATCCGTAGGATTAATACTTGAAAGTGGAGAACCAAGAGAAATTCATCATTTTGCAACATTAATTGGTTTTGGAGCATCAGCTGTAAATCCATATATGGCATATGAATCTTTAAGAGAACTGATTGAAGAGGGATTACTTGAAATTGAATATGATAAGGCTGTGTATAATTATAATAAAGCAGTAGTTAAAGGAATAATTAAGATACTTTCTAAAATGGGAATATCAACTATCCAATCTTATCAAGGTGCTCAAATTTTTGAAGCAGTAGGTATAGGTAAAAAAGTTATAGATAGATATTTTACTAATACAGTAAGCAGAATTGGCGGAATAGGATTAGAAGAAATTCAAAAAGAAGCTGAAATAAATCATGAAAAAGGTTTTAAAGATAAAACTTATGTAGCAGATTTTCAATTAGATTCACCTGGATATGAAAAATTAAGATCAGGAGAAGAAAAAGAAGAACATCTATATAATCCTAATACTATACATAAGTTACAAAAAGCTACTAAAACTGGAGATTATGAATTATTTAAAGAATATGCATATTTAATCAATGATGAAGAAGCAGAAATAACATTAAGAGGATTATTAGAGTTTAATTATAATTCATCAAAAATTCCATTAGATGAAGTTGAACCTATTTCTGAAATAGTTAAAAGATTTAAAACAGGAGCTATGTCTTACGGATCAATTTCCAAAGAAGCTCACGAAGCATTGGCTATTGCAATGAATAGAATTGGCGGAAAATCTAATACAGGTGAAGGCGGAGAAGATAGCGAAAGATGGATTACAGATAAAAATGGTGATTCAAGAAGATCTTCAATAAAACAAATTGCTTCTGGTAGATTCGGAGTTACATCTGAATATTTAGTAAATGCTGATGAACTTCAAATAAAACTTGCACAAGGAGCAAAACCTGGTGAAGGTGGTCAATTACCAGCTACTAAAGTTTATCCATGGGTTGCTAAGACTAGACACTCAACTACTGGTGTTGGACTTATATCACCACCACCACACCATGATATATATTCAATAGAAGATTTAGCACAATTAATTTATGATTTAAAAAATGTAAATATGGATGCAAGAATATCTGTTAAATTAGTTTCAGAATGTGGAGTAGGAACTGTTGCAGCTGGAGTTGCTAAAGGTGGAGCTGATGTAATATTGATTTCAGGATATGATGGCGGAACAGGGGCATCACCTAAGAATTCAATAAAAAATGCAGGCCTTCCATGGGAGCTTGGACTTGCAGAAGCTCATCAAACATTATTACTTAATGAACTAAGAGACAGAGTAACAGTAGAGGTTGATGGAAAGCTTATGACAGGTAGAGATGTTGCAATTGCAGCACTTCTTGGAGCAGAGGAATTTGGATTTGCAACAGCACCTTTAGTATCACTTGGATGCGTTATGATGAGAGTTTGTAATCTAGATACTTGTCCTGTAGGAATAGCAACACAAAATGAAGAACTTAGAAAAAGATTCAAGGGAAAACCAGAATATGTAGTGAATTTCATGTATTTTATAGCACAAGAATTAAGAGAAATCATGGCAAAGCTTGGATTTAGAAAGATTGATGAAATGATAGGTAGAGTAGATAGACTTAAACAAAAAGAAAATATACATGGCTGGAAAGCTAAAAATATTGATTTAAGTTCTATACTTTATACTCCAGATAAATTTAAAGGTAAAGTTATTAAATTTGATGAAGCAAACAAATCTGATCACAAATTAAATGAAGTAATAGATGAAACAATGTTTGTTAAGAAGTGTAAAGATGCTATAAATGGCAATGAAAAGATAAGATTTGAAGTAGATATAACAAATACTGATAGAACTCTTGGAACAATACTTGGATCTGAAATAACAAAAGTAAATGGAAGTAATGGATTGCCAGAAGATTCTATTACTATTAAGTGTAATGGTGGAGCAGGTCAAAGCTTTGGTTCGTTTATTCCAAAGGGATTAACGCTTGAAGTTGAAGGCGACGCTAACGATTATTTTGGAAAAGGATTATCAGGAGGTAAGCTTATAGTATATCCACCAAAGAAAGCTACTTTTATAGCAGAAGAAAATATACTTATTGGAAATGTTGCTTTATACGGTGCAACATCAGGTAAGGTGTTTATAAATGGTATTGCAGGTGAAAGATTCTGTGTAAGAAATTCAGGTGCAACAGCTGTTGTTGAAGGCGTTGGAGCACATGGATGTGAATACATGACTGGAGGAAAGGTTGTTGTATTAGGAAAGACAGGAATCAATTTTGCGGCAGGAATGAGTGGAGGAGTTGCTTATCTTTATAAAGAAGATGACAATTTCAAGATTAATATAAATGAAGAGATGATTCTTTTAGAAGAATTAAGTTTAGAAGATGAAGAAGATTTAAAAGATTTATTAGAAGAACATGTTGAAGTTACAGGATCTCCTAAGGGTAATAAAATATTATCTAACTTTGAAAATGACAAATCTAATTTCATAAAGGTAATACCTAAAGAGTATAAAAAGGTATTGAAAACAGTAGAAAAGTATAAGAATCTTGGATTTAAAGAAGAGGAAGCTTTAATAAAAACATTCCAAGAAATAAAAGGAAGATAGGGGGATTAAAAGTGGGTAAACCAACTGGTTTTTTAGAATATGACAGAGAAGTAGGTTTAAGTAGAGACCCAAAGGAAAGGTTAAAGGATTATGATGAATTTCATAAAAGTCTTTCTTTAGAAAAGCAGTCTATTCAAGGTGCTAGATGCATGGATTGCGGTGTACCATTTTGTCAATCAGGTATATTATTTTCAGGAATGGTTTCAGGTTGTCCTCTTCACAACTTAATTCCTGAATGGAATGACCTAGTATATAATGGGAAATGGGATTTAGCATATGAAAGATTAAGCAAAACGAATCCTTTTCCAGAATTCACAGGTAGGGTTTGTCCAGCACCTTGCGAAGCAGGATGCACAGTAGGATTAAACGGCCCAGCAGTTACTATAAAAGAAAATGAGAGAGCTATTATTGATACTGCATTTAATAATGGTAAAGTTGTAGCCAATGCACCAATAAAAAGAACAGGAAAAAAAGTAGCTATAATAGGTTCAGGTCCAGCAGGACTTGCAGCAGCTAATACATTAAATAAATGTGGTCACAAAGTCACAGTTTATGAAAGAAATGATAGATCAGGTGGATTATTAATGTATGGAATTCCTAATATGAAACTGGATAAAGAAGTGATTTTAAGAAGAATTAGAATCATGGCAGAAGAGGGTATAAAATTTATAACCAATGCAAATATTGGAGAAAATTATAATGCTAATGATTTAATTGATAAATATGATGCAATTGTTTTAGCAACAGGAGCATCTAAGGCAAGAGATTTAAATGTTGGTGGAAAAGATAAAGCTCAAGGAATTCACTTTGCAGTAGACTTTTTAAAAGCAAATACTAAAAGTCTTTTAGATTCTAATCATGAAGATAATAATTATATATCTGCAAAAGATAAGAATGTAATTGTAATAGGGGGAGGAGATACAGGAACTGATTGCGTTGGAACTTGCCTTAGACATGGATGCAAATCATTAGTTCAACTTGAAATAATGTCTAAGCCATCAAATGAAAGAAATGAAAATAATCCTTGGCCAGAATGGCCTAAAGTATTAAAAGTTGATTATGGCCAAGAAGAATTTATTGATTTATATGGAAAAGATCCAAGAGAATATTTAACTACAGTTACAGGAATTAATGTAGATAATGATGGTAATCTTAGAAGCGTTGATACTGTAAAAGTAGAATGGAATAAAGATAATAATGGAAGAATGTGTCCAATTTCAATTAAAGGCTCTGAAAAAACTTATGAAGCAGACTTAGTTTTACTTGCGATGGGTTTTACTGGATCAGAAGATTATATTAAAGAGTCATTTGGAATAGAATTTGATTCAAGAAATAATATAAATGCAAATTCAGTAGATTTTCAAACTAATATTCCTAAAGTATTTGCAACTGGAGATGCCAGAAGAGGTCAATCATTAGTTGTTACAGCTATTAGTGAAGGAATAAATAGTGGATTAAAAGTAAATGAATTCTTAAGAAAATAATTTAATATAATAAAATTTCAAGTAGTATTAGTTTAATTTGTTAAAACTAATACTACTTTTTTTCTTAATTTTCAACAAAAACTTACATAAATATCATCAAATAATAAAAGAATACTATAGAGGTATTTTGATATAATTTAAATTTATAGTATTATAAAAATTATACTCTTCATATCAAATTTTATTATCTTAAGCTTAAAAGAAAAACTAATAGGAGGATGAAAAATGGAAAATGAACATAAACAACTTAGGTGGTACAATCTGGCACTAATATCTTTTGTATCCGTTTGGGGATTTGGAAATGTTGTTAATAATTTTGCAAACCAAGGATTACAAGTTATAGTTTCTTGGATATTAATTATAGGCTTATATTTTATACCATATGCTTTAATGGTTGGAGAATTAGGAACAATTTTTAAAGATGAAAAGGGTGGAGTTAGTTCGTGGGTAAGATCAACTTATGGCGTTAAATTGGCGTATTTAGCAGGATGGACTTATTGGGTAGTACATATTCCATATTTAGCTCAAAAACCACAAGCAGTTTTAATTGCGTTAGGATGGGTAATTAAAGGTGATGGAACTTTATTAAATGATATGGCTCCTTTAGTAGCTCAAAGCATAACGCTATTAATATTTTTCTTTTTCTTATGGGTGGCATCTAAAGGAATTAAATCTTTAAATAGAATAGGTACAGTAGCAGGAACTGCAGTTTTTATAATGTCATTATTATATGTTGTATTAGTTGTTACAGCACCTGCATTAAAAGGAATTGAAGTTGCAACAACTGATTTATCAGTTAAAGCATTAGTACCTAAATTTGATTTTTCTTATTTTACAACGCTATCAATGCTAGTATTTGCAGTAGGAGGTGCTGAAAAAATTTCTCCGTATGTAAATAATACTAAGAATTCTAAAAAAGAATTTCCACTTGGAATGATAATTTTAGCTATTATGGTAACTATATCAGCGATACTAGGCTCTATAGCTATGTCAATAATGTTTGATGCAAACAATATACCAAAAGATCTTATGATGAATGGCCAATATTATGCATTTAAAAAGCTAGGAGAATATTATGGTTTGGGAAATTCATTATTAATATTATATGCATTAGCTAATATGATAGCTCAAATATCAGCTTTAGTTATATCTATTGATGCACCTTTAAAAGTATTATTAGGAGATGCGGATGATAACTTGGTTCCAAAATCTTTAAGTAAGATGAATGATAAAGGTGTGCCTGTAAATGGATATATAATGACTACTGTATTAGTTGGAATACTAATAATTGTTCCAGCGTTAGGAATAGGTGATATGACTGATTTATATAACTGGCTTTTAAGATTAAATGCAGTTGTAATGCCAATGAGATATCTATGGGTATTTTTAGCTTTCATCGGTATTAAGAAAGCTAGTGAAAAATATAATTCAAGCTATAAATTTGTTAAGAATGATAAATTTGCGTTAATAGTAGGTGTATGGTGTTTCATATTTACAGCCTTTGCATGTATAATGGGAATGTTCCCACAAGGAGTAGAAGCTTATTCTCCAGAATGGATTTTCACACTTGCACTTAATATAATTACACCATTTATATTATTAGGATTAGGATTAATATTGCCTAATATCGCGAGAAATGGAAAAAATAAATAAAAATATATAATAAGGTTATATAGAACCTTTAATAGAATAAAAATTATCTCTTGTTGTGTTGCATATAAAATTAATATATAATATAATATAATATAAATTAAATTAAATTAATAGCACAAAGGAGTATATTATGAGAGGCAATTTTAGAAATACACTATACTTTATTGGTGGTACATGTATAGTAATTTTAATAATATCATTATTTTTAAGTATACTACCGTATATATTATTAGTCGGATTAATAGCTTATCTTTTAATAAAGTTAATATCATTTATTAAAGGAAGAAAAGATAAATTAAATGAAAATGTAAGAAAAAATAAAAATGTATATGAGAATAACAAGGAATTTACATATGATTCAAATGATGATTTAGTTGGCGATATAATTGATGTTGAATATGAAGAGGTAGATAATAATAAAAAATAATTAGTGAAATTATGGTGATTATTTTTTATAAAATTTTTAATAGAAATTTTACTTTAGTATTGTTATAAAGAGATAGAAAGTCTGATTTTTAGATTTTCTATCTCTTCTTAAATTTAATGAAAGATTTATTGTATTATAATAATCTAATGTTTTTAAAAAATATTATGCTAATTAATTTTTGGAATATATTATTAAAACAAATTTTAAAAGTGGTATTTAAAAACTTATTATGATATAATATTAACCATAATAAACGATTGAGGTGGAGAGATAAAATGGACAATAAAAAATCATTTAGTTTTTTAAAATTACTATTAGGAGCATATATATGTATAGGAACAGTGCTTTTACTAACTAATAATTTAATTTTTGATTTAAGTTTAAATTCAGTATTAATTACAGGAATATTTGTACTATGTTCAGTAGTATATGGGGTACTTCACAAAAATAAAAAGATTATTATGACAGGTGGAATAGTAGCAATAATATATATTATTTTAGCAGTAGTATGCAGTCCTATAATTAGTTATAGTTCTCATAGAAATTTAATAGGAAATATTCATGAAGTGAATTTTTCAAGCGAAATACAATACATTGATTTAAATCAGTTACCAACTATAGATAAAGAATTAGCAGAAAAATTAGCAGATAAAAAGTTGGGTGAAATTGCAAGCCTTGGTAGTCAAGTTTATGTTGGAAATTTAGATTTACAAAGTGTAAATGGTGAGCTATATTATATAGCCCCATTAGAGCATTCTTCAACATTTAAGTGGTTTACTAATAGGGAAGGTACAGAAGGATATATAAAGGTAAGCGCAACAAATCAAAATGATGTTCAATTAGTAACAGAACTTGATGGAAAAAATCTAAAAATAAAATATTTAGATTCATCTTATTTATTTAGTGACTTAAAGAGAGCAGCATTTTTTAGAGATATGAAAGCTGGGCATACAGATTATAAATTTGAATTAGATGATAATGGAAAACCTTATTGGGTTATAACTAGATATGATAATGCTATTGGAATATCAGAAACAAAAGCAATTGGAGCATTAATAATGGATGCACAAAGTGGAGAATCAGAAATTTATGATATTGATAATTTACCAAGTTGGGTAGACAGGATTCAGCCATCAACTTATATAAAGAGATATATAGACAAGTGGGGAGAATTGGTTCATGGAATAGCTAATTTTAGTGATAAGGATAAATTAAAATCAACTTCTGGTATGAATGTTATTTATAATAACGATACATGTTATTACTATACAGGAATAACGTCAGTAGGAAGTGATGAAAGTTTAGTAGGTTTTACTTTAACAAATACAAGAAATGGTGAGACTAAATTATATAAAACAGCAGGGGCAACAGAATCTGCAAGCATGAAATCAGCAGAAGGTAAAGTACAACAATATGGTTATACTGCAACATTTCCGTATTTAATAAATATTCAAAATGAACCTACATATTTTATGACACTAAAGGATTCAAGCGGACTCGTAAAACAATATGCTATGGTTAATGTGAAAAATTATAATACAGTTGGTGTTGGAGATACACTTCAATCAACTCTTAATAAATACTTAGAGGGATTAACTAATACTAATATTTCTCTAGAAGGCGGAAATAAAGAAGAAACTATTTTAGGTGAGGTTGAAAGAATTGGTGTAGTAGTTAAAGAGGGCATAAGTATATATGACATTAAGTTAAAAGGCGTAGATAATATATTTTCAATTTCTACTGAAATGTCAAGAGAAGTAGCTTTAACAAGTGTTGGAGATTCAGTTTCAGTAAAATATATCAATGTTGGAAATAGCAAGTATGTAATAACCAATTATTTTGAAAATGTATCATTAAGTAATAGTGAAGCAAACAAAGAAGTAGAAAAAACTCAAGAATAATTTATATTTGTAAAAAAATTAAGCTATATTGCTAAGATAAGCAATATAGCTTTTTCATTGTAATTAAGATGTAGAATATTGTTTATGTAATTTAAATAAAAATTATGAGTAATAACCTTATCTTAAGAAAGCTATCAGTTATTCTCATAAATTAAAAAATAAATTAAAAGTATTAAATTAATTAATACTAGATTTTAATATTTTTGTAGCTTCATTTTCGCTTATGTCTTTAATCACTCTTATTTCATCTATTAAGAATTTTTGTGCTGTATTTAATATTTGTTTTTCTGTTGAGTTGAGAGCTTTGATTTTGTTGACAAGAGTTAAGTTATAAAATACATCTAGGCTATCTTCTAATAAGCCAGACTTTATTTTATTTAAATTTATTTCATATCTTTGCTTAGAAGGAAGATTTACCTCTTCCGGATTAGATGTGTCTCGAATACTATTTAGTATGTCTTCTAAAGTGTTAATATCGTTAATCATACGTAACTTAGAGTTAGGTATCCTATCAATAGGTATCATTATTTCTAAATTATTTTTTAACATTTGTATTATACAATATTTTTTTTTCTTACCGCAGAAAAGTTTTTCCTCAATTCTTTGAACTATTCCTATTCCTTGCATGGGATAAACAACTTTATCACCAACATTAAACACAAAAACACCTCCTATTATCTATATATTTATATTATAACACAATTGATGAAATTTAATCCATATTTGTAAAATATGTTATTGAAGTCATAGTTAAAGTAAGCACAAAGCTAATTATTTAATCTTATATAATATATTTTATAATATATTAATATTTGGCTATGTTTTGGTAGAGTGTTGATATATACATAAGCAAAGTGGACTGAGTAATTGAACTTAGGAATACTAAAATGATTATAATCCCATTTTAGCTTGCTCCCAATATAAAATTGAGACAAGCAGTAAATGTGACAATACTCATTGAGAATTCTTAAAGTCCAATTACACTATTGTATATATCAACACATATTTAAAACATAGCCTAATATTTATTCTCTATATATTAGTTAATAGATATTAATATGTAATTGGAAACCATTGATTAACAAATAAATGATAGCCTCTTGATTATTTTTGAAAGCTAGTGTAAAATTAAGGTAAATAATTACAAAAATTTACAATTAAGTCATTGAGATTAAAGCCTGAAATATTTTAAAGAAAAGGTGGCTATTGGAATGAGAATTAAATATAAAAGAAATTTTAGACTAGGTGAAAACATAAAAGTAAAAATATCTACCAATGGAAATATAACTATTATAACTAAATACAAAGATAATAATATATCACTAAATAAAAAGAGATTAATAGTTTATGGACAAAATGGAGATATAAAAAGACAGAAACAATTATGGATATTTAAAAAGAAAAAATTAAATTTAAACTCTTTTATTAAAGGAATACAAGAACGAAAAAATAAGTTGAAAAATAAAAGAATAATAGTTAATGAAATAATTAGTAGAGATGAAAATTTGAGTAAAGGAATAAGTAAATATAAAACTTCTAGAGTATTTTTTTGGTGGTTTTTAATTTTAGCTTTTATTTTGAGAAAAAACTTAACAGTTTTAATTTCATGTACCATAATATCATTTTATTGTAGTGTACAAGCTTTTAATAATATAAGGTATAAAAGAGCATCCTTAATAGCAGATAACATAAGCAAAGAGATATCATTTACTAATTTATATAATGAAGAAAGAGTAAATGAATTATTGAAAAAATTTGGTAAAGGTTATGGGAGTGAAGTAAAGGAATATGTTCAATTAAAAAACGCAGTTAATTCTTTTAAAGAATGCGGTATAAACTTAGCCAATGATTTAAGTAATTTAGAAATAGAGGATGTATCGTATTACTTAAAGAACATAAATTTAAGAAAAGAAGAAATTAAAAAAAATAAATACAATAAAAATAATAATGATAATTTTAAAAATAAATTTAACACAAATATTAGTAATAATAGAATAATAAATTATGTATCATCATTTGATAATAACTTTAATAATAAACTAGCTGTTTTGTATAGAAAAGAAGTAGAAAATAGTTTGGATGTAAAATCAATTAATAGAGCAATAGAATTTTTTGAAGATGATGAAAATATAAATGAAAAAGGCAAAGAAAGAGCAGTCGTATCTAAAGATGATAATAAATTAACTGTATATTTCTACAAAAAATCCTCTGTATTTTAAAAATATACAGATTAATCATATAATATTTGTAAGAAAACAATTATATAGTATAATTGTTATATAATAAATAAGATTATTTATTGTTTTTTGTGTGTATAATTAAAAATTTGAAATTATGGGAGGATTAATTATGAAAAGCTTAAAAGGATCTCAAACAGAAAAGAATCTAATGGCTGCTTTTGCAGGGGAATCAGAAGCTAGAAATAAATATACTTATTTTGCATCTAAAGCTAAAAAAGAGGGATATGAACAAATAGCAAGTATTTTTATAGAAACTGCTAATAATGAAAAAGAACATGCAAAACTTTGGTTTAAACTTTTAAATGATGGAATAGGCAATACTATAGAAAATTTAAAAGCAGCAGCATCAGGTGAAAATTATGAATGGACAGATATGTATGATAAATTTGCTAAAGAAGCTAAAGCTGAAGGATTTGATAAAATAGCAGAGCTTTTTGAAGGCGTTGGTCAAATAGAAAAAGAACATGAACAAAGATATTTACAACTTCTTAAAAATCTTAATGAAGAAAAAGTATTTAAAAAAGATGAAAAATCTACATGGCAATGCTCTAACTGTGGATACATTTATGAGGGTGAAGAAGCACCAAAGGTTTGTCCAGTATGCAGTCATCCACAAGCATATTTTGCAATACTTGCTAAAAATTATTAATAAAAATTAATATATATGTTGTTTATAGAAGTAGTTCTTTAAGGATTACTTCTTTTGTTATTTATAAGTTTATAAAAATATTAAATCTAAGGATAAATTGATTAATAGGTTATTTTGTAAACAAAGACAAAACATGCAAAGAGTAAAAGAAACACTTCCAAGATTAGATTTTTGCATATACCACTGTAAAAATAATTACTTAAAAATAAAATAACTCAATAATTCTATTAGGGTTTTATCCCTTATTTTTTTTAAACAAACAATTTGATATGGATAAATAATAATAGCTATGCTATTATTATATAGGAAAAAATATATGAATTTATAAGAATATTTTATATTAAATATAAATTAAACATAATCGATATGGAGGAAATTATATTATGCAAGATATAATGGTAATAGGGATAGCTGGAGGAACAGGATCAGGAAAAACTACTTTATCATTAAATATTAAAGAAGAATTTGGTGATGATGTAGTAATACTTTCACATGATTATTACTATAGATCAAATGATAATATATCATTAGAAGAACGAAAAAAGTTAAATTATGATCATCCGAATTCATTTGAAACTGATCTTCTAATAGAACATCTTAAGATGTTAAGGAATGGAGAGACTATTAATCATCCAGTATATTCATTTGTTGAACATACTAGAACAAATGAAACAGTTATGATTAAGCCTTCTAAAGTAATAATTGTTGAGGGTATATTAATTTTTGAAAATCAAGAATTATGTGACTTAATGGATATTAAAGTATTTGTAGATACAGATGCTGATGTAAGAATTATTAGAAGATTGTTAAGAGATGTACAAGAAAGAGGAAGAGATCTTGATTCTGTTATTAATCAATATCTTACTACTGTAAAACCTATGCATGAAGAATTTGTAGATCCTAGTAAAAAGCGAGCAGATATTATAATTCCAGAGGGTGGATGTAATACAGTTGCGCTTAGTATGTTATTAGAAAGAATACGTAGCTTTATTTAAAAAATATTAATAAATATTTACAATACATATATTAAAGAGCAGATGTTAAATAATAAATTTTTAACATCTGCTCTTTAATAATTTCATCTATTTTAAATATGTTATATATGCAATATATGAAGTGACACTGTAATTGGGTCTTTCAATTACTATATTTAGATTTATTTATGCATACATAAATATTGTGCTAAAACAAAATCTAATAATTAATATTATTTTATAAAAATTATTATTAAAGATTGAATTATGCCAATGAAACCTCCTAAAATAAAGCCTAGTATTTCAATATGTTTAAGTTCTTTTTTAGCAACAGATATTATTATGCTTTCTAACTTATTTAAATCAAGAAGATTGATTTTTTCTTCTACAATTTTTTGAATATCTATTTTTTCTTTAGATTTAGTTATAATAGTATTGTATATATCGTTAATAATAGTATTTAATTCATTATTAATCATTTCATCAATATAGCTTTTAATCATTACATTAAATGGGGCAGGAATGAAATTGATTTTTTCAGATATTATATTTACTATTTTACTTTTTATGTATTCATTTAAATTTTCTTTATCATCTTCTCTTATTATCTCATTAAATAAATCATCTACTGTCAGCAATTCGTTTGCAATAACTTCCCCAATGTTTTTAGCAATCTCTTTTTGCCTTTTTGGTATAAGACCTACAATTTCTATATTAAATATAGGTATTTTTATAGGTTTTATTGGTCTGAACAATAATTTTATAGCTAATATATTAGTAATCCAACCTATAAGTCCACCAATTAAAGTTAAAAATAATATTGTTATTAAAATACGTGTCATAGTTAAATAACCCCTCCAAATTTAATCGTAAAAATACTTAAATAGTATATCATAGTAATTTAGAAACTAAAAGTATAGATATAGGTTTTGAAATTAGGGGAAAGATATATAGTAATAAATATTAAAGTACTCTCTCTGCAATATTAGTAGAGTGATCACCGATTCGTTCAAGATTACTAATTAGATCTAAAAATATTGTACTAGAATTGGCTGAACATTTTTTTTGATTTAATCTTTTAATGTTACTTTCTCTAAGAGTTTTTTCACAAGTATCTATTTTCAATTCAATTTCCTTTACATGTTTAGCGTTAGCATAATCGCTATTCTCATAACATTTTAAAGCTAAAGTTAAAGCATTAAGAGTTTGTTCATACATACTTATAAGTTCTTCAATAGCATCTTGTGGGATTATAATATGATCATCAATTTTTTCAGTGGCCAATTCTACTATGTTTTTTGCATGATCACCAATTCTTTCTATGTCATTAATTATATGAAAGCTTGTACTTAAAATTTTACTATCAGTATCTGGCAATTCATAATTTGATAATAGAACTAAATAATCTGTTATCTCTTTTTCTAAAGTATTTATTATTTTTTCATTACTATATACTTGCTTTATGTATTCTTCATTTTCAATCAAAAAAGCCTTCATAGCTAATTCTATATTTTTTTGTGCAATTTTACCCATTCTAATTGTTTCATTAACAACTTGTCCAGTGGCTACAATGGGGGTATCTAGCAAATTTTTATCTAAATAAATTGCCCCTTCTGTTTCTAAAGAATCATTGCCTGGTAATATTTTATTTGCTAATAAAACAAGATATCTTGACAAAGGAAGCAAAATTATAGTACTAGTAACGTTAAAAATAGTATGAGCATTTGCAACTTGTCTAGCAACATCTGTAGGATTAATAGTTTTTATAAATGAAATTAGTGGATTTACAAATGGGATAAATATTAACACACCTATAACGTTAAAAAAGAGATGTATTAATCCAGCTTTTTTAGCAGTTTTATTTCCACTAGCAGATGCTAAAAGTGCTGTAACACAAGTTCCAATATTACATCCGAATATAATAGGTAATGCAACATTCATATCAATAGCTCCAGTTGTAGCAAGTGCTATTAATATACCAGTTGTAGCCGAGGAACTTTGTACTACTGCAGTCATTAAAAGTCCACATAACACTCCCAATAGTTTATTGTTGCCAACTAAAACTAAAACTTGAGAAAAAATTGCTGATTCAGCTAACGGTTTCATAGCACTGGACATAAAATTCATGCCAAGAAACAATATACCAAATCCTAATATTATGGAAGATATATCTCTATGCTTTTTCTTACTTGTTATTAACAGTGAAATTGAACCTATACCTACAAATAAAGGTGCAATATTATCTAATTTACAAGAAATCAATTGTGCTGTTATAGTTGTCCCGACATTTGCACCCATTATAAGGCCAGTAGCCTGCATAAGATTTATAAGACCAGCATTTACAAAGCTAACAACCATTACTGTTGTAGCACTAGAACTTTGGATTACAGCAGTTACAAGAGCTCCAATAAAAACTCCCATGTATTTATTATTTGTTACTTTTTCTAAAATACTTTTTAATTTTTCACCTGCAACGTTTTCAAGCCCATCTCCCATGAGCTTCATACCAAAGAGAAATAGCCCCAAGCCCCCAATTAATTCGATAAGCATATTTATACCATTCACACATATCTCTCCTTCGAAATAAAAAAAGTAATTATGTTCTTATATTTACATATTATATATTTTAATAAAGTAAAAGTAAAATTAAAAATAAACCTTAAAACTTGTTAAGTATTTCATGCGAACTAATCTATAAATTTTAAGGTTTTAATCAGACCATCATAAGCAACATTAGAATTATAAAAAACTTCTTTTGCATTATCTACAAAACTTTCAGGTTCAGATAGTGCAGGACTAAAATGAGTTAAAATTAATTCTTTACATTCTCCATTTAGTGCTAATGTTGCACTTTCTCTAAATGTCATATGTTTGTTTTTTATAGCTTTGTCTATATCCTCGTCGCTACCATAAGTTCCTTCACAAATAAACAAGTCACTATATTTTATAAATTGAGGAATAGCACTAGTTGGTCTAGTATCAGTTACATATGATATTTTAATACCTTTACGAGCATTATCAAGAACTAAATCAGGAGTATATATTTTATTATCATAATTTATAATTTCTTGATTTTGTAGTTTACTCCATAAAAGTTTAGGAACATTATTTTTAGATGCTTTCTCTACTGAAAATCTAGGTCGTCTTTTTATATAAAAACTATAACTTAAACATTTAGCAGAATGTTCAACTTCTAATGAAGATAATATAAGATTGCATTTATTATTATCTTCACATAAAGACATATTATTTTTATCTATTATAAATTTTAAATCATCATTCTCTAATTCAATAGTTTCTAATTCATAGGGAAGATAAGGATTTATGACATTTAGTCCATTAACAATTTTTTTTATTCCTTTTGGTCCAACTATTGTAACTTTTTCAGTTCTGCCGGAATTACCCATTGTAGAAAGTAATCCAGGTAGTCCGATTGTGTGATCTCCATGTGAGTGTGTTATACAAATTAAATCTATTGATTTAAATCCCCAACCTATTTTTCTCATAGCAACTTGTGTACCTTCACCACAATCAATCAAAATTTTTCTACCATTTATGTTTATCAAAGTAGCAGATAAGTATTTATCAACCATAGGCATTCCACCCGTTGTTCCTAAAACACATAAATCAATCATAAAAAGCGCTCCTATCTTTATATAGTAAAAAATTACCTATATATTATAATAACAAAAAAAATATAAATAATACTAGTTTTATTTTGTACTATTGATAAATTTTTAATATAATATTCTAGATAGTATATTACTTTGGAGGGATGGCTTTGAATAAAAAATACGATTATATTTTTATGGATTTAGATGGAACAATAACTGACCCTATGATTGGAATAACAAAATCAATACAATATTCATTAAAACATTTTGGAATCAATGTTGAAGATATAAGCACATTAACTAAATTTATAGGTCCACCATTAAAAGATACTTTTAATTTGTATTATGGTTTTAATGAGAAACAAACAGTGGAGGCTATAGAGAAGTTTAGAGAAAGATTTGCAAGTGTTGGACTTTTTGAAAATAATGTATATGAAGGTATGGAAGAGTTTTTGAAATTATTAAAAGATAGTGGGAAAACTCTTATGGTTGCAACATCAAAACCTAAGTTTTTTGCAGAACAAATACTTGACCATTTTGGTTTAGCAAAATACTTTACTTTTATTGGCGGTAGTAATATGGATGAAACTCGTTCTAAAAAGAGTGAAGTTATAGAATACGTTTTATTAGAAAATAATATTACTGATTTATCAAATGTTGTTATGATAGGGGATAGAGAACATGATATTATTGGAGCAAAGGAATTTAATATTGATAGTATTGGGGTACTATATGGATATGGAAATTGTGATGAATTAAAAGAAGCAGGTGCAACGTATATAGCTAAAGATCTAAAGGAATTATTAAATATACTTATATAAATAAAGTTAAGTTATGTAAATTATAAATTAAATTATGTATTATATTTTATATTTAGTTTATAATGATAATTAAGTTATTGATAATTTAGTTGAAAGCTACATACAAAGAATTTATAATAATTAATAAATAGTATTATTTAAATAACTATTAAAAGAGAGGTAAAAATGAAAATTAATTGGAATGAAAAATATAACACTATGTCGGTTTATTTTTTTATAGTGGTAAGTGCAAGTATTGTATTCTACTTATCAATATCTCAACTTGGATTATTATTAGGTAAAATAAGTGGAGCAATAGTTATATTACAGCCATTTATAATAGGGTTTTCAATAGCATATATATTGAATTTTATATTAAAATTTTATGAAAATAAATTAAATGTACACAGTAAATTAAAATCTAAGAGAGGATTAGGATTAGTATTTACATATATTACAGCTATGTTATTAATAGGACTTTTTATACAATTTGTTTTACCACAATTGATACAAAGTATAATAGGTCTAGTGAATGATGTTCCTAAATTTATTAGTGAATCAACAAAATTTATTAATAAGTTAATGTTAGATTTAAATATTTCAGAAGAATATCTTCCTCTAATAAATGATAATTTTAATGAGTTTATTAATTACATAATAAAAATTGCAACTAATTTATTACCTGTTTTGGGGAGTTTTGTTACTAGGATAGCATCTAGTATTTGGAATATTGTTTTAGGAATAATAATATCAATATACTTATTAATTGACAAAGAAAAATTCTGTGCAATGAGTAAAAAAGTAACATATGCTGTTTTTTACAAAAATGCTGCGGAAAAAATTATAGAAATAACTCACAGAAGTAATGATACATTTGGAAAGTTTTTAATGGGAAAAATATTAGATTCTTTTATTATAGGAATATTGACATTTATAATACTAACTGTATTTAGAATGCCATATGCTATATTAATATCAGTAATAGTTGGTATAACTAATATCATTCCATTCTTTGGACCATTTATTGGTGCAATTCCATCATTTATAATAATTCTATTTGTATCCCCAGTAAAAGCATTATGGTTCTTAGTAATAATATTAGTAATTCAACAAATTGACGGAAATATTATTGGACCTAAAATTTTAGGAGATTCTATAGGAATATCTGCTTTTTGGATATTATTTTCAATATTAGTTGCAGGTAAATTTCTTGGGTTAATTGGAATGATTATAGGTGTACCTTTATTTGCGGTAGTATATTCTATTATAAAAGAAATAGTAGAAGGGAATTTAAAGAGAAAAGGTTTAAAAATACATACAAAAGATTATATGTGATTTTAAAACACAGCTAAAAATATGGAAGTTTAAGTCATAATAATTTTAAAAATATAGGATATATATTAATATATTCTATATTTTTTTTTAATAGATAAGGTATAATATTGCATATAATATTATATTTGGGAGGAACATGTGGAGGTTTATATATATAAAACACTTGATGAATGGTATAAAGATAAACAGACAGAAGTTTTAGAAGGCACTGTTACCAATTTATATAATGGACTTATAGCAGTTGATACAGTAATAGATAATAAAAATTATAGGCAATTATTTTCTACTAAAAATAATTTTGCAATACTTTATAAGCTATCCTACGGATTTTTAGCATGTGGCGTAGAGATAAATTTTTATTTTGATGTTACTTCATGGAAAAAATCCAATCCGGATATTAATTTTAATGGTCAAGTATGTGAAGAAGAGTGTGGAACAAATAATTTTGTATTTATAAATGAAGATGGATATAAGCATCATATCTCACTTGATGGGATATATGCAGTAACTTATGAAAGGTAAAAATATGAATTTAAAAGAAGTTGATTTAAGAAGCATCTATAGAATGTGGAAAAGTAATTCAAGGGAATTTAGATGTTTTATTAGAAGCACACCTTTTGTTTCTCTACAAACTTATGATGATTTAATTTTGGACGATTATAAAAATGAGATCAAAAAAGAAATAGTTGATAAAATACTAGATGAATATAAAGATGAATATTTTATTATTGTTGATTTACCTTTAGATGAAATTTTAGATTTGTCTTTAGAACTAAATAATAATTATTTTATAAATCCAATATTAAATATTAATTTGTTATTTCATCCATTTGGTCTTGTGGGAAACAGAAAAAATATAAGTAAGCTAATAAATAATGGGATAAAACTAAATAAGATAAAAAGTAAAAAATACATTATGTTTATTCCTTATGATAGATACAATGAAGAAGTGGACGTGAAAAAAATATATGATAAATTAAATAATCAATATGCTGTTGGGGATGATGATCTACCAAGTCAGGATGTTTTAAAAAAATTAGGATACAAAGGGGCAATAGTTTTTACAAAAAGTAAAATAAAAGAAGATTTAAAAAGTTATATTGATTATTTTAATGATGAATTTAACGTAAAGTTGGTAAGGGTGGATAGATAATGGATGACTTTAAAGAGATAGTTAAGAAAAATAAAAAAAGAGCGTTATCAATGGCAATAGCAGCTACATTTATGGTTACAGCACCAAATATATTATTAGGATGTAATAATTTTAATCAAGATAAGCAGGATGATGAAGAGGATGAAAATGAAACATCTGGATCAACAACACATAGTTCACATGTTTGGCATTCTTTTCGTAGTGACAGTTCATCTAGTAATAAAAAAAGCAGTGCGACTAAGTCATCTAAATCTTCAGGATATTCTGGTGTGAAGGGTGGAAGTTCTTCAAGTTAAAAAATAGGATGGTAAATAATATGAAAAATCAATTAAAATATACTGAAGATGTTTTATTCAATAATTATATGGTTAGCTCTTTAGGAGAAGAATATGTTCATTCACAAATTCCATTTTTTATTGAAGATAATATATGTGAAAATATGATTTTTTATAGTGAGAAAATTAATCACATTGCATTAGATGTATTAAATAATATTAATGGAAAGCATAAAAAACTTTTAGAGTATTTTGATGATTTTCCTTTTAAGAATAAGATATTTAATTTAAAGTGTCCTATATCACCAATGTATTGGAGCAGATATGATACGTTTATAGATATTAATAATGATGTTTATTTTGCAGAGTTTAATTATGATAAGCCTTGTGGACAAAAAGAAATTCATCTAGCAGAAAAATGTGATTTTGATGGAAATTTAAATAAAGGATTTATTAAGACATTAGTGAATACATTGCTTAAAATAAGTGATGAATATTGTAATGCAAATAAAAAGATTAATATTGGATTTTTAATTGATTCTTGTCATTATGAAGAGCTATATCACAGTTATTACTTTAAGGATATTTTAAAAGACACAAATATAAACATAGTTCAGGTAGGAAATAACAATTTAAGTGTTAAAGACGGTTATGTATATGGATACTCTGAAATAAAATTAGAAATTATCTTAAGATTATTTCCAACAGAATTCTTTTATGAAATTAATAGTATAGAAGAGATATTAGATTCTTTTAACGAAGGTAAAGTTTTGATAATAAATGATCCTAGAATAATTGCAATTCAGGCAAAAGGTTTTTTTGCTTATTTGTGGGATTTAGTAAAAGATAATTCTAACCTTATTTGTGAAAAAGATAAAAATATAATAAGAAAAAGTATACCATATACTGAAATACTTAAAACTATAAATTTAGTAAATACTATAGTTAATAAAGATGATTATGTAGTTAAATCTTCACTAGGAAGATATAGTCAAGAAGTTTATATTGGAAAGTCTTATGAAAATAATGCATGGAAAGAAGAAGTAAATAATATTTTTAACAAAGATAAACTTCATATAGTGCAAAAGTTAATTAATATTAGACAGGAATATACATATGCTCCGGATTTTAAAAATACTAATATCCCTATATTGGCATATGGGAATTTTGGAGTTTATATAATAGATAAAAAAGTTAAAGGATTTTTAGTAAGGTGGAGTAAAGAATTTTTAACAGATGATAATTATACTTGGATGTCACCATTAGGAAAAAGTGATAGCCAGATAAAAATAGAAAAAAATAATTTTATAAAGGAAGAAAATAGAACTGAAATATATGAAGAGTTAAATGAGGAACTTTCATTTAATTATAATTTTACTGGAGCATATTCTAATATTAATCAGTATATTTCTTTAGATATAATGACGTTAAATAAAAAATTATATGATGAAATAATAGTATCAAGTGCTACTTTTCGTGAAATATTAAAAAAGATATATCCGTATATTCAAAAAAATATTGAACTTTTTGGACCAATATTAGGTATACCTGAAGCATTATATAAAGTAGTATCTCAATCATATACATCTACTCTTTGTGCATTAGGTAGGATTGATTTCGGATTAGATAATTATGGAGATTTAAAGATCTTGGAGTTTAATTCAGAAACACCGGCAGGAATAGTAGAATCTGTAGGAATAAATCCAATGATACAAGAGAAATTTCATTTAAATTATATTAATCCAAATGAAAATTTAAAAAATCATATAAGAAATACATTAAATTATATTATAGAGGAAATAAAGCAATATAAGAAAGTTAAGAATATTGCAGTAGTAACGTCTTGGCATTATGAAGATATATACACAACAAATATAATAGGTGAAATTTTAAAAGAATTAGATAATTACAATATTATATTCGGAAATATATATGATTTAGCTGTTCAAGATGATAAGATATATCTTTATGGAGAAGAAGTGCATGCTATATATAGACATTATCCATTAGATTGGTTTTATTATGATGAAGAAATGCAAAAGTTAATAGAGCCTTTAAGTAATGAAGAGTATTTAATTAATGCAGGTCATACTCTTATAACTCAGTCAAAAGCATTTTTTGCAGTTTTATATGAGATTATTAATAAAGGAATTATTTCTGAAGAAGAAGAAAATTTCATAATGAAATATATACCATATACATCTTTGGAAAAGGACAAAAAGCTTGCATATGATTATTTAATCAAGCCATATTTATCACGAGAAGGGGACGGCATATGCTTGGATTATGAATATGCAGATAGTGAAAATGAAGATGTAATATTTCAAGATAGAGTTAATATAAAACCAATTTCTGTAGATTTATATTCAGTAATCACTAAAGAAAATAAATATCAATTTCCTATTTTAGGTGTTTACATAACAAATGATAAGTTTTCAGGTATATATACAAGAATTGGTGATATTATAACAGATAAAAATGCTAGATATATTTCAACATATATAAAATAAATAATTAATAGAACTATCTGAAGAAGTAGAAAATATTTTTGAAGCAAATGAATTTATGAGTGATTCAAAAAAATCCTTTAGCGATATAAAAGATTCATTTGAAGTTATGACTAACCAAATGGACAATCTAGTAGAAAATATTAATAGGGTTGACAATAGCAAGGAAACAGTGGTAAGTGCAATACAAGGGATAACAGCTATTTGTGAGGAATCAGCAGCAGCTACAGAACAGGTTTCAGCAACAATACATGAACAATTAAGTTCAGTAAATCATGTTAAAAATACTTCAGAAGATTTAAATAAATTGGTGGAGAAGCTTGAGAGTATGATATTAAAATTTAAAATATAATTATAAGAGTAGTAAAATATTTTTAGTGTTTTACTACTCTTAATTTTAATAACATTTATTAATATGTTTATTTTTATGAATTAAATTTTGAATTAATATAAAGGTTAAGTTAAAATGAGTTATAAAATTAAAAATAATCTATAATTTTAGAAATGGTGATGAAAAATGAAAATATTAAAAAGTAAAATAGAAGTTGAAGAGTTTATAAAAGAAAACAATATGGCTGTAGTATATTTTTCTGCTAATACTTGTGGAGCATGTGTTATTTTAAAAGAAAAAATCAAAGAATTACTTTATGAATATAGAAATATTAAAATATGTGAAGTTCTAGGCGATGAATCAATTGATGTTGCAGCAGCTTTTGATGTATATTCTGTACCTATAATGATATTTTTTATTGATGGAAAAGAAGTTTTTAGAGAATCAAAATATGCTAGTGTTGAAGAAATTAAGAAAAAAATAGATAGATATTATAATTTATATTTTTAAAATAAGATTATATTAATAGTATAGAAATTGTGAATTAGATTTCAGAATAAGACTTAACTAATGCGAACGTTCTAAGTAAATTTAATAAACAACTATAAGACATCACCAAAAGTTTATGCGTATAAATATAAATTTTAGATAATTACTTTTATATATTTATTAAATCGAGAAATAAACATATACAATAAAAGATAACGTGTTAAAATAATACTTGAAGATAAGGTATTAAAAACATTTAATGTGTTGAAAAATAAGGGGATTTTTATGAAAATAGATATATTTACAATAAGTGAAATAATAGCAATTGTTATGGATTTAGTTGATAAATTAGAAGCTTATGAGCTATATGGATTTGAAGATACAAGTGAATTACATATTCCAAAACCAATAAATGATAAATTAGAAAGTTTAGGTGCTAATAATTATGATGATTTTTTATGCAAGTGTTCTGAAATTGCAGAAGAGATACTTTTTATAAAAACGGGAGAGTTAAATGAATTAAATCATTGTCATCAAGAAATAAATTTTCTAACAGATAAAAAACTTAAGGAATATATAAAAGAATAATAACAGCTTAAAACTCTAATCAATTAAATTTGGTTAGAGTTTTACTAATTAATTATACAAGATTAAAAAAATACTTATTGATAAATATTCTTAGGCTTTAAAACGTTAGGATCATATCCATTATCTTTTAAGGCTTTTATTATTGAATTTTTATGTTCAGGACCAAAAGTTTCCATAGTTATTTCAAGTTCAACAGCACTATTTCTATTTATACTGACAAATTGATTATGATCAAGTCTTATGATATTTCCTTGAGCTTCAGCGATTACTTTAGATACATTTGTTAGCTCACCAGGCTTATCAGGAAGTAAAACAGACAAGGTGCATATACGTTCTCGTTCTATTAAACCATGTTGTACTAAAGATGCAAAAGTTATTACATCCATATTTCCACCGCTTATAATTAATACAATCTTTTTATCTTTTACATTTAAATGTTTTAGTGCAGCAACTGTTAATAAGCCAGAATTTTCTGCAAGCATTTTATGATTTTCCAACATATCCAAGAATGCAACTATTAATTCATGATCTTTAATAGTTATAATATCATCAATATTTTCTTGGATATATGGGAAAATATCAGTTCCAGGAGTTTTTACCGCAGTACCATCTGCTATAGTATCAACTTTTGGAAGAGTTACAACATGTCCAGCTTTTAATGAAGCTTCCATGCAATTAGCACCATAAGGTTCAACCCCTATAACCTTAATATTAGGATTAAGAAGTTTAGCTAAGGTAGAAACACCAGTCGCAAGTCCACCACCACCAATTGGAACTAAAATTATATCAACTGTAGGTAATTCTTTTAATATTTCCATGGCAATAGAACCTTGACCAGTTGCAACATCTAAATCATCAAAAGGATGAATAAATGTATATCCTTTTTCTTTTGCAAGCTCTAAAGCATAATTACAAGCCTCATCATAAACATCACCATATAATATTACTTCAGCACCATATGATTTTGTACGATTTACTTTTATAAGTGGAGTAGTAGTTGGCATTACAATTACAGCATTAGCATTGTATAATTGAGCAGCATATGCAACACCTTGAGCATGATTACCAGCAGATGCTGTTATTAAGCCTTTGTTTCTTTCTTCATCAGTAAGAGTACTAATTTTATAATAAGCACCTCTAATTTTATAAGCCCCAGTTTTTTGTAAATTTTCAGGTTTCAAGTATACTTTATTTCCAGTATAATCAGAATAATAATCACTATAAACTAATTTCGTTTGTAATATTACTTTTTGTACTGTTTCATATGCTTGTTCAAATTTTTCTAATGTCATCATATTTTATATAACCCCCTTTTAAATGTATATTTAATAAAATATGGCATTTGATATTTTTATAATAACACTTGAAAAATTAATGTCAAGTAAGAAAAAAAAGCTGATATTTTTAATATACTATTAATAAAAACGTTATATATTTAACTTTAAATAATTTTAAATATATAAAAATAAAACTATTATAATTTAAATGATTGCTTATATAATAAGAAAATTCTTTGTGATATAATACTCTCAGCAGTTATTTTATACTAAAAATATATATCATTTACTAGCTTAAAATGGGCATAATAAAATGTATAATAATTTTTACATGAGGGTATAAAAATGGATTTAAATAAATTACTTAAAGTATCTACATTTGCAGGAAAAATAATGTTAGAAAGCGGAGCTGAAACTTATAGAGTTGAAGAAACTATTTGTAAAATTTGTACTTCCTTTGGCGTAGAACAAGCAGATAGTTTTGTTATTCCGACAGGTATCATGGTATCTATTTCACATGAAAATGAAGTTGCTTCATTAGTAAAAAGGGTTACATCTAGAGGAGTAGATTTAAATAAGATAGATAAAATAAATGATTTAGCAAGAAAAACACAAATTGAACTGTTAAGTATAGATGAGTTTTATAAACAACTTATAGAGATATCTAAAGGAGAGAGATATTCTAATCCTTATACTTTTTTTTGGTCAGCTATTTCTGCAGGATCTTTTGCTATGTTATTTGGTGGAAATGGAAAAGACTTTATAGCAGCGACTCTAGTTGGATTGATAATAAAAATAGTAATTACTATTTGTCAAAAGCTTAGTATTAACGAATTTTTTATAAATTCATTATGTGGTGCAATATGTGCATTTTTAGCGCTAATATTTATTAAAATTAATATAGGATCTAATTTAGATAAAATAATAATAGGTTCTATAATGTTACTTGTACCTGGATTAACTATTACCAATGCTATTAGAGATACAATTGCAGGAGATTTACTATCTGGTATGACAAAAGCTCTTGAAGCATTTTTAGTAGCTGTTTCAATAGCAGTTGGTACAGGTGGTATTCTAAGCATTTTTATAAATGCATTGGGAGGAATGTAGATGATTAAAGAAACCTTAGTTTCATTTGTAGCTTCATTTGGGTTTGGGATTATGTTTAATATAAAAGGTAAGAAATTAGTTTTTGCCGCAATTGGTGGCGGTTTAAGTTGGTTTGTTTATTCTTTATTTTTAAAATTAAATGTAAGTAATGTTTTATCATTGTTTATCTCATCAGTTGTTTTTAGTATTTATTCTGAAATTTGTGCAAGAATATTAAAAACACCAGTTACAACAATAGTTATTTGTGCGTTAATCCCATTGGTTCCAGGTGCAGGAATGTATTATACAATGTATGAAACAATAACTGGTAATATTATGGGGGCGCTAGAAGTGGGAATGAGTACTTTAGCTAGTGCAGGAATGTTAGCACTAGGTGTGATTTTTGTGTCAACTATAACTCGCCAAATTACTAATTTTAGAAGAATAAAAAAAATGCGTTTAGAAAATAAAAAAATAATTAATAATTGTTAAATTGAATCATCTATTTCATATTTAGTCCATGGAAAATTAAAATTAAATATGAAAAAGTTCCATATAATTAAAGTAATAACTGATAAAAAATGCTGATACTATGATTGGAAGTTAAATTATCTAAAAAATTAAATAATTCATCAAAATATAATATAACAGGAATTAATGGTATTGAAGATATAATACTATTGATTCCTGTTGTTTTTTTACTTTCTTTAATTACTGTATTGCATTTATCACACCTTAATTTATAAACTTTACCTGTAAAGATTCTAGCTTTTAGTGGATAGTGGAATTCTTTTTTACAATTTGGGCAAATTCTCATATACTAATCCTCCTATAATAATAGATTTAACTATAAGTTTATATGTTTATTATATATTAACTAAAATAAATTTTTATGTATTATACATATATTTTTTATATTTCATGCTTTGAGTTGTTTTGTAATAAAATATAATTATGGAAGTGATTATCAATTGATAAAAATTAAAAAATATTTGTTTAAATAATTAACATTTACTTAAATTTTAGCGTACTATATATTAATTCGAATAAATAAGACATTTATTTTATTTTCAATTGAAAATAAGTGGAGGATATTTAAATGAAAGAATTAAATAGTAATGAACGCTTAAAGATTGGATACAGAGTAAGTACAGTGACGATAGTAGGAAATATTTTTTTATCTATTATAAAGATAGGAATTGGAATTATTGCTTCTAGTAAGGCAATGATTGCTGATGGTGTCCATTCTTTGTCTGATGTATTTAGTACTATAGGCGTTATAATAGGTTTAAAATTATCAAGTAAAAAAGCTGACAAAGAACATCCTTATGGTCATGAAAAATTTGAAAGTTTAACTTCTGTTTTCTTAGGAATTATGCTTTTGTTAGTTTCATTAGGAATTGGATTTTCAGGAATAAAAAATTTAATATATGGTAATTACTCAATTCCGGGAAGTTTAGCTATATTTGCTGCAGTAATATCTATTGTATCAAAGGAAGCAATGTACTGGTATACATTAAAATATGCAGAAAAGATAAATAGTACATCATTAAAAGCAGATGCTTGGCATCATAGAAGTGATTCATTCTCTTCAATTGGAGCTTTGATAGGAATAATTGGTGCTAGAATGGGATTTCCTATGTTAGATCCGGCAATAGCATTAGTAATAAGTATTATAATAATAAAAGTAAGTTATGATATTTTAAAACAAAGTATAAATCAGTTAATGGATACATCTGTTGGTGATAATGCAATAAAAAAAATGAATGTAGCAATACATTCAATTGATGGAGTTAAAAATATAGATAATTTAAAAACTAGACTTCATGCTAATAAAGTTTACGTAGATGTTGAAATTTCTGTAGAATCAGATATTTCAGTTGAAGAAGGTCATAAGATTGCTATGAATGTTCATAACATAATTGAAGAAAATAAAGACGTGAAACACTGCATGGTTCACGTTAATCCATTTATAGAAAAGAAAGTTTTATAAAAAGTTATGTTTTAGTAGTATGTTAATAGATGTATAAGCAAAGTGGACTGAGTAATTGAACTTAGGAATACTAAAACAAGTATAGTCCCATTTTAGCTTGTTCCAAATATAAAATTGAGACAAGCAGTAAATGGGACTATACTTATTAAGTATTCTCAAAATCCAATTACAATGCCACTTTACATATTTCATATATTAACACATATTTAAAACAGAGTTTATAAAAAATAAAGTTTATGATTCTAAGATAACATTTAGAAAACATGAACTTTTTATTTTAATTTCTTATTATTATGTAAGCCATATAACTTAGGTATAATCCTACTAATAAAAATCCTTCAATTCTTGTTAATTTTTTTTCTTTTGCTTTGCTAAAGAAAACTAATCCTATCAGTAATAAATTAATAACTATTAAGTAAATAAAATCTGTCATTAAGACTTGTGAAACATGAATAGGGCTTATTAATGATGATAAACCTAGTATAAGTAATATATTAAATATATTTGAACCTAATACATTACCTAATGCTATATCATTTTCACCTTTTAATGCTGCTACAATAGAGGTTACAAGTTCAGGAAGTGATGTACCAGCAGCTACTATAGTTAATCCAACTAATTTTTCACTCATTCCAAGTGAATAAGCAATATTAGTAGCTGACTCTACAACTAAATTCCCTCCACTAATTATACCAGCAACACCTATTATCATAAATATTATTTTATGTAAAATATTAACATCAACATAGGAATCTACTAAAGAATTTTCTGGTTTATCATTGTCTTTTTTTAGCTCTTCATTAGGTATTTTTTTAGCTTTCTTTATTAAAACTACAACATAAAATATACATATTAAAATTAAGATAAATCCATCTAATCTAGAGATTATATTAGTGTCAGATATAAACAAACTATCAAATGTAAATAGAAATAGTAATATAGTCACTGAAGTATTTACTAAAAAGTCATTTTTTACTGTTGATTTCTTAATTATAAGAGGTAAAACTATAGCAGTAATCCCTAGTACCATAAGAGTATTAAAAATATTAGATCCAATAACATTTCCAATTGCAATTTCATTACTGCCATTAAGACTTGAAATTAAGCTTACTGCAAGTTCTGGAGCACTTGTCCCTAATGATACAATAGTAAGTCCTACTATAACTGCTGGTATTCCTAATTTTTTAGCTATTACCGAGGCTCCATCTACAAAAATATCAGCGCCTTTTATTAATAAGGCAAAGCCAATTAACAATATAATATAATTCATTCTTTTGTTCCTTTCTCTTCATATAAATAGTTATATTGTAATACATGTATTATTTATATATCAATATTTTATTTTTTTATAGCTTTTAAATACATAAAAATTTTGTTAAAATACACACTGTTTTTAGTTATATAAAAAGTTATATTTATATAATAAATATAATTTCCTTTGACATAGAGGGTTTGTATCACTTAAACTATTTAAAGATGTTAATTTGGATAACTAAAATAAAACGCAAGTTACAGCGTTAAGTATAAATTGAATACTTAATAAATAAGGAAGGAGAAAGTTACTGAAAAGCAGGTAACATTATAAAAGAACAAATGAAAATAAAGGTTATGTTTTAATTTTACTTTACATATTTTATATACTAATACATATTTAAAACATAGGCAAAAGCTTTTATAAGTTTTCAGTAATTAAAGATAAATGAGCGTACTTATTGTAAAAGAGATGAATCATGGCTTTGGAGATAGAGCTATATTTGAAGATGTATCATTTAGATTATTAAAAGGAGAGCACGTTGGACTTATTGGTGCTAATGGTGAAGGTAAATCAACTTTCATGAATATAGTAACAGGAAAACTTCAACCAGATGAAGGTAAAGTGAGCTGGTCAAATAATGTTAGAGTTGGATATATGGATCAACATGCGGCATTAACTAAAGGTCAAAGTATAAGAGATGCATTAAGAGATGCATTTAAATATCTTTTTGATTTAGAAGCAGAAATGAATTCATTATATGAAAAAATGGGTGATTGTACTGAAGATGAATTAAATAAAATGCTTGAAAGAACTGCTGTAATTCAAGATATGCTTGATCATAATGGATTCTATGTTATTGATCCAAAAGTAGAAGAAGTTGCAAAAGGTCTTGGTCTTTTAGATTTAGGTCTTGATAGAGATGTAGATGATTTATCTGGAGGACAAAGAACTAAGATACTTTTAGGTAAATTATTATTAGAAACTCCTGATATCTTACTTTTAGATGAGCCTACTAACTATCTTGATGAGGAACATATAGCATGGCTTAAGAGATACCTGTTAAACTATGAAAATGCTTTTATATTAATTTCACATGATATTCCATTCTTAAATTCTGTAGTTAATTTAATTTATCATGTAGAAGATAGAAAATTAACTAGATACGTTGGAGATTATGATGAATTCCAAAGACTTTATGAAGAAAATAAGAGAAAGTTAGAAGCTGCATATGAAAAACAACAAAAAGAAATAGCGCGATTAGAAGATTTTGTTGCTAGAAATAAAGCTAATGTTGCTACAGCCAATATGGCTAAATCTAGACAAAAGAAATTAGATAAAATGGATGTAATTGAATTATCAAAAGAAAAACCAAAGCCAGAATTTAACTTTAAAGCTGCTAGAGCTTCAGGTAAAGTTATTTTTGAAACTAAAGATTTAGTTATAGGATATGATTCACCTCTTACAAAACCATTAAACTTATATATGGAAAGAGGACAAAAAGTTGCACTAGTTGGAGCTAATGGACTTGGAAAATCAACACTTCTAAAGAGCTTACTTGGAATTGTGAAACCATTAAGTGGTGAAGCTAATTTAGGAGATTATCAATACATAGGATACTTTGAACAAGAAGATAGAACTGATAATAGAAATACATGTATAGACGAAGTTTGGCAAGAGTTCCCTGGATTTACTCAATATGAAATAAGAGCAGCACTTGCTAAGTGTGGACTTACAACAAAACAATTAGAATCTCAAATAAGAGTTTTATCAGGTGGAGAAGCTGCCAAGGTTAGACTTTGTAAAATATTAAATAATGAAACAAATATATTAATATTAGACGAACCTACAAACCACTTAGATGTAGAAGCTAAAGAAGAATTAAAGAGAGCATTAAAAGAATATAAAGGTTCAATACTATTAGTATCCCATGAACCAGAATTCTATAGAGATGTTATTACTGAAGTTTGGAATTGTGAGGATTGGACTCTGAAAATTATATAGTAGTTCCATAAAAAAGTTAATATTAAATTTTTGTAGTACAAAGAAAGTAAATTTTTCCACAGAGATATGGTATAATTTTATAATGTATGTTGGAGGTTAAAATACATGATAGAATGTCAGTTATGTGAAGAGTATTTCAATGAAGAGGATATGACAGAATGTCCAGAATGTTTAAAGGAAATGTGCGAAAGTTGTTATGAAAGGCATGTTCCTATTTGTTTTTATGTTTCAGAGCATGATAATAGCGATATTGATAGTGAGTAGATAGTATTTACGAGCATAAAGATAATTATGATTATGGAACTATATGTGAGGACTGGACTACTAAAATTGTATAGTAGTTCAAGAATTTAAAGGATTATATCTGTAGTTGACAAAGCTGTATTATGTATATATAATACAAGATAATATAAACATGAATTACAAGGAGTTTTTTATGACAACTAATATAAACGTAACTAATGGTTTAAAATTAAATATCTATTTTGAGTTTAGCTATTTTAGTTAGGTTTGTATGTATGATAAGATAATCATCATAGATACGAACCGTAGGTTTTGTATCTATGATGGCTAAGTTTAACTTGTTGTAAATCAATTCGTTATTTGAGCCACATAGATTGATGCTATGTGGCTTTTTTATTCTAGATAAAGAAAAGTCACGTAGAGATATTATGTGGCTTTTTTATATATCAAAAATGAAAGAGGGATGTTTATGAAGAAAAATACAGAAATTATTATTATTGGTTTTGCAATATTTTCAATGTTTTTTGGAGCAGGGAATTTAATATTTCCACCATATATAGGAATGACTTCGGGGAATGGATGGTTGACAAGTTTCTTGGGATTTATTATTTCAGATGTAGGTATGATACTATTATCAATTAATGCTATTGCAAAGGCTGGTTCTTATCAAGCAATTTTAGGGAGAGCAGGTAAGAAATTTGGGTTTTGGTTGGAGTTTATTATAATGCTTTGTTTAGGTCCAATTCTTATTATTCCAAGAACTGGTGCAACAACTTTAGAAATGAGTATTAATCCATTAGTTCATTCGGTTAATCCCATTATATTCTCAATTTTATTTTTTGGTTTGACATTTATTTTAACAATAAAGCCAACTAAGGTTGTGGATGTTATAGGAAAATTTTTAACTCCTATACTTTTAATTGCTTTAGCTATATTAATAATAAAAGGAGTGGTTTCACCTTTAGGTGAGTTAAGTAATGACATTGACTCAGAATTATTATTTGCAAATGGACTTGCTCAAGGATACCAAACTATGGATGCTCTTGGGGCAGGAGGAATTGCTACACTTATTATGGCCACATTTTTAGCAAAAGGTTATAAAGATAAAAGTGAAGTTGTAAAGCTTACTGCAAAAGCCTCTCTAGTTGCAGGGATTGGACTTATAATAGTATATGGTGGTTTAACATACTTAGGAGCTACTGTATCTAATATGTATGATGCAAATATATCTCAAACTACATTATTAATTAGTATAACAAAGCAATTATTAGGAGACAAAGGTGCAATTATATTAAGTTTAGTTGTTGCTTTTGCTTGCCTTACTACATCAATAGGACTAACGTCTGTTACTGCTAGGTATTTTGAGGATGTCACTAACAAAAAGGTTAAATATGAAAATATAGTTATATTCATTTGCCTGTTTAGTGCTATTATTTCTAATTTAGGTGTTGATAAAATAATTTCTATAGCTGCGCCTATACTAACTGTACTTTATCCGGTGACTCTTGTATTGGTTTTAATGGTATCATTTAAAAAGATATTTACTAAGGATTCTACTTATAAGGGTGCAGCATATGCAACTTTAGTTATAAGTATTATTACTGTTATTGATAGTTTAGGTGTTAACATAAGTTTTGTACATAGTCTTCCTTTTGCTAGCTTAGGATTCAATTGGGTTATACCAGCAATAATGGGAGGTATTATTAGCAATTTAATCAGTAATTTTAATGAGAAGAATTTCATAAAATTATAAGTTAGTAGGGGAGAGTGTTAGAGACGGAACAAGGACAAAGATTAGCATCATTATCTAAATATTTAACATTAACAACCTTAGATAATGATGTTCAAATAGTCACATATAATTTTAGGCCCTATGATTAATGTGTCTAAAATAACTAGCTTTAATTCTGAGGTGGAGTTATCTAGGATGGGTGTGTGAATTCTTATATTTGTTATCATAATGGGGAGATAATTGGGAATTGTGACCTGTTTATATTTAATGGGATGGATAAATGAAACACCTGCACTTACTAAAAAGTGCAGGTGTTTTGTAGACATAAATTATTGAAACTAATTAAGAACATTTAAGCCTAAATCTAATATATTAGCAAATAATGATAAGGTATTAGTTGTTGGAATAACATTGTTTTTAATGTCTAATAATTTTCCAAGGCCATATTTAGTATATATATTAACAGTTGGAAAATTATTTTCATCACCTAAATCACAAATAATATCAGTTTCATTTAAAAATACTGTATTATCATTATCACTAGGATTTACAAATTTGTAAAGTCTAGTCTTATAATCATGTCTAAGAACCTTTACTCTATCGGTTATTTCTATTTTATTATTTTTATTATTTATATCATATTTTGAAATGGATGAAGTTATATTATTAATTACAAAATAATTAACATTTCTTTTATAATTCACATTATCTTTAAATTCTGATAATCTTTCTAAATTTAAATTGAGATCTATTGAAATTTCTTCCTTTTTTAAATTGTTAAAACCTTCTTTTATGTAAGGTAAATTTTCATTATAACTTAATTCTCTATTTAATATAGCCATACAATTTACATAAACATCTTCAAAATAATTAAATGGTAGAGCATATTTAATATTATTTAAAATAACATAAACTTTAAATTTAGCAGAAGAAGCATCACTTCTAAATGAATAATTAACATCAACTAATAACATTTCATGTAAATCTTCCGTATAAAATGTTATTTTTTCAATGCCTTTATTATATTCTGAAGTGTAATTATTATTTTTAGATAAAGATTGAGTATTTTGATTTATTATATAAGTACCTTTAAAGCCAAGTCCATTAGCTGAAGCTACTCTTAGTGAAGTTTTTACTGATAACTTCTTTAAATTAATGTAAGGTCTATTTTCACATAAGTTGTTTTCTAGTATTATTCGCATAGTTTATCTCCTTGAGTTAGTACTAATAAAGTATTAGTTTGTATTATGAATTATAACATATTTTAAGTGCAAAGTTGTGCTTATAATTTAGAGACTTATTCCAAAGAGGCAAAGTCACCTAGTGACTATGAAAATATTTTTGGTATTACAGAAAAAGATTTAGAAAATAAATGGATTGAGTATATAAAAGAAAACTATTCTATGGAAAAGTAATTAGGATAAGATGAACAAAAAGGTTTCTTTAAGAGTATAATATAATAAAATTTTTTTTGGAGGAGAACTATGCTAAGTAGTCAAAAGTATGTCACTTTATCATTAGAATTACATCTTTTTTTTGGACGAATTATGAAGGAACATTCTTTGTTTTTAGAGGCAGGATTTACGCCTAAAAACACTAAACTTTCTAAGGAAGCCGAAAATTATAAAATGGAGTTTGAAAAGCTTTTATTAGATACAGTTAAGTTAAGCAATGGAAGAGTTAGACAATTTGTAATAGATTCTGGAGAAATTTTTACCGATTATACTTTAAGCACAGAAAAAAAGACACAGTATTATACAGGAATAAATATAAATTCTAAGATAACCGAAATGGAGAAGGAGTTGGAGTGTGAAAATAAAAAACATATTGATAGTAGAACAGTAAATTGTGTGAAAAAACTTAATAATAGGGCTATAAAGTTACTTAATGGCCTTATAGACTTTAAAATGAAAATATTAGAAAAAATGTTGAGTTGTGAATTGTTTACATTAAATTATCCTCTGCTTATTGAACATATAATACATGAAGCTAAGTTGTATCATTCATATATATATGCGCTTGAGAATGAAGAGGATATTGGTAAAGAGGATATTGGAGAAGTCCAATTGTTTTGGGATCAGATTATGATGGAACATGCTTTGTTTATTAGAGGATTACTTGATCCTAGTGAGGATGAATTAATAAACACTTCAAATAAGTTTGCAAAAGAATATAGTGATTTAATTAAAAAGTCAGGAAATATAACTGATACGTCAATGAGCACATGCATAAATGATACATTATTAGAAACAATTAAATTAAGAGATTTTAAGAAAGCAGGTACTGAAGGGATAATTGAATGTAAAATAAAATCTATAATATTACCACTTCTTGCTGATCATGTGCTAAGAGAAGCTAATCACTATATAAGAGTGTTAAAGAATCATAAAAACTAACTATCTATGGAATATAAATGTTAAGAACCCTAAACAGCATAATTATTAAAAGAAAAATATGGAGTATGTAGATTAACAAAGTAATAAAAATATTACTAAATAATGAATATGAGATTATAAAATAAAGAAATTGTATATAAAAAAACAAACTCTTATAATAACTATAAGAGTTTGTTTTTATGGTTGCGGGAGCAGGACTTGAACCTACGACCTTTGGGTTATGAGCCCAACGAGCTACCAGCTGCTCCATCCCGCGATATTATGTTTTGCAAGTTGCCTTAGCTAACTTATGTACTTAGTATACCTTTATTAATATGCGATGTCAAAGTAGAATAATGTCATATTATGACTTGGAAGTTAAGGAGGTCTCTTAGAGTAAGGAATTAGATTGAATGCTATGATATGCTCAAGATATAAAAATAAAATATGATATTTAATTTTATATTAAATATAGTTATATAATAGTATTTAAATAATATGTATTGTTTGGGGGAAGAATTATGAGTAATGAACATAGTAGCATAAATAAAATGTGGAAAAATTATTTAAATTTAATTGGAGAAGATGAGTTTACTACAAAATTAGAATATAATTCATTGAGCTTTGGTGATAATAAATATTTAGCAAATGAATTAGTAGAACTAGTTTTAAGCGGAGAAAAAACAGCAACTACATCACTTTATTGTTTATATGAACTAGAAAATGAAGTGTTGCCTAAAGAAGAACAGTTAGCAATTGTTACAGATTTTTCTGGCAATGCAAAATGTATAATAGAAACTAAACATGTTAATGTATTACCTTTTTCTAAGGTTAAAGCTGAATTTGCATTTAAAGAAGGAGAAGGAGATAAATCTTTAGAATATTGGAGAACAGGACATATTGATTTTTTTAATAGAGGATTAAAAAATTTTAATAAAGAATTCTCAGAAGATATGTTGGTAGTTTGTGAAGAATTTGAAGTAATTTATAATTAAAAGAAAAAAATAGTTGATAAATTTGGTCGGAGAACTTATAATTTAATATAATAATAATTTAACATACTAAAATATGTTAAATTATAAGAAAACTTTGTAAAAAAATATTGGGGTGATAAAATGAATTTTGAACACATAAGCAGAGAAGATAATGAAATTTATGCTTTAATTGAAAAGGAATTAGAAAGACAACAAAATGGAATTGAGCTAATAGCTTCAGAAAATGTCGCAAGTGAAGCTGTAATGGAGGCTATGGGTTCCTATTTAACAAATAAATATGCTGAAGGATATCCAGGTAAGAGATACTATGGTGGATGTTATGTAGTAGATGGCGTTGAGGAAATAGCACGTGAAAGAGCTAAGGAGTTATTTGGTGCAGAACATGCAAATGTTCAACCACATTCTGGCTCACAAGCTAATATGGCTGTTTATTTTACAATTTTAGAACATGGAGATACTGTGTTAGGTATGGATTTAAGCCATGGCGGTCATTTAACTCATGGTTCACCAGTTAATTTTTCAGGAAAATTATTTAACTTTGTATCATATGGAGTAGATAAGGAAACAGAAGAAATAAATTATGATGTAGTAAGAGAATTAGCTATAAAGCACAAACCTAAGTTAATAGTTGCAGGTGCAAGTGCATATTCAAGAATAATAGATTTTAAAAAGTTTAGAGAAATTTGTGATGAAATTGGAGCATACTTAATGGTTGATATGGCTCATATTGCTGGACTTGTAGCAGCAGGATTACATCCATCACCAGTACCATATGCAGATTTCGTTACATCTACAACACACAAAACTTTAAGAGGTCCAAGAGGTGGATTAATACTTTGTAAGGAAAAATACGCTAAGGATTTAGATAAAAATATATTCCCAGGAATGCAAGGCGGTCCATTAATGCATATTATAGCAGCGAAAGCAGTATGCTTTAAGGAAGCTTTAGATCCAAGTTTTAAAGAATATATGGCAAGAGTTGTAGAAAACTGTAAAGAGCTAGGTGAACAACTAGTAAAAAGAGGATTTAAGCTAGTATCTAATGGAACAGACAATCATTTAATTCTTGTAGATTTAAATAACAAAGATATTACAGGAAAAGATGCTGAAAAATTATTAGATGAAGTAGGAATTACTCTTAATAAAAATACAGTACCAAATGAAACTAGAAGTCCTTTTGTAACTTCAGGAGTTAGAATAGGTACAGCTGCTATTACAACTAGAGGATTTGAAAGAAAAGACATGGAAGAAATAGCAGATATAATCAATGAAACAATCATTAATAGAGATAAAGATTTAGAACAATATAAGCAAAGAGTAGAAGCTTTATGTAAAAACTATCCTTTATATAAATAATAGTTGAATTTAATTATTTAAGATAAGCTGTCTCAAAATAGAAATATAATTTCTGTTTTGAACAGCTTTCTTTTTTATATAAGGATGTGTTTTAGTAGAGTATTGATATATACATACCACTTTACCTATTGTATATATCAACACATATTTAAAACAGAACCTTATATAATTAACCAGAGTTTTAATGTATGCATATAATAGATAGAATTAATTTTAAATAGGGTTTTATAATGAATAGTAAATTTATTAAGAGAATATCAAAAGATAGTCCAGTATTAGAATTCGATAAAAATTCTAAAATAGTTCTTATAAGCGATATGCATAGAGGTGATGGTGGAAATGCGGATTCATTAAGGCCTAATAAAAATATATACAAAGCAGCTCTTGGATATTATTTAAAGGAAGAATTTAACTTAATTGAAATAGGTGATGGGGATGAATTATGGAAAAATAAGAATTGCATAGATATAGCTTACAATTATGATGATATATTTAAAATATTAAATAAATTTAATGATAAAAAAAGATTATACTTACTTTATGGTAATCATGATATGGTAAAAGCTAAACCTAATTTTATACCTAAACAAGAAAAATTACTTGCTCAAATAGGATATAATTTTGGTAAAGAGTTAGTTAAACTTTATAATAATATACAATTTCATGAAGGTCTTGTTTTGAGATATACTCCAATGAACAAAGATATATTAGTTTTCCATGGTCATCAAGTAGATTTTATGAATTGTGAGTTATGGAAAATAAGTAGGTTTTTAGTTAGATATGTTTGGAGAATTTTAGAAGGTTTTGCAGGATTCAAGGCTCCAGTGAGTCCAGCTAATAACTATGGAAAAGGAAGTAAAATTGATGAAATTTTAGAGATGACCGCAAGAAAAGAAAAAAGAATGCTTATTTGTGGGCATACCCATCATGATGTTTTTCCAGAAGCGGGAAAGGGCCTTTATTTTAATGATGGATGTTGTGTATTTCCGTCAACAATAACTACAATTGAAATAGTGAATGGAGAAATATATTTGATAAAATGGAGTGTAGAAGTTGATGAAAAAAACAGTTTATATATAAAAAGGAGTATAATAGGTGGACCTGAGAAAATTGGAAAATATCTAGATTATGCAAAAAGATTGTAAAATGAAAGATATTATTTGGAGGAAAAATAAATGAATTTTATAGATTTGCATTGTGATACTGCAAGTAAAATATACTATGATAAATTAAACATAAAAAATGATGTTTGCAAGGTTACTTTAGATAAATTAAAAAAAGGAGAGGCTTTAGCGCAAGTATTTGCTTTTTTTATAGATCAAGATAGCACTAAAACTCCCTTTGAAGAATTTTTAAAGCTTTATAATAATTTTAAGGAAGAATTAGATAATAATTTTAGTGAAATAGAGATTGTAACTAATATAAAACAGCTAGAAGAGTGCAATAAGAATAACAAAATAGGAGCATTTTTATCTATAGAAGAAGGAGAGGTTATAGAAGGTAGTGTTGAAAAATTAAAAGAGGTTTATAAACTTGGAATTAGAATAATTACTCTTACTTGGAATTATGAAAATAAATTAGGATTTCCAAATGCAAACTATATTTTTAAAGAAAATGGATTAACTGATTTAGGAAAAGAAATATTAAGAGAAATTGAAAACTTAGGAATTATACCAGATGTATCACACTTATCTGATGGTGGATTTTATGATTTAGTTAAGTTATGCAAAAAGCCATTTATAGCCTCACATTCCAATGCACGTGAAATAACTAACCATCCTAGAAATCTTACTGATGAAATGATAAAATTATTATCAGATAAAGGTGGAGTAATGGGAATAAATTTTTGTTCTAGCTTTTTAGGAAATGAAGAAATATCATCTATAGAAGAAATGCTAACGCATATAAAGCATATAAGAAATATTGGTGGAATCGATGTTATAGCTCTTGGTAGTGATTTTGATGGAATAGATAATGAGGTTGAAATACAAAATTGCTCAGAGTTTTATAAGCTATATGATGTTCTTAAGAAAAATGGATTCACAGAAAATGATGTAGAAAAAATCTTCTACAAAAATGTTAAAAGAGTTTTTAATGATGTGTTAAAATAGACTTTATATTAGGAGATGTTTTGGGAAAGTGTTAATAGATGTATAAGTAAAATTGAGTAGATTATAGTGATTAAATCTAAGAATATTAAAATTGCAAAACTATTTTACTTACTGATTGTATTACACATACTAAAAATATAGGGCTATAATTAAAACATGATTGAATAAATTGATAATTTTAAAAATAAGATACTGAGTATTAAAATAGATAATAGATAAGATGAGGAGAAAAAAAGTGGGAAAATTAGTTGGGAAAATAGCAATTGTAACTGGTTCTTCAAGAGGAATTGGAAGAGGAATTGCTATAGAATTAGCAAAAGAAGGAGCAAGCGTTATTATAAATTATTCTAAAGATGATGATGGCGCAAATGAAACACTGAAAGAAATAAAAGATGTTGGTGGATATGGTGCACTGTATAAGTGCAACATATCTTCTTATGAAGAAAGTGAAAAATTAGTACAACATACTATAGACAAGTTTGGAAAGGTAGATATCTTAATTAATAATGCAGGAAGAAGTAATATAGGATTATTCATAGATTTAACTAAAGAAGATATTGATAATTTATTAAATACAAATTTAATAGGAGCTATGTATTTAACGAAGCACGTTATTAAAGATATGATATCAAGGCAATGTGGATCAATCGTGAATATTTCATCTATGTGGGGAGAAGTAGGGGCTTCGTGTGAAGTGGTTTATTCTACTACAAAAGGTGGATTAAATCTATTTACAAAATCATTAGCAAAAGAAGTAGCAGCATCTAATATAAGAGTAAATTGTGTTGCACCAGGAGTTATAGATACACAAATGAATGCTTTTTTACAAGACGATGATAAAAAAGCATTAGAAGAAGAAATTCCAATGATGAGATTTGGAAATCCAAATGAAATTGGAAAAATAGTTTCATTTTTATGTAGTGATGATTCTTCTTATATAACAGGTCAAATTATAAGAGCTGATGGTGGATATATTTAAATAATAGACTGTGTTTTAGAAGTGCGTTGATATATGCATAAGTAAAGTGGACTAAGTAATTGAACTTAGGAATACTAAAATGACTATAGTCCCATTTTAGCTTGCTCCCAATATAAAATTGAGACAAGCAGTAAATGAGACAATACTCATTAAGAATTCTCAAATTCCAATTACAATGCCACTTTACCTATTGCATATATCAACACATATTTAAAACATGATGATAAATACTGGATAATATAAATTGAACATTATAAAAAGCAAGGTAGATAAAAAAATTTTAATTAATATTTTTTATACTACCTTGCTTTTTGTTTTAATTGTATTTTATTATTCTTAAAATAAGCTTCTTTATTTTAAGAGTTTTATACTATAATATCAAAACTTGTTTAAAATATAGTATAAATTAAAAATCTATTTAACTTCGTATATCCATCCTTCAGGAGCTTCTACATCACCCATTTGGATTCCAGAAAGTATTTCATATAATTTCTTTATTGTAGCTCCAACTTCAGTTTCGCTATGGAACACAAATCTCTTTCCGTTGTAATCTATAGCTCCAATTGGAGTTATTACAGCAGCAGTACCACAAGCACCAGCTTCTGCAAATTCATCTAATTGATCAACAAAAACTTCTCTTTCATATACTGGCATATTTAAATAATGTTCAGCTATATAAAGTAAAGAATATTTTGTTATACTAGGTAATATTGATGAAGACTTAGGTGTTACAAATTCACCTTTTTTAGTTATTCCTATAAAGTTTGCAGCTCCAACTTCATCAATTTTTGTGTGGGTAGTAGGATCTAAATAAATACAATCTGCATATCCAGCATCAGTAGCTTTTTTATGAGCTTCAAGAGAGGCTGCATAATTACCACCAACTTTTTGTTTTCCAGTACCGTGTGGAGCAGCTCTATCAAATTCAGCTTGAACGATAAAGTTGCAAGGTTTTAATTCGCCAGAGAAGTAAGGTCCTACTGGCATACAAAATACTGTAAAAATATATTCAGATGCTGGTTTTACGCCTATATTATCTCCAACTCCCATTATAACAGGTCTAATATATAAAGTTGCACCAGTACCGTATGGTGGAACAAAATGTTCATTAGCTTTAACAACTTGCATACATGCGTCTATAAATTTTTCTTCAGGAATATTTGGCATAAGAAGTTTATCACAACTTTCATTCATACGAGCAGCGTTTCTATTCGGTCTGAATAATTGTATTTTTCCTTCTTTTGTTGTATAAGCTTTTAATCCTTCAAAAGAGCTTTGACCATAATGAAGAACAGTAGAAGCTTCACTCATTTTAAGCATATTATCTTCTACAAGCTTACCATCATCCCATTTACCATCTTTCCAAGTTGAAATATAACGATAATCCGTTTTTATGTAACTAAATCCTAGTTTACCCCAATCCATATCAACTTTTTTCCCCATTTTACATTCCTCCATATCTATAGGCTTATTGCCTTTACTTAATACCTTTTATTCTAACACTACTAAAACAAAAATTCTATAGTTGAGCATAAAAAGTATATATTTATTACTGAATCAATAACAAAATTATAAAAATATTGATAAATTTATAATTATTTCCAAGGCTCTGCATCTGAAGGCATTCTCCAATCACCTCTGGGGCTTAAAGAGATACTTCCTACTTTGGGGCCATCTGGTAAGGCGCTTCTTTTAAATTGTTGAGTGAAAAATCTCCACATAAATTTATTAAGCCATTTTTCAATTTCTTCATAACTATAATCATCTTTAAAGGCTTCCTTAGCTAAAAATAAAATTCTATCTTTTGATGATCCATTTTTAATAAAGTGATATAAGAAGAAATCATGTAATTCATAAGGTCCTACTATATCTTCAGTTTTTTGTGTTATTTCTCCATTTGCATCATTAGGAAGTAATTCTGGACTTACAGGAGTATCTAAGATATCAATAAGTGTTTTACTAACTTCTGAATTAGATTCCTTTTCCGCAACATATCTAACCAAATATCTAACTAATGTTTTTGGTATAGATGGATTTACTGAATACATTGACATATGATCACCGTTATAAGTACACCATCCAAGAGCTAGCTCAGATAAATCACCAGTTCCTATTAAAAGACCTTGTTCTTTATTAGCTAAATCCATTAGAATTTGAGTTCTTTCTCTTGCTTGAACATTTTCATAAGTAACGTCATGAATATTTTTATCATGCCCTATATCTTTAAAATGTTGAAGAGAAGCATCTACTATATTTATTTCCCTTAAATCACAATTTAATTCTTTGCATAAAGTTAATGCGTTATTATAAGTTCTATCTGTTGTACCAAACCCAGGCATTGTTATAGTAACTATATTATGCTTATCTAAATTAAGTAATTCAAAAGTTTTAACTACAACAAGAAGAGCAAGGGTAGAATCTAGTCCTCCAGAGATTCCAATTACGGCTTTTTTAGAGCCAGTATGTTCAAATCTTTTTGCTAAAGCAGCACTTTGGATATTGAATATTTCTTTACATCTCTCTTCACGTTCACATTTAGATGAAGGCACAAAAGGATGTTTATTTATAAATCTATCAAAGTGGTCGATATTAGTACAACCAAATTTAAAGTTTATTATATGCGGTTTTTTTCCTGTGAATTTAGTGGCATCTCTAAAACTAAGATTTTTTAGTCTTTCAGATTTAAGTCTAAATATATCTACACAAGAGTAAATAACTTCATTTTCTCTTTGGAATCTTTCATTTTCTTTTAAAATAGAACCATTTTCACTTATCATTAAATGTCCGCTGAATAGTAAATCTGTAGATGATTCATGTACTCCAGCAGAAGCATATATATAACTGCAAAGACATCTAGCACTTTGGTTTGAAACAAGACTTTTTCTATAATCTTTTTTGCTTACCAATTCATTTGAAGCAGATAAATTTCCTATTATATGTGCTCCTAGTAGAGAAAGGTATGAACTAGGTGGTATAGTTACCCATAAATCTTCACAAATTTCAACTCCAAAATTAGCTATTTGAGAAGAGAAAATAAGATTTATTCCAAAAGGTACATTTTTTTGAATAGGTAAATCTATTTCTTGTGTTTCTAAAGAAAGTCCCTCTGTAAACCATCTTTTTTCATAAAATTCACTATAGTTAGGTATATATGATTTAGGGACTATTCCTAATATTTTACCTTTGAAAAGTAAATAAGCACAATTATAAAGCACACTATTTATAAGTAATGGTGCTCCTAGTGCAATCAACATATCGCAATCTTCTGTAGCATTTAATATTTGATTTATTCCAGTTATTGATTTGTTTAATAAAGTATCATTTAAGAATAAATCTCCACAGGTATATGAAGTTACACAAAGTTCTGGAAAAACTATAAACTTACTATTGTTATTTTTAGCATCATCTATACATTTCAAAATATTAGATATATTATAGCCAATATCTCCAACTTTAGTTTTTGGACATGCAGATGCAACTTTTATAAAATCCATATTAAATCAACTCCAATTTTTTAGTATATGCTTTTAGTATAACCAAATAGCATTTGTATATATAATCATAATATGCTGAAAATTATATAAAATCAATTGGAATATGTCCGATAATAGTATATATGGTATTTTAAAGAAAAATGAGGGATGATAAATAATATTTTAAAAGATAAAATATATATTGTAATAAAGTAATTAATACTGTATAATAGAGTTATATTAAAAAAATAATTATTGCATATTAATTATATGGTATACTAATATTAAAGAGTTTAGGAAATAAAAGAAAAGGGGGTGAAGGTGATGGGAAGTATAATCTTCTGGATTATAGTTGCAGTTGCAGCATTTGTGATTGATATTTTTACTAGCAGTTTTTTATTTGTATGGTTTTCCATAGGAGCGCTTACGGCAATTTTTGCAGCAGGATTAAAAGCTACTTTTTTGCTTCAAGTAATAATATTTTTAATAGTAGGAATAATATCAATATCAATAGGATATCCATGGATAAGAAAGAAATATAAAAATTCAGAACATAGGGTACCGCTTATGGAAGAAACTTATATAGGTAAAGTCATAACAGCAGAAGAAAATATAGACCAAAAAGCAACCTTAAAAATCAATGGTATATATTGGACTGTAGTTAATGAAGGGGAAACTATTCAGGCAGGCGAAAGATTCATTATTACAAGCATTGATGGCGCAAAATTTAGAATTAAAAAATTAGAGGGGGAAAACAAAAATGTTTAGACTTATAGGATTACCACTAATATTAATATTTATAATATTTACAATATTTTCGTCAATAAAAATAGTAAATACAGGGTATTTATGTGTTGTAGAAAGATTTGGACAATTCAGTAGAGTACTAGAACCGGGATGGCATTTCTTAATACCTTTTGTTGACTTTGCTAGAAAAAAGGTTTCAACAAAACAACAAATTTTAGATGTACCACCACAATCAGTTATTACTAAAGATAATGTAAAAATTTCAGTTGATAATGTAATATTCTTCAAAATGCTAAATGCTAAAGATGCGGTGTACAACATAGAGGATTACACATCTGGTATAGTTTATTCAGCAACAACAAACATAAGAAATATTCTAGGTAATATGAGTTTAGATGAAGTCTTAAGTGGTAGAGATTCAATAAATCAAAACCTTTTAAGTATAATAGATGAAGTTACTGATGCATATGGTATAAAGATTTTAAGTGTTGAAATAAAGAATATTATACCACCTGCTGAAATTCAACAAGCTATGGAAAAACAAATGAGAGCTGAAAGAGATAAGAGAGCTATGATACTTCAAGCAGAAGGTCTTAGACAATCACAAATAGAAAAGGCTGAAGGAGAGAAACAATCTCAAATACTTAAAGCTGAAGCGGAAAAAGAAGCTAACATTAGAAGAGCAGAAGGATTAAAGGAATCTCAATTACTTGAAGCAGAAGGTAAAGCTAAAGCTATTGAACAAATAGCTATTGCAGAATCAGAGGCTATAAGAAAAGTTAATACTGCGATTATTGAATCTGGTACTAATGAAACAGTTATTGCTTTAAAGCAAGTTGAAGCTCTTAAAGAAATGGCGTTAAATCCAGCAAATAAGCTTATATTACCAAATGAAACTTTATCATCACTTGGAAGTATAGCAGCGATTGCAGACACATTAAAAGATTTTTCAAAAAAGAAGAATGACTAAAAACTTATAAAATTAATTTTAGGCATATTAGGTTTGTTACCTAATATGCCTTTTTAGTGTGTATGAAATTATAAATCTTTAAATTTAAGTAAGAATAAATTTAGAGGAAGGTAAGTTGGTATTAAAAGTGCAAATAGAAAGATTAGATTTTTAATTTTTAAAGTCTATTTATATCTTTTCAATTTTGATGTGAATTATTTTTTGTTGTAAAATTCAATTGTGTAAAAAATATGTAAAATGAATAAATTATATACTATTTATGCATAAAAAGTAATAGAGAATAAATAGGTTATTGTGGCAAATTAACACAAAATAAGCAATTATAAAGAAATATGTGGACAAGTTGCAACTGCATAGAATATAATATAAATATAGATAATGCAGGAAATGATAAAAAATAATTCATTTAAATATAATTGGGGGATTTTATGAAAGATAAAAAAGAAAAAAAAGTTAAATTAGGCTTGACTACGAAGGTGTTTATTGCATTAATACTAGGAGCAATTTGTGGCATAATTTTATATAACTTTGTTCCAAAAGGAACTATTAGAGACGTTATTTTAATTGATGGGGTATTTAAGATATTAGGAAAAGGATTCTTAAGAGCAATGCAAATGCTTGTAGTGCCTTTAGTATTTTGTTCACTAGTATGTGGAAGTTTGGCAATAGGTGATACTAAGAAGCTTGGAAAAGTTGGTATAAAGACAATGGTATTTTATATAGCTACTACAGCAATTGCTGTAACTATAGCTATTAGTGTTGGAAAACTTATAAATCCTGGAATAGGTCTTGATATGTCTAGCGTTCAAATAGCTGAACCAACTATAGCTGAAAGTAAAGCATTTTCTGATGTGATTTTAGATATAATTCCAATAAACCCAATAAATTCATTAGCAGAAGGGAATATGCTTCAAATAATATTTTTTGCGATGATGGTAGGAATTATTTTAGCTACTTTAGGAAAGAAAACAGAAATAGTAGCTGATTTCTTTAAGGCATGTAATGAAATAATGATGAAAATGACAATGATTGTTATGGAAGTTGCGCCTATAGGAGTTTTTTGTTTAATAGCAACTACATTTGCAACTATTGGATGGGATGCATTCACTCCGATGTTAAAATATATGGGTGCTGTTTTCTTAGCTTTAGCAATACAGTGTTTAGGAACATATATGATAATGCTAAAAGGATTTTCGAATCTTAATCCGTTGACATTCCTTAAGAAATTTGCACCTGTAATGAGTTTTGCATTTTCTACAGCAACATCAAATGCAACTATTCCTTTATCAATAGATACGTTAAGTAAGAAGATGGGGGTATCTAAGAAAATTTCATCTTTTACTATACCGTTAGGAGCAACTATAAATATGGATGGAACCGCAATAATGCAAGGAGTTGCTGTTGTGTTTGTAGCGCAAGCATTTGGAATAAATCTTGGCGTGAGTGATTATATAACAGTAATACTTACTGCAACATTGGCATCTATAGGGACAGCAGGAGTACCAGGTGTTGGACTTATTACATTATCAATGGTATTTAATTCAGTAAATTTACCTGTAGAAGGTATAGCATTAATAATGGGGATAGATAGAATTTTAGATATGACTAGAACTGCTGTTAATATTACAGGTGATGCTGTTTGTACAACTATAGTAGCAAAACAAGAAGGCGAATTCAATGAAAAAATATTTGAAAGTCAAGATGAAGAAATAGATGAAAGTATTATAGAAGTTTTATAAACGAATATTGAAATAAAGTACCTTGAAATGATAACAAAATCATTTCAAGGTACTTATTTTTAGTCATATGGTATATAGAATAATTAAGAATGAAAACTTTAGATTATAGTAATATTTATAATAATTAACTATTATTATGAATTAATATTATGAAATAAAGAATTGACTTTAAATTTATTAGTACTGATTAGTCTAAAAAGATTGAATAAAACATCTAAAAGTATTAAAATATGATACATAAGTAAAATACAATGAAAGTTATAAGTTTTTGTTTGAGGTGAATAAATGAAAAAGAGAAGTTTAATAATATCAATAGGTTTAATTTTTATTTTAGGATTTGGTTTAATCGGGTGTGATTTACAAGATGATTATGTTTTAACTGTAAAGCAATCGGAAGATGAAACACCATCTGCTGAAAAAGTTGATGACATATTTGATTCAGATGATATTCAAGAATTAAAAGACAAATTAAGAGATAGTCCATCTAAAATAGCAGATAAAATGGACGAGTTTGACGAGGATAAAGAAAGAATGATGAAAGAATTCGCAGATAAGGCTGATGAATTAACAGATAAATTAAATCAAGCTGATCTAGAAGGTAAGAGTGAAGATCTAAAAGATAAATTCGATGAAATAACTGATAAATTAGATGAACTTAAAGAAAATGTTGATGAAGTTAAAGATAAAATTGAAGACAAAAAAGATGAGGATATTGTTGATAAAACAGATATAACAGATTTAAAAGATCAATTTGAATTACAAGTTGAAAATTTACAAAATGCACTTGATAGATTTGGAAAGAAATAAAAATTATAATATGTTTTAGTAGCGTGTTAATATATATAAAAACATGTTTAAAACAGAACTAATAATCAAAAAATATGCTATCAAAAATAGGGTATAAGGAATAGATATATATTATTTCCTTACACCCTGTTTTCATAGGTATTTTTAAAAATTAATTAGTAAATAGTACTAATTTAAGAGACTAAATTTTTATCATATATAAGTAAGGATTAATTATATTATGCTCCTATTTTATTTAATTCATACTTATTTTTATGATTAATATTTTCTAAAACATTTAAATTTTTTCTCAAAAGTAATAATGAAAATATTAAAACTACAATTTCAGAAACTATTGTGCTAATCCAAATTCCATTTCCGCCAAATAAAAATATCATAAGAAATAAAGACATAGAAAGAATAAATAATCCTCTTCCTAAAGAAATCTTACATGCATCAATACTTTTTTCTAAGGATGCTAAAAATCCGGATGTAACAACATTAAAACCTAGTATTAAAAATGATATAGAAAAAATCTTAAAAGTATGAGTGGTGTAGTTAAATAGACTTATATCTGATTTATCGATAAACATAAGTACTATAGGTTCAGTGAAAAATATACATATTAAAAATATAGATATAGAAGACACTAAAACTACTTTTAAAGATAGAGAAAATAAATATTTAATAGTTTTTTTATCGCGTGTTCCATAATAATAACTACATAATGGTTGAAGACCTTGCGATATTCCTAGCATAGTAGATAAAACCATGGTATTTACATAAGAAATAACACTATAAGTTATTAAAGCATCTTCTTTTAAAAATATTAATATGCATTGATTAAATAATAATATTATAATTCCAAGACTAAGCTCAGTGGCACAGTCAGAAAAACCTATTGACATTATTTTTTTTATAAATGGCATTTCAAATTTAAACTTACAAAATTTTAATTTAGAGTTTTTCCCTAAAAAGTGAACCATAAAAAACACAAAAGAAAATAAACGTGCTAGTCCAGTTGCTAAAGCGGCACCTTCAAGTCCCCAGTTAAATTGCATGACAAAGACATAGTCTAATACTATATTAGTTAAAGCAGATATGATAACTCCTATTGTAGATAAATGAGGATAACCATCTGTCTTTATAAGCACTTCTAGGGCGTAAGATACTATGTAAAAAACTATAAAAAGTATAATTACACCTAAATAGCTTTTAACCATTGGCAGTATAGAATTAGTTGCTCCTAGAAACAAACATATTTCATCTAAAAATATAAGACTAAGTATGCAAATGATGCTGGATATTATTGTGAGTAATGCAATTGTAATTGAAAAATACTGTTTAGCCTTTTTATTTTCACCTTTACCTAAAGCTATAGAAATTACAGTAGAAGATCCGATTGAAAACAATACAGATAATCCAAAAATAAAATTTGTATATGGCATAGCTAAATTTACAGCGGCTAATGCTTCAGAGCTTACCCCTTTACTTACGAATATAGCATCTACCATTATATATAAAGCAGAAATCCACATAGAAGCAATTGAAGGGATTACATACTTAAAAAAATCTTTGTTTAAAGTAGTGTTATTGTTTTTTGATAATATTAAATTCACTCATTTTACCTCCTTGTTCAAACAATACTATAAGCTATGGTATAATACACAGGTCAAACGCTTTTTAGAAAAAATAGGGGGGAATGTTTGTGAAGCGTTATTATAGAATTGGGGAATTATCAAAATTATATGATATTGGAAGAGATGCAATTAAATATTATGAAGAGCTTAATATTTTATTACCTACAAGAGATAGTAATGGTTATAGAAATTATAGTATAGATGATGTATATAAGTTAAACCTAATAAGAGAGCTTAGAAATCTAAATATACCTATGAAAGAAATAAAGGAATATTTAAAAGAAAGAAATCTAAAGTCTACACAAGAAATGTTAGTAGAAGAGATTAAAATAGTGAATGAAAAAATAGATGATTTATTAAAACAAAAGAAAAGTATAGAAAACAGATTATGTGTTATAGAGAAAGGAATAGCTAAAAAAGATTTTGGTGTTATAAAAGTAGAACATCATAAAACAAGAAAAGCTTTAATCTTAGATGGAAACGTAAATGTTAATGAAAATATAGATTTTTTAATTCAAAAATTAAGAAAAGAATTAAAAGAAGGTTTTTATATGTTAGGGAATAACAACATAGGTTCTATATTTGATTTTGAAAGTTTAAAAAAGGGGATACTAAATAAATATAAGCATGTTGTAGCTTTTTTAGATGATGAAAGTGATAGATTTAATTTTGCATTATCAGAGGGGATTTATTTAACATGTACTTATAAGGGAAGTTATGATAATAACCAAATATATTTACCTGAAATTTTTAAATATGCAGAAGAGCAAGATTATGAAATTATAGGAGATCCTATGGAGATATATAAAGTTGATATATATGAAACTAACGAAATTAAAGAATTTATAACAACTTTACAAGTTCAAGTTAAGAAAAAATAGAAATTATAATACTTAGTAAAATAATACTATGTTTTATTCAGAAGATTTATATAAGGAGAGATTAGTTAGTAGAATTTTAAAGGAAACTCGCTTCTTAGATAGTGTTAAGTAAGTTTAAGGATAAAAATATAAAATGTACTGTGTGAAAGTTCATGTTTCAAAATGTAAAATTTGAGACATGAACTTTTTTATAACGCTAAAAATAAATTCTGCTATTATTAAGTTAAATAATTATTAGAATTTATTTAATTTGTAATCAAGAATTAAATTGAAAGAAGGGGGTTGATTTTATCACTTTACTATGATAAAGTAATAAATAAGAGAAGCAATCAAGGGGGAGAATTATAATGATGAATAAATTATTAAAAAAATTATTAATAGTATCATGTGTTGCTACTATTGGGGTGAATTTAGTAGCATGCAAAAGCAATAAACAAGAAAGTGCGTCTAGTAAAAATGAAATAATAATCGGAATGGATGATACTTTTGTTCCGATGGGATTTAAAGATGGAAGTGGAGAAACAGTAGGTTTTGACGTAGATATTGCTAAGGCAGTAGGAGAAAAACTTAATAAAGAAGTTAAATTTCAATCAATTGATTGGAGTATGAAAGAATCAGAACTTAATAATGGAAATATAGATTTAATTTGGAATGGATACTCAATAACTGATGAAAGAAAAGAGAATGTAGAATTTTCTAAAGTTTATTTAAATAATAGACAAGTTATTATAACGTTAGCAGATTCTAAAATTAATAGTAAAAATGATTTGATTAATGCTAAAGTTGGAGCTCAAAATCAATCAAGTGCGGTGGATGCTATAAAAGCAGATGGTGATATGATGAGTAAGTTTAATGGTGAAAATGTAATTACATTTGAGACTAATAATGATGCATTGATGGACTTAGAAGCAGGCAGAATAGATGTAGTTGTAGCTGATGAGATATTAGCTAAATATTATACAAATGAAAGAGGAAAAGAAAAATATAAAATATTAAATGATGATTTTGGGGTAGAAGATTATGCTGTTGGAATAAGAAAAGGAGATACATCATTTGTTCAAGAATTTAATGATGCTTTAAATTCTGTAATAGAAGATGGTACAGGAGCAAAAATATCAGAAAAATGGTTTGGTGAAGACATAATAGCTAGATAAGAAGGAGGAGTTACCTTGAATTATATATTATCACTAATGCCTCAAATATTGGAAGGCTTAAAAGTTACATTAGAAGTTTTTGCATTGACATTAATATTATCTATTCCTCTTGGGATTGTTGTAGCACTAGCTAGAACATCAAAATTTCTGATACTAAGAAAGTTAACTGGCATTTATGTGCTTATAATGAGAGGAACTCCATTGTTATTGCAAATAGTAATAATATTTTTTGGTTTACCAACCATGGGAATAACTTTTGATAGGTTTACAGCGGCAATATTAGCATTTGTTTTAAATTATGCAGCGTATTTTGGTGAAATATTTAGAGCTGGGATAATATCAATAGACAAAGGTCAATATGAAGCAGCGGAAATGTTGGGATTAACACCAAAAGATACTTTCTTCAGAATAATATTACCACAAGCAGTTAAGAGGGTTATTCCACCAGTAGCAAATGAAATTACAACTCTAGTAAAAGATACATCTTTAGTTTATATAATAGGTTTAGATGAGTTACTAAAAATAGCTAAGATAGCATCAAATAGGGATGTTACATTAATTCCGTTAATATTAGCTGGGGTTGTATATTTAATAGTAATGGGAATACTTAGCAAAGTACTGGAAAAAGTGGAAAAGAAATTTGAGTATTATAACTAGGGAGGATTGATTTTAATGCTAAGAATTAGTGGGGTTGAAAAGAAATTTGGAGATACAGAAGTATTAAAGGGAATTAATCTTAATATTGCATCGGGAGAAATATTAGTCATTGTTGGTCCATCAGGTGGCGGAAAAACAACACTTCTTAGATGTGTTAATGCTCTGGAACAATGTGATAACGGAAAGATTGAAATTAATGGACGAGCAATTTGTGAAAATGGAAAATATGTTGATAAGAAAACTATGTCTGAGATAAGAAAAGATATAGGACTAGTATTTCAAAACTTTAATTTATTTCCACATATGACTGTGTTAGAAAATTTAATAGAAGCACCTAGAAAAGTACTTGGATTAAGTAAAGAAGATGCTATTAAAAAAGCAGAAGAGATTTTAGGTTTTTTAGGATTAGAAGAAAAGGCGAAAAATTATCCTTTTGAATTATCAGGAGGACAAAAGCAAAGAGTTGCAATAGGAAGAGCTTTAGCATTAGAACCAAAAGTTATGTGTTTTGATGAACCGACTTCAGCGCTGGATCCAGGACTTACAGAAGAGGTTGCAAATTTAATAAAAAGTTTAAGTGAAAATGGAATGGCGATGATGATAATAACTCATGATATGGAATTTGCAAAAAGAGTCTCAGATAGGATAGTTTCAATGAATGAAGGAAAACTTATAGATGGATTAATATTTGAATAATAAAATAAATTTACTTGAAATATTGTAGTTTATATGATATTATTAAGTAGTAATATAATTCAAGATTTAATCAGTACTATACATTACCTCTTTTTCAGAGATTAGTCTAGTATTCAGGTTATAATCTATGAAGAGGAGGATTTTATAATGGAAGATAAGAAAATACTTTGTAAAGATTGCGGTAACGAATTTGTGTTCACAGTTGGGGAACAAGAATTCTACAAAGAAAAAGGATTTGACAACGAACCAGTAAGATGTCCTGATTGTAGAAGAGCAAGAAAACAACAAAGAAACAGCAGATAGTAGAAATTAGCAGCTACTAAAAAATGATTTTAATTCATTTTTTAGTAGCTTTTTTGATGTTTATTTAAATAAAATAAAATGGAGGATAAAATTGAATATAATTATTGCAAAATTCAAATCTATAAAAAGATATATAAGCACTTTTTTTCTATGGGTTGTTGTTGCTGGAATTACAGGTCTATTAGGTGGTTTTATAGGAAGTCTTTTTCATCTTAGTGTTGAATATGCTACTAATTTTAGAATACAAAATGATTGGATAATATTTATGTTACCACTTGGTGGTACTCTTATAATATGTTTATATAAAATATTCAAATTGGGAAGTGATATAGGCACAAATTTAGTCATAGACTCTATTCGAACAGACGGAAAAGTACCTTTTTCTATGTCTCCTCTTATATTTATAAGTACCGTAATAACTCATCTTTTTGGAGGATCAGCTGGTAGAGAAGGGGCAGCTTTGCAACTTGGAGGTAGTATTGGTTCACAAGTGGGAAAAATTTTGCATCTTGATGAAAAGGATATGCATTTAATTACTTTGTGTGGAATGAGTGGTGTTTTTTCTGCATTATTTGGTACACCATTAACAGCAACATTTTTTGCTATGGAAGTTATAAGTGTGGGGGTTATTTATTATTCTAGTTTTATTCCATGTATAGTTTCATCAATTGTTGCTTATAAAGTATCATTGTTTTTTGGTCTTGAACCAGTTCGTTTTAATATAAACGTTATTCCGAATATTTCAACAGAGAATATAATAAAAGTTGCAATATTAGGTGCTTTATGTGCTTTAGTGAGTATTGTATTTTGCGAAACTCTACACAAAACTAATAAATTTTTAAGCAATATAATAAAAAATGATTATCTTAGAATAGTTTGTGGTGGATTGGCTATAGTTGCACTTACATTTATTGTAGGATGTAGAGATTATAATGGAGCAGGGATGGACATTATAGCTAACGCAATTAATGGACAAGCAAAACCAGAAGCATTTATTTTAAAGATTATTTTCACGGCTATTACTATAAGTGTTGGATACAAAGGCGGAGAAATAGTTCCTACTTTCTTTGTTGGTGCCACCTTTGGATGCGTAGTAGGAAAATTAATTGGTTTAGATCCAGGCTTGGGAGCTGCAATTGGACTTGTTGCTTTATTTTGTGGGGTGGTTAATACGCTTATTACATCTGTGATATTAAGTATAGAACTTTTTGGTTCTGGTGCCCTTATTTTATTTGCTATTGCTTGTGGTGTTAGTTATATGCTATCAGGATATTTTAGTCTTTATAGTAGTCAAAAGATAGTTTATTCAAAACTTAAAGCTGAATTTATAAATAGAAGTGCTGAGTAATATTTTATATTACTAGCACTTTTTTATGTATTTTTAAGATTGTAGTATTATGACCAAATGTTATGATATACTATTAAAAATTAGATTATAATAAAAAATTTAGTGAACTATCATATACATTAGGGAAAAATTGAGGAGTTGATATTGTGAATAGAATTAAATTAAATGATAACTTTGAACTTTCGAGGATTGTTCAAGGTATGTGGAGAGCAAATAAATGGGATAAAAGTCCAAAAGAATTACTTAAGTTTATGCAAGAATGCGTTGAGCTTGGAATTACATCTTTTGATACTGCAGATATATATATGACTGAAGAGTTACAAGGAAATGCTATGAATTTAAAGAAGTCATTAAGATATAAAGTTGAAATAATAACTAAGTGCGGAATAAAGTTGCCAGGAAGATTGGTGGATTGTAAAGTCCATCATTATGATTCTACTAAAGAGCATATAAAATTTTCAGTTGAAAGTTCGCTGAAAAGATTGCAAACAGATTATGTGGATTTGCTATTAATTCATAGACCAGATTATTTAATGAATCCAGAAGAAATGGCAGAGGCTTTTAATGAATTACATAATGAAGGAAAAGTATTAAATTTTGGAGTATCTAATTTTAAACCATCACAAGTTGATATGCTTCAAGCATATTTAGATTTTCCTCTTGTTACTAATCAAGTTGAAATATCGCCAATGCATTTAGATTCATTTACAGATGGAACATTAGATAATTGTTTGAAGAATAGAATGACTCCCATGGCATGGTCGCCTTTAGCTGGTGGTAAGATATTTAATTTAGAAGATGATAGATGTGTTAGATTAAAGAATACTTTAAATAAAATAAAAGAAAAAAATAAGATTTCATCTATAGACGAAGTTATATATGCTTGGCTTCTACACCATCCTTCAAATATAATTCCAGTTGTTGGTTCGGGAAAAATTGAAAGGGTTAAATTAGCGGTAGATTCATTAAAGATGAAATTAACTCGAGAAGATTGGTATGAAATATGGCAAAGCTCTACTGGAAAAGAAATCAATTAACAAATATTCGTATTATAAAAAGATAAAATATACGTAAAAAAGAGGTTGATTAATTAAAAATCAACCTCTTTTTTTAATAATATTCTTAAAAACAAAAATATGTGTTGATTTTATACAATAAAAGTTGACATTGATAATTTTAAATGGTAATCTTTAATTAACGACACGAAAGTTAAACTTAAATTAATTAAAAATATTCGTAATTATAACAATTAATAAAATTATAAATCTCAAATTAATATTTTGGAGGAATTTTTAATGTTAAATATTAAGAGTATATTCGTTGAAAAGAAAAGCGGATTTGATGTAGAAGCACAAGGCTTACTAAGAGATTTTAAAGAAAATTTAGGAGTAGCTAATTTAGAAAGTGTAAGGCTTATAAATAAATATATTATTTCGGATATAAGTGAAGAGTACTATAACAAAGCACTACATACTATTTTTTCAGAGTTAACAGTTGATAATGTGTATGAATCAGAATTGCCTATTAATGAAGATGAAATAGCATTCGCAGTAGAATTTTTACCAGGACAATATGATCAAAGAGCAGATTCAGCTTCAGAATGCGTATCGTTATTAACTGAAGAAGATAAAACTTATATAAAATCAGTTAAAATAATTATTTTAAATGGAAATGTTACGAAAGAAGAAATTAATAAAATAAAATCATATTATATAAACCCAGTCGATTCAAGAGAAGTGGATATAAATAGTAAAGACATTACATCAACTTCAAACATACCTAAAGATGTTCTTATATTAAATGGATTTATAGATAAAAATTTAGAAGAGTTACAAGAATTTCATTCAGATTATGGTCTTGCCATGAGTATTGAAGATCTTGTTATGATAAAAGACTATTTTAAAAAAGAAAATAGAAATCCATCAATCACTGAAATCAGAGTTATAGATACTTATTGGTCAGATCACTGTAGACATACTACATTTTCTACAATATTAGAAAATATAGAATTTGAAGATAATAAGTACACTTCACCAATTAAGAAAAGTTATGAAAATTATATAAAATCAAGAGAATATGTATATGGAGAAAAACAAAAAAATAAAACTCTTATGGATATTGCAGTTATAGCAATGAAAGAACTTAGAAAAAGAGGAAAACTTGATGATCTAGATATATCAGAAGAGATAAATGCATGTTCTATTAATGTAAAAGTTGAAACTGACAAAGGATTAGAAGATTATCTAGTTATGTTTAAAAATGAAACACATAACCATCCAACTGAAATTGAACCTTTTGGTGGCGCAGCAACTTGTTTAGGTGGAGCAATAAGAGATCCATTATCAGGTAGAACTTATGTGTATCAAGCAATGAGAGTTACAGGTGCATCAGATCCAACAGTTCCAATTGAAAGAACTTTAAAAGGAAAACTTCCTCAAAGAACTATTACTTTAGGAGCAGCTCATGGATATAGCTCTTATGGTAATCAAATAGGTCTTGCAACTGGACAAGTTCAAGAAGTATATCATCCTAATTATGTAGCTAAAAGAATGGAAGTCGGAGCAGTTATTGCAGCAGCACCAAAAGAAAATGTTGTTCGTGAAGAACCAAAATTAGGTGATGTAATCATCTTACTTGGTGGAAGAACTGGTAGAGATGGAGTTGGTGGTGCTACAGGGTCATCAAAAGAACATACAGTAGATTCACTTAGTGAATGTGGAGCAGAAGTTCAAAAGGGTAATGCTCCTACTGAAAGAAAAATTCAAAGATTATTCAGAAATTCAAAAGTAGCTAGGATGATTAAAAGATGTAATGATTTTGGAGCAGGTGGAGTATCAGTTGCTATTGGAGAATTATGCAGAGGATTAGATATAAATTTAGATAAAGTAACAAAGAAATATGAGGGGCTAGACGGAACAGAGCTTGCAGTTTCAGAATCACAAGAAAGAATGGCAGTAGTTGTAACAAAAGAAAATGCTGATGAATTCATCAGACTTTCAAATGAAGAAAATTTAGAAGCAAAATTAGTAGCTCATGTTACAGACACTGATAAGCTAAGATTATTCTGGAGAGGCAAAAAAATAGTAGATTTAGATAGAAGCTTTTTAGATACAAATGGAGCAAGTCAAAGAGTATCAGTTAAAGTTAATGGTCCTACTGAATATCCATACGAAGTTTCAGATGTGAATGTAAAAGATACATGGATAAATAAATTAAAAGATTTAAATATAGCATCACAAAAAGGGTTGGTTGAAAGATTTGATTCAACTATTGGAGCAGGAACAGTGTTAATGCCTTTTGGTGGTAAATATTCAAATACACCAGCAGAAGGAATGGCAGCTAAAATTCCAGTGCTTGGTGGAGAAAGTAAAGATGCTACAATAATGACTTTTGGGTTTAATCCATATCTAGGAACTTGGAGTCAATATCATATGGCGTATTACTCAGGAATAGAATCAATAACAAAACTTTCAGCTATGGGTGGAGATTATAGAAAAGCTAGATTAACTTTTCAAGAATATTTTGAAAGGTTAGGGAAAGATGAAACAAGATGGGGTAAACCATTTGCAGCGCTACTTGGAGCTTATGAAGCTCAGATGCAACTTGGAATTGCAGCAATCGGAGGAAAAGATTCAATGTCAGGAAGCTTTGGAGATTTAGATGTACCTCCAACATTAGTTTCATTTACTGTTGGAGTTGAAAAGGCTAGCAAAATAATATCTCCAGAATTTAAGGGCGTAAATTCAAAATTAGTGTTACTTAAAACTAAAAAGTTAGAAGATGGCACTATAGATATGAATAAGTTTAAAAAGAATTTAGAGGTTCTTTATAAATTAATAGGAGAAGAAAAAGTTATTTCAGCATCTGCAGTTAAATTTGGAGGAGTTTCTGAATGTTTAACGAAGATGTCACTTGGAAATAGAATCGGTGCAGAGTTTAATAATTTAACTAAAGACGAACTATTTGGATTTAACTATGGAAGCGTATTATTAGAAGTTAAATCAGATATTGATATAGCTAAGGAATTTGAAGAATGCTTATACAAGGAAGTAGGAAATACAATATATTCTTCAATTATAAGATCTAAAGAATATGATTTTGAATTAGCAATTGAAGAATTAGAAGATGCATATGAAGAAAAGTTAAATGGTGTATTTAAGATAAAAACTGATGATATTTCACAAGAGAAAAAGATAGAAACTGTTTTATATGAGAAAAAAGAAATTTCATCGCCAACTATTAAATTAGCTAAACCAAGAGTTGTAATTCCAGTATTTCCAGGAAATAATTGTGAATATGACTGTAGAAGAGCTTTTGAAAAAGAGGGTGCGGAAGTATCTGAAGTAGTATTTAGAAATATTACAAAAGAAGCATTAGTAGAATCCATAGAAAGACTTAAATCTGAGATAGATAAATCTCAAATAATCATGATTCCAGGAGGATTCTCAGCGGGAGATGAACCAGATGGATCAGGTAAATTTATAGCAACTGTGCTTAGAAATGAGAAGATTAAAGAATCAGTAATGGAATTATTAAAGAATAGGGATGGATTAGCCTTAGGAATTTGCAATGGCTTCCAAGCTTTAATCAAATTAGGATTAGTACCTTATGGTGAAATTGTTGATATAAAAGAAGATATGCCTACATTAACTTACAATAATATAAATAGACATATGTCTTCAATTGTTAGAACTAAAGTGGTTTCTAATAAATCACCATGGTTTAATGAAGTGAATGTTGGAGATGTACATTCAATAGCAATTTCACATGGGGAAGGAAGATTTGTTGCACCAGAAAGTTTAATAAAAGAACTAATAAAAAATGGACAAGTAGCAACTCAATATGTTGACCTTGAAGGTGAAGTGGCACTTAATATGCCATATAATCCAAATGGATCAATGTATGGAATTGAAGGAATAACAAGTCCTGATGGAAGAGTACTTGGTAAAATGGCTCACTCAGAAAGAATAGGTGAGAATTTATATAGAAACATTTCAGGAAACTTTGATCAAAAGATATTTAAATCAGGAGTTAATTATTTTAAATAAGAGAGCGAATTTGATTTTAATATTTGGCTATGTTTTAGCAGAGTGTTGATATATGCATAAGCAAAGTGGGCGGAGTAATTGAACTTAAGAACACTAAAATGAGTATAGTCCCATTTTAGCTTGCTCCCAATATAAAATTGAGACAAGCAGTAAATGTGACAATACTCATTAAGAGTTCTAAAAGTCCATTTACAATGCCACTTCACCCATTGCATATATCAACACACATTTAAAACAGAGCTTAATATTTTAATCATTATTTAAATTGATATTGTAAAATGCCCAGAATTTAAGAATTTAAGAATTTAAGAATTTAAGAATTTAAGAATTTAAGAATTTAAGAATTAAAAATTGAGAATTTTAGGAGGATTAACTATGAAGGTAGCAATATTTTTTGGAAGCAAATCAGACACAGAAGTTATGAGAGGAGCTGCAAATGCATTAAAAGAATTTAATGTTGATTATAAAGCATTTATTCTTTCAGCACATAGAGTTCCAGAAAAATTAGAAGAAACTATAAAAATGGTTGAAAGTAAAGGCTGTGAAGTAATAATTGCAGGAGCAGGACTTGCAGCACATCTACCAGGAGTTATTGCATCAAAAACAATACTTCCAGTAATCGGAGTTCCCATTAATGCAGCACTTAATGGATTAGATGCACTATATTCAATAGTGCAAATGCCTAAATCAATTCCAGTTGCAACTGTTGGAATAAATAATAGTTATAATGCAGGAATGTTAGCATTACAAATGTTAGCTTTAAAAGATGAGAATTTAAAAGAGAAATTAATTGAATTTAGAGATCATATGAAAAAGAATTTTATAGATGAAAATGGGGAAGGGGTAGAACTATAATGGAAAAATTAGAGATGTTATATGAGGGAAAAGCAAAACAAATATATGGAACAGATAAGGCAGATGAAGTAGTAATTTACTACAAAGATGATGCAACAGCATTTAACGGAGAGAAAAAGGGACAAATTGCAGATAAAGGTGTAATGAATAATAAGATTACTTCAATCTTATTTGAACAATTAGAAAAACAAGGAATAAAAACTCACTTCATTAAGAAATTAAATGATAGAGAACAATTATGTAAAAAAGTTAGTATAGTGCCTCTTGAAGTAATTGTAAGAAATGTTGCAGCAGGTAGCATGGCTAAAAGATTAGGTCTTGAAGAAGGAACTGAACTTAAGACTACAGTGTTTGAATTTTCTTACAAGGATGATGAATTAGGAGATCCATTAATTAATAGTTACCATGCAGTAGCAATTGGAGCTGCAACTTTTGAAGAAATAGATACTATTTTAGAGATGACAGCTAAAATTAACAACATATTAAAAGAAGCATTTGCAAAGGAAAATATTAACTTAATTGATTTTAAAATAGAATTTGGTAAATGTGCAGGTGGAACTATCGTTTTAGCTGATGAGATTTCACCTGATACTTGTAGATTTTGGGATGCTACTACAGGAGAAAAATTAGATAAAGATAGATTTAGAAGAGATTTAGGTAATGTAGAAGATGCCTATATTGAAATCTTAAAGAGAATATCTAAATAATATTATTAAATTAGTCTATGTTTTGGCAGCGTGTTTATATATACATAAGTAAAATGGACTGAGTAATTAAACTTAGGAATGCTAAAATGACTATAGTCCCATTTTAGCTTGCTCCAAATATAAAATTAAGACAAGCAGTAAATGTGACAATACTCATTAAGGATTCTCAAAGTCCAATTACAATGCCACTTTACTTATTGTATATATCAACACATATTTAAAATAGAGACTTAAATCATATAATAAAAAATGCTTTAAAAATATGCTGATATAAAAATAAATTATTTAGAACGTAATATAAATTTTACATTAAAAGCCTTAAATTAAGTTAAGAAAGGAATATGTAGATGACGAATTCAGAGTTTGAATTAATTATGGATCCAAGCTTAGACAAATTTAAAGATGAATGTGGAGTTTTTGGAGTTTATACCAATAAGCCATTAGATGTTGCTTCAATGACTTATTATGGTCTTTATGCACTTCAACATAGGGGACAAGAAAGTGCAGGAATTGCAGTAGCTGATGGAGAAAAAATAGAAATGCATAAGGGGCTAGGATTAATTACAGATGCATTTAAGCATGAAGATTTAGAAAAGTTAAAAGGTCATATAGCTATAGGTCATGTAAGATATTCAACAGCTGGCGGCAAAGGAATAGAAAATGCTCAACCAATACTTACTACTTCTAAAATAGGCTCAATTGCAATGGCTCATAATGGTAATTTAGTTAATGATGATGTTATAAAAGAATTACTTGAGGATGCTGGGCAAATTTTTCATACATCAAGTGACTCTGAAGTAATAGCTTGCCTTATAGCAAGAAGTGCAAAAAAAGGACTTACTAAAGCTGTAGTTGATGCAATATCTGCTATAAGAGGGTCATTTGCATTAACCATTATGTCAAAAGATAAATTAATAGGGGCTAGAGATCCTCATGGAATTAGACCACTTTCGCTTGGGAAAATTGATGAAGGATATGTATTAACATCAGAAAGTTGTGCTTTAGATGCAATAGGTGCTGAACTTGTAAGAGATATTGAACCAGGGGAAATTATTATTATAGATGACGAGGGAATTCATTCTTATAAATATTCTGAAAACACAGTATGTCAAACTTGTGCTTTTGAATATATTTATTTTGCAAGACCTGACTCTAAGATTGATGGATTAGAGGTTCATACTTCAAGAGTTAGAGCTGGTGAACAATTATATAAAGAACATCCACTAGATGCAGATTTAGTAATTGCAGTTCCAGATTCAGGAATACCTGCTGCTATAGGATATGCTAGAGCTTCAGGAATTCCTTATGATACAGGATTTATTAAAAATAGATACGTAGGTAGAACATTTATATCACCTTCTCAAGAAATTAGAGAGAGAGCCGTTGCTGTTAAATTAAATCCATTAAAAGTAAATATTGAAGGCAAAAAGGTGATTTTAATTGATGATTCTATTGTAAGAGGGACAACTTCAAAGCATTTGATAGAATCACTTAAGCGTGCTGGAGTTAAGGAAATAAACTTTTTGATTGCATCACCAAGTGTTAAATACCCATGTTATTTTGGAATAGATACACCTTATAGAAGTGAACTTATTGCAGCAAATAATTCGGTAGGGGAAATAAGAGATATTATTGGAGCTGATTACTTAGGATATTTAAGTGAAGATGGTGTAAAAGAAAGTTGTAGAGGTAAAAAAGGATTCTGTATGGGATGCTTTAATGGAATTTATCCAGTTTCTACACCAATTGAAACGCCAAATGAGTTTGAAAGGTAGGATTAATATATGATTACTTACAAAGAAGCAGGAGTTAACATAGAAGAGGGTTATAGATCGGTAAAGTTAATAAAAGAATATGCAGCTAAGACTATGAGTGAATATGTTTTAAATGGTCTTGGAAGCTTTGCAGGAATGGTTGAACTTCCATCAGGATATGAAAAACCAGTGCTAGTTTCAGGAACAGATGGTGTTGGAACAAAATTAGAAATAGCTTTTAAAAATAAAAAGTATGATACTGTTGGAATTGACTGTGTCGCTATGTGTGTAAATGATATTTTATGTCATGGAGCAAAGCCATTATTTTTCTTAGATTATATAGCTTGTGGAAGACTTGAAGCAGAAGTCGCTTCAGATTTAGTTAAAGGAATTTCAGATGGATGTATTCAATCTGATTGTGCTTTAATTGGTGGAGAAACAGCAGAAATGCCAGGATTTTATGATGAAGGCGAATATGATATAGCAGGTTTTGCAGTAGGAATAGTTGATAAAGACAAGATAATAAATGGTAGTAATATTAAAGAAGGAGATAAATTAATTGGAATTGCTTCTTCAGGAATACATTCTAATGGTTATTCATTAGTAAGAAAAATTTTCACGGATTTAAATGAAGATTTTAATGGTGAGGAAGTTTGGAAAACATTAATTACTCCAACTAAGATTTATGTTAAGCCTATACTTAATTTACTTGAAAACTTTGATATTAAAGGTATGGCACATGTTACTGGTGGAGGATTTATTGAAAATGTTCCAAGACTGTTTAATGGTAGAGAATTAACTGCTGTAATTAATAAAACTTCATATCCACTTCCAGCTATATTTGAAAGAATCATTGAAAAAGGCGTAGATAAAGAACATATGTATAATACTTTTAATATGGGAATTGGATTTGTTCTTGCAGTAAATGAAGAGGATGTTGAGCATATAATAAAAGCTTTAACTATCATGGGTGAAAAAGCTTATGAAATAGGTCATGTAACATCTGGAGGTGAAGGTGTTTGTTTAAAATAGCAGTTTTGGTTTCAGGCGGTGGAACAGACCTTCAATCTATAATCGATGCAGTAGAAAATAAAGAAATAGAATGTAGCATAAAAATGGTCATTGGAAGTAAAGATGGAATATATGCGCTAGAAAGAGCTAAAAATCATAATATACCTACTTATGTTGTAAGCAAAAAAGAGTACAAAGATAAATCCTCCAATAAAATTTTAGAATTAACTAAAGGAAAAGTTGATTTAATTGTTCTTGCAGGATATTTATCAATATTAGATGGAGACATATTAAAAGAATTTAACAACAAAATAATTAATATTCATCCATCATTAATTCCAGCTTTTTGTGGATCAGGAATGTATGGATTAAAGGTTCATGAGGCAGTTATAAAAAGTGGAGTTAAATTTTCAGGGTGTACAGTTCATTATGTGAATTCTGAAGTTGATGGGGGTGCAATACTACTTCAAGATATTGTACCAGTTTATTTTGAAGATGATGCCGAATCTCTTCAAAAAAGAATATTAGAAAAAGAACATATATTATTGCCAAAAGCAATTAAGTTAATCAGTGAAGATAGGGTAGAAATTATTAATGGTAGAACAAAGGTAATTGAGATATAAAAATAGGCTGTATTTAAAAATATGGTTGTTATATGTATAAGCAAAGGTAGACTGAGTAATTAGGTCACTTTACCTAGTACATATATCAACAAATATAACTTAATAAGTGGAGGTTTTTTATGAAAAAGAGAGCTTTAATAAGTGTATTTAACAAAGATGGAGTTTTAGATTTTGCTAAGTTTTTAGTTTCTAAGGATGTTGAAATAGTATCAACTGGTGGTACTTATAAATATTTAAAAGAAAATGGTATTGATGTAATTGAAATTAATGAAGTTACTAATTTCCCAGAAATGTTAGATGGTAGAGTTAAAACACTTCATCCATTAGTTCATGCTGGAATTTTAGCAATAAGAGATAATAAAGAACATATGAAAGTATTAGAGGAAAGAGAAATTCGCACAATAGATTATGTTGTTGTTAATCTTTATCCATTCTTTGAAAAAGTGAAAGAAGATTTAACTTTCGAAGAAAAAGTTGAATTTATAGATATTGGTGGTCCTACAATGCTTAGAGCTGCAGCTAAGAATTTTCAAGATGTAGTTGTAATTTCAAACATAGATGATTATGAAGTTGTTAAAAGTGAGATAGAAAATGATGGGCAAGTATCTTTAAAGACAAAGAAAAAATTAGCTGGTAAAGTATTTAATCTTATGAGCGCATATGATGGTGCAATTGCAAATTTTATGTTAGCTGATGAAGAAGAATATCCAGAATATCTTTCAGTTTCATATAAGAAAATGCAAAACTTAAGATATGGTGAAAACTCTCATCAAAGTGCTGCTGTTTATTCATCAACAATGGTTGATGGAGCTATGAATACTTTTGAAACTTTAAATGGTAAGGAATTATCATACAATAATTTTAAAGATGTTGATATAGCATGGAAATGTGCCAATGAATTTGATGAACCAGCATGCTGTGCATTAAAACATAATACACCATGTGGGGTAGCAACTGGTGAAAATTCTTATGAAGCTTATATGAAAGCATATGAAGTAGATCCAACTTCAATATTTGGTGGAATTATTGGATTTAATAGAAAAGTGGATAAGAAAACAGCAGAAGAAATGGTTAAAATATTCTTAGAAGTTATAGCAGCTCCAGATTATGATGAGGATGCTTTAGAAGTATTAAAAACTAAGAAGAATTTAAGAGTACTTAAGTTTCACAATACTCCAAAGGCTGAGAAGTGCATGGTAACAGTTGATGGGGCAATGCTTGTACAAGATGAAGACAATAAACTTATTGATGAAATTAAAGTAGTAACTGAAAAGAAGCCAAGTGATGAAGAAATGAAAGATTTATTATTCGGAATGAAGGTAGTTAAATATGTTAAATCTAATGCAATTGTTGTTGCACATAATGGAATAGCATTAGGTATTGGCGGAGGTCAAGTAAATAGAATTTGGCCAACAGAAGATGCATTAAGAAGAGGTAAAGGAGCTACTATATTAGCTTCAGATGCTTTCTTCCCATTCAGGGATGTTGTTGATAAAGCAGCTGAAGGTGGAATTAAAGCAATAATTCAACCAGGTGGTTCTATGAGAGATCAAGAGTCTATAGATGCTTGCAATGAACATGGAATAGCAATGGTGTTTACAGGATTTAGACACTTTAAACACTAGATTATATTTTAAAATTGGATTGATAGTGTAGTATAAAGCTCCATGGACTAAGAAATTTGCTTTAAGAACTCTAGAATAAAGCTTAGTCCAATTAATGCATGCTCCAATCAAAGATTGCGACAAGCAGATAATTTGACAAATCTTTATTAAGAGTTCTAAAAAGTAAATTTAAATGCCAATTCGCAATTATACTACAATATCAATTGTTATAAAGAATAGTCAAATATGATTTAGAGTTTGGGAGGAAGGTTATATGAAACTACTTTTAATTGGATCTGGTGGAAGAGAACATGCTTTAGCTTGGAAGCTTGGAAAGAGTCAAAAGGTTGAAAAAATATTTGTAGCACCAGGTAATGGCGGTACTGCAACTCATGATAAATGTGAAAATGTAAATATAAGTGATATAGATGAATTAATAGCTTTTGCTAAAAAAGAATCTATTGATATAACAATAGTAGGACCAGAAGAGCCATTGACTAAAGGAATAGTTGATGAATTTAAGAAAGAAAATTTAAAGATTTTTGGGCCAGCTAAAGATGGAGCAATGCTTGAAGGTAGCAAAAGTTTTTCAAAAGATTTTATGAAAAAGTATGGTGTAAAAACAGCAGAGTATGCTACATTCACTAGCGTTAATGAAGCATTAAAATATTTAGAAACTTGTAATTATCCAACTGTTGTAAAAGCAGATGGTCTTGCGGCAGGAAAAGGTGTTATAATTTGTGAAAATAAAGAAGAAGCAATAGAAGCTGTTAATACATGTATGGTAGATGATGCATTTAATGGTGCAGGGCAAAAGATTGTTATTGAAGAATTTTTAGAAGGCGTTGAAGCGTCTATACTTTCAATAACTGATGGGAAAACTATAATTCCATTTTTATCAGCTAAAGATCATAAGCAAATATTTGATGATGGAAAAGGACCTAATACTGGCGGAATGGGCGTTTTAGCACCTAATCCATATGTGACAGAAGGGGTTTTAGATGACTTTAAAGAAAACATAATGAACAAAACATTAGTTGGGATAAAAGAAGAAGGCTTTGACTTTAAGGGGATTATATTCTTTGGTCTTATGATAACTAAAAAAGGAACATATCTTCTAGAATACAATGTTAGAATGGGTGATCCAGAAACTCAATCAGTTCTTTATTTAATGGAAAGTGATCTTTTAGAAATTATTGAAGCAGCACTAAATGAAGAGCTGGATAAAGTTGAAATTAAGTGGAATAAAGGCGTATGTATAAATGTAGTTTTAGCTTCTCATGGATATCCTAATAAATTTAATAAAGGATATGAAATAAAGATAGATGAAAAAGTTAAGGATAAGGTATTCTTAGCCGGAGCAAAATACGAAGATGGAATTCTAAAGACAAGTGGTGGCAGAGTTTTATCAGTTATTGGTTGCGGAGAAAATGTAGAAGAAGCTAGAAAAGAAGCTTATTCTAATATTAATAGAGTTACGTTTAAAGGGGCTTATTGTAGAAAAGATATAGGAATTTATAAGTAAATAATTTTATAAAAGTAAAGAAAAAAGGAGCTGTTTCAAAATAGCTCCTTTGTTTTATATTAAATAAATATATGCATTATTTGCAATCATATTGAATAAGTTTTTCTTTATATAAATCACAAAAATCTAAAAATTCATCTGTAAGGGGACTTCCACCTACTTCATGAAAATTTGGATCAGTCATTAAGTTTTTAGCATACTCTTTTATCTTGTCTATGAATGGAAGAAAAGCATTTGTATTATTTGGAGTAAAGTCTGGTACATCTATCCCATCATTTTTCATAATATCTTTTATTATAACATATTGTAAAGACATGTCACCAAATTCCCCTTCATTAGCTTCCAAAAAAGCATCATGAGCTTTTTTTGTGTTAATAATATCAAAATTAGTTTCATTAATTTCAATTGAATCAGTAGTAGCATTAATAGTACTTTTATTATTAGAAGCAGATAAATCATTTTTATAAAAGTCAGAATTAATTATATTTTTATAGTTTAAATTATTACTTATTTCCATAAGAATCTCCTTTAAAAGTAATTTATAGTACTATTATCGGAAAGGAAATAAAAAACTTAATAGTAAAAAATAAGCATGAATTTAGAGCTTATAATATGTATTAAAAAATATCGATTATCAATAGTTATGTAAATAAGATAAATTAATTATATTTATTTAAACTTTGATAATGATAAAGAAAAGGTTCCAACAGATTTTGCTGTAACCTTTTCTTTAGTTATATATATGAATTATTTACAATCGTATTGAATAAGTTTTTCTTTATATAAATCACAAAAATCTAAAAATTCATCTGTAAGAGGCATTGCTCCTACTTGATGATAATTTGGATCAGTCATTAGATTCTTAGAATATTCTTTCATTTTATCTATGAATGGAAGAAAAGCAGTTGCATTATTTGGAGTGAAGTCTGGTACATCTATTCCATCATCTTTCATCATATCTTTTATTATGGCATATAGAACTGAGTTATCACCAACTTCTCCTTGATTAGCCTCTTTAAAAGCATCATAAGCTTTTTTAGTATTAATAACGTTAAAATTGGTTTCATTAATTTCAATTGAATAAGTAGTAGTATTAGCAGTACTTTTATTATCTGAAGCAGGTAAGTAATTTTTAGAAAAGTTAGAATTAATTATATTTTTGTAGTTTAAATTATCATTTATTTCCATAAGAATCTCCTTTAAAAGTAATTTATAGATATTATAATCGATAAGGAAATAAAAAACTTAATAGTAAAAAATAAACATGAATTTAGATTTTATAATATGTATTTAGAAAACATTGATTATGAGTAGTGATGTAAATGGAAATGGATTAATTATAGATAGCTTATTTAAACTTTGATAATGATAAAGAAAAGGTTGCAACAGATTTTGTTGCAACCTTTATTTTTATTTCCAATATTTATTATTTACAATCATATTGAATAAGTTTTTCTTTATATAAATCACAAAAATCTAAAAATTCATCTGTAAGGGGACTTCCACCTACTTCATGAAAATTTGGATCAGTCATTAAGTTTTTAGCATACTCTTTCATTTTGTCTATGAATGGAAGAAAAGCAGTTGTATTATTTGGAGTAAAGTCTGGTACATCTATTCCATCATCTTTCATAATATCTTTTATTATAGCATATAAAAAGGAATTATCACCAAATTCTCCTTGATTAGCCTCCAAAAAAGCATCATGAGCTTTTTTGGTGTTAATAATATCAAAATTGGTTTCATTAATTTCAATTGAATCAGTAGTATTATTAACAGTACTTTTATTATCAGAAGCAGATAAATCATTTTTATAAAAATTAGAATTAATTATATTTTTGTAGTTTAAATTATTATTTATTTCCATAAGAATCTCCTTTAAAAGTAATTTATAGTACTATTATCGGAAAGGAAATAAAAAACTCAATAGTAAAAAAATAAATAATTATCTTGAATTTTTATTATTAGTAGTTTAATATTTAAAAAGTAAAAAAAAGTATAAAATACAAAAAAATAATTTATACTTTGCATATAAGAAAGGATTTGAAAAAATGAAAAAGAATACAAAAAAATTAATATCATTAATTTTATTTTTTGTAATAGGATTAACCTTTACAAAATATGAAAATGCATATGCATTTGTAGATAATTCATCAAATTGGGGATTTGGAATTATGACAGTAGGAAATGCAAAAAGAATGTACTTAAGTAATAATACATTTACATGTGACCCTGATCAAAAACAAGATGTGTCAGGTTCAGGAAAGACATATGATATGAAAACTAAAGAAGTTGCTCTTATAACTAAACTTACAAGTGATTTTTATAGTAGTTATTATGTAAATGTGGATGGAAGATTCATTGGAGAATCAAGTGATCAAGATATTTTTTACAAAAATACAGAAAGTGGTAAAAGCAATTATACTACAATCATAATTAAAAATTTAACTCCTGGAAAACATAAAATTTCTGTTAAATCAGATAAACCTTTTAACATATCTGGGGGTCCAATTCAAAAGGAAGATTTTCTTTATGTAAATATTCCAGTAGTTGAAGATGAAAAAATAAAGAACTCTATTGAACAAATAAAAAATGGTAATGCCAAATTAAGTGATTATACAATTGTAGGTGTTGATAAGGATAGCATTGGTAATTTAAATTTATTAAATGTCAAGATTAAAGATAAAGACTTAAATGCAGGAAATGTACAACAAACCACTATTGATATATTAAATTCAATAAAAAAAGAATTAAATGAAAATGATGCTTGTAAAACTATAAATTCAGGAAATGGAACTTTAAATTCATACAAAACAATAGGAATTGAGATAAAATCAGATGTTCTAAAATCAATTAATTCTGAAATAATAAAATCAAAAAATAACAAAAATGCTGATTTAACTGTGGATGAAATAATAAATGTTGTTAATACAACTTTAAAGAATATAGATGAAGCTAATGAAAGAATAAATCAAGGACAAGCTAAATTAAATGACTATCTTTTAGTTGGAGCAGTTAATGTAACAGAGGTAAACTTACTTGATATAAATGATGGAGTAAAAGGAAAAGACAATACTACATTAAATAAATTACAAGGAAACATAAATAAAATTTTTAATGCATTAAAATATATAAATGAGGGTAATACTAGTTTAAGCAATTATAATATATTAGGTATAACATCAGTAAGCTCTAAAAATATTAATGAGTTAAGTAAAGTTATAGTGGCAAAAAAGAATAAAAAAGGACAAGACTTAACAAAAGAAGAAATTAACAATATTATAATTAAACTACCTGATATAATAAGTGGAGCATTTAAAGAAATAAATGCAGGTCAAGGAACATTAGAAGATTATCAATTAGTAGGATCATTATATGTAACAGACATAAATTTAGTAGATGTAAATTGGTATGTAAATGGAAAAGATAATAATACATTAAGCAAATTACAAGGAAATATAAATACAATAAAAAATGCGCTTAATTATATAAACGATGGTAACACAAATACAAGTTATTATAAAACATTAGAAATAACAACAGTAAATGAAAATAATGCACCAGCAGTGAAAAATGGAATATTAATAGCTAAAAAAGCAAAAGGAAATAATTTAACAAAGGCAGAGATAGAAAAAGTAGTATTAGAAGCTTTAAATAATGTAAGTAGTTCATATGTAAGAATAAATGCAGGACAAGGAACATTAGAAGATTATCAATTAGTAGGAGCATCTAATGTAACAGATATAAATTTAATAGATGTAAATTGGTACGTAAAGGGAAAAGACAATAGTACATTAAAGAAATTACAAGGAAACATAAATACAATTTTTAATGCACTAAAATATATAAATGGTGGAGACACAAGTGCAAGCTATTATAAAATATTAGAAATAACAACAATAAACGCAAATAATGCACCAGCAGTAAAAAATGGAATATTAATAGCTAAAAAAGCAAAAGGAAATAATTTAACAAAAGCAGAAATAGAGAAAGTAGTATCGGATGCTTTAAATGATGTAAGTAGTTCATATGTAAAAATAAATGCAGGTCAAGGAACATTAGATGACTACAAAGTAGTAGGATCATCTAATGTAACAGACATAACTTTAGTAGATGTAAATTGGTATGTAAATGGAAAAGACAATAGTACATTAAGTAAATTACAAGGAAATATAAATACAATTTCTAACGCATTAAAATATATAAATAATGGTAGTACAAACACAAGTTATTATAAAATATTAGGAATAACAACAGTAAACGCAAATAATGAATCAGCAGTAAAGACTGGAATATTAGCAGCTAAAAAAGCAAAAGGAAATAACTTAACAAAAGCAGAAATAGAAAAAGTAGTGTTAGAAGCATTAAATAATGTAAGTAATTCATATGTAAAAATAAATGCAGGCCAAGGAACATTAGAAGATTATCAATTAGTAGGAGCATCATATGTAACAGATATAAATTTAGTAGATGTAAATTGGTATGTAAAAGGAAAAGATAATAGTACATTAAGCAAATTACAAGGAAATATAAATACAATAAAAAATGCGCTTAATTATATAAATGGTGGTACTACAACTGCGAGTTATTATGAAGCACTAGGAATAAAAACAGTAAATGCAAATAATTCATTAGCAGTAAAGGCTAGAATATTAGCAGCTAAAAAAGCAAAAGGAAATAACTTAACAAAGGTAGAAATAGAAAAAGTAGTATCAGAAGCATTAAATGATGTAAGTAGTTCATATGTAAAAATAAATGCAGGACAAGGAACATTAGAAGATTATCAATTAGTAGGAGCATCATATGTAACAGATATAAATTTAGTAGATGTAAATTGGTATGTAAAAGGAAAAGATAATAGCACATTAAAGAAATTACAAGAAAATATAAATACAATAAAAAATGCGCTTAATTATATAAATAGTGGCACTACAACTGTAAGTTATTATGAAGCACTAGGAATAAAAACAGTAAATTCAAATAATGCATCAGCAGTAAAAACTGCAATATTAGCAGCTAAAAAAGAAAAGAAAAATAATTTAACAAAATCAGAAATAGAAAAAGTAGTAGAAGATACATTAAATGTTAAAGTTGTGAGAGCTAGAAGTATTTTAATGGAAGAACCTAAAATCGAAAAGACAGTAAATGAAAATAAGTTAAATGAAGAAAAAGTTAAAGAAGTAACAAATTCAAAAGTAGATGATGTAAATAAAAAAGAAGAATCAAATGTTTCACAAGAAAATATGAATGCTATAAAATTATCAGACAAATTAGATTCGGAAAAACAAGATAATAAAAAAACAAATGTAGAGGAAAATATAGATTCAACAAAATCATCTGTTGAAAAAGTCGATTTAATTAACAAAGACGATAATAAGCAAGAAGTAAAAGAAAATAAAAAAATTGATGAAAATCAACAACCAAAGGAAAGTATTACAGAGAAAGCAATAGAAAAGGCTAATTAGTTTAAAATTATGTTTTAAATTGATAATTGTGCTTTTAATGTAATGAATATTGAAAGAGTTGCATCAAAACAATTTTGATACACATTGGTAAATGAAAAAAAGGAATTCAATCTAAATAAGAATTGAATTCCTTTTTTTAAGCATATTAATATAAAAATTTGAATAGATTGGAAAAGGAGATCTTAAAAATGAATTAACTCAATATTGTAGAGATAATGAACTTCCATTAATATGTCCAAATCTTGTTGGAATGGGAAGTCCTTATTTGAATTTTAATTGTTGAGTTATATCTTATTTACCAATCAAGGGGCCAGTGGCTATGATTTCACAATCAGGTGCTAACCTTTTAGCGGCACTTGGAACTTCTCAAAATGATCACTTTGGAATGAGTTTCTTTGTTGGACTTGGAAATAAGGCTGACGTAGATTTTTGTGAGTTTATAAGTTATGCAGGAATAGATGAAGATACTAAATGCTTATCTGTATATATTGAAGGATTAGATAGTCCAGAAGCATTTATAGATGTATGTAAGAAGTTTAATCATAAAAAAACAATAGTTACAATAAAAGTTGGTGGATCTAAGATAGGAATTAAAGCGTACATTTCTATGTTTGGTTCACCATTAAATCCAGTAGATATTTTAGGAACAGCGTCATAAAGAATAATTATAGCATTAGTGTGCATATTGACATTTAAATATATTAATGCTAAAATAAACATACCAACGGTTGGTTTGTGAGGAGGCGATAATCATGAGTAGAAAAAAGTTTTTAGAACAAACATATAATAAAATAATAGAAGTTTCATATAATCTTTTTATTCAAAAAGGATATGAAAAAACAAGTGTACAAGATATTATCAATGAATTGGGTTTATCTAAAGGAGCAATTTATCATTATTTCAAGTCTAAAGAGGAAATATTATATGCAGTTTTAAATAAGGAAAAAGAGAAAGCTAATTTATATTTAGAAAAGATAATTATTGAGGCAAATGGATGCACAGCAAAAGAGAAACTTAAATACATCTTGGTTCAGTTAGCAGGTAATGAAGATATAAATATTGCAAATAAGTTTCTAATTAATCAATCAAATAATAGCAAAGCTATTATAGAAAGTATTATTCAAACAGTAAATTATGATTCTTTTAAATTTTATATTTTAATTAAAGAAGGGATAGAAGATGGCTCAATAAAAACAGATTTTCCAAAAGAATGTGCAGAGATATTACTTCTATTGTGCAATGTATGGCTTAATCCTATTTTGTTTAATAGGACCTATGAAGATACTATAAATAGATTTAAATTTATTCAATTTACAATGAAACAATTGGGTGTTGATGTTATAGATAATGAATTATTAGGTAAAATTGAAAATAATCTTAAAGGAGTTGGAATAAATGAAATCAATGAATAATGTTGCCTTAGAAAAGAGAAGAAATGCTATGATGTTTTCTGAAAGAATTTCACAGAACAATAATATATTTAAAGCACCTTTAGAAGTTAAAATAAAAAGGGGGAAGTTAGGAAGTACTTGTGGAGCAATTTTCATACTAATTTCTGGTATATTATATATAATGAATGTTTCTAATTTAGCAAGTGGTCTTTTTGTTGCAGGAGTATTAACTTTAGGAGTGAATTTAATAATGTTAAATTATTTTAATAAAAAATAGTTTATTGTCTTAAAATTATGAAATTAAGATATTAACTTGAATATGAAAAAGGTAGTGAGGACTGGACTAAAAAACTTTTCTAGAAATATTTAATTAAAGAATTTTAATTATGAAAAAGCATAACTATTCTTGCTGGGATGGAGTGCTTTTTTCATTTGTTTTAAATTTTAGTTTGAAACATTTAGCACCTATGTTAATTTCAACCTCAAAAAAGCTTAGAATTTAATTAATTTTATGTGACAAGAATAAAGTTGTGATAATCAAAGCTACGTTACATTGAATACTAATTAAATGTATTTTAAGTGGGAGTTAAATTTAAGAGAATAATTTTCTAATGGATTTTAATATCTTGACATATATGTGAATATAATATAATATTTATTCATGAATATATTTTTATTATATTCATGAATGCAATAAAAATATATTCATAACTATGAAAGGGGATATATAATGGCTAAAAATTTTTCAGACGAAGATATTAAACAGTTAAAAAATAATTTAAGAAAAACCTGTGAATATAGTTGGAGAACAAATGGTTACAAAATGACAAGTATTGCTTCTCTAACAAAAGAAGTAGGAATTTCCACAGGTTCATTTTACCGTTTATATGAAACAAAAGAAGAACTATTTTTTGAAGTATTTTCTATGATTCAAGATGAATTAAAAAAGGAGTGGAATCAAATTATTCAATCTAATCTAGGGATTAAGGGATTTAAAGAAGCACTTAAATGGCTCTTCAGAGAATATGCTAAACATCCTAGACTATATGATTTTAATAACACGGATTATATTTTATTTTTAAATAAATTACCTAAAGAAAATATTGAGTATCTTAAAGAAAATAATGAGAATTTCTTTAGTGATGCCTTAGAAAATTCAAGATTAAGGTTAAAAATTCCAAAAGAAAAAGCATATGGAGTTTTTAGTACATTATTATTTACAGCGACTATGGAAAAAGACTTTGGATATAACAAATATGAAGTTTTTGAATTTTTATTAGACAGTTCAATCAATAAAATTTTTAATATAAATTAATTTTGGAGGAGATTAGTAATGAAATCTTTATTAAACAATTTTCTATTTTCTATTTCAATACAAATTCCTATTATTCTTTTGAGTGATAATATTCTAAGAATTCTAAGTTATGTTTCAATTATAGTTTCTGTAGGTTTGTTTTTTGCTGGATTGTATCTAACTTATAAAAGGAGAAAATATGGTATTAGAATTTTTTGTTTAAGTTTTTTACTGCTTATTAACCCAATGATAAATTTGGTTTTTAATTAATTTATTTGGGAAGGAGATATAATTATGATTAAAAAATTGAATTCAATACTTAGTAAAGTTAATGATGCAGTTGGTATTGAGATTGATATTCCTAAACCTACAAAATCAGGATTAAAATTAAGTAGAGTTTTATCGACAACACTAGGTGTGGGAGGTCTAACAATAGGGGGAATTTCTTCATCAAAAGTGTTATTAGCTTTAGGAACACTAGGCACAATAAGTGCAATTGTGACAACATATGAAATAAAAAAATTATAGAAGAATATATACGAAGACATAATCCAAGAATAGCATATGAAATATGTATGTTTGGATTTTTAATGATTCATACCACTACCATAATATGAGTTGAATTAATCCTCATAAAAGATTTGTAACATTAATTGTTTTATGAACTTTTAGGTATATTCATGAAAGTGTGCAAAATATATAATTGTATATATTTTTTTTAAAATGGAATACTAAAAGTGAGGTGATTTTGTGAAATCGGTATGGAGTGAAAGTTGTAAATTCAGAAAAAGAGAAGTTTTAAATAAAGATATAAAAACTGATATTTTAATTATTGGAGCTGGAATATCAGGAATATTAACAGCATATATGTTAAAGCAAAATGGTAAAGATGTAGTTTTAATTGATGCAGCTGAAATAGCAAGCGGAAATACAAAAAATACTACTGCAAAGATAACATCTCAACATGACTTAATTTACCATAAATTAATATCAGAATTTGGAGAAGAAAAGGCTAGGCAATATGCAAAGGCAAATGAACTTGCTATAAAGAGGTACAAAGAAATTATTGAAGAAAGAAAAATAGACTGTGATTTTGAAGAGAAGCCAGCATATATCTATTCTCTAAATGAAATAGGCAACCTTAAAGAAGAAGTAGAAGCAGCTAATAGAGTAGGTATTAATGCAGAGTTTGTAGAAAAGGCTAATCTTCCCTTTGAAATTAACGGAGCTGTTAAATTTAATAATCAGGCACAGTTTAATCCACTTAAATTTTTAAAAAATATTTCAAAGGATTTAATTATCTATGAAAATACTATGGCATTGGAAATTAAAGAAAATCTGGTAATTACAAATAGAGGAAATATAACTGCAAATAATATAGTGGTAGCAACACATTATCCAATAATGAATGCACCTGGATATTATTTTATGAAAATGCATCAAGAAAGA
>NZ_CAURTC010000010.1:0-93074 GCF_963527835.1 uncultured Clostridium sp. | reverse complement strand
ACGGTGGTGTGAGAGGACGCTAAATAAAATAATTATTTAGCTCCTACTCGATTGCATTTGTATATGTTTTTTCAACAGCAATCTCAATAGGAATAGAAATTTTTAAATATGGTAATTTTAGAATCACTAGAAATGAGGATTCATTTAATATAAGATATGGGACAATTAATTTAAAAGAATATTCTATATCATTAGATAAAATTCAAGGTATAAAGTTTAGACAAAATTTATTACAGCAATTATTAAATTTATATAAAATAGAAGCAATAGTCATAGGAGACAATGAAATAAATACATTGTTATTTCCATGCTTAAATAGTTCAAATAAAAATAAATTTATTAATGATTTTTTACCCGAATATAATATTACTAAAGAAATAGATAAGGCTCCTAAAAAATCAATTTTTAGATTTATATTTAAGAGATTTTTAATTTCTATGATTGTTTCAGTGATATTAATATTATTAACTAGGAATTTCTTACCTAAGTTATATATGATAAGTTGTTTTAAAGTTTTACTTCCATTAATTTTAGGAAGTTCTCAAATCATATTAGGTTACATTGACTATTTAAATAATGGTATATCAGTAGAAAATAATAATATTCTATTAACAAATGGTTCAAGAATGAGAAATACTTATATAATAAGAAAATTTAAAGTTCAATCATTGCAGGTTAAACAATCAATATTACAAAGATATAAAGATATTTGTAATTATAAAATAGACATTGCTACCAGCTCTTTTGGAGAAACAATAGAGATAAAAAATATGGATATAAATAAATATGAAAATATATTATAAATATGAAAATGTGCAGATTATTATTATGAAATCTGCACATTTTTTATTATAATATATTGACTTTATTTGGTATAATCTTATTAATAAATTTTTATTTGTATGTTTTAAAATAAAATGATATTTTAGAATAAAAATTATAGGACGGAAAATTTAATTTAGGAAGATTAAAAGTAAATATTAAGTTAAAACAAAACTTAATAATAAATGAAAAGAGGATATTGAGAATTTGAGAAAATATACGTTGATAACAGGTGGAACAGAAGGAATAGGGTTAGAATTAGCGAAGTTATTTGCTAAAGATAAATATAATTTGGTTATAGTAGCAAGGAATACAGATAAATTATTGCAAGTTAAAAAGCTTATAGAAAGTGAATACAAAGTAAATGTTGAAATACTTTCTGTAGATTTATCTATCAACAGTTCTTATGAAAAAATATTTGAATTTGTGGATAAAAAAAATATTTCTGTGGATTATTTAATAAATAATGCTGGAATTGGATCATTTGGATTTTTTCATAAAGGCGAATGTGGTTTTGAAGAGAATTTAATAAATATAAACATAATATCTCTTACAAATCTAACAAAATACTTTTTAGGTAAAATGGTAGAAAAAAATCATGGTGGAATAATGAATATAGCTTCAACAGCTGCATTTATAGGTGGACCGAAAATGGCAATGTATTATTCTAGTAAAGCTTATGTACTTTCATTAACTGAAGCTTTACATGAAGAAGTAAAAGATTTAGGAATAAAGGCAAGCTGTGTGTGTCCTGGACCTGTGAAAACATCTTTTCAAAGTAAAGCTGGAATAAAGAAGTCTGAAAAAGCTAAAAAGTATTTGATGGATGCAGATAAAGTAGCTGAAATAGCATATGAAGGATTTTTTAAAGGAAAGGCTATTATAATCCCAGGCTATAAAAATAAATTGTTAGTATGGGGAACAAAACTAATTCCAAGATCAATAAGTAGAAAGATAATATTTAAAAATAATGCTTAAATTAAGGTGATATTTTAGAATAAAGCTCACTGGATAGAGTAATTCACTTTAAGAGTAATGTTGATATTTGCATACGTAAAGTGGACTAAGTAATTGAACTTAGGAATACTAAAATGAGTATAGTCCCATTTTAGCTTGTTCCCAATATAAAATTAAGACAAGCAGTAAATGTGAGAATACTCATTAAGTATTCTCAAAATCCAATTATAATGCCACTTTACCTATTGTAGATATCAACATAGTTTTAAAATATTACTTATACTAGGATAATAATAAGTTGGGTTAGTATTTTTTAAATAGAAATAGTAATTATGGGGGAAATTATGGAGAAGTTTTTTTATGGATATTTGTTGGTTTCAGATATGGATGGAACATTATTAGATAGCGATGGTAAGTTATCTGAGGAGAATAGAAAGGCTATAGATTATTTCATAAGTAAAGGTGGAAATTTTACTTTAGCTACTGGAAGAATAGTCGCATCAGCTGGGAGATTTTTAAATGATATAAATGTTACATTGCCAGTAATACTGTATAATGGAGCGAAAATTTATGACTATAAAAACAACAGAGTGATTTATGAAGAATTTATAGAAAATTATAGAAAAAATACAATTACTTTAGTAAAAAGGGATAATCCTACTCTTGGAATTGAAGTGTATTCTGAAGAAAAAGTCTATATTTATTCTTCATGTAAATATACAGATAGATTTTCAAAATTGGGATATGAAGTTATATATAATTTACCTACAGAGGTTTGGAATAAAAAATGGACAAAGGTTCTTATTGTAGGAGATGAAGATGAAATAGATGTACTTGAAGAAAATTTTATAAGGAATTATGGCGATGGAAATATAATAAGAAGTGGTGCTAGATATTTAGAAATAGTTCCCAATAATACATCTAAAGGTAAAGCAATCGAAAAATTAATTGATATATACAATATAAAATCACAAAATCTTATAACTGTTGGTGATAATATGAATGATATTGAGATGATTAAACTAGCTGATTATGGTTTTGGTGTTAGAAATGGGGCAGAACGATTAATTAATAATTCAAAATTTATAGCACCAAGTAATGATGAAAATGCAATAGATTATGTAGTAAAGTGGATTAATAAAAATATAATAAGATAACTATTAAAATATGAATATTTTGTTAAAAAATATAAATTAAGTACGATAATCAAGATAATAATATAAAGAGAATGTATAAATAGAAGGGGAGAATTAATATGTTTAATAATAAAAATAGAGTTATTAGTGATGTTGTAACTAATATCTCTAATTTAAAGCTACCAAAAGAAAATATAAAAGTAGATAGGGATGTTTTAGATAAAATTAAATCAATACATATGAGATTAAATACTGGTAAGGGTAAATTTCAAGATATAACTAGATTAGTGTTGAATTCTGTTATTCAAATGAGTAATTTAGATTTAACTTTAACAGATAAACAAGAAAAAATAGAAAATGTAACTGAAGAAGTAGTTGAATTAATGGAAAGCGTATCTAGTACATCTGAAATATTATCTAGTACATCTGAAGAAATTACAGCAGCTCATACAGATATGACACAATCGATATCTCATTTATCATTAAATTCTACAAATTTATTAGAATCTATAAAAAGAAGTGAAGATGAGTTGTTAGAAATAAAGGGTTTTTCTGATACAGCAATATCTCATTCTATTGGAATGAAAGATGATATGAGTAATTTAATTCATGTAATAGAAAATGTACAAAATGTTATAAATGCTATCAGCGATATATCAGAACAAACTAATCTTTTGGCTTTAAATGCATCAATAGAAGCTGCAAGAGCTGGAGAAAGTGGACGAGGCTTTGCCGTGGTTGCAGAAGAAATAAGAAAATTAGCAGATGAAACTAAAACCTTAACCAATAATATGTCTGACTTTATAAATGCAATTGAATCTGCATCTAACAAAAGTAACTCTAGTGTTGATAATACTGTTGACTCTTTAGAAAAATTAAATCAAAATTTAGATTCAGTTGTAAAAGCAAGTAAAGATAATAGAGAACGTGTTAATAATATAAATGAATCAATAACATCTATTGCAGCTAATAGTGAAGAAATAAATACTTCTATGGATGAAGTTGCAACTAGTATGAGAAAATTTGATGAAGATATTGAAAAATTAGGTGAAGATACTATAGCGTTAAAAGATATAAGTTATACACTAGGAACTGTGATATCTCCTATAAGTTTAATGGAAGAAGATTTAGATAATGCATCTAAGATAATAGGAACTTTAGTTAATGATGAATATTATATGATAACTAATAAATTATTTATAGAAACAATTAATAAGGCAATTTCAGCACATCAAAATTGGCTGCAAACTTTAAATAAAATGGTTAATGATAGAGAAATATCAGCGCTTCAAGTCAATGAACAAAAATGTGGTTTTGGACATTTTTATTATTCAATGAAGCCTAAAAATGAAGAAGTATTAACAATTTGGAATGATATAGGTGAGAAGCATAAAGTATTTCATTCATATGGAAGAGACATAATATCAAAATTAAAATCAAATGTTAATGATAATATTGTAAAAGAAATGTATAGTAAAGCAGAAAAACTTTCCGTTCATTTAATTAATGATTTTAAAAAGATAATAAATTTTGCTGAAGAATTAGATTCTTCTAACAGTAACGTATATACTAATTAATTTCTAAACTATTTATTTAAAATACTCATAGTTTAGAAACAAGAATTAATACATTTAAATAAAAAAATAAATCTATTCTTCTTGACAGTATATGTATGATAAACTACAATAAGAAACAAGGTAAATATATAAATAAATATTTTCTAAAGATACACTTTAAATTGGTCCAGTGAGGCCAGAAAGGAGTCTATTTCTATGATATATTATGAGTTAGAAAAAAATAATACAGCTTTGTTTAAAGCAGTTAGTATACTTGATAAATATGTGTGGATAGTAAAGAGACCTCTTTTATGGTTGTCTCTTTAGTATCCTTTTATTTTATATAAAAATATAAATTTTAAAACATAAATTAAGGAGGACTAAGTATGAAAGCAAAGCTTATATTAGAAAATGGTATGGTATTTGAAGGTAAGGCTTTTGGATATTTGAAAGAAAGTATTGGAGAAGTAGTATTTACTACTGGAATGACAGGATACCAAGAAGTACTTACAGATCCGTCTTATTATGGTCAAATAGTAACTATGACTTATCCTTTGATAGGGAATTATGGTATAAATCTTGAAGACATGGAATCAGATTCAATAAAGGTTAGAGGGTTCATCGTTAGAGAAAAATGCAATTTACCAAGTAACTTTAGATGCGAATTAGAATTAGAAGACTTCTTAAAACAAGGAAAGATTATTGGCTTAGAGGACATTGATACAAGAGCTTTAACTAAGGTTTTAAGAAATAGTGGGACAATGAGAGGTATCATTGCACTAGAAGATTTAGATGATAAAACTATAAAGGAAAAAGTAGCGAGTTTTTCTAACAAAGAAGCGGTTAAGAACGTTACTACCAAAGAAAAATATGTGGTTAATGGTAACGGAAATGGAAAACATATAGCAATAATGGACTTCGGAATAAAGCAAAATATAATAACTAATTTCAAAAAAAGAGGATGTAAGCTAACAGTATTTCCTGCAACAGCAAGTGCAGAAGAAATATTAAATGCTAATCCAGATTTAGTATTCTTATCTAATGGACCTGGAGATCCAGAGGATTTAGATTTTGTTATAGAAAATGTAAAGAAAATAGTAGGTAAAAAGCCTATTGTAGGTATTTGTCTAGGACATCAATTATTAGCATTAACTTTAGGTGGAAAAACTACAAAATTAAAGTTTGGCCACAGAGGATGCAATCATCCAGTTAAAGATTTAGAAGAAAATATAGTTCATATAACTTCTCAAAATCACGGTTATGTAGTAGAAACATTACCAGAAAATGTTGAAGTAACTCATGTAAATATAAATGATGGAACTGTAGAAGGATTAAAGCATAAGACTTTACCGATATACTCAGTTCAATTCCATCCAGAAGCATCAGCGGGTCCTAAGGATAGCGAATATATATTTGATAAATTTTTAAAATATGCACTATAGGGGGATGAAGATAAATGCCATTAAATAAAGATATAAAAAAAGTTTTAGTTATAGGATCAGGTCCAATAGTTATAGGTCAAGCAGCGGAGTTTGACTATTCAGGAACTCAAGCGTGTGAAGCTTTAAAATCAGAGGGAATAGAGGTTGTTTTAATAAATTCTAACCCCGCAACAATAATGACTGATAAAGAAGTTGCAGATAAGGTATACTTAGAGCCTCTAACATTAGAATTTATTGAAAAAGTTATTGTAAAAGAAAGACCAGATAGTTTACTTGCAGGAATGGGAGGTCAAACAGGACTTAACCTTGCAGTAGAATTACATGATGCAGGTATTTTAGATAAATATAATGTAAAAGTAATAGGAACATCTATTGAATCTATAAAAGAAGGCGAAGATAGAGAACTATTTAGAGATATGATGAATAGAATCGGAGAACCAGTTATAAAGAGTGAAATTGTTACTGATTTACAGTCAGGTATAGATTTTGCTAATAAAATTGGATATCCAGTAATAGTAAGGCCAGCTTATACATTAGGTGGATCAGGTGGCGGTATTGCAGATGATGAAGAGGAATTAAGAACAATACTAGAATCAGGTCTTCAATTAAGCACAATAGGTCAAGTTTTACTTGAAAAGAGTGTTAAAGGTTGGAAAGAAATAGAATATGAAGTAATGAGAGATTCTTATGGAAATTGTATTACTGTATGTAATATGGAAAATATAGATCCAGTAGGAATACATACAGGTGATAGTATAGTTGTTGCACCATCACAAACTCTTTCGGATAAGGAATATCAAATGCTTAGAACAGCATCTATAAATATAATAAATGCTGTAGGTATAGAGGGCGGATGTAACGTTCAGTTTTCATTAAATCCAAATACTTTTGAATATGCAGTTATAGAAATTAATCCTAGAGTTTCAAGAAGTTCAGCTTTAGCATCAAAAGCAACAGGTTATCCAATTGCAAAACTTGCAGCTAAAATAGCTCTTGGATATGGATTAGATGAAATTAAAAATGCTGTAACTCAAAAGACATATGCATGTTTTGAACCAACACTTGATTATATTGTAGTAAAAATACCAAAATGGCCTTTTGATAAATTCTTTGGTGCTGATAGACAGCTTGGAACTAAGATGATGGCAACTGGAGAAATAATGGCTATAGGAGCTAACTTTGAACAAGCATTTTTAAAAGGAATAAGAAGTTTAGAAATAGGTAAATATTCATTAGATCATAAAAAGTTTAAAGAACATAGCATGTCTGAACTTAAGGCATTAGTAATGAAGCCAGATGATGAAAGAATCTTTGCTCTAGCAGAAATGTTACGCCGTGATTATATGATTGAAAGAATAAATAAAATTACTGGTATAGATAAATTCTTTTTAGAAAAAATTAAATGGATAGTTGAAGAAGAACAAAGATTAAAATTAAGTAATATAGAAGATTTAGATAAAGAATGGTTAAAGAGTTTAAAGAAAAAAGGTTTTTCTGATAAAGCAATAGCAGATATGCTAAAGGTAAGTCCAGAGGACATATATAGATTAAGAGATATTTGGAGTATAAAGCCATCATATAAAATGGTAGATACTTGTGGAGGAGAATTTGAAGCATTATCACCATATTACTACTCTACTTATGAACAATATGATGAAGTTGAAGTATCTAATAGAAAAAAAGTAATAGTAATAGGATCAGGTCCAATAAGAATAGGTCAAGGAATTGAATTTGATTATGCATCAGTTCATTGTGTAAAGGCATTAAAGAAACTTGATATTGAAACTATAATAGTAAATAATAACCCTGAAACTGTAAGTACTGATTTTGATATATCAGATAAGTTGTACTTTGAACCATTAACAGAAGAAGATGTTTTAAATATAATTGAAAAAGAAAATCCATATGGGGTAATTCTTCAATTTGGTGGTCAAACAGCAATTAAACTTGCTAATTTCTTAAAGGAAAAAAATATTAAGACTTTAGGAACTACAGCAGATCAAATAGATATGGCTGAAGATAGAGAAAAGTTTGATGAACTACTAGAAAGATTAGACATATCAAGACCTAAAGGTAAAGGTATATGGTCAGTAGAAGAGGGATTGGAAGAAGCAGAAAGATTAGGTTTCCCAGTACTTGTTAGACCATCTTATGTAATTGGTGGTCAAGGAATGGAAATAACTCATGATGAAGAAGAGTTAACTTTCTACTTAACTAATGCATTTGCAAAAGACAAAAAGAATCCAATACTTATAGATAAATATTTAATGGGTAGAGAAATTGAGGTAGATGCTATATCTGATGGAGAAAATGTACTTATACCAGGAATAATGGAACATTTAGAAAGAGCAGGAGTTCACTCTGGGGATAGTGTAACTATGTATCCAAGTCAAAATGTTTGTGATGAAATAAAAGGGGAAATCTTAGAATATACTAAGAAGTTGGCTTTAGCAATAGGAATAAAAGGAATGATAAATATTCAATTCATAGAATTTGAAGGAGATTTATATGTAATTGAAGTTAACCCAAGAGCATCAAGAACTGTACCTTATATAAGTAAGGTTAGTGGAGTACCAATTGTTGATATAGCAACACAAGTTATGCTTGGAGCTAAATTAAATGATTTAGGATATGGAGTAGATATATACAAAGAACCTGAATTAGTTTCAGTTAAAGTTCCAGTATTCTCAACTCAAAAATTACCTAATGTTGAAGTATGCTTAGGGCCTGAAATGAGATCAACAGGAGAAGTTCTAGGAGTGGGTAGAACTTTGAAAGAAGCTCTTTACAAAGGTTTTGTAGGGGCGAATATGTATCCATCAAAGAAAAAAGGCAAAATATTAGCAACAATTAATAAGCATAATAAGGCAGAATTTTTACCAATAGCTAAGGATCTTGCTAAAGTTGGATATAAGTTTATAGCAACAACAGGAACATGCAAGCTATTAAGAGAAGAAGGAATAGATGCAGAAGAAGTTCGTAAGATAGATGAAGAAAAGCCTAATATTTTAGATATAGTTAAAAATAGAGACGTTGATTTAGTTGTTAATACTCCAACTAAAGGTAATGATTCTAAGAGAGATGGTTTTTTAATTAGAAGAGCAGCTGTTGAGAGAAACTTAGGAGTTATTACTGCATTAGATACATTAAGGGCAATCGCAGATGTTGAATTAGAAGAATTTGATAAAAATAAAAATTTAGATGTATTTGATATAACTAAATAAGCATAAATAAAAAATGTTACAATTAATTATTGTAACATTTTTTTATGCTTCATATTTTATGCCTGATATTACTACTGATAATTCAGTTAATAAATTAATACGAGATCCAACAATTTCTTTGTTATCACTTTTTAATATTTTTATTTGAGGCCTAAGTGGATAATTTGGAAAGGTCTCTTCAACTATGCCAACATCACCATTACTTAAACAGACTATAGTTCCATTTGGGAATGGTATTATAACTCTAGAGAATACTTTAATCATGTCATAATCAAAGAAAGTTCCAGAGTTAGACATTATGTATTCTAATGCATCACCAGGACACATAGCACGCTTATATGGTCTATCAGATGTTAGCGCATCATATACATCTGCAATACTCACTATTTTAGCCATATAATTAATCTTATCTCCATTTAATCTATAAGGATAACCTAATCCATCTACTCTTTCATGGTGTTGCAAGATTATTAATTTACTATTGGAATTAATATTATATAAATCACCTAAAAAGCTATATCCTCTTTCAGGATGAGTTTTTATAATATCAAATTCTTCTAAAGTTAATTTACCAGGTTTTAATATAATATCTTTATCTATAAATGTCTTACCTATATCATGAAGTAATGCACCACTACATAATTGAATTAGTTTCCGCTTAGGAAGTTTTAAACTTATCCCTAGTACTAAAGATAAAACAGCTACATTTACAGAATGTTGATAAGTATAATTATCCATATTTTTAATATCAACTAGTGAAATTAACAAATTTTTATTAGACAATATATTGTCTAATAATTCTTCTGATATAGTACTTATATTTTCAAAATATTTTAGTTCATGTTTTGAATAATTATTAATTGAGCATTTTTCAAAGCTATGAAGTGAAGAAATTCTTTGAATATCATTAAATGTTTCTTTTAAAATTTTAATAGCTTTTTGACGTAATTCAGGTTTTATTATATCTTCTATTTCGTAATCACTATATTCATCAATTATATATATTGAAAGTATACTTAACTGCTTAATTTTTTGTATTAAAGGTTGCGTTAATTTTACTCCCTTTTTCAACAAAATTCTACCCTCAGAATCATATATAGTTTTACCTAATATAGTATCTTTCTTTACACATTCAATTGGTATTAAACGCATGATTAGCACCTCGTAATAATATTTCCATAAATTTAATAAATATACAATTATATCAGAATATAGAGAAATTTTTTTGTTAAACAATTACACTTTATTATATCATATATAGGATATTTAGACAAAACTTGCAATAAAAAATGGGAGAAAAAGCTAAAACTTTATCTCCCATTTTTTATTTATAAAATACCTAAAATTAATAAGCTTTCTAGATATATAAGTTTTAATTTTAGTAGAATTTGAATTTAACCGATTAGATCTAAAAAGTTAATAGAAACCTTGTTTATATATCTAAAAGATTTTTTCTATAAGAAGAATATAGACTTCTAAGAAGTTTCATTTTATCTTCAAGCTCAATATATAATTCTGATGCTTTTGCGTAATCTTTATTTATAAAAGCTATTTTAATTCTTGTAAATAAACCTTTAGTTGTATAGGTATCTTTCATTATATACATTCTTAAATCATTTATTTTCATCCAATTAGATATATCTAAATCTAAGGCCTTATCTAATGAATGAAGAGGTGCAAATGATCTTATTTCATTAATATAATTATTAATAATTCTATGAATAATTTCAGTAGTCCATCTTTGTAATGTAGCTAACTTAAAGCTGTTTATTATGTCTGATGTCATTACATTATTTTTCTTTAATATTTCAACTTTCTCAGGATATGTTTCTAATTGTGATAAATTTTCATAAATAGTTGCAGGAGCTATACCGAAGAATTTATTTCTTTCTTCTTCAGAGAAGTATTCAAATACATCTTCTTCACTTCTATAAGCTCTTTCTTTTTCAAGATAATCTGCATCTTCACCTGATTTCTTTGATAATTCAGCAAGTAATTCATCTTCTGTTTTGTTTACAGCATACAATATACCATCAAGCATTGACATAAAAGAAACAGCCATTGCAATATAGGTGTTTGTATGTGGATTTGGAGATCTAAGCTCAAATCTAGTAGCTAACGGAGAATCTAAATCTCTAATTAACCCAACTAATATAGATCTATTTCTTGATGGGTTTTCAGGACTCTTACCAAGTGAAGTTACTATACATACAGGTGCTTCAAATCCTGGTTTTAATCTTCTTAATGAGTTGTTTGTTGAAGAAATAAATGGATTCACAACTTCATAGTTTTTAAGAATTCCCATTATAGCTCCATATCCGATTACACTTAAGAAGTGGTTTTTAGGTCCATTAAATATGTTTATTCTTTTTCCGTTCTTTAATTTTAAACTAATACTTAAATGAACATGCATTCCAGATCCAGCTACTTCTTCTATTGGTTTAGCCATGAATGTTACTTCAAGTCCATTTCTTCTAAATGTTTCTTGAGTTAATATTCTTACAAATAACTCATTATCAGCAGCTTGAAGAGCGTCAGAATATTTCCAGTCTATTTCTATTTGCTCCATAACATGATCGAAGTTACCAGATGAGTTTAATTTAGCTCTTACTCCACCAACTTCTTTATGACCCATTTCAGGTTCAAAATCATATTTTTCCATTAAAAGAAGTGTTTCTTCAAGTGCAGTTCTTACTGAACCTTTAGTTCTTGTCCAATAATGTTCATGTAGTACTTGAGAAGTTGATAATTCTTCTACTTCAGCATTTTCATTAGGTGTTTTAACCCAAAATTCTAATTCAGTAGCAGAAGTAACTATTATATCATCTATATCATCAGGGGTAATATCATAAATATTTAAAAGTTCAGGCTTGTCTTTAAAAAGATGAGAAAGAGTTTCTTTAACTGTAGAGACAGATGCTTTAAGAATATGTCTAGAATCAACAGGTTTGTTATCATGATATAAGAAACATGGTATTCTTAGTGTACCTACAGGTTTGTTGGTTTCGGGATCTGTAAAGTTAAAGTTGTAATCAACAAACCATTTACTGTCTAAATCGGTAATCATATCAACTTTAGCATTGTTTAATGTAGCAATACCAGGCAATACAACAGAAGAACCATCTGTTTGAACAGCAATTCCGTTTAAGTATGAATCTATATTTTCTAAGAAAAGTTTAACAGGTATTTTTTCATCAGTATCATTACCAGATAAATCAATACCAACAAATGAAACAAACTTAATTTGGCTATTCTCATTCAATATTGCATTTAGGTCTTTAGCGTTATGATTCTCTTTTTTAATAACATAAAGTAAATTATTCATAATAATAAGCAGTTACAGATAATTCTGTAAGTTGCTATTCACATCCTTTCACAATTTAAATTTGATTTTAACGTATATCGAACAAATGATAAAAAAAACATAAAAATATTCGTATTTATTAGCTATAAAAATTCTATTATAAGTAGACTATACTGTCAATATATTTAAAGTTAAATTTTTAATTTAATAATTATAGTACAATTATAAATAAAATATGAAATAAAAGTACACATAAAAAACAATTCAATATAGATTTATTTTTAATAAAGTAATAAAATGTTTATTAGATAATATAGGGAAATTGGAGTGTGAACACTTTGGATAAAAAAAATAGGCCTATAGGATTTTTTGATTCAGGGGTAGGCGGATTAAGTGTAATGAAAGAAGCTATTAGTCTAATGCCGAATGAAAATTATATATATTTTGGAGATTCTAAAAATGCACCTTATGGGGTTAAGACTGTTGAAGAGGTCAGAAACCTTACATCTAATGCAGTAGAATGCTTATTAGAAAAGAATGTTAAGGCAATTGTAGTTGCTTGCAATACTGCAACTAGTGCTGCAATAGATTTAGTTAGAAGTAAATATAAAAATATTCCTATAATAGGCATAGAGCCAGCATTAAAATTAGCAACTAAGTATAATAGAAAAGGCAACATAATAATAATGGCTACACCTATGACTTTAAAGGAAAAAAAATTTAAGTCTTTAATGGAAAAATACAGTGAGAATTATGATATAGTATCATTACCATGTGCTAAATTAGTTGAATTTATAGAGAATGGTATACTAAGTGGAGAAGAGTTAGAAGAATATTTAAAAGAAAAGTTTAAGCCATATATAAATAATGATATAGGTGTAGTTGTTTTAGGATGTACTCATTACCCATTTATAAAAGAAATATTGCATAAATTAATTGACAAAGATATACCTATAATAGATGGTGGACTTGGCACTTCTCAAGAATTAAAAAGAAGGTTAGAACAAAAGAATTTATTGAATACTGAAGATAAGAAAGGTAGTATAACTATAATAAATTCAAATGGAAGCGAAAAAATGATAGAACTTTGTAAAAAGTTAATAGAAATTTCTTAATTAGCATATAAATGAATTTATGCAAATATTTTAGCTAATAATATATGTTATGAAATTGCACTAAGTGAAAAAATATATTTATACTATATAAATATATTTAATATATTAAATATCGTAATGTTTGAAAGGAGAATTTTTTATGGCAAATCCAATTGTTACAATAAAGATGAAAAATGGAGGAACAATAAAAGCTGAATTATATCCAGAAATAGCTCCAAATACAGTTAAGAATTTTATTGATTTAATTAATAGAGGATTTTATGATGGATTAATATTCCATAGAGTAATACCAGGTTTTATGATACAAGGAGGTTGCCCAGAAGGTACAGGAATGGGTGGCCCAGGATATGGTATAAAGGGTGAATTCACATCTAATGGATTCAAAAATGAGTTAAAACATAGCAAAGGTGTATTATCTATGGCAAGAGCTATGCATCCAGATTCAGCAGGAAGTCAATTTTTCCTTATGGTTGCAAATGCGCCTCATTTAGATGGTCAATATGCATCATTTGGTAAAGTTATTGAAGGAATTGAAATTGCAGATAAAATAGTTGCATCAAAAAGAGATATGCAAGATAGACCTTATGAAGATCAAGTTATTGAAAAGATGACTGTTGATACTCAAGGTGAAACTTATGGAGAACCAGAAATAATTGAAGAATAGTTCATTAGAATAAAAAGCTCTATTTTAAATATGTGTTGATATATAATTATTTAAAAGTGTTTGTTTAAATATATATCAACACTTTATTAAAAATAATATTTAAATAGGTTGTTTTTTACTGTATATGAAATTATAGAAATTTTAAAGCTTGAAAGGCTGATAAAATCTAAGTTAAAGTAAATATTAGTTGAAAATTGAGAGTGAAAAGTGGAGAATTAAGAAAAAAATTTCTAGTAAAATTTTAAAATATATATTTTAGAAAGTCTTTAAGACTTTCAACCCAAACCTTCAACTTTCATCTCTCTACTCTCAACTAAAAAGCGTGGTGCAGCCACTTTTTTATATATAAGTGAAGGCGGTGATATTATGATTCCTAACATTAAGTGTATATTAGCATATGGATTAGAGGATAATGAAATTAATAAAATAAAACAACGTCATGGAAAAGTTATAAAAATTAACAAAGACATGGGAAATGTTAAGATAAAAGATTTAATATCAGGCTTAGAACAAGTAGAAGAACCAGAAGATATGCTAGATGAAAAGATGATAATATTTAATAAGTTTGCAGAAGGCGAATTAAAGGGCGCAATAAAATATATAAGAGGATTTACAAGTGATGGAGTGTTAGCTGTAACTACACCAGTTTCTTGTAATTGGTCACTTAAATATTTATTGGAGCATTTAATTGAAGAGAGAGAATGGCATAAAGAGGGGCAAAAGGGGAGAGAGTAAAGTGAGCCGTGTAGGAGAAAAAATAAAACAAGCAAGAGAAAAGAATGGATTATCAGCTAAAGTATTGGGTAAGAAATTAGGCGTGGCAGAAAAATATATAAATGATATTGAATTAGGAAGAAAAGTAGCCAATGAATCATTTATAGAAAGAGTATCTAAATTCTTAAAAACTGATTTAAATGATATAAGTATGGTTGTTACTGATGAGGACTTAATGAAAGAAAAAGAAAGTCTAAGGAAATCAGTTAATACTAAGATTGAAAAATCAGAAGTATGGACTGATGCTTTTGCTTCAGTTATAAAAAATGTACCTATATACAATTATGCTTTATCTAATACAAAGGGTACAAAAGAATTAACTGTTCATTCTAATAAAGTAGAAGGATATCCACAAGATAAAGTTCTTTATCTTGAAATAGAAAATGATGAGATGTCTGGATTTAGAATTTTAAAAGGTGATTTAGCTTTTGCACATATGGTTAAGGAATTTAGTAATAATGGTATTTTTTTAATTGATCATAAGGGTGAAAGAAAAATAAGACAAATAAGAAGTCTTGGTAATTCTAAAGTTCTATTAATTAGCAATGGTGGTAGTTTACTTACAGAAACAACTGAAATAAAAGAGATAAATATAATTGCAAAATTAGAGAGAATAGAAATAAAACTGTAGTTTTATTAAGTAGTTGTATACATAAAAGTGTATAACTACTTTTTTTGTTCAATTAATCAATGTATGGGCATAAACTTATTATATAAAAATAGTTGGGGTTGATTAAAATAGAGATTACAGAATCTAACGGAATATCGTCTAAACTTGATACTGCTATTGGATTATTAACTAATGTACCACAAGATATATTAAATAGAATAAATACAAAGTTTTTTTCAGGAGAATTAGGTAAAGTAATTGAGGTTGTTATTTTATATAGAGATACAGCTGAAAATTTAGCAGCATTAGCTAAAGAGCTAGAGGGTGAATTTCAAGATTTAGGATTTAACTTTGGACTAATTAGTTTGCCACTAAAAAATTTAATTAAATTAGCAACAAGTAATAGTATTCAGTATATAGAATTGCCTAAGAACTTATATGAAGCAGACAGCGAAGGAAATAGAGCAACCTGTGTGCCTCAAGCTGTATCAATTTATAAAGTATCTGGAAAAGGCACACTAGTAGGGTTTATTGATTCAGGGATAGATTATATGCATCCAGCATTTATGGATTCTAATGGTAAGACTAGGATAGAATATATATATGATTTAAGTTTCGGGAAAAAAGTTTATGATAAAGAGTCAATAAACAAAGCCATAGAATCAAAAGATCCATATTCAATTGTTCCGGTTTTTGATAATACAGGTCATGGAACTCATGTTGCAGGAATAGCTTGTGGTGGTGGCAATATTAGCGATGCATATAAAGGTGCAGCACCAGAATCATCTATAGCTATGGTAAAAGCAGCAAGAGGCACTTGGATATTAAGTTCTCAAATAATGCAAGGAATAAAATTTTTAATAGATAAAAGTAAAGAAACTAATATGCCTTTAGTTATTAATATGAGCTTGAGCACTAATAATGGAGCCCATAATGGCAGTAGTTTATTAGAACAATATATTAGCACAGTATCTAATTTAGAAAGAGTAACTATAGTTATAGCAGCAGGAAATGAAGGTGATGCAGCACATCATACAGGTGGTGAGCTTTATGAAACTCAAACTAAAGCATTTAATGTTGCTAGTGATGAAAGTACAGTGGTTATAAATTTATATAAGTCAATACTACCAGATGTATCTTTAGATGTAATATCACCAACTGGTCAAAGCAGTGGAAGCATAAATATGCAAGAAGGATACTTTCATGGAGGGATAGGGCGTGATAGATATGATATATATGTATCTGGACCAAAGCCATTTGAATTGAATAGTGAAATTCAAATAATAATATCTTCTAGAGAATCAAGTTATTTAATTACTGGTGTATGGAAAATACAAATTGCTACTCGTAATAACTATAATGGATCATTTTCAATGTGGCTTCCAATATCTGAAGGGTTAAATCCTCAGACTAAATTTTTAGAACCTATAAATTATAATACATTAGGAATACCAGCAACTGTAGAAAATGTTATAGCTGTAGGAAGTTATAATTCACTTACAAATACCTTATCTTCATTTAGTGGAAGAGGACCACAGGCTCGAAGCAACTTAATAAGACCTGACCTTGTTGCGCCAGGTGTAAATATATTAGGACCAACTCCTAATGGAGGATACGATTCTAAAACAGGAACTTCAATGGCAGCACCTCAGGTATCAGGAATCTGTGCATTAATTATGGAATGGGGAATAGTAAAGGGAAATGATCCGTACTTATATGGACAAAGATTAAAGTACTATTTAGTAAGAAGTTCTAATAGAACAAGAACTGATATAGAATATCCAAATCCACTTTGGGGATATGGAACAGTTTGCGCTTATGATACCATTTATGATATTGAAAATACAATAAATCAAATATTATTTAGAAACTATAGATTAAGAGAAAATAAGGATAAATGTGAAAGATATATTAATTATGAGGACATTGATCAATATATTAATTCGGAAAAAAATAATGAGTTTTATGTAAATAATTTATTTATTAGACTTCCTAATAAATGACGATATAATGAGATAAATACAAAATTAGAGGAACTAAATCTCGTCTTACTTCATATAATATTCGTAGGAAAAATTTTAAGGAGTTAGTTATGGCAGATAAAGGTAATTTGAGAATTCAATGTTTTAATGGAGACAGTTATATCCCTGTAGATAACGCTAAAATCAGTGTAAAAGGAAGTTCATTAAATGAAAATAATCCATCAACATCAAGCATAGAATTAGTCACTAATTCAATTGGATTAACTGATAAAATAGATTTGGATGCACCACCTATTGAATATTCTTTAGATGAAAATAGTAATAAAATTCCTTATAGCATATATGATATTTTAGTTGAAAGAGACGGATTTGAAACTTTAATAATAAAGGGGTGTCAAATATTTCCGAAAGAGATTGCTTATCAAAGATGTAGTTTGATTGAACGTAGAAATATTACAAGGCAAGAGGAAGTAATTAAAATTCAACCCAATACTCTTAATGGTAATTTTCCACCTAAAATTCCTGAAGATGATGAAAAAAAATTACCACCTCCAAGCTCAGGAGTTGTATTGGCACAACCGATAGTGCCAGAATATATAATAGTACATCAAGGAGTTCCTAATGATACCTCTGCACCTAATTATACAGTTCCTTTTAAGGAATATATAAAAAATGTTGCATCTTGTGAAATATATTCTACATGGTCTAGTAATGCAATAAGAGCTAACATATTTTGTATAATTTCATTTACTTTGAATAGAATATATACAGAATGGTATAGAGGAAAAGGAAAGAACTTTGATATTACAAGTTCTACTGCTTATGATCATGCTTTTAATTATGGAAGGAATACTTACGATAACATAAGTTTAATTGTTGATGAAATATTTTCCACCTATATTAGAAGATTTGGTAGAAAGCAACCTCTTTTAACACAGTATTGTGATGGAAAAACTGTCTCTTGCCCAGAATGGTTAAGTCAATGGGGAAGTCAAAGCTTAGGTGCGCAAGGAAAGCCACCATATGAAATATTAAAATATTATTATGGAAATGATATTGAACTTGTAACTGCAGAAAAAGTTCAAGGAAGTCCTAAATCGTATCCAGATTATGATTTAACTATTGGATCGGTTGGTGAGCCAGTTAAAACAATACAAAATCAACTAAATAGAATATCAAATAATTATCCTCTTATTCCTAAATCGGCTGAGGATGGAGTTTTTGGTACTAGTACTGCAGAAGCAGTTAAAGTATTTCAAGGAATTTTTAATTTACCACAAACAGGTGTAGTTGATTATGCTACTTGGTATAGAATATCAGATGTGTATGTAGGGGTTACAAGAATAGCAGAACTTAGAGGTGAAAGTTCTGATCAAAAAATATTTGTTCCACCAATGACTATACAACAAGCAAATAGAGAAATTCCAAGTTTTAATTACTTTGTATAGAAAAAATAAAGTAATGCTTCAAATTGTTTGAAGCATTACTTTTTTGTTGCATAGTTATAGAACTTTTAAAGTTTAAAGAGATTATGAAATTTAAAGTGTGACTAATTTGTTTTTTTAGACTTTTTTAAATATTCGTTTATATATGCAATAGGTAAAATGGCATTGGAATTGGACTTTGAGAATTCTTAATGAGTATTGTCACATTTATTGCTTGTCTCAATTTTATATTGGGAGCAAGCTAAAATGGGACTATACTCATTTTAGTATTCCTAAGTTCAATTACTCAGTCCAGTTTTACTTATGCATATATAAACACTTTATTTAAAACATTATTTTTTATATTCCTTCACCATTAAAAGATGGAACAAAATCTGTTGTGTTAGTTCCTTGATCTTGGATAAAGCCATTTTTTAAACCAATATTTACGGCATAATCAATTAAGCTATCATAATGATTTGGATTTAGAGTCTTATTTATTTCAGGATAATCACAGGCTTTAAACATAGGTGTATATTGATTCATTAGGCTAATATAGATTTTATCCCCATATCTATTAAATAGTAAATCTACAATTTTTTTTGAATCAAAAAGTAAGCCTGGAAGAAGTAAATGTCTAACAATAACACCTTTGGTAATATGAGATTCTGAGTCAAAGTTAACTTCACCAGTTTGCCGTACCATTTCATCTATAATTTTTATGGCATTTATACTATAATCACTAGCTTTAGAATATTTAGTAGAATATTTATTATTGAAATATTTGAAATCAGGAAGATACACATCAATGTATCCATCTAAAGCTTTAATTGTTTCAAGTGAATCATAAGTGTTTGTATTATATAGTATAGGTATATTTAATCCTTTAGATTTAGAAATTTCTAGAGCCTCAATTATTTGTGGTACATAATGAGTTGGGGTAACTAAATTTATGTTATTAGCTCCTTTTTCTTGAAGTTCTAAAAATATGTCAGCAATTCTTTCTATTGATATGTCCATTCCTTTAAATTCTTGACTTATATCATGGTTTTGGCAAAAGACACAATTTAAATTACAATGTGAAAAAAATACGGTACCAGAACCTTTGCCAGATGAAATAGGCGGCTCTTCCCAAAGATGTAAGGCAGCTCTTGCAACTTTCACCTTTTCAGAAGCTCTACAAAATCCAATTTCATTATTTAATCTATTAATTTTACACCCTCTATAGCAAAGAGTACATTCTTTTAACATATTTGAATATTTCATAATTATCTCCTCGATATTTAATATAAACAGAATTCTAATACTTTTTATTATATCATGAGATATTATTTAATGATTATGTTTAAAAAAAATGTTGATACGTGTAATAGGTAAAATAGGACTACACTCATTTCTATCATTCCTAATTTTAATTACTCCGTTCATTTTACTTATATATATCAAGATTACTTTAATTCCTTTCTATGTTTAAAATAAAATATTACACTTTGTAGAACGAATACTAAACTTAATACTCCAAAAGCTGGATATAATTTTGTTATTAAATTACTAAATCCAATTTGAGATATTGGAAGGGCTATTGCTAAAATTATAAAAATACCTTTTTTAAAGTCTATATTAAATGTTTGTTCTAATGTTTTGCTTATTGAATAAACATCTGAAACTTCAGTAGAGAACATTTCAAGCCAAATAATCACTAATAATATAGCTTGTATTATGCTACCAAATCTATTTGCAACAAGAAGTAATGGAATTTCAAATTTGTATATATAAGGTTGATTTACTGTTAACATAAGATTTATTGCTAAGCAAAGTAAAGTTAGTCCAATAGCACCAATAGTAATTCCTATAAACATAGTTTTAGGTTTTTTCATTTGATTGCTAAGAGGAACTAGTACACCAGTACAACAAAGGGTGTTATAACCAGCATATAATATAGCTGATACAGCAAGTCCACTCTTAACAGGCTTGAATTGTCTCATGCTCTCCAATGAGACTGCATCTCTAGAAAATACAAAGTATAAAATAGTAATCAATGTTATTGTGCAGATTAAAGATGGAACTATAAATGAATTTACTGCAATTAATCCATCAGTACCTCTTAATAAGAAAAATACAGCTATACAAATCATTATTATTGATCCAACTAATTTAGGAATTCCAAAAAATTGATTTATAAGAGCACCACTACCAGCCAAAATTATAGAGGCACTTGAAATAAGATATAAAGTAGTTATAAAACCTGTAAATTTGCCTAAATAATTAGGACTTATCACATTAATCAAATCACTATAAGAATTTAACTCATAATGAATACTTATTTTAGCGATTATACATCCAATTACAATATAAAATATTCCACATACTATAATGCCAAAAAAACTTTTTAGACCAAAAGATGTGAAAAATTCAGTGATTTCTTTTCCTGAAGCTAATCCAGCTCCAACAATAGTACCTATGAAAACTACTGCAACTTGAAATATATTAACAAAACTCTTTTTCAATTTAAATTCTCCTTAACAATATTTTCACTAATAAGTATATAATGTAAAGTTATCTTTTATTCTTAAATTCTCGCATAACACTACATTTCTTAGGAAAAATAAATAAAGAGCTAAATAAGGGAGGTATTCAATTTTGAAAAAGATAATTTTAATAATAATGTCTATGATGATGATTTTTATATCGATAGGATGCAGTAATAAAACGTCAAATAATGAAAAGATAGATTTATATGACAGCAAGAAAGCTATTGAAACTGCTCAAAAATATTTAATGGAGATACAAAATGAAAATTTTGAGGAGGCAAAAAAATTCTGCACTAAAGATTTTGCTTCAGCTTCAAAGATAAACGATTTAGGAAATTCTAAAATACAAGTATTTAAGATAAATAAGAGTGCAGATGGTGGAGATAAGGTATCTATAACATTTGATGTGCTTAGAGGTGAAGATTACTCACCTAATAACAATTTAGATAAATATAAAATAGATGTTATAAAAGAAAATGACCAATACAAAATAAATAATTTAAGTGCTGCTGAAGAAGTAGAAGCATATGAAAAAGAAAATGAATTAAGATTGCAAACATCAGGTTCAGGAGAAAGTAAGCTTATTTTAAAACTTTCAGATATACCTAAACAAGTATATAATAAAGGAGATAATCCATTAGAGAGAGTAGATATTCCAAGTGATAAGTTTTCTAGTTGTGGTTTAAGTTATTCTGGTGATAAGGTAGCATACTCAACAACTAATGGGAAAGATAGTTTTATTGGAATACTATACATAAAGAATGATAAATCAGTTACTACAATAGGAAGTAACCAAGATGATACTCAAAATAAATCTGATAATAAAAGCAATGCAATAGAAAAAGTTCAAACTGATAAAGTTATGAATTTTGGGATATTAAATGATTGCAAAATAGAGAGAATAGTATTTAGTGCGGCCGAAGATAATTTGGTAGTGTCTTATAAGAATTATAATGAAGGAGTAGGACTAAAAATATTTAATGTAGAAAGCGGAAAAGAATCTTCATTGGATATAAAAAGTAAGTTTCCAACAGATAAATATAATGTAAGAGTTATGTATGTAGATGAAGATGAAATTATAGTTAGAGTCACATTGTTAGAGGGAGTACCTGAAGAAAAAGAAGATTTAACAGGTATTTATTCTATAAACATAAATAAATCTACAATAGAAAAGAAGTAGAGAATGTAATTTAAAAAATATTATAAATGTGTATAGATGAAATTTAGGAGGCAAAATGAATAATTCTTGGAATGAAAAGAGATATCATAGTTTAAATTATTTTTTGAGAGAAAAATTTGGAGAAAAGGTATTTAAAATATCTTTAGATGGTGGATTTTCATGTCCTAATAGGGATGGAAAAGTAAGTAAAGGTGGATGTGTATTCTGTAGTGCTAGAGGTTCTGGAGATTATGCAGGAAGTAGAAATTTTTCTATTACAGGTCAGTTTAATGATGTAAAAACTATGATGGCTAACAAATGGAAAAGTGGAAAGTATATAGCATATTTTCAAGCATATACAAATACATATGCTCCAGTAGATGAGTTAAGACAGAAGTATGAAGAAGCTATAAATCAAGAAGGTGTTGTAGCATTATCAATAGCAACTAGACCAGATTGTTTAGAGGATGATGTATTAGATTTAATAGAGGAATTAAGTAAAAAATTATATGTATGGGTTGAACTAGGTCTGCAAACTATAAACGATGATGTAGCTAAGAAAATAAATAGAGGATATGATTTAAAAGTATTTGATGATGCAATGACTAGACTTAAAGAAAGAAATATAGATGTTGTTGTACATTCTATCTTGGGATTGCCTGGTGAAAGCCAAAATGATATGTTAAAAACTATAGATTATATTGCTCATTCTGGAGCTCAAGGAATTAAGCTTCATTTACTACATTTAATGAAAGATACTAAAATGGTTGAGTTATATGAAAATGGTGAACTGCAATTCTTATCACAAGAAGATTATATAAAATTAATTTGCAGGGCAGTTTCTATGTTACCTAAAGAAATGGTGGTACACAGATTAACTGGTGATGCGCCTAGAGATTTACTAATAGGTCCTATGTGGAGTTTAAAAAAGTGGGAAGTATTAAATGCAATAGATAAAACATTAGAAGATAATGATATATATCAGGGCAAAAATTTTGATATGGGGGATATTTAAATGAGAGTAGATGTTTTAATTTCAGCAGATTACATAACTGATGATATTGTAAAAGATAAGGTTGTTGTTGTAATAGATATGTTTAGAGCAACTTCAGTTATAACAACTGCAATTAATAATGGATGCCAAAAAGTTATACCATATTTAACTGTAGAAGAAACACTTGAAGAGTCGAAGAGATACGATAAGAGTGAAGTTATATTAGGTGGAGAAAGAAGAGCAGTTAAGATAGAAGGCTTTGATTTAAGTAATTCACCTTTAGAATATACAAAAGAAGTGGTTAAAAATAAAATAGTTTTAATGACAACTACTAATGGAACTAGAGCATTAACTAAATGTTTACCAGGCAAAAAGATTGTTATAGCAGCAATGATAAATGCAGAAGCTGTAGCTAAAAAATTATTAGAATTTAACGAAGATATTGTTATAGTAAACGCAGGAACTAATGGAGAATTCTCTATGGATGATTATATTTGTGGAGGATATATAATTAATACTATGTTAAAAGAAAAAAGTAATATAGAACTTACAGACATAGCTAAGACTTCAAATATGATTTATGAAAGCAATAAGGATATTATAAATTACGTTAAAGAAGCGAGACATTATTCAGTTATGAGATCTTTAAAATTAGATAAAGATATAGAATATTGCATAAAAAAAAGCATAATAGATGTAGTTCCAATTTATGATGGAAATAAGATAGTTAAATTATAGACTTCTTGAAGTTTAAAAACTATATTAAATGTTAAGAGTAAGAATGGATTTAGTTAAAAATTAAAAGGCTAAGTTTTTAATATGTGTTGATATATGTAATAGGCAAAGTGGCATTGTAATTGGCTTTTAGAACTCTTAATGGGACTATAATCATTTTAGTGTTCTTAAGTTCAATTACTCCGTCCACGTTGCTTATACATATATCAACACTCTACTAAAACTTAGCTACTTTTTTATAGTTTTGTTTTATCAAATACTTGGAATATGAAGAATTTTAAATAGTAACTTTCATCTGAATTCCAAAGTATTGGATGATCACAAGATTGAGTTCTAAATTCTACTTGTCTTATAAGTTTATTAGCATCTTGGCAAGCTTCTACAATAGTTTTCTTTAAAAGTTCTTCATTCATGTAATGAGAGCAAGAACAAGTTATGAAGTAACCACCATGTTTAACTAATTTTAAACCTCTTAAGTTAATTTCCTTATATCCTCTTTTGGCTGCATTAATAGTATTTCTAGACTTTGTAAATGCAGGAGGATCAAGTATTACAACGTCAAATTTCTTTTCTTCTCTTGACCATGCAGGAAGAACATCGAAAGCATTATGACATTCAAATTTAACTGTATCTTGAAGATTGTTTAATTCAGCATTTTTATTAGCACAGTCTATAGCATGCTGGGAAACATCTATTCCAAGAACTGATTTTGCACCAGCAATACCTGCGTTTAAAGCAAAAGAACCAGTATGAGTAAAGCAATCTAATACGTCTTTATCCTTACATATTCTATGAATAGCAGCTCTATTTTCTTTTTGATCTAAGAAGAAACCAGTTTTTTGGCCATTTGCTAGATCAACTATGTACTTAACTCCATTTTCAACAATTTCAACATTAGTATCAAAAGGTTCAGTTAAAAATCCTCTAGTTTGTTCTAAACCTTCTATTTCTCTAGTTGCTATGTCACTTCTTTCATATACACCTTTAGCATTATATTCATTAACTAATACTTTAACAATTAAATCTTTATATTGATCCATTCCAAGTGTAGAAATTTGAATTACATAATAATCTTCAAATTTATCAACAGTTAATCCAGGAAGAAAATCAGCTTCTCCAAATATCATTCTACAAGATGAATCATCAATAATACTTCTTCTATATTCAAAAGCTGTTTTAAATCTCTTCTTAAAGAATTCCTCATCTATATCTTCATTTATATCTCTTGACATTATTCTTATAGTTATTTTACTTTTATCATTTATGTAACCTTTACCTATAAAGTAACCTTTGTGATTGTATACTTCTACGATATCACCATTTTCATATTCACCGTCATATTCATTAATTTCATCAGTATAAATCCAAGGACGACCTTGTTCAGCTTTACCGCTACGTCCCTTATGTAAATAAAATTTACTTGCCATATTAAAAAGACCCCTTCCAAAATAAATATTATATTTAATAATAGGCCTTATTCTTAGTTATTAAGAAAAGTCTTTTTTAATGAGCCTATCGTAATAATAAATACTCAATTAAAATAAAGCCTAAAAAAATTATAAACCAGAATAAAACTGGTCTATAATTTTTCTTTAAATATCTTATATGATTATAACATAATAGTCTAATTAGTATTTAATTATTTTAATATGCTTTAGTATAGCATTGATATTATAGTATAAAGCTCGTGGACTGGGGGCTTAAAAGGAAACTCGACTCCTATATAGTCGCTGAGTAAGTTCGAGAAACAAAATATAAAATTTTGACTCTCACTTAAGAACACTAAAATATATATTAATCTAATTAATGCATGTTCCCAATGAAATATTGTACTATGTGAAAGTTCGTGTTACCAAATATAAAATTTGGACATTCACTTTTGACAAGCAATTAATTCAACAATTTTATATTGAGAGCAAGCTAAAATGGGACTATACTCATTTTAGTATTCCTAAGTTCAATTACTCAGTCCAGCTTTGCTTATGCATATATCAACATCTACTTATTTAGTTCCTTTATTAAATCATTTATTTTTTCTGAACATTTTCTTCCTTTGCAACATCCTGATCCTGCACCAGTTGCTTTTTGAACTTCTTCGTAAGTTGAAGCACCATTTACTATAGCTTCTTTAATTTTTGCTCTAGTTATACTTTTACAAGTGCAAGTCTTTGTTATTTTATCTAAAATATCTTTATTTAAATTGTTATCCATATATATTTTCTCCTTATATGCTTTAAATTCTTATTTATTAAATTAAAACATCTTAATTAAAATGAGTCAATATTAAATAATAATTATTATCCATAATGCCAATAAATGATAACTAGATATTTTACTATAATTTATAAAAATATCTAGTTAAGTAAGTATTAAGAAAACTAATATATAATTTAAATAAAATATTATATATTATATCTAAGTTGTAAAAATATTAATAAGTATTTTAATTAGGATTTATATATTTTTGATAAGTATTTAAACTAGAATATAAATATAATTTTAAACATTAGGGCCTAGGCTTAATTAAAAAATAAAAATGGGGTGAATTTATGATAAGTATATTATTAGTAGAGGACAATATAGAAATAAGTAATAATATAGTAGAGTATTTTGGAAATGAATTTGATATCAAACCTGTGTACGATGGTTCAGATGCTATTCAATATTTAAATACCTATAGTTATGATATTGTTATTTTAGATTTAATGTTACCAGAAGTTGATGGAATGAGTGTATTAAGCTATATGTCTAAAAAAACATTAAATACTGGAGTAATTATATTAACAGCAAAAGAAGAACTTGGAGATAAGCTAAAAGCTTTTAATTTAGGTGCAAATGACTATTTAACTAAGCCATTCTTTATGGAAGAATTAAAAGCTAGAATAATTGCAATTCTTAAAAGTATGGGTAAGATAAAGAAATCTAATATACTTGAATTTAAAAATATGCAAATTGATATGAAAATTAAGAAGGTTTATATAAATAATGGAGAATTAGAATTAAATGAAAAGTTATATAAGCTTTTAGAGTACTTAGTTATAAATAAGGGAGTATTATTATTTAAGGAGCAAATATTTGATAATATATGTGGATATAATAGTGATGCAGCCACTGAAATAATAGAAGTTTATATCAGTAGATTAAGAAAACAACTTTCGAAATATAGTTATGATAAATATTTAGTAACTAAACGTGGAATGGGATATTTATTAGATGAAAGTATTGGAGATTGATTTTGATGAAAAAAGATATATTCTTATCTACTAAAAGAAGAATTACTGCTATAAGTATAGGAATAGTTTTATTGTGTTTAATTATATTTGCATTAATAACTCAAGCTTTTTATAAATCTAAATTATTAGACAATGTCGATCGCCAACTGATTGACCAGAAAAAAATATTTTTAGGTGAAGAAATAATTAGAATTGATAGAGATGAAAAAGAAAAACATTATAATTTTGATATGATACCTGACGGGAAACCTATAAAAATTCCACCAAATTTAATTTTAATATCATATAACAATGATATATTTGAAAGCATGAGCAATACTTTGTATTTTAGTGAGGATAATTTACCAACACTACCAAATGATTCTAATGAAAAAATGGTTAACTTTCAATATAATGGGTATAACTTTCGAGGAATTACTGTAACTAATGGTGAAAGAAAAATTCAGGTTATTGCTAATATTGATGTTGAAATTCACTCAATAAATAGATTAAGAAATTCTATTTTCTTTAGTTTAGTTATATTAATAATAATTTCTAGTGCTTTGGCGGCATATCTTGCTTCAAAGGTTATAAAACCTGTTAAAAAAGCTTATGAAAAGCAAATTTATTTTGTTCAGGATGCTTCTCATGAAATGAGGACACCAGTAGCAGTAATTAAAGGTAAAGTAGAATTGTTAGCTCATTCACCGGATGATACTATTGATGATCATTTTGAACATATATCAAAGATGATGAGCGAAATTAGGGGATTAGAAAAGCTTAATAATGATTTGCTATTATTATCAAAAGAAGATTTAGAATTAAGTTTAAACATAACAAGCTTTAGTTTAGATAAATTTATTGATGAAATAAGTGAATTTTATATTGATTTAGCAGAAATTAAAGATCGAGATTTTGAGATTATTAAGTCACAAAATGATGTTATAGTATCATGGGAATCTGACAAAATAAAAAGAGCTATTATTATATTACTTGAAAATGCATTTAAGTATACAAAAGAAGGTGACTCTATAAAATTAATTGTTGAAGACTTAGCTAAAAACATAAAAGTAACAGTTAAGGATGATGGAATAGGTATTAAAGAAGAAGATCAAAATCGTATATTTGATAGATTCTATAGAAGTAAAGAAGTTAGAGGAAAGAATATTTCTGGAACAGGTATAGGACTGAGTTTATTAAAATCTATTACTAAGAATTTTGGGATTAAACTAAAAGTAAATTCTAAATATGGAGAAGGGTCTGAATTTATATTAAGCATTCCTAAAATTATAAAATAGTTTAGGTATGTTTTAACAGGATGTTTATGTATGCCACTTTGTCTATGCCATATATAAACACGTATTTAAAATAGAATTAGATTAGTAAAAGCAATTATTTGGTTTTCATATATAAAACTAAATGGTTGCTTTTTTATTATTTGTAAAATTATGTTGTTGAAAACTTGTAGATAACTCAAATTATAAACTAGATGAAGTTTATCTTGTTTAGAGATTAATTTTAATAAAATTAATTATCGTTAAGCTAACATTAAGACTGATTGTATAAAATCTAAATTGTAAGATAGATTGGAGGTGAACATATGGAAGAAAAAAAGTTTAGACATGAATTAAAGCATTATATAAATTTTTCAGATTACTTAGCAATAAAAAGTAGGATAAGAAGTGTTATGCATATAGATAAAAATGCTAATAAAGATAATGAATATAGAATAAGAAGTTTATATTTTGATAATGCCTATGACAAGGTATTAATGGAGAAGGTTATTGGGTTAAGTAAAAGAGATAAATTTCGTATAAGATTTTACAATGATAATCATGAATTTATAAGACTAGAAAAAAAGTCGAAAATAAGAGGTTTATGCTTAAAAGATAGTACTCGCATTAGCAAAGAGGAATGTGAAAAGATTATAAATGGTGATATAGAATTCTTAAAGTATTCAAATGATAAATTGTTTGTTGATTTATATGCTCAGATAAAAGGTCAATTATTACGGCCTAAGACAATAGTTGACTACACTAGAGAAGCATATATATATCCAATTGGAAATGTGCGTATAACATTTGATAAGTCAGTTAGAACAGGAGTACAAAGTAAGAATTTATTTGATAATGATCTACCAACTATAGAAACAATAGATAACAAGCATATTGTATTAGAAGTCAAATTTGATGAATTTTTACCACAGGTAATTCAAGATATTATACAAGTAAATGAACGTAGGCCGACTTCTATATCAAAGTATGAAGCTGCCAGAATATATGGATAATAAAATTTTGAAAAGATCAAAGGAGGAATATTAATGACACAAACAACCACTAATTTTAATGACATTTTTAAATCAAGTTTTGCAGAAAAATTAACACAAGTATCTTTTTTAGATATGTTTATAGCATTAGCATTAGCTTTTGTAATAGGACTATTCATAATGCAGGTTTACAAAAAAACATTTAAAGGGGTAATGTATTCTGAAAGTTTTGCAATTTCCCTTTTAGCACTTAGTTTAATTACAACGTTAATTATATTAGCAGTAACATCTAATGTAGTATTATCACTTGGTATGGTTGGTGCTTTATCTATAGTTCGTTTTAGAAGTGCAATAAAAGAACCAATTGATATAGCATTTTTATTCTGGTCAATAAGTGTAGGTATAGTAATTGGTGCAGGTTTAATTCCATTAGCTATTTTAGGATCAATATTTATAGGAATAGTTATGATTTTATTTGTTAATAAGAAGACTTCAAACAATCCATATATATTAGTAATTAATTGTGAAGATGATGATTCAGAAAATACTGCATTAAGAGTGCTTTCAAAAAATGTAGACAAGTATAATGTTAAATCAAAAACAATTTCACCAGTGAATGGGATTGAAATGACAGTAGAAATAGGACTTAAAAAGAAATCAACCGATTTTGTAAATAGTATATCTAAATTAGAAGGAATATCTAATGTAGTATTAGTTAGTTACAATGGAGACTACATGTCATAAGTGAGACTCCGAATTTTACATTTGGCAAGTCAAACTTACTCAGGGAACGAATGTGAGTCGAGTTTCAGATAAAAAATGACTCCAAAAGTAAGTGTCCAAATTTTCACACAGTGCATTTTATATTTGGTAAGTCGAACTTATTTAGGGAAAGAATATGAATCGGATTTCAGATAAAAAATGACTCAAAAATAAACTTATTTAATAAAAAAGACTATGTTTTAAATAGGTGTTGATATATGTAACTTCACTTAAGGATATGTAAACACACTGCTAAAACATAACGAATAAAAAAACACCCAGCGAGCGTATGCTAGTTGGGTTTACTTTTAGAGTTAGCTTTGTTTAAAGATATGAACATTTATTTAAAGTAAAGCTTTGGGATTAGATAATATTAGGATAGAGGTGATGTATGAGTGATTAAAGAAAAGTATAAATGGTATATTTCTATAACTAGCATGATTGTAGCTGTAATACTTATTTTTTCATTAGTAGTTAATAATAAAGGAATAGAAAAATCAAGCATTGCTCAAAAGACATTATCAACTGTTTTGGATGAGGATAGTATCACCAATATAGACATTGATATAAATGAGAGTGATTGGAATTGGTTAATAGAAAATGCTATTAATGAAGAATTTCGTAGTTGTAATATAACTATTAATGGAGAAACATTTTATAATGTAGGAATAAGACCAAAGGGAAATACAAGTCTTACATCAGTAGCATCTGACGATACTACTGATAGGTATAGTTTTAAAATTAAATTTGATAAATATGTAGATGGGCAAACTTATCATGGACTTGAAAGTATTGTACTTAATAATATAATTCAAGACAGCACCTATATGAAAGAGTATATTACTTATGATTTATATGAATCTTTAGGCGTTGCAACTCCAGAAATGTCTTATAGTAATATAACTGTGAATAATGAAAACTGGGGATTATATTTAGCAATAGAAGTTATAGATGAAAGGTATTTAGAAAATAACTTTGGAACTAATGAAGGAAATTTATATAAACCAGAAACTATGGGAGTAAATAATGCAGGTGGAAATGGTGGTGGTAATCAAGGAGGAAATCCACCAAATGGAGGAGAAAGACCAACAGGTCCACCTCCAGATATGGAAAATAATCAAGACAATATGACTATGCCATCACAAGGCATGGAACAAAACACAAATGCTAAAGATACAGAAAATGCTCAACAAAATTTAGAAAATATGCCTCAAATGCAAGGTATGCAAATGCCAGAAGCACAAGAAAATATTAGTACAAATGTTGAACGGAATGTTTCACAAGAAGTTAATACAGTAAATGAGAAAATTAAAGAAAATGCATCAAATAATGAAAATATTAATAATGAAATGCCACAAATGGGTGGTGGAAAGATGGGTGGAAGAGCTGTTGAAGGTGCTGATTTTGTTTATATAGATGATAATATTAGCAGTTATTCAATAGTAAGAGAAAGCGCGGTACTTAAAAGAACAACAGATACTGATTTTAAAAAAGTAATAAATATGTTTAAGAACCTTAATGATGGAACCAATTTAGAAGATGTACTTGACGTTGAAGAAGTACTGAAATATTTTGCAGTAAATACTTTTGTAATAAATTTAGATAGTTATTCAGGTGCGATGTATCATAACTATTATTTATATGAGAAAGATGGAAAATGTCACATACTACCTTGGGATTTAAATCTTTCATTTGGAGGATTTGGTGCAAGAGGTGGTAATGGTGGAGATCAAGGCAATGCTTCGGGTGGATCAAGTATAATAAACTTTCCAATTGATAATCCTGTCTCAGGAGACTTATCAAGTATGCCATTAATAGGTAAGCTGTTAGAAGTAGATGAATATAAAGAAATGTATCATACTTATTTAAAACAAATAGGAGATGAGTATTTCAATAGTGGCTATTATGAAAATTTAGTTAATAAGATAGATAATTTAATTAGTAGTTATGTTGAAAATGATCCAACAGCATTTTGTACATACGAGGAATATAAAGCTTCAATCCCTGAAATGATAAAATTCGGAGAAGACAGAACTAAAAGTGTATTAGCTCAATTAAATGGAGAACAACCATCAACAACTTATGGAACTATAGAATCAACAGTAAATATGACTGCCTTAGGTGATATGGGTGGTGGCAAAGGAATGCCAGGAAATAAGACAAATAATGCTACTCAAAATACTGAGCAAAAAGTTTCTGCTGAAATTACAAATAAAGATAATGTAGAGAATACGCAAGTTACTAATGAAAATATTAATAAAGAAGTGCCTAATGTGATAAACCAAGACAATACTAATGCAAATATTTCAAATGAAGATATGATGCAACAAAAGCAAGAAAATACTACTGAAGTTAATAATGAGAATCCAAATAATCAAGTTAATGAAACAGAAGTAAATACAAATAATAAAAGTAAATCTGCAGGAAATAATATGCACAGACCTGATTTTCAACAGAACGATAATAGTGAACAAAACAAAAAATATTTATTACTATTAGCTGGTTTAGTTATATTAAGTGGAGCATCGTTATTGTTTGTAAGCAAATTTAAGAGAAAAAAATTCAAATAGAATTTAAAAAATTTTACTTTTAAAATTATTAAAAGTATTAAAAGTATTATAAATAAATATCTAATTAGTTAAAGAGATGTTAATTCATCTCTTTTTTATTTAATTTTTTGCAATTTAAATTATATATTTATTAAGTAAACAAGCTATAAAATATTAAAAGATATATATATTAGATATAGAATTGTAAAGATTATCATAATTATGATATTGATTACATGAGTATGTCTTCTTTTATAAAAAACATTATGTTATAATTTTCTATATATAAAATATAAATGAATAAAATTTAAAATATGGGAGGATAAGTTTAATGTTTAGACGTTCTAAAAATAAAAAATTTTTATCATCAATAGTAGCATCCATGATGATATTTACTCTATTTATACCTATTACAGCAAATGCTGCGACTAAAAATGAAAGCGTTAACTTGCAAATTTTAACAACTACAGATACTCATGGTAGATTTTTACCATACGATTATGCTGTAAATGTTGCTGATAATTCTGGTAGTCTTGCTCAAATATCAACTGCAGTTAAGGAGTTAAGAGCTAAAAATCCTAATACAATACTTGTTGATGCAGGAGATAGTTTACAAGATAATTCACAAGCTTTATTTATAAACGATTCAAGTAATCCAATGATAGAGGCTATGAATAAAATAGGATATGATACTTTTACTTTAGGAAATCATGAATTTAATTATGGCATGCCAACTTTAAAAAATATAATTAAACAAGTTAAAGGTACTGTATTATGCGGAAATGTATATGATACTGACGGCAAAACAAGAATTGCAGCACCTTATACAATAGTTGAAAAAGGTGGAGTTAAGGTAGGAATAATAGGTATGGTAACACCTAATATTACTAAATGGGACTCAGTTAATTTAAAGGGATATAAGGTTACTAATCCAGTTGAAGAAACTAAGGCTGCAATTGCAGAACTTAAAAAGAAAAATGTAGACACAATAATTGCTGTTGATCATATTGGAGAAACTCAAGAATATGGTACAGAAGGATCAAGTGCTATTGAAATATTAGAACAATGTCCAGAAATAACAGCTTTTGTAGCAGCACATTTCCATGTAAAAATAACTAATGATTATTATTATAATCATAAGATATATTCTTTAAATCCTAAAGACAATAAAGTTACTACAGTGATAAAAGATGGAACAATAGGACAAGCAACTGTAGCAGATTATGATAAAGCAAAAGCTAATGGAACAGTAATAGTTGAAGCTTCTAAATGGGCTAAAGCTATTGGACAAATTAATATTAACTTAACTAAAGATTCTAAAGGTAAATATGTAGTTGCAGATAAATCAAAGGATATAACTACAGGTTTTTATGAAATGGCTCCTAAAAATGGAACACCTGTTAAACCTGATGAAGAGATTGTAAAATCATTAGAAAGTTATAATAAGAGAGCAATTGATGATGCAAATACATTAATTGGTGAATTAAAGGGTGGTAATTTAACACCAGCAAATGAAGTTAAAGGAATAGATCAAGCTAAAATAGAGCCTACTCCAATGCTTAGCTTAATAAATGAAGTTCAAATGTATTATGGAGAAAAGGTAGCAAATCATAAAATAGACGTTTCATCTGCAGCAGTATTTAAAGATGGACAAAACATAGTAGAAGGTCCTATAAAGAAATGTGACACTGCTAATATATATAAGTTTGATAACACATTATATGCACTTAAAATAACAGGAAGTCAACTTAAAAAGTATATGGAATGGTCTTTTGCTTATTATAATAAATATAACCCTGGAGATTTAACAGTTTCATTTAATCCCAATACACCAGGATATAATTTTGATATGTTTGCTGGATTAAAATACAACGTAGATATATCAAAGGATGCTGGAAACAGAATAGTTAATTTAACTAAAATAGATGGAAGCAAAATAAATGATTCAGATGAACTTTATTTAACAGTTAATAATTATAGAGGGGCAACTCAATTATTAACTCCTGGAGTTATCTTTAAAGAAGGTGAACAACTTCCAACACTTGTAGGAAAATCAGAAGAAACTGCAGGATTAGGTGAAGGAAGAATAAGAGATTTAATTGGACAATATATCAAAGATGTTAAAGGTGGAACTATAACTCCTAAATGTGATAATAACTGGAGTATTATAGGTAACAATTGGGATAAAGAACAAAGAAAAACAGCAATCAAATGCATCAATAATGGAACCGTAACTTTAGATGGAGTTGCAGAAGAACAAACATCTTCTAATTCAAAATCTGTAACTTGGGATGAGGTAAAAGGCAAATAAGAGAGTAAACTTTAATTACTAAATTATATAGATAAATAATTTAAAACATGTAAAGTCATAGGGAATAAATTAAAGTATCTCTATGACTTTACTTGTTTTTAAATATATAATTTTAGAGGTAATAATAATCGCATTTTTATGACTTGTTTGGACTATCCAATTACAGTATTTGTAATGGTTATTTTAATTTTTAAAAATAAAGCGCAAATCAAGATTAAAAGTATGAAATAGGAAAAAATGTGAATAATAATAATATGCATAAACCGAATTCTCAACATATAAATAATTGTTTAGATAATAAAAATTACTTAATATTAATATGCGGATTAGTCATGTTAAACGTAATATTTTTAGTGTTTATAAATAAATTCAAAAGAAATAAAGTATAAAATTGTAAAAATATCAATAATTAATTTAAATATTTACAATAACTTTAAGACCATGAATTGACATTTAAAAATTGTTAATATATAATGTTACAATAAAAAGAAAAGACTTGGATTAGGAAAAGTAACTTAGACTTAACTTTTAGAGAATAGCTGGTTGGTGCAAAGCTATAGGGAAGCTAAGGGAAGATCACCTAGGAGTTGGAAACTGAAAGGCGTTTATGCTTATTAAGTTGTCACGTGGCCTGCGTTAAAGGATAGAGTATGTATGTACTTGAACTAAACACTATTTATAAAGTGTTAGCCTTAGGTGGTTTGCGATTTTAACTTCGTCCTGTGGGATGGGGTTTTTTTTATATTAAATTTAAGAAGTAATAATAAAAGAGTACTGACTATGAAAGGGGAAAACAGAATGTATAAAAAGGTTGATTCTTCAAAAGGTTTTGTAAATATGGAACATGATGTAGCAACACTTTGGAATGAAAAAGACATTATAAAAAAGAGCTTTGACTCAAATCAAGACGGTGAATATTTTACTTTTTATGATGGCCCTCCAACAGCAAACGGAAAGCCACATGTTGGTCATATCTTAACAAGAGTTATGAAAGATATAATCCCAAGATATAAGGTTATGAAGGGTTATAAAGTAGTAAGAAAAGCAGGTTGGGATACTCATGGTCTTCCAGTTGAACTTGAAATAGAAAAGAAACTTGGTATTTCAGGAAAAGAACAAATAGAAGAATATGGTGTAGAAAAGTTTGTTAAAGAATGTAAAGAAAGCGTATTTACATATGTTAGCATGTGGGAAAAGATGACTGAACAAATTGGTTATTGGGTTGATATGGAACATCCATATGTAACTTACCACAATCCATATATTGAATCAGTATGGTGGGCTTTAAAACAAATGTGGGATAAAGAACTTTTATATGAAGGACATAAAGTAATGCCTTACTGCCCAAGATGTGGAACAGCTCTTTCATCTCATGAAGTTGCTCAAGGATATAAAGATGTTAAGGACTTAACTGCTATTGCTAAGTTCAAAGTAGAAGGAGAAGAAAACAAGTTTATATTAGCTTGGACAACAACTCCATGGACATTACCATCAAACTTAGCTCTTTGTATAAATAAAGCTTACACATATATAGAAGCAAAAGTGGAAGAAGAAGTTTATGTATTAGCTAAGGATTTAGCTGATAAAGTTCTTGGAGAAGATTATGAAATAATAAAAGAATTTAAGGGAACAGAACTTCTTGGAACTAAATATGAACAATTAATGCCTTTTGGTAACGTTGAAGGAAAAGCCTTTGAAGTGATTCATGGTGACTACGTAACGTTAACAGATGGTACTGGTATAGTTCATATGGCACCTGCTTATGGTGAAGATGATAGTTTAGTATGTAAAGCTAATGGAATAGCTTTTATCAATTTAGTTGATAAAGAAGGTAAATTCGTAGAAGAAGTTACTCCATGGGCAGGTAAATTTGTTAAGAAGTGTGATGAAAGTATTTGTAAATGGCTTGAAGAAAATAATAAGTTATTTAAAACTGCAAGACACCTTCACTCATATCCACATTGTTGGAGATGTGATACACCACTTCTTTATTATCCAAAAGAAAGCTGGTTTGTAAGAATGACATCTCTAAGAGATAAACTTTTAGAGAATAATAACAAGATTAATTGGTGTCCAGATAACATAAGAACTGGAAGATTCGGAAAATTCCTAGAAAATGTTATTGATTGGGGTATTTCAAGAGATAGATACTGGGGAACTCCACTTCCAATTTGGGAATGTGAATGCGGACATAAGGAATGTATAGGAAGTATTGCAGAACTTAAGGAAAAGGGAATTAATGTACCAGAAGATATAGAACTTCATAAACCTTATATAGATAATGTACATTTAAAATGTGCTCATTGTGGTAAGGAAATGAAGAGAACTAAGGAAGTTATTGACTGTTGGTTTGATTCAGGATCAATGCCATTTGCTCAACTACACTATCCATTTGAAAACAAAGAATTATTTGAACAAAACTATCCAGCTCAATTTATATCAGAAGCTGTTGACCAAACAAGAGGTTGGTTCTATACATTACTAGCAATTTCAACTGCTGTATTTGATAGAAACCCATTTGAAAACTGTATTGTTTTAGGTCACGTTCTTGATAAGAAGGGCTTAAAGATGTCAAAATCTAAGGGCAATGTTGTAGATCCTTTTGAAGTTTTATCTTCTCAAGGTGCAGATGCTACAAGATGGCATTTCTACACTGCAAGTGCTCCATGGCTTCCAACTAGATTCTCAACTGATGATGTAGGAGAATCTCAAAGAAAGTTCTTAAGTACTTTATGGAATGTATATTCATTCTATGTATTATATGCAGAGATAGATTCATTCAATCCATTAGAATATACTGACTTTAAGTCTGAAAATGTAATGGATAAATGGATAATGTCTAAGTTAAATACATTAATTAAAACTGTTGATGATAAGTTAAATTCTTATGATATAACTGCAGCTACATTAAGTATTGAAGAGTTTACTGATGAATTATCTAACTGGTATGTAAGAAGAAATAGATCTAGATACTGGACAGAAACTATTAATGATGACAAAATAGGAGCATATGTAACTTTATATAGAATTCTTGTTACTTTATCAAAGGTTGCAGCACCATTTGTACCATTTATAACAGAAGAAATTTATCAAAACTTAGTAATTAATTTAGATAATACAGCAGAAGAAAGTATTCACTTAACTAGTTGGCCACAAGTTGATGAAAGTGCTATAAACAAGGAATTAGAAAAAGAAATGGACTTAGCTTACACAATAGTTAAGCTTGGTAGAAGTGCTAGAAATGGTGCTAATATTAAGAATAGACAGCCACTTTCAGAAATTTTAGTTTCAGTAGCATCACTTCCTGAATATTATGGAGATATTATAACTAATGAGTTAAATATTAAGAAAATTAAATTTGGAGCAGATCTTTCAGAACATGTTAACTTTGAACTTAAGCCAAATTTACCTGTACTTGGTAGAGCTTATGGTAAGTTAATACCTGGAATTAGAAAAGAAATAGCTGCTAGAAACCAAATGGAATTAGCTCAAAAGATTAAGGGTGGAGACGTTGAAGTTATAAACGTTGATGGAACTGAAATTGAGTTGAATTCAGAAAGTATTCTTGTAACTATGCAAGGTTTAGAAGGATATGCTTTTGCTGGTGAAGGTGAAATTGGAGTTGTTCTTGATACTCATATCACAAATGAATTAAGAGAAGAAGGTCACGTAAGAGAAGTTATCTCTAAAATTCAAAACATGAGAAAAGATAAAGGCTTTGAAGTAGCAGATAAAATAAAACTTTATGTAGCTAATAATGAGTTATTATTAGGAATAATTAAAAAATTCTCAGAAACAATAAAGAAAGAAACTTTAACTTCCGATATTATTTATAATGAAATTTGTGATTATACACAAACTATTATAAATGGTGAAAACTTAGATATGACAGTTGAGGTTGTTAAGTAATAATACATTTAATGGGCTAGAATCTAAGTTACTACTTTTGACTCTAGCCTTTTATCAATAAATAGTAGTTTATATAATTACTTTAAAATATAAAGGAGGAATGGTTATGGCAGCTTCTATTAAGGACGTTGCAAGAGAAGCGGGAGTTTCGATAGCAACAGTTTCTAGAGTGTTAAACGATATTGATGTGGTTAATGAAGATACTAAGAAAAAAGTATTGGATGCAATAAAATTATTAGGATATAGACCTAATATAATAGCTAGAAGTTTAAAAACACAAAAAACAAAAACTATAGGGATACTATTACCTGATGTATCAAATCAACTTTACCCAGAAATAGTAAGAGGAGCCGAAGATGTTTCTAATATATATGATTATAATGTAATCTTATGTAATTCAGATTTAGATATAGAAAAAGAAAAAGAATATTTAAGGGTTCTAAAAGAAAAAATGGTAGATGGAGTACTTTATATGAGTAGCTCACTTCAAGGAGAAATTTTAGAATTAATAAATGAATTAAATCTAAAAACTGTACTTGTTGAAACTAAGGATAAAGAAAGTAGATTACCAAGTGTTACAATAGATAATATACAAGGATGCTATGATAGCACAAAGTATTTAATTAAAAAAGGCCTTAGAAACATTGCGTTTATAGGAACTGAAAAAAATCATATGAATGCTTGGGGAGATAGATACATAGGATATGAAAAAGCTCTTAAAGAAGAAGGTATTGCATTAGATCAAGACTTAGTATACTTAGATACTGTAAAAGTAAAAACAGGATATGAAGGTATTGATAATTTCATAGACAAAAATAAGAAGTTTGATGGAATAATATGTGCATCAGATGAAATTGCTATGGGAGCAATAAATAGATTAAGAGAAAAGGGATATGAAGTACCTAAAGATGTTAGTGTTATAGGATTTAATGATAACTATGCAGCTTCAATTTTCTATCCAAAGATAACAACTATTTCTCAACCAACTTATGATATGGGATCAGTTGCAATGAGAATGTTAATAAAAATATTAAATGATAAAGAGTTAGAAACAGCTCATTATGTACTAGAACATGAATTAATAGAAAGAGATAGTACAATTTAAATATGAAGTTATTGTAAATAAGATGCAATGAAAGTATTAGATTACTTTTATTGCAGCTTATTTTTTATATTTTAATACTAGAATGTTTATATATGCATAAGTAAAGTGGACTGAGTAATTGAAATTAGGAATAATAAAATGAGTATAGTCCAATTACAATGCCACTTGACCTATTGAATATATAAATCTATATTAAAAGAAATATATGTATTTAAAATTGGGCATTACATTTACATAATAAATAAGGATTTTAGAGATAAAATATATTTAAGGAGGAAGTGAACCGATGAAGAAAAAGATGCTTGTGTGCTTTTTAATAATAATAGCTATTGTATTGGCAGTAATATTTTTTGATAAAATAAATTCAAAAACTAAAGAGGAACAATTTAGTTATAAATTAGAATACGTGAAATCTCTTGAAGATATAGATAAATCATTACCAACAGTTATATTTTTCAAAGGATTAATAAATAAAGAAGAAAGCTTAGAATCTGAGATAATGTTAAAGGACTTGAAGGATGAAATTAATTTTAATTTAGTACATATAAGTTTAGATTATATAACTACTGATGAACAAAAAAATATTATAGATAAATATGATGTTACTGAGGTTCCAATGATAGTTGTAAGGGATAGTAATCAAAATGATATAGAAACATATCATCATATCACATATGAAAAACTTAAAGAATCAATTAATAACTTAAATTAAATGTTTACATTTGATTTAAATGAACATAATTAGTATTAAATTTTGAATTGTAAAATTTTTTGCTAGATGTTAAAATGATTAGTATTGTAATTATACGAATTACACAAAAAGAGGAGGAGTTTTATTGAACAATCAAAAGAGATTGGGAGAAATCGGAATAGGAAAATTACTATTAGAGTTTTCAATACCAGCAATTGTTGGAATGTTAGTAAATACTTTATATAATATAATTGATAGAATTTATATAGGCAATATTCCTGAAATAGGGAATTTAGCTATAACTGGCGTTGGAATAACGTTGCCACTTATGACAATAATTTTAGCATTTGGTATGCTAGTTGGAATAGGGACAGCTACGAGAATATCAATTAAATTGGGAGAACATGATAGAGATAGTGCTGAACATCATTTAGGAAATGCATTTACACTACTAATAATAATAAGTATATTATTAACGGCAATAGGATTAATTTTTATGCGTCCACTTCTAAGTATGTTTGGAGCTAGTGCTAACACTATTGGATATGCCATTGACTATATTAGAATAATATTTATTGGTACTATATTTAATATGCTTAGTTTTGGATTAAATCATTCTATAAGAAGTGATGGAAGTCCTAAAGTAGCCATGCTTTCAATGTTAATAGGTGCACTTACAAATATAATATTAGATCCTATATTTATATTTGTATTAGGACTTGGAGTAAAAGGTGGAGCAATTGCTACTGTAATTTCTCAAATGGTATCAGCTACTTGGATTTTATATTACTTTACTAAAGGAAAAAGTGTACTTAAAATAAAAAGAAAGTATTTAAGATTAAATAAAGAGATTGTTACTAGCATATTTTTAATTGGAATGAGTCCATTTAGTATGCAAATTGCACAATGTGCAGTACAAGTAATTTCTAATAATTCTCTTCAAAGATATGGTGGAGATGCAGCAATTGGAGCTATGACAATAATAAATAGTTTAGCTATGGTATTTTTAATGCCTATATTTGGATTGAATCAAGGTATGCAACCAATCGTAGGATATAATTTTGGAGCTAAAAAATATGATAGAACAAAAAAGACATTAAAATACACAGCCGTAGCAGCTACTGTAATAGTAACAATAGGATTTATAGTTGTGGAAGCAATACCTGAATTGCTAATTTCTATATTTAATAGAGATCCAGAACTTTTAAGAATTGGTGTTTCAGGAATGAGAATATTCTTAGTTATGTTACCTTTAATTGGAGCACAAATAGTTACAACAAACTATTTCCAATCAATAGGTAAGGTTAAAGTTTCAATGTTTTTAAGTTTGTTAAGACAAGTTATAATATTAATACCGCTACTAATAATAATTCCTAAATTTATGGGATTAACAGGAGTTTGGGTTGCTGGAGCAGCATCAGATTTTCTTTCAGCATTAATAACATTAACTGTATTCTTAATATATAATAATAAGTTAAAAAAAGATACAATTAAACAAACCAGTGCTCAAATAGTAGAAGCATAGATTTATATAAAACAATCCCACATCTTAATTTTAAGATGTGGGATTTTATTTTTATAGTATTCCTTCATTTTTTAAGATGTTTTCTAAATTTTGAACTGTTTCAGATAACAATATAAACTTTTCCTTTATTTGTTCTTTTGAATCAGCATTTTCACTAAGAGATTTTTCCATATCTTGTACAGTCTTTAGTGCGTTTTCTATATCTTGTTGTGCTATTTTTAAGTTTTCTTCCTTCATAAAGTTTCTCCTTTTAGCCAATTTATATTGAATACATATATCCTATCACTACTAAAAAATAAGTGCAAGGCATATATATGTAAAGAATAATTACATTTTGGAGGAGAATATGATTAATTATATTTGGTTTGCTATGATTTTTTTTGGGATTTTAGTTGGATTAGTAAGTGGTAATGGAGATATAATTTCTAAATCAATAGTTAATGCATCGGGTTCAACAGTTACTTTCATAATTGAGCTTACCGGAATAATGTGTTTTTGGTGTGGTGTTATGAAGGTGGCAGAAAAAAGTGGTTTAACAGAAAAAATATCTAAGTTATTAAAGCCCGTCTTAAAACTTATTTTTAAAGATGCAGCCAAGGATGAAAAAGCGTTAGGTGCTATAGTTATGAATCTTACAGCAAATATGATGGGTCTTTCTAATGCAGCAACACCTTTTGGGATTAAAGCTATGGAAGAAATGGATAGATTAAATGGTAAGAAGGAAAGTGCATCTAATGACATGGTGCTTTTTTTAGTTTTAAATGCAGCATGTATTCAAATAATACCTTCGACAATTATATCTATAAGAGCAGCATGCAATTCTGTTAATCCAGGTGTTATTATAATTCCTGCTTTAATATCTACAGCGACAGCAGCGACAGTAGGAATAATATGTGCAAAGATACTACAGAAATATTTTTAAGGGAGCTGATTATATATGCTGAATTATTTGAGTAAAAGTATAATTCCTATAATTTTTTTATTAATTATTAGTTATGGAATGATAGAAGGACGCAAGGTTTATGAATGGTTCATAGAGGGAGCTAAAGAAGGCTTAAATGTATGTTTAAGAATATTCCCAGCTTTATTGGCCATGATTATAGCAGTACAAATTTTTAAAGAATCTAATTTATTAGATGTTTTAAATAATTTGATTGCACCAATAGGAAATTTAATAGGATTGCCTAAAGAAATAATACCATTAATACTTATAAAGCCACTTTCAGGCAGTGGAGCTATTGGGGTATTTACAGATATAATAAAAAGTTTTGGAGCTGATACTAAAATAGGATTAATTTCTTCAGTTGTAATGGGCACAACAGAGACTATTTTTTATACTATCACAGTTTACTTTGGTGCTGTAAAAGTAAAGAAAATAAGACATACATTATGGGCAGCTATTTTTGCTGATTTAACAGCTATAATAATGGCGGTTTTCATGGTTAATTTATTCCTAATTAAATAAAATTTATTAATTAAACATATAATAAGATTTAATTAATATTAATTCCCATTAGTAAATTAATTTAATAGTATATATTAAACATATATTTTAGGAGATGATTTTTTTGATTAAAGAAGCAAAAAATTTATTTGTTGCTATGGTTGGCGCAACAACTATGACTTATGAAAAAGCTAATGAAATTGTAAGTACATTAGTTGAAAAAGGCAAAGTAACAATAGAAGAAGGCAAAGAACTTTCGGAAGAATTAAAAAGAGAAGTAAAAGAAAAAAAAGAAAATGTAAAATGCATGGCTAATGAAAAAATTAATGAAATTAAACCTATGACCAAAGATGATATCTATGATATACTTCAAGAATTTGATTTTATTACAAAAGAAGAATTTAATGAACTAAAAGATAGAATTAGTAATATAGAACAAAAATTACAAGATAAATAATATAGATAAAGGATCTGTTTTAAGATAGCATTAATTTTTTAGTATAAGGCTCATGGACAGAGGAATTTACTTTAAGAATTCTAAAAAGAAAATTCCAATGCCACTGCGTCCGTATACTAAAAAATCAATATATATTTAAAACACATCATTTCAAATAAGAAATTATTCTTCTAAGGAGGAGAAAACCTGTGGCTAAACAATCTTCAGAGAGATTTAAAAAAATAATAAAGGTTTTTGCAAGTTATGGTTTTGGATATGTATTTGACAGTAAACAAGTTGAATATAAGAAATCTCCTGCTAATTTAAGAAATGCATTTGAAGAACTTGGACCAACATTTATTAAGCTAGGACAAATATTGAGTACAAGACCAGATATACTTCCTAAGGAGTATATAGATGAACTAGTAAAACTACAAGATTCTGCTCCACAAGAAGATTTTAAGGTGATGAAATCTGTTCTAGAAAGCTCATTAAACATCTCCTTAGAAGAATATTTTGAATATGTTAATGTATTTCCGATAGCATCTGCATCTATAGCTCAAGTTTATGATGGCGTATTGAAAGATGGAAGAAATGTAGTTATAAAAATACAAAGGCCAGATATTTATGAAAATATGCATTTAGATATAGCTATCTTAATGAGAATATTTAAGTTTACAAAATCAAAAAGTACATTACCAATAGATCCGATAGAAGCTTTGAAAGAAATAAAAATAACAGCAGAAGAAGAGTTGGATTTTATTTTAGAAGGAAAAAATATTGAGAAATTTAGGATTAATAATAAAAATGTTTCACCTATTTATGCCCCTTATGTAGTAAAGGAATTATTAAGTGATAAGGTAATAGTACTAGAAAAGATAGATGGATTTAAAATAAATGATTTACAAAGAATTAAAGATGAGGGATATGATAATAAGGATATTGCAAAAAAATTAGCTTTATCTTATTGTAAACAAGTATTTAAAGATGGTTTCTTTCATGGAGATCCTCATCCAGGAAATTTATTGATAAACTGTGGTAAAATTTGTTTTATTGATTTTGGTATTGTAGGGCAATTGAATGATGGAACTAAAAAAACTTTAAATTCAATAATGCTAGCAATAGCAACCAAAGATAAAGAAAAACTTATAGAATATATATTATCAGTTTCAATAAAAAAAGGAAAAGTAAATAGAATGCATTTATATGATGGAGTATCATACATGTTTGATACATATCTAACTACATCAATAAAGAATATAAAAATATCTGTATTATTACAAGAGATATTTTATTTAACAAAGGAAAGTAATTTACAGTTGCCAAGAGAACTAGTATCACTAATAAGAGGCGTAGTAATATTAGAAGGTGTTATAGCAGAAATAGATCCAGAACTAGAGATTATAGATGTTGTAGTATCTTTTATAAAAGCAAAAAATAAGGATATAATATTTGATTTTCTTACAAGTGAAGAACTAATAGTATCACTATATTCATTTGGAAGGGATGGAATTAGGATACCCTCTAAAATATCAGAGTTATTAACTAAAATGTCTTTAGGAGAAGCTAAATTACAACTCATAGTACAAGATAAGAATTATATATTTCAGGAGCTAAATAAAATGGTAAATAGGATGATAACAGGGCTATTAATAGCATCATTAATTATAGGGTCATCTCTAGTAATAACTAAGAATGTAGGTCCTAAATATAATGGAGTATCATTAATTGGTGTTGTTGGCTACAGCATTTCAACTATTTTTGCATTAATACTTTTAATAAATATGATAAAATATTGGCGTTTTAATATGAAAAAATAATGCGTTGTTTTAAATAAATGTTTATATATGCAATAGGTAAAGTCCAATTACAAAGCTACTTTACCTATTGCATATATCAAAACTTTTCTAAAACAGAGCCAAAAACAAAAAATAATATTTGAAAAAATTTCAATATGCTGTATAATGAATTATAAGTAAAAAGTGAATATGCGAAAGAGGTAGAGGCGCAAAATTTAAAAGTATTATTACTGAGGTAAACACGATGACGTAATAAGAAAGGAAATTTTGCCGAAGCTTATAACTGATGTTTTAAGGTTATAAAGCTGGGATTATGCAGAATATGTATAAGACTGTCACAAATTAGTTTGTGGTGAGCTATCATTCATGAAGTTTTTAAAGTCTATTTTGACTATTTTTAAACCTTGAGTGTTAATCACTCGGGGTTTTTTTATTCTTTAGGAATTTATATTATTAAAAAATTTGTGGATAACTTTTAGAATACCGTGTTTTAAAGGTATGATGAGTATCCCTAAAGAATAAAAAATAATCATATGCCGCACCATTATTCCTGCACTGCGTTTGGAAAGGGTGCATGGCTAAAAAAATCGACGGCTCCAAAGTCGCCTTAGCGATTTTGTTCTTATAGCCAGCCTCTGCAGATGTTCACAAAACAAATGGGGGGAAATAAAATGAAAAAATTTAACAGGTATCATGTATTTTTATTAACGTTTATGATGTTTTTTATGACATCAACAATTGCTTTTGCTGAGGATATAGATCCATCAGTAATGAATTCAGCTAAGTTTGGATGGTTTACTATATTGCCACCACTTGTAGCTATAGTATTAGCATTTATAACTAAGGATGTTGTAATATCGTTGTTTATAGGGATTTTATCTGGATCATTTTTATTAAATTTATCTAGTGGAAATCCACTCTATGCACTTATTCAAGCATTTTTAGATTTTGTTCAAAGAGCATTAAATTCATTAGCAGATCCTTGGAATGCAGGAATAGTACTTCAAGTTATGGCTATTGGAGGAGTAATTAGTTTGGTTAGTAGAATGGGAGGAGCAAGAGCAATTGCTGAAGCATTAGCCAAAAAAGCTAAGAGTCCTGTTAGTGCACAAATAATTACTTGGTTACTTGGAATTTTTGTATTTTTTGATGATTATGCAAATTCATTAATAGTTGGACCAATAATGAAGCCCGTTGCAGATAAAATGAAAATTTCTAGAGAAAGATTAGCATTTATAATTGATGCAACAGCAGCTCCAGTAGCGGGAATTGCAATAATATCAACATGGATTGGTTTGGAATTAGGACTTATAAGAGATGGTTTTGCAAGTATAGGACAAGAAGTAGATGCATTTGGAGTATTCTTAAGTACAATTCCATATAGATTTTATAATATATTAATTTTAGCATTTGTTGTTGTAAGCTCACTTATGTTAAGAGAATTTGGTCCAATGAGAAAGGCAGAGCTTAGAGCAAGAAAAGGAGCTTCTTCAAATAAAGAAATAGCTTTAGATAAAGAAATGGAAGATGAAATTAAAGTAAAAGAGGGCGTGAAATTAAGTATTTGGAATGCGATTATTCCAATAGGTGCATTAATTATTTCAGCAATTGCAAGCTTTTATTATAGTGGATACACAACTATAATGGGTGGAGAAAATCAAACTTTAATAAATATTATGTCTAACTCACCAGCATCATTTGAAGCGATAAGAGAAGCTTTCGCAGCATCTGATGCAGCAGTAGCATTATTCCAGTCAGCATTATTTGCATCTATAGTAGCTATAGTGATGTCAGTATGTAAAAAAATATTTACACTATCAGAAGCTATAGATAATTGGATACATGGGATGAAAGGTCTTATAATAACAGGAGTTATTTTAATACTTGCATGGTCTTTAGGTTCAGTAATTAAAGATCTTGGTACAGCTGTATTTTTAGTAAGTAAGTTATCAAGTACAGTTCCAAGCTTTTTATTACCAAGTATAATATTTGTTTTAGGAGCAGTAATATCATTTGCAACAGGAACAGCTTATGGAACAATGGGAATTTTAATGCCTCTTGCAATCCCACTTTCATATTCAATTTCACCAGAAATGGGATATGTAGTTATGAGTGCTAGTGCAGTTCTTACAGGTGCCATATTTGGAGATCATTGTTCACCAATATCAGATACAACAATAATGTCTTCAATGGGAGCAGGATGTGATCATATAGATCACGTTAAAACTCAACTGCCTTATTCTTTATCAGTAGCAGGTATAACTATAGTATTTGGTTATATACCAGTAGGACTTGGATTATCAGTATGGGTAGTACTACCTATATCAATAATAGCAATAGTAGGATTAGTATATTTTGTGGGTAAACCAGTAGAAAATTGTGAAGAATAATATTCATAAAATTGTAATGAAAACAATGATATTTACAATAAATAATTTATTTAAATTGTGATATAATTAATAAGATACCAATAATAATTGGTATCTTATTTTTATTCTTTAGGAAATTATATTACTAAAGAATATGTGGATAACTTTTATAATACTGTATTTTAAAGATATTATGAGTACCACTAAAGAATAAAAATAATCATATGCCGCACAATTATTCCTGCACTGCGTTTGGAAAGGATACATGGCTAAAAAAAATCAACGGTTCAACAGTCGCCTTGGCGATTTTTTTATAAGTTGAAGTTTAAGTGCTTCATAAGAGTATAACGATTTCTGATTTATATATAGAATTAAACTATATATAAGGGAAGAAATTTATATATAAATAATATGGGTGAAATTATTTAAAAGAAAGGTAATGAATTATATGAGAACTTTTGAAAAAATACAAAAATTAAGAGAGATAATGAAAAAAGAAAATATAGATTATTATGTAGTTCCTAGTGGTGATTTTCACCAAAGTGAATATGTAGCTGAACACTTTAAATCAAGGGCATATATAACAGGATTTACTGGGTCAGCAGGAACTGCTCTAATAGGAAGAGAAAAAGGAATTCTTTGGACTGATGGTAGATATTTTATTCAAGCTGAACAACAATTAAAAGATTCAGGAATTGAATTATACAAAATGAGAATACCAGGATGGCCAACTTTACATGAATGGCTAATGGATAATATGAAATCTGGAGAAACAGTAAGTTTTGATGGAAGATTATTTTCTATAAATGAATACAAAGAATTTAAGAAAATAAAAGATAAAAAAGATATAAATATAGTGATGGATAAAGATTTAATACAAGAAATTTGGAGTGATAAACCAGAGTTACCTAAAGAGAAAGCTTTTTTACATGATATAAAATATTGTGGAAAATCAGCAAAAGAAAAGCTTGAACAAGTTAGAACAGAAATGAAAAAGATGGGTGCAGAATCTTATATAATATCTTCATTAGATGATATTGCGTGGCTTTATAATATAAGAGGAAATGATGTTAAAGACACCCCGGTTGTATTAGCTTATGCAGTAGTAAACGAAGAAAAGGCTACATTATATATAGATAAAAATAAACTATCGAATGAAGATGAGATAAAATTAAATAATCAAGGCATTAAAGTAGAAGAATATAACAAGATATTTGAAGATGTAAAAGATATAAAAAATAGTGTTATAGTAGATCCTAATAAAGTAAGTGGATATATATATACATTAATAAATGATAATGTAGAAGTAATAGAAGCGTTAAATATAACAACAGAATTGAAGGCTATAAAAAATAGCATTGAAATAGAAAATCTTAAAAAATGCCAAGTAAAAGATGGCGTAGCTATGGTTAAATTTTTAAAATGGCTTAAAGAAAATGTAGGTAAGGAAAATATAACAGAAGTTACTGTAGCTGATAAGTTATTAGAATTAAGAAGCAAAGGTGATCTTTTTGTAGAAGAAAGCTTTGGAACTATTGCTGGATATAAGGATCATGCTGCTATGATGCATTATTCAGCTACAAAAGAAAGTGCTTATGAATTAAAACCAGAAGGAATACTTTTAGTTGATTCTGGTGGACAATATTTAGATGGGACTACAGATATAACTAGAAGTTTTATCTTAGGAAAATTAACAGATGAAGAAAAGAAAGATTTTACTTTAGTTTTAAAATCTCATATAAATCTTATGAAAGCAAAATTTTTAAAAGAAACAACAGGTTCAAATTTAGATGTATTAGCAAGAACTATTTTATGGGATGAAGGTATGGATTATAAGTGTGGAACAGGACATGGCGTAGGATTCTTCTTAAGCGTTCATGAAGGACCACAGTCAATAAGACCTATTCCTAATAATATAGCTTTAGAGCCAGGAATGATATTAACAAATGAACCTGGAGTATATAAAGAAGGAAAGCATGGAATACGTACTGAAAATGTAATGTTAGTAGCTAATGACATTAAAAATGATGAAGGTGGCGAATTCTATAAGTTCGAAGTTATGTCATATTGTCCAATAGATTTGGAAGGTGTAGACAAATCATTATTAACAGAAATAGAAAGAAAATGGTTAAATAATTACCATGCAGAAACTTATTCTAAGTTAAGTCCTTATTTAAATGATGAAGAAAAGAACTTTCTTAAGAATGCAACTAGAGAAATATAAATTTAAATAGTTAAAAAAGAAACTATTAAGTGAATTTTAACTTAATAGTTTCTTTAATAATTAGATATTATTTTAAATTTTTCTCTTTTGGTGGATGCACAAATTTATTTATAACAACAGCAATTGTTATTCCGATAGTAGTATCAATACATCTCATAATTGCGTAGATATAAGATCCTGTTCCGGAATGATGATTTACCATAATACTTATAAATACGATACAACAAATAATTACTGATGCTGATTTGTTTAATAAAGTACACAAATATATGGAAAAAATTATTCCAATTCCAGTAACAATAGGAGTTATATTATATAGAAATGGGAAAGTTATGCTTAAAAATATAACTAAGAGTCCAATTAATCCACCTAAGAAAGTACCTATTAGTCTATTTTTACCCATTGTAAAAGAGTTTGAAACGGTATCTTTCATGCAAACTACAGAAGCGATACATGCATAGAATGAGTCTTGACGATGAAAAATTTGAAATATAAACATACACAAAGAAACAGCTAATGCAGTCTTCAGGTTTCTTAATCCTATCTTGGGAAGTTTGAAATTTTTCAAATATTAATCCCTCCTATTTTTTAATTATTATAGCATAATAGTGTTTTTATTTTCAAAAGAATATATTTTTAGTATTACTTATAGATGAGAGGTGTATACATGAGAATTGTTAGAGAGATAAAAATTAATAATAGTAATAAGTATTTGAATTTTGAAGCAGTAGTATCTATTATAAGAAATTTTTTTGCTTTAGAAGAAATATATAATGTAAAAATACTTCTCGATATTAAGGAAAAGGGTGAAATTCCAGCTACAATAATATTAGGTTATATACTTTTAAATATATCGGAAGTAAAGGAGTTAACTTTAATAATAGAGGGAAATAATGATTTAGAATTAGTATCTAAAAATGTAGAAGCCTTATTAGAAAGTTATATTAATGAAGATAATATTTTAAGTAATATTAATATATACAATACTTATGGTGTGGTCATTAATAATAAACTAAATGATAATAAGGTGATTATTCCAAATAAACCGGATAAGGCATTTAATAAATTTATAGGAAAAAGTAAAAAAATTTTAGAGATATTAAACTTAGCTACTAAATCAGCTAGAAGTTCTGCAACAATACTTATCAGAGGAGAAAGTGGTACTGGTAAAGAACTGATTGCAGAAGGGATTCATAATGCAAGTGAAATGAAAAAAGGTCCTTTTATACGTGTTAACTGTGCAGCTATACCAGAAAATCTAATAGAAAGTGAATTATTTGGACATGAAAAAGGTTCATTTACAGGTGCTATAAAAAGAAAATTGGGAAAATTTGAATTAGCTAATGCTGGAACCATATTTCTTGATGAAATAGGTGAAATGGATAAAAATACTCAAGCTAAAATTTTGAGAGTATTGCAATATAAAGAATTTCAAAGAGTTGGTGGAGAAGAAACTATAAAGGTGGATGTCAGGGTTATTGCAGCAACACACAGAAATTTAGAAGAAATGGTTAAGTCGGGCGATTTTAGAGAAGATTTGTATTATAGATTAAATGTTATTCCAATATTAATACCTTCTTTGAAGGAGAGATTGGAAGACATACCATTGCTAGTTAGTCATTTTATTAATAAGTTTCAAAAAACAGGAGAACATAAACAGTTTTCAAAAGATGTAATGAACATATTTATGAGTTATTCATGGAAGGGTAATGTCAGAGAATTAGAAAATGTAATAGAAAGAATATTAGCGTTAAGTGAAAGTGAAATTATTACTATCAAAGAGGTGCCTTTATATATAAATGAAGAAACACAAAAAGAAAATAAAAGTAATATTAAGATTTTTACTGAAAATAGTTTTATAGGTAGTTCTAAAAATGAAGTTTTGAATATGATTCAAGATTTAGATGAAGTGTTACCGATGAAAGCATATGAAAAAATGATAATAGAAAAAGCATTAAGAAAGTATGGTAGCTTTAATGCGGCAGGTAAAGTATTAGGATTAAATCATAAGACAATAGCAGCAAAGGCTAAGGAATTTGGAATAGAAAAGACAGTTAATTGGAGAAGAAAATAATATGGCATAACAATTGCTTCTAATAAAAATTAGTTGAAATAATAAACAATTGTAATTTGAAGAATAGAAAGTATATTTTCTATAACTGGTGGAGATGATCCTACAAGTGGATATGGTGAAGGCATTGCAGTGGCTATTGAAAAATATAAAAAGGCAGGAATTAATGATATTAATTTAAAGATATATCCAAAAGCAAGACATGAATTATTAAATGAACTTAATAAAGAAGAAGTTATTGATGATGTGATCAATTGGGTAAATGACAGAATCTAAAACGAATAATATTATATATTTAATAAAAATGATGGTTAAAGTTTTAACTATCATTTTTTATACCAATAAACAATGAATATACCAATAGATTTAGTTCGACATTGTAAAGATAATGTAACAATTTCATAGTAAACAGTTTATAAAGGTATTAATAGACTATAATATTAGTAGTGTACCAATTAAAAAAGGTTTTTATAATATGGAATATATGTAATTAATACATCTAAAATACAAATTTTAGAATTGAATATAAGCGCAAAAAATATAGATTATTGGTAAAAAAGCGCAATATAAACGTTTTCAATTGGGGATATTGACCAAGGTGATGAAAAAACACCAATATTGATAATAATGAAAAGTTGTGTAAAGGTACTGTTTGTCCCAAATGTAACAATTTGAATATTTTGGCACGGTTATTGCTATTAATAATAAGTGTAAATAAATAATTTATAAAATGGGAGGTATTATTTATGTCAATTTTTATGGCTGAATTAATTGGGTCAATGTTACTTATCCTTCTAGGAGATGGCGTTGTTGCAAACGTTGTTTTAAAGGATTCAAAGGGTACAGGAGCAGGTTGGATAGTTATTACAACTGGTTGGGCACTAGCTGTTGCGATTCCAGCATTAATGTTTGGAGGATATAGTGGAGCACACTTTAATCCAGCGTTAACAGTAGCACTTGCAGCAATCGGAACTATTCCATGGTCAGTGGTTCCTCAATACTTTGCAGGTGAATTCTTAGGAGCATTCTTAGGAGCAATCTTAGTATTTATTATGTACTATGATCAATTCAAAGCAACTGACGACAAAGATGGAAAATTAGCAGTATTCTGTACAGCTCCAGCAATAAGAAATACTGGAATAAACTTTATGGGTGAGCTTATTGGAACATTCATGTTAGTATTCGGTATATTAGGATTAGGCGCTGTTCAAATGGCACCAGGACTTAACACATTATGTGTTGGTGGATTAATCTTTGTAATAGGTTTAAGTTTAGGTGGTCCTACAGGATATGCAATCAACCCTTGTAGAGATTTATCACCAAGAATAGCACATGCTATATTACCTATACCAAATAAAAGAGATGCAGACTGGGGATATGCTTGGATTCCAGTAGTAGCTCCAATAGTTGGTGGTTTAATCGGTGCTTTTTTATGGCAAGCAATCGTTTAATAGAAATCTAACAATTAAATAGTTATTATTATAAAATTAAAATAAAATCAAGGTCTTGCTGGACAACCTCTAGCAAGGCCTAAAATTGTATATTTAGGAGGCGCTTAATAATGAAGAAGTTAATAAATAATCCAGATAATGTTTTATCAGATATGTTAGAAGGTATTGTGGCAGCACATCCAGAGTATTTAAAAAAATTGGATAATGCTAATGTATTAGTAAGAAGTGAAAAAGCAAAAACTAAAGTCGCAATAGTTAGTGGTGGCGGTAGTGGACATGAGCCAGCGCATGGAGGATATGTTGGCTTGGGAATGTTAGATGGTGCAGTTTGTGGAGAAGTATTTACATCACCTACTCCTGATCAAGTGTATGAAGCAATTAAAGCAACTGACAATGGAAATGGAGTTCTTCTTGTTATAAAAAATTATACTGGAGATGTTATGAACTTTGAAATGGCAAAGGAAATGGCTGAAATGGAAGGTATAAAAGTAGAACAAGTTGTAGTTAATGATGACGTAGCAGTTGAAAATAGTTTATATACAGCTGGAAGAAGAGGTATTGCAGGAACAGTATTTGTTCATAAAATAGCTGGAGCTAGGGCTGAAAATGGTGGGAATTTAGAAGAAGTAAAAGGTGTTGCTGAAAAGGTAATTGAAAATGTTAGGAGTATGGGAATGTCCTTATCATCTTGTATAGTGCCAGCTGCAGGTAAAGCTAACTTTACTTTAGAGGAAAATGAAGTAGAAATTGGTATGGGAATCCATGGAGAACCAGGAACTCATAGAGAAAAAATATCAACAGCAGACGAGGTTGCAGAACATTTATTAAGTAAAATTCTAGATGATATAGAAATTTCAAGTGGTGATGAAGTAGCTGTTATGATAAATGGATTAGGCTCAACACCATATATGGAATTATATATTGTAAATAAAAAAATCAATCAATTATTAAAAGATAAAGGAATAAGTATTCATAAAACTTTTGTTGGAGAATTTATGACTTCACTAGAAATGGCAGGCTGTTCTGTTTCAGTACTAAAGCTTGACAGTGAACTTAAAGAATTACTTGATGCAAAGGCTGATACTCCAGGACTTAAAGTTATTAAGTAACATCATATCTTATTATATTTAAAGGATATTATAAAATTTGTTGTATACTTAAAGCTATTTATTAGCATCATATTAGAGGAGGGTTAATTATGGTAACAGTAAAACAAGTAAAAGATATTCTAATAAAAGTAGAAAAAGTTATAGAAGAAAATAAATTATATTTAAGTGAATTAGATGCAGCAATAGGTGATGGCGATCATGGACTAAATATGAATAAAGGTTTTAAAGCTGTTATTGAAAAAATAAAAGATTTGCCTGAAGATGATTTGGGAAATATATTTAAAAACTCTGGTATGGCTTTAGTTTCTAATGTAGGAGGAGCTTCAGGGCCACTATATGGAACTGCTTTTATGAAAGCTGCTATGGCAGTTAATAAAAAAAGTGAAATGGATATAAATGATTTTGTTAAAGTTTTAGAAGAAGCTTTAGGTGGAATAAAGATGAGAGGTAAGGGTCAAGAAGGTGAAAAAACTATGATTGATACTTTATCACCAGCAATTGAAGCGGCTAAAAGGTCTATTGGAGAAAATAAAACTGTTAAAGAAGTATTAATTGAAATTAAAGAGGCAGCTAAAAATGGTATGGAACATACAAAAGACATAGTTGCAACTAAAGGAAGAGCAAGTTATGTAGGTGAAAGAAGTATAGGACACATCGATGCAGGTGCTACTTCAATGTACTTAATTTTAAATACTATAGTAGAAGAATTAACTAAAGAGGAGAATTAATTATGGTTGGTATAGTAATTGTGTCACATAGTAATTTTATAGCAAAAGGTGTTAGAGATGTTGCTCTACAAATGGCTCCAGAAGTTTCAATTGTAGATGCAGGTGGAACCAATGATGGAAGAATAGGCACAGATATTTCTAAAATAACTAGCGCAATAGAATCTGTTTATAGTGATAGTGGTGTACTTGTATTGTTTGATTTAGGTAGCGCATTTATGAACACAGAAATGGCTATAGAATTTTTAGACGATAATATTAGAGGAAAAGTAGAAATTGTAGATGCTCCTTTAGTAGAAGGTGCAATTACTGCAGCTGTTGAAGCTAGTATGGATAAATCTTTATCAGAAATTAAAGAAGTACTTAAACCTATGTCTTTAAATAAGATTTCTTAATTAAAAAAAGCTGTATTATATTGAGTTTTTAACTTAATATAATACAGCTTTTATTTTTTTAACCATTTGACATGAAAATATATTTATTCTATTATAATAAGTGTATAAATGCTATGAAAAGAAGAGTAATGAAAAGGAATTCTTAAAGAGAGCTAATGTGCGGTGAAAGTTAGTAGAAGAAATTTTCATGAAGATGGCCTTGGAGCATATTTCCCGAGCAATATTTGTTAAGGAATTACGGCAGCATCCGTTACAATGCAAGGTGATTGTAGTCACCTAATGAGTTATTTATTGTGAAATAAATAAAAAGTAGAGTGGTAACACGTATATACGTCTCTATATAGGTTTAATATACCTATATAGAGATTTTTTTGTATAGATATTTATAGGATCTTTAAAGCTTTAAAAATCAGGTTAAGGTAAATATTTAGTTAAGAATTGAAAGATGAAAGTAGAGGGTCAATGAAAAATTCAATAATGAAATTTAAAAAATATATTATTAGAAAGTCTTTAAGATTTTCAATTATAATGTTTCTACTTTCAACTAAAAAAGTGTGGTGTAAATACTTTGTTACTGTTTAAGCTAAAAATTCTAAAATTAGAATTTGTTTAATAAATATTAAAAATGTGAAAAAATAATGCCTAGAGTATTGTTTAAAATAAGGAGGACTATTTAAAATGTGTAAAGATTGTAAAAAACCATATTATATAACTACACCAATTTATTACCCATCAACAAAGTTACATATAGGAAATACTTATACTACAGTAGCTGCTGATGCATTAGCAAGATTTAAAAGATTAACAGGATATGATGTAATGTTCTTAACAGGTACTGATGAACATGGTCAAAAAATCCAAAGAATAGCAGAAGAAAAAGGAATTACTCCAATAGAACATGTAGATGAAATTGTAGCAGGAATTAAAGACCTTTGGAGCATGATGAATGTAAGCTATGATAAATTTATCAGAACTACAGATGATTATCATGTAAAAGCAGTTCAAGATATATTTAAGAAGTTAAATGACCAAGGAGATATTTATAAGAGTTCTTATGAAGGTTGGTATTGCACTCCATGTGAATCATTCTGGACAGATACTCAATTAGTAAATGGAAATTGTCCTGATTGTGGTAGACCAGTTGAAAAATCAAAAGAAGAAGCTTATTTCTTTAAAATGAGTAAATATGCTGACAGATTAATTAAGTATATAGAAGAAAATCCAAACTTCATTCAACCTGAATCAAGAAAGAATGAAATGTTAAATAACTTTTTAAGACCAGGTCTTCAAGATTTATGTGTTTCAAGAACTAGTTTTGATTGGGGTGTTCCAGTAACATTCGATGAAAATCATGTTGTTTATGTATGGATAGATGCATTATCAAACTATATTACTGCACTTGGATACGGTCAAGATAATAAAGAGTTATATGATAAATTCTGGCCAGCAGATGTACATTTAATAGGAAAAGATATATTAAGATTCCATACAATATATTGGCCAATAATGTTAATGGCATTAGATTTACCACTTCCAAAGCAAGTATTTGGTCATGGATGGTTACTTGTTGATGGTGGAAAGATGTCAAAATCTAAAGGTAATGTTGTAGATCCAGTTGTATTAGTTAACGAATTTGGAGTAGATCCAGTAAGATATTATTTACTAAGAGAAATTCCATTTGGCGCAGATGGTCTATTTAACAATGAAATATTCATAAAAAAGATAAATTCAGATCTTTGTAACGATTTAGGTAATCTTTTATCAAGAAGTGTCGCAATGATTGAAAAATACTTTGGTGGAGAAATTCAACCACAAACTGAAAGTGGAGAATTTGACGAAGAATTAATAAACTTAGCATTAGCTGCTCCAAATAAAGTTCAAGAAGCTATTGATGAATTAAATATTCCATTAGCACTAGAACATGTATTTGAATTAATAGGTAGAGCTAACAAGTATATAGATGAAACTACTCCTTGGATTTTAGCTAAAGATGAAAGTAAGAAAGCTAGATTAGGAACGGTACTTTACAACTTAATTGAAAGTTTAAGATTTGCTTCAGTAATGATTTCATCATTCTTACCAGATACAGCTAAGAAGATTAATGAACAAATTAATACTTCAGAAATATCATGGGAATCTTTAAAGTCATTTGATGGAATAAAAGCTGGAACTAAGGTAGTTAAAGGCGAAAATTTATTCCCAAGAATAGATGTAGAAAAGAAGCTTGAAGAGTTAGAAGCATTAAAGGCAGCACAAGCACCAGCTAAAAGAGAAATAACTCCTATAAAAGAAGAAATCACAATTGATGATTTTGAAAAAGTAGATTTAAGAGTTGTTAAGGTATTAGCATGTGAGCCAATAAAGGGTGCTAAAAAACTTTTAAAATTAAAAGTTGATTTAGCTGGCGAAGAAAGACAAGTGGTGTCAGGAATTGCTAAATACTACAAACCAGAAGAATTAATAGGGAAAAATGTAGTTTTAGTTGCAAACTTAAAACCTGTAAAACTTAGAGGAGAATTGTCACAAGGTATGATTTTATGTGCAGCACCTGATGATGATAGTGAATTAAAAGTTGTAGATACAGGTGAAATTTTAAGTGGAAGTATCGTTAGATAAATATAAAATAAAAGCTATATTTTAAATGAATGTTGATATTTTAGCATAAAGGTTCATTTAAAAATTTTTATCAACCAGATGTATACTCGAATATTAACACTATATTAAAATAGAGCAAAATAAAAGGAGCACCTCATTTAGGGGGTGAGGTGCTCCGTAACCACTAATGTATAATGGTTAAAAGGGGTAAATAATAATGCTTTAACTACTTTACAATTTAAATATACTATTTGAATATGTCAAATCTGTGACAATTTAAAATTAATTTGAAATTTAACATTGTTATAAAGTGTATGAATTAGAATAAAAGGATATATTCAATATTTGAAAGGATATGCTGTTATGGAAAAAATATTCAAGATAATAGATAGTCATGCTCACTATGATGATGAATCTTTTGAAAATGATCGTAAAGAAGTATTAGAGGAAATTCAAAAAAATGGTGTTATCGGAGTTTTAAATTGTGCAGCATCTTATGATAGTTTAAAAACTACTTATGAATTAACTGAAAATTATGATTTTATATATGGGGCATTAGGAATACATCCTGAAAATGCCAATGAATTTAAAGATAATACATTAGATGAAATTAAAGAATATATAAAATCTAATGAAAAAATAGTAGCAATAGGGGAAATTGGATTAGATTATTATTGGGATGAGAATCCATCAAAAGAAATTCAAAAAGAGGTTTTTAGAAAACACATGGAGTTAGCGAAAGAACTTAATTTGCCAGTAATAATTCATGATAGAGATGCTCATCAAGATACTTTAGAAATAATAAAAGAGTTTCCTGATGTAACTGGTGTTGTACATTGCTTTTCTGGAAGCGTTGAGTTTGCAAAGGATTGTATTAAGTTAGGGTACTATATAGGATTTACTGGTGTTGTAACATTTAAAAATGCAAAAAAAGTTATTGAAGTTGCAAAGGAAATACCATTAGATAGAATGCTAGTAGAAACTGATTGTCCGTATATGGCTCCAGAACCTAATAGAGGAAAAAGAAATAAATCAGACTATATAGAATATATAATAAAAAAATTAGCTCATATAAGAAAAATTGATCCGTATGAATTGAATATGAGATTTAATGAGAATTTTTATAACTTGATTAAAAAGTAAAAATAAGGTAAAATATTAATTGGAATATTTTTGAAAAAGATATTCCGATTTTTCATAAATTTTAAAATATACAATAAACAGTTAATGATTTTTTAATTTAATAACATTGATAAAAAACCTAAGATATATCGTTATTATAATTATTATATTTAATTATTTTAAAAAAACTATGCAAAACTGCATTATTACACGGTTTTATAAGGTGCAAGAGGTTATCAAATTTGACAAACTTAGGTGTTTGAGATATAATTCAGTATACGCTCTTGCCAAAGGAGGGAAATCAATGGTAGAAAAATTAAAAGATTATTTCAAGAAAAGTTTTTCTAACGGTCCGAAGGCAAAAATCATAATAACAACAATTGCTATGGCGGTTGTTATTACAGCGACATTAATGAGTGTGAGAAAAACACTTACTATAAGTATAGACGGAAAAGAAGAAAATTTTGTCACGTATAAATGGACTGTGAAAGATGTGTTACAAGATAATGGAATAGAATTGGCAGAAAAAGATAAGGTAGAACCATCATTGGATTCTAAAGTATCTGACAAAGAGTTGATTACAATTAAAAAAGCTATTCCAGTAAATATTGCTTTTAGCGATAAAGTTGTAACATTAGAAACAGCAGAAGATACTATTGGAGATATGCTACAAGCAGAATCAGATGTACTAAAAGAGCAAGGTGTAGAATTTGAAGAAGGAACAGATGAAGTATTACCTTCTTTAGATGCAGAAATAGAACAAAACTTAGACGTTAAGATTGTTAAGGTAGAGACTAAAGACATTGTAGAAAAGGAAGGAATAAACTTCGATACAGTGGTACAAAAAGATTCAAGTCTTGATAGTAGCGTTCAACAAGTTAAGAGTGAAGGAACTAATGGAGAAAAACAAATAACATATCAAGTTATTTATAAAGATGGTCAAGAGGTTTCTAAAGAAGTAAAGAGTACTAAGGTTATTGCTGAACCTGTAAACAAGATTGTTGTAAAAGGGACAGGCAATGTATATGCAAGTAGAGGAGCAGGTAATATAACATATAAGAAAAAATTATCTTGTGTTGCAACTGCATATAGTGGACATAGTACTACAGCTACAGGCAGAAGACCTGTTAGAAATTCGAATGGATTAAGTACAATTGCTGTTGACCCATCAGTTATTCCATTGGGAAGTAAAGTTTATGTTGAAGGATATGGATATGCCATTGCAGCTGATACTGGTGGTGCAATAAAAGGAAATATAATTGATTTATACTTAGATTCATCAGATGAATGTATAAAATGGGGAAGAAGACCCGTCAATTTATTCATAGTAGCTTATCCAGGAGAATGGTAGTTGATTTTTAGGAGATAACATCTTAGTTATCTCTTTTTTTTATTCTTTAAAGTTTACATTATTAAGGAAGTTGTAGATAATTTAAATTATAATTTTATTTAAATAATTTTAAGTTTGATATACTATGATTAATGGGTATATTAATCATGCAGTAATGAAAGGAAGTATAAGATTGATTAAAGAAGTAATTGTGGTTGAAGGAAGAGACGATGTTGATGCTGTTAAAAAAGCATTAGATGCTGAAATAATAGCAGTAGGTGGATTTGGAATAAATGCTAAGGTTATAGAGAGAATAAAAGAAGCTCAAAAGAGAAAAGGTGTAATAGTTTTTACTGATCCAGATTTTGCTGGTGAAAAGATAAGAAGAATCATTTCTAAAAGAGTAGAAGGAATAAAACATGCATATATTTCTAAAGAAGATGGTCTTAAAGATGGAGATATAGGAGTAGAAAATGCTTGTCCTGAAGTAATATTGAAAGCACTTGAAAATGCTAAAATAACCGTTGAGGAAAAAAGAAACTTTTTTACCATGCAAGATATGTTTTATTTTAAATTAACAAATGATTCAACTTCTAAAGTAAGAAGAAGTATGCTTGGTAAAATTTTAGGAATAGGATATTGTAATACAGCTCAAATGATTTCTAGATTAAATAATTATGGAATAACAAAAGAGGAATTTACAGATGCTATAGAAAAAATAGAAAAACAATTGAAAGTAGGGATATAATAGATGGATTTAATGGATATAAAGACTAAAGAATTAGTTAAAAAATATAATTTTAGGTTTTCAAAAAGTTTAGGTCAGAACTTTTTATTAGATGAATCTGTTCTTAGCGATATAGTAGATGGAGCAGAGGTTAATGAAAATGATTTTATTATAGAAATAGGTCCAGGAGTAGGTACTTTAACAGCTAAGTTATTACAAAAAGCTAAAAGAGTAACTTGTATAGAATTAGATAATGATTTAATTCCTATTTTACAACAAGAATTAGGTGAATATGATAAATTTGAATTAATACATAATGATGCTTTAAAAGTAGACTTTAATGAAATAATGAAGGATGAAGAACATGTTAAGTTGGTTGCAAATCTTCCTTATTATGTTACAACACCGATAATAGTAAAGTTACTTAAAGAAAATCATAAGTTTGAGTCATTAACTATAATGATACAAAAAGAAGTGGCTGAAAGAATAAATGCAGAACCTAATTGTAAAGAATACGGAGCATTATCTGTTTTAGTTCAGTATTATTGTAATACTAAAATAGTAAGAAAAGTATCACCAGAAAGTTTTATGCCAAGACCTAAGGTTGACTCTATAGTTATAAGATTGGATAGATTAAACAATCCAAGAGTTAAAGTACAAGATGAAAAACTTTTATTTGATATAGTAAGAGCAGGTTTTAATATGAGGAGAAAGACTTTATGGAATGCAACTAAGTTAATAGGTCTTTCAAAAGAAGATTTACAAAAAGCTTTTGATTCTTGCAATATAGATCCAAAAAGAAGAGCGGAAACATTAAGTATTGAAGAATTTGCATTGTTAGCAGATAGTATATATAATCTTAGAAAAAATAATTAAATTATATATTTAATATTAAAACATAATTCAACATTATAGTATTTAATCATAATCTATCAATAAAAGCATATACTTTATTGAATAAATATATGTGGAGGGATTATGGTAGTGGCACATAATAAATTATATAGAAATTTTATAATTTTACAACAAGATGAAAAAACCAACTTAGAATCTACCGAAAAAGCTTTGTCTGGATATGCCAAAGTAGAAGCAAAGGGAGATAAGTGTAAAATATCATTTTACGCTCAAAATCTTAAAAAAGAAGAAGATTATTCAGTAGTACTTATCTGTTGTAAAAAGGACATGAAACAATTAATTGATTTGGGCTCTCTAAAAATAAATGATGTTGGAAAAGGAGATACAAGTAAAGAATACTATATAAATAACATAGCTGGTTTAGGCATATCTTATGAAAAAATAAATGGCGCTGCTATTTGTAAAGCAAATTCAAGAGAAGTTATCTTCATGATGTATGGCTTCATTAATGGAGAAGAACCAAAGGAAAATTGGAAAAAGCTTAAAGTTGCAAAAGAAGATAATATTTCAGAAAAGACTAACATTAATGAGACTTTAATCAAATCATCTACAAAAACAGAGTTGACTGAAAAGAAGATGGAAGAAAAATATGATGATGATGTTAAAAGGGAAAATATTAAGAAAGAAACTGCAAGTAAGCTTGATAATCTAAATATAGATATGGATTTAGATTGTGAAGAAGATAGTGATCGCAATAAAAATAAGAAGTGTAAAGAAAAATGTGAAGACAAGTGTAAAGACAAGTGTAAAGATAAATGTGAAGATAACTGTGATGGCTGTAGTAAAGAAAAATGTGAAGATAAGTGCGAAAAGAAATGCGAAAAGAAATGCAAAGATAAGTGTGAAGTAGAAAAAGAAAAGGAAAAAGAAAAATATAAGTGTGAAGTAGAAAAAGAGAAGGAAAAAGAAAAATATAAGTGTGAAGTAGAAAGAGAGATGGAAAGGGAAAGGGAAAAAGAGAAGGAAAGAGAAAGAGAAAAAGAGAAGGAAAGAGAAAGAGAAAAAGAGATGGCAAGGGAAAGGGAAAAAGAGAGGGAAAGAGAAAGGGAAAAAGAGAGGGAAAGAGAAAGAGAAAAAGAGATGGAAAGGGAGAGGGAAAAAGAGAAGGAAAGAGAAAAAGAGATGGCAAGGGAAAGGGAAAAAGAGAAGGAAAGAGAAAGAGAAAAAGAGATGGAAAGAGAAAGGGAAAGAGAGAAGGAAAGAGAAAGGGAAAGAGAGAAGGAAAGAGAAAGGGAAAGAGAAAGAGAGAGGGAAAGAGAAAAGAAGAATAAAGAAGAGAAAGCAATGAAGGATAAATATGATTTTAGTGAAACTGAAAAATGCAAAAAGATTATTGATGAGTTAAATGATGAATCTTATTTTACAAACACAGTAAATTATAAAAGAATAGAAGAAAATACTAGAATTGATGGAGCTGATTTTGAGCAATATGAAAAAGATATTGAAAAGTTAAAGATGGAATCATCAAATAACGTTAATATAAAAGGTAAAATTGGTGAGTACTTTGAAAAAATTGCACAAGGATTTGAAGAGTATCAGGATGGAATAGATGGTGTTAAAAATTGTAAATGGTATAATGTACCTATAAATAAAATTGATGACTTATTTAATATATCAGATTACAATAAATACACATTAGTATATTATCCAATGTTAAATTATTATCCTTATATAAGTAAAACTAAGCATTTTCTATTAGGATATAAGTGTAATTCTGAAGGAGAGTTGACTCATATAGTTTATGCAATACCAGGAAGTAAAGATCTTTCAGAACAACCATATGAGGGCAAAACAGGATATGTAACATGGACACATAACGATACTAGAAGCTCTGGATATTGGCTTATGTTCTATGATTTCCAAAATGCAACAGTTGTAGTTCCTATGAAGTAGAAGAGGCGATATGAATAAAAAGCAAATACTAATATTGTCTATTTTACTTTCGTTAATGGTAGTGTTAGGTATAACACAATCGTTTTTTAAAGAAACATTTACAGAAGTTGCTCTTGTAGAAAATGGGATAAACGAATTTAAGGATTATAGTTTTGATGAGGGAAGATATATATTTTCATTACCAAATGAATGGAGCGTATCGGAGAAGGAAAGCCAAGGACAGTATATTAGTTATAAGGCAGATTTTAAAGACAAAGATAACAAAATCACTGGATACTTAGAGGTTATAAATACTCAAATTGACCTTGGAAATTTTGCAGAAAGTGATTTAAAAAATTTACCTTTATCATATAGAAATGAGCAAATAATACCTTTTAAATTAGAAAAAACATCAGGGGTTTTATCTCAATACAAAACTAAAGTAAAAAAAGGTTATACATTTGAAAACAGCTGTTATTATTTAAGTAGTGATGATGGCAAAGTTATAAAAGTTTTATTTAATGTAAAAGAGGACGATTATAAAGAAAATGTAAAAACTGTTTTTAATACTATAATATCTAGGATAAACATACAAAGTTAATAAGATTTGATATTAATATGTATAAGTATTATAATTTAAGTATCATGGAGGGATTAAGAATTCATCTATGATACTTAAATATTATAAGGAGATATGCATGAAAATAATTTTATTTAAGGCATTTGGCCTAGAAATAAAAAGTTATGGTTTAATGATTGCTATTGGAATACTTGTAGCAGCATCTTTACTTTTAAAAAAAGGTAAAGAAAAAGGATATGATGAAGATTCCTTATTAAATTTAATTATTTTAACTGTAATAGGTGGAGTAGTAGGCGGTAAACTACTTTTTATTATAACTGAATTTAAAAGTATATTAGAAGATCCAAGTATATTATTGAATTTTGGTTATGGATTTGTTGTGTATGGAGCACTAATGGTGGGAGCCTTTACAATATATTTATATTGTAAAAACAAAAACTGGACAGTACTTGAAATTTTAGATTTGGTTGCACCTGGATTAGCTATTGCACAAGGTTTTGGACGTATAGGGTGTTTTTTAGCAGGATGTTGTTATGGAAAAGAAACTAACCTTCCAATAGGAGTAGAATTTCCAATAAATTCACTTGCCCCAACAGGGATTCATGTACATCCAACTCAAATTTACTCATCAATTTTTGATTTTTTACTAGGATTTTTCCTTTTATATTATTCTAAAAAAGAAAAAAAATCAGGTAAAGTAGTTTCTATGTACCTGATAATATATAGTATAGGAAGATTTGTGGTAGAATTTTTTAGAAATGATCCAAGGGGGAATGTTGGGTTATTATCAACATCTCAGTTTATAGCTGTATTTACATTGATTCTTGGATTAGTAATTTTTAATGTTCATAAATTTTTTAAGGGAGCGAAGAAATAAGTTGTTTAAGAAAAAAATTTTTATATTGCTTTTAACTCTAGTTACTATTACTTCTATTTTAGTTGGATGCAGTGCTTACGATAAATTAGCAATTTCAATAGGAATTAAAAATAATAATTTTGAATATGTAAAACAAAATAAAGTGGATAAAATTGTAATTCAAAGTGCTAGAGATACTGGTTTTAGATTTATAATTACTGAGCCTAATGCAATAAATGATATGTATAAATTATTGTCAAATGGCAAAAAAGTATCTGAACAAAGCTCATTAGATGCAGATTATTATTTTGAAATCTGCATGGGAGATGAGGTAAAAAAGTATAACTATATAGTTGGTGCTGGTGAAAGAGGAAAAGGAAATTTTTTTAATGATGAAGAATGTTTTTCAATTTCAAATCGTTTAGATGATACAATAATACAAAACTTATCTTTTATAAGAAAACCAAGAAATTTTGAATATGTATATTATCAAACTATTTTAGCAGTATTAGAAGCTGAAAAATCTAAAATAGATGATTCTAATAAAGTAGGAATAGATATAAGTGGTGATATTGATTGCTTAAAATACATACTTTCAACAGATTTACAGCAATTTGAAAAGAATATTGCTAAAGTTATTCCTAATGCTAAACTTGTTAAAAATAATTCTAATGAATTTGACACAATAATTAAAGTTAAAAACAGAGGATATAATAGCACAATTTTTAAAACTATGATTACTGTTGATAATAAGAAAGATAAGGTTTTTAACACTTATTATATATTAGCAGAATATAATTTTAGAAATTGGGATATCGATATGGGAGAAGTAGACAAAATGCCTAATGAATGGTAAGAGGAGGAAAAATAATGGGAAGCTGTGATAATTGTCCAAGTAAAGATTCATGTGGATCAAAAGGCCAAGGATGCGAAAATTCTATACCTAAAATGATACCTACATATGGAAAGATTAAAAATGTAATAGGAGTTATTAGCGGAAAAGGTGGAGTAGGTAAGTCCACTGTTACGGGAATAATGGCAACTACTTTAGCTAAAAAAGGATATAAAGTAGGAGTTTTAGATGCAGATATAACAGGACCATCTATGCCTAGATTCTTTGGTATTAATGAAAAAAGAGGAAAAATAATTCCTTTAGAAAATGATATGGTAAAATTTGAACCTGTAACAACTGATTCAGGAATAAAAGTTATATCTATGAATCTTTTAACAGCGGTTGAAGAAGATCCAGTTATATGGAGAGGACCTGTAATTACAGGAGTATTAAAACAAATGTTTATGGAAACTAATTGGGAAGAATTAGATTATTTACTTATAGATATGCCACCAGGAACTGGTGATATAGCTCTTACAGTAATGCAAGAATTCCCTATTACTGAAGTTATAATAGTATCAACTCCACAAGATATGGTATCAATGATTGTTAAAAAGTTAGTTATAATGGCTCAAAAGATAGGTATAAAAATTAGAGGCGTAGTTGAAAATATGGCATATATTAAGTGTCCAGACTGCGATAAAAAAATAAGAGTATTTAGTACAAAATCTTCTGATGAACATGCAGAATATTTAGGATTGCCTTTAATAGGTGAATTACCTATAAATGTAGAGTTAACAGAGGCTCTAGAAAAAGGCAGAGCAGAAGCATATGTTATAGATAATGATTTATATTCATTAATATTTGAAGCTTTATATTAATATACATAACTCATCTTTCTTAGGGAAATACTATTAACGTAATTTCATAATGGAAGGGTGAGTTTTTTGAAAGCAAACGTAGATAAAGATACTTGCATAGGATGCGGTTTATGCCCATCAATATGTCCTGAATGTTTTGATATGGAAGATGATGGTAAAGCTGGAGTTATAGTCCCAGAAGTACCAAGTGCATACCAAGATACAGCAAAAGAAGCAGAAGCAAGCTGTCCAGTTGATGCAATCTCAGTAGAATAAAAAAATGTGGTGTTAGAAATTTAATTTTTAACACCACATTTTTTTATATCTATCTATATTTATTATTATTAATTTAAAGTATATTGTAGATTTTAATTACAAAAGATTTGAATATATAAATCTACTATTATAATAATGAAAAATACATAATTTTGATATTTAATTTATGTTGTAACTCTATTATTTGATACGACTGAAATTAATCTTGTCATAGGAAGAGCAGCAACTATAACTAAACAAATAAGTCCTTCTAATCCTATTATAGGTGCATTTACTGATAGAGAATATAATGCTGGAGACATTCCTTCTGGTGCAAAAGATCCAAAGAAAGCAACTCCAGATATAAAGTGGCATATAAATCTTCCCAATACTGCGAGTGTAACACCTAAATACTTTTTATTTGGAAAGAATCCAGCGATACCTAAACATAAAAATGGTAATGGAAAATCAAATAACACTTGAACCGGATGTAAAATATAGGGGTCCATAAGTAATGTAATCATTCCATAAAGGAATCCAGTTAAGAATCCAACTTGTGGCCCATACATAAATGCAATCAGCAAAATAGGAACCATACTACCAAAGGTTATACTTCCGCCTTGTGGAAAATGATAAATTCTAAGAATTTTTAGAATTGTTGCCAATGCTAAGGCTATACCAATTCTAGCAATTAATTGAGGTGTAAATTTAATTTTTTTTGCTTTTACTAATACAACTAGTATAGCAATACACCCTAATAAAGTAATAAGTGATAATGGATTAGAAATGATAGTTTGTACATTTTCAGGCAAATGGTTATACAATTTTGAAAATTGTTTTGCCCAATCGTTAAAAATATTCATAAAAAAACCTCCTTAATTGTGCTTAGGAGATTGTTAACCAATAAATATAAATTTTTATTATTCAAATAGAACAATAAAATATACTAAAACACTTTTAATGTTTATTAGTATAATAAATATATATTAAGCGGTTATACTTCCCTACGCCAGAATTAACTGGATCAGGTTCCGAGGGTTTATGACATAAATCAAATCTCAGCACAAAGGCTCCCCTAGCACTATAATATATATTTATTTTACCCGTATAACTATAGGTAGTCAACTACGTTATATGGGTTATATTTATTGTCTTTATTATAATGAGTGATATAACTTGATGAAACATCATTTAAATTGACTTTAGAACCATTTGCTGAATAATTAGGAATATTATTACAAGGAACTGTAGAATTAATATTATTATTATCTATTATAATGTCTTCTTTATAAGTTGAATCAATAATAAAACCTTTCATAAATTAACACCATCCTTTAATAGTATTTTTAGTATTATTTAAATAAATATACATTAATGCCATTATGGAATTTTTTGATGTTAAATTGATATATTTTTTATTTAAAGTTTATTTTCAAATAAAAAAGTGCCTTGTTTTAAAATATTATTTACTTTAAAACAAGGCACAAAATTAATAAAGGTCATTATAAATTATTTTAAAAACTTCTAAGGATTCTTCAATTTTTGGTTTTAGAAGTTTTTTCTTATGTTCATATTCTATTTTTCCTTGTGGTGTTAAATGATATATTTTTTGAAATTTCTTATTGGGATCATCCCATATTCCAACAATAAGAGCTTCCTTTTCTAATTTTTTCAGTATAGGATATATTCCTCCAGTACTAGGAATCCATCTGTTATTAGTTCTTATACCTATTTGATTTGAAATTTCATTTCCGTTTGTTGGGTTTAGTGATAATATATATAAAACATATATAGGCAAAAGACCTTTGGTAAATACTTGACCTACAGCTTCCTTTTCCTTTTTAATTTTTTTTAACTCAGAAACTTTATTCTTATATTCTTCGTATAATCTTTTTTCTTCATTTTTTATATCATTTATATCAGAAAAATTAAAGTCAGACATATTAATCTACCTTTTCAACAATGAATCCAAAAAGACCAGGACCAGTATGAACTCCAAGTGCAGGGCCGATACTATATCCTAAGTTGCACTCTACTACATTATCAAAGCTCTTAATATTTTCACATAATGATCTTGCATCATCAAGGGCATTACCATCCATAACCCAGAATTTACATTTATTATTCTCGGTATAAGATTTAGCAATTTTTAATAATTTTGATGCAGATTGCTTTTTACCACGAGCTTTGCAGTAAGTATGGAAGCAACCGTTATTATCTATTGTTATAACAGGCTTTAAGTTAAGAACATCACCGATAGTTCCAGCGATTCTACCTATTCTTCCACCTTTTTTTAAGTATTCTAAAGTATCTATAGTAAAGAATATGTCTATTTTAGATCTTAACTCAGGAATTGTCTTTACTATCTCATCAAATGATTTTCCTTCTTCAATAAGTTTTGCAGCTTCTAATACTACTACACCTTCTGCCATGCTTAAACTTTTTGAATCATATACAAAGGTTTCTATCCCTTCAAAGCTTTCACATGCTAATCTCATTGAATTATATGTTCCTGAAAATTCACTTGATAATGTTACTATAATAGCATGCGTATATCCTTCCTCAATTAATTGATGAAGAGTATTATTAAGTCTTTCAATACTTGGTAGTGATGTTTTAGGAATTTCTCTAGGAAGTAATTCGTAAAGAACATCAGAAGTTATTTCTAATTTATCATCATATTCTTTATCAGAAAAGATAATTTTAAAAGGTAATAATTTTATATTGTATTTTTTTAAGTCCTCAGTACATATATCAGATGCACTGTCAGTTAGTAATGCAATTTTATCCACTAAAAATTCCTCCTAGTAATATATTCTATTAATTAATTATATCACTATAGATAACTATATCAATAGTGATATAGTTATCTATAGTGATAAGTTCTTAGATAATATTAATTATAATAAGTCAAATTGAAAACAACCTTAAAATTTAACCAAATATAGAGATAAAAAGATATATTCACTAATAATTAAAAAATATCACCAATAAAACTAAACATTAACGGTATTGCTAACGCATATTTAATCAAGTATAATAATACAGTATTATTAAAGTACTATATATTGTGTTGTGGAGGTAAGCAAAATGCTATATGTTGTAAAAAGAGATGGAAGAACTGTTGAGTTCAATGGAGAGAAGATTTCTCAAGCTATTAAGGGTGCTGCGCTAGAAATCGGGGTTACTTTAAGAGAAAGCCAAGTTTTGGAAACTATACAAAAGGTGATTATGTATATCGAAGATACAAAAAAAGAAAAAATTACAGTAGAAGCAATTCAAAATTTGGTTGAGAAAGCTTTAGGTGAAGAGGATAAAAATATAGCTTTTGCATATTCATCATATAGAAGAGAGAGAACAAGAGTAAGAGATATAAAATCGGATTTAATGAAAGCAATAGAAAAAATAGGTGTTGAAACTGATAGAGATAATGCTAATGTAGGAAATAATTTTAGTTCTAAGCTATTAAGAATAGCATCTGAATCTAATAAATGGCATAATTTATCTACTATGCCTAAGCATTTATCAAAAGCTCACGAAACAGGTGATCTTTATTATCATGATTTAGATAGTTATAACTTAACTACTAATTGTCTTCATATACCTACTAAAGAAATTCTTATGAATGGATTTAATACAGGATATGGAACAATAAATGCACCTAAGAGAATAGAGACAGCTGCAGAATTATCATGCATATTATTACAATCTACTCAAAATGATATGTTTGGAGGTCAATCTCATCCAGATTTTGACAATGATTTAGCAGTATTTATTCCTCCAACAAGAGACGAGATAAAAAAAGAATTAGAAGAACTAGATATTCCAAAAGAAAAGATGAACGCGCTTATAGAGAAAACTTTAAGAAAAAGAGTTCATCAAGCAATGCAAGGTGTTATTTATAATCTAAATACTATGCATAGCAGAGCTGGATCACAAGTACCTTTTAGTTCTGTAAATATAGGAATACCAACTAATGATGATGCAGCATTAGTTTGTGAAGTATTTCTTTTAGAATATGAAAAGGGATTAGGTAAAGGAGAACAGCCTATTTTCCCTAACATAATCTTTAGAGTAAAAGAAGGCGTTAATAGAGAAGAAACTGATTCATATTACTATTTATATAAATTAGCTTGTAGAGTAGCAGCTAAAAGAATGAATCCTACTTTTATGAACATTGACGCAGATTTCAATAAAGAATATTATGATAAAGGATATATTCCAGCTACTATGGGATGTAGAACTTATCTTATGAAAAATGTAAATGGAGAACCAGGATGTAAAGGAAGAGGAAATATAGCTCCTACTACAATCAATTTACCTAGAATAGGATTACAAGCTAAAGGTGATTTAGATAAATTCTTCAAAATTTTAGATGCCAGATTATCTTTATCTAAGGAATCTTTATTGCATAGATACAATGTATTAAAGAATTTAAGGGTTAAAGATTTACCATTTATAGCAGGTCAAAACTTAATGGTAGGTTCAGAAAATTTAAATCCAGAAGATTCTATTGAACCTATATTAAAACAAGGAACTTGGGGTATAGGATTCATAGGACTTGCTGAGACATTAACAGCATTAATAGGTAGCCATCATGGAGAAACTGAAGAAGCAAGAGAATTAGGATTAAAAATAATTGGTCATATAAGAGATTATTGCGATAGATTAACAGAAAAATATAGCTTAAATTGGAGCTGTTATGCAACTCCTGCTGAGGGATTATCAGGTAAATTCATAAAGCAAGATCAAAAAACATTTGGAATGATAAAAGGTATTACTGATAAAGAATACTATACAAATAGTTATCATGTACCAGTAGGGCATGCTATATCAATTAAAAATAAAATTGACATAGAAGCTCCATATCATAAAATTTGTAATGGTGGCCACATAACTTATATAGAAGTTGATGATTTTCCAACTGAAGATGTTATTATGGATATAATAAATTATTCATATAAAAACACTAATATAAGTTATATGGGAGTGAATTTCCATATAAGATATTGTAAAGATTGTGGAACTTATTTACACAGTAACGAAAGTAAATGTTCAAATTGTGGCAGTACTGATATACAAGGTGTAAGTCGAGTAACAGGATATTTAAGTTTAGATGAGAGATTCGGTCCAGGAAAGTATCAAGAAAGAGCTGATAGAATATCTCATTTAGAAAGTCATAAAAAACATTATTAGAGAATTAAAAACTAATTAAATTAAAAAGCATTAAATTTGAGTGAGGATACTAAAAAGTATCCTCATTTTTTAGTGCTTTTTTATATAAATATCTATGTTTTATAAGAAAGCGAATATATTCATAAGTAAAGTGGAGGGAGCAATTGAATAAAGCAGAGTACAGATATTTTTTAGGTTTAAGCATGATAAATTACATTGCTATGTAATTTCACTAATGAATAATTGTAAAAAAATCTTGCAATAAATTACAACTTTTTATGTAAATAGCCTTATATAACAAGAAAAATTGAAAGGGAATAGCATATTCATTGCAAAAATAAGAAAATTATCGTTCCGTTATATGTATATATAGTGTATAATGATAAATAAATAAAAATTAATTGGTAAAAGCAATAGGTAATAAACAGATATTAAGGGGGAGTTAAAATGTCAATTAAAAATATAAATACAGATAAAGAAATTAATATAGTTGATACTACTCTTAGAGATGGGGAACAAACAGCAGGTGTAGTTTTTGCTAATGCTGAAAAGATAGCAATTGCAGAAATGTTAAGTGAACTTGGAGTAGATCAATTAGAAGTTGGTATACCTACTATGGGTGGCGACGAAAAGGCTGCAATAAAAGAAATTGTTAAAAGAAATTTAAAGCCAAGCATAATGGCATGGAATAGAGCTGTTATTGGGGATATAGAACAATCAATAGACTGTGGAGTTGATGCGGTAGCAGTATCTATATCAGTATCTGATATACACATTCAACACAAACTTAAAACATCAAGAGAATGGGTATTAGAAAATATGGTTAAATCAGTTGAGTTTGCTAAAAAGAATGGACTTTATGTATCAGTTAATGGAGAAGATGCTTCAAGAGCTGATCAAGATTTTTTAATAGAATTCATTCAAGCAGCAAAACAAGCTGGAGCAGATAGATTTAGATATTGTGATACTGTAGGAATTATGGAACCTTTTAAAATTCAAAAAAGAATTAAGGAGCTTTACGAGACTACTAATTTTAATATAGAAATGCATACACATAATGATTTTGGTATGGCTACTGCAAATGCTATAGCAGGAATTGAAGGCGGAGCTACACACGTTGGAGTAACTGTTAATGGTCTTGGAGAAAGGGCAGGAAATGCTGCATTAGAAGAAGTAATTATGGCATTAATGATTGTATATGGATACAAAGGAGATATTGATACAACAATGCTTAAAGATCTTTCTCAATATGTATCTAGAGCATCAGGTAGAGAATTACCAAAGTGGAAAGCTATAGTTGGAAGTAATATGTTTGCACATGAATCTGGAATTCATGCTGATGGAGCTCTTAAAGATCCAACTAATTATGAAGCATTTGATCCAGCAATTGTAGGGTTAGAAAGACAAATAGTTATAGGGAAACACTCAGGACGTGCTGCAGTTGAAAATAAGTTTAGAGAATATGCAATAGAACTTACTAAAGATGAAGCTACAGGAATATTAGAATTAGTTAGATCAACATCTGTTAGATTAAAAAGATGTCTTTTTGATAAAGAGGTTGTTCAATTATATAAAGAATATAAAAGAATTAATAAATTATAAAATATCAACATCTACCTAAAAGTCATAAAGTTAAACTATAAGCAATAATAGGGGGAATAAACATGGGAGATAATTTAGTTTATAAAATTTTAAAAAATCATATTGTTGAAGGAAATTTAAAAACAGGAGAACCAATTTCTATTAAAATTGATAAAACATTAACTCAAGATTCAACTGGAACAATGGCATATCTTCAATTAGAAGCTATGGGAATAGATAGAGTAAAAACTAAGAAATCAGTGGCATTTATTGATCATAATATGCTTCAACAAGGATTTGAAAATGCAGATGACCATAAGTTCATTCAAACAGTAGCATCAAAATATGGAGTGTATTTTTCAAAACCTGGAAATGGAATATGCCACCAAATATTTTTAGAAAGATTTGCAACACCAGGAGATACATTAACTGGTTCAGATAGCCATACACCAACAGCTGGCGGAGTTGGAATGCTTGCAATGGGAGCTGGTGGATTAGATGTTGCTCTTGCAATGGGTGGTGGTGCATATAATATAAATACACCTAAAGTTGTAAAAGTTGAACTTAAAGGAAAGTTAAATAAAATGGTGGCTGCTAAAGATGTAATTTTAGAAGTACTTAGAATATGTACTGTAAAAGGCGGAGTTGGAAAAGTATTTGAATATTGTGGAGAAGGAATTAAAAGTTTATCAGTACCAGAAAGAGGCACAATAACTAATATGGGAGCTGAGCTTGGTGCTACAACATCAATATTCCCTAGCGATGAGAAAACTTTAGAATTCTTTAAAGCACAAGGTAGAGAAGAAGATTGGCTGGAATTAAAAGCTGATGAAGATGCTGCATATGATGAAGAAATAGTTATAAATTTAAATGATTTAAAACCATTAACTGCAAAACCTCATAGTCCAGATAATGTTGTAACTGTTGAAGAGGCAGGAGAGATTAAAGTCGACCAAGTGTTTATAGGAAGTTGCACTAATTCTTCTTATGAAGATTTAATGAAAGTTTCAAAAATATTAAAAGGAAATAAAGTACATGAAAATGTAAGTTTAGTTATTGGACCAGGCTCTAGACAAGTCATGGAGATGATTGCTAGAAATGGAGCCTTAGCAGATATAATTAGTTCAGGAGCAAGAATACTTGAAAATTCTTGTGGCCCATGTATTGGAATGGGTCAAGCACCAGGAACAAATGGAATATCCTTAAGAACTGTAAATAGAAATTTCTATGGTAGAAGTGGAACATTATCAGGACAAATATATATTGTAAGTCCAGAAACAGCAGCAGTTTCAGCGATTAAAGGTTGTTTAACTGATCCAAGGGAAATGGATGTAGACATAAAAGTTGATATGCCTGAAAAGTTTATCATAGATGATTCTATGATTCTAGAACCTGCTAAAACTAATGAAGAAGTCGAAGTTGTTAGAGGACCGAATATAAAACCATTCCCAATAAATAAATCATTTGGAGATAAAATTGATGGTAAAGTGTTAATCAAAGTAGAAGACAATATTACAACAGATCATATAATGCCTTCTAACTCAAAATTATTACCATTTAGATCTAATATTCCTTATCTTTCAGAATTCTGCTTTAATACAGTAGATACAGAATTCCCTAAGAGAGCTAAAGAATTTAATGGAGGATTTATAGTAGCTGGAGAAAACTATGGACAAGGTTCAAGTAGAGAACATGCTGCATTAGCGCCTTTATATTTAGGTGTAAAAGCAGTTATTGCTAAATCATTTGCTAGAATACATAAAGCAAATTTAATAAACAATGGAATAGTACCAATTGAATTTAAGGATTCTTTAGATTATGAAAAAATAAATTTAGTTGATGATTTATTAATAGAAAATATAAGTGATAATTTAAATACTGGAGTATTAAAAATTAAAAACTTAACTAAAAGTAGTGAATTTGAAGCTTTAGTTAAATTAACATTAAAAGAAATAGATGTTATAAAAGCGGGTGGAAGATTAAATTATGTAAAGCTTAATTTATAGAAAAATTAATTTATATCAACACTTTGCTGAAATATAACCTATATAAAAAAGACTTTCTTAAATAAAAAGAAAAATTTAAGAAAGTCTTTTTTTATTTTAATACAAGTTTATATGAAAATATGATAAAATATGGATATACAATAAATTACAATAATTTAAATTACTTGAATTTTTGTTTGTACAACCTTTGGAGTAGCAATATTAAGAGTTGGGGGGTAAATATATGAATAATAAGTTTAAAAGTAATATTTTCGCCTATATTATACCGATTACTGCTATTGTTATGTTAATAGCGATTGGATTTTCTGTATGTATAATAGAAGTTAAAGAAGTAATAAATAAAGGCAATAAATCTGTTATTGTAAAAGCATCAGAAAATAATTCTATGTTCATAAATTATAAGTTAAATGATAATATTCAGTATATGAAACATATATCGAGTATCTTTAATGGATTAAACGATTTCAAAAAAGAAGATGTTATGGAGTTTTTAAATTTAGAAGAAAAAAAAGATTTTTTAACAACTGGAATTATAACTTCTGATGGGATTTTAAATTGTACTGATGGCTCAATAAATAATATTAAAAACAAGGATTATTTTAAAAAATGGGAAAAAACTAATGAAGATATCATAACGATAGATACTGATTTAAAAAGTGGCGAAAGAGTATTCATATATGTAACATCATTATTTCATCATGATAAAATTCAAGGTGCTTTATATGGAACATTATCATTTAAGGATATAGAAAAATTATTTATATCAAATTCTAAATTTTATCAACAGGTTGAGACTTACATACTAGACAGAGACGGAAATATATTAATAGGATCTGGTGATTTATTCAATATATTAAAAGACAATAATATATTTTCATATCATGACTTAGATGATATAGAAATGTTAAAGGATGATTTGACTAATAGTAGAGATGGGGCTGTATTTATTACACTAGATAAGAATAAGTATATTTTATCATATTCTAAAATAAGTGATTTAAAGGATTACTATGTTTTATCTTTAATAGATGCATCTAATATAAATGAAAAACAATATCATATTACATCTCTAATGACCATTTTAGCAAGTTTTGTTATATTAATATTTTTGATACTTTTAATTTATGTAAATTCGTATAGAAATAGAAAAGAAAAGTTAATTAAAGACATAGCATTTGTTGATGATATTACTGGTGGAAAAACTCTAACTAAATTTAAAATGGATATAAAGGAAGTATTAATAGAAAATATGAATTCGTCATATGCATTGGTAGAATTTGATATAGTTAGATTTAAAATTATAAATGATATATGGGGATATAAAACAGGGAATTTATTATTAAAACATATATCTGATATTTTGAGAAATAAATTATTGTATAAAGAAATGTTTTGTAGAGTAAGGGATGATTTATTTATATTGTTATTAAAATATAAAGATGAAAATGATATTATAGATAGAATTAATGCATTAGATAATAGTATGAGATTCTTTGATAATGGAACTAAAGAAGTTCCAAACTTCTCTCTTTCATATGGGGTGTATGTTGTAGATGGAACAGAGGAGGATATAAATAAAATGATTGATAATGTAGCCTTTGCAAGAGAAACTTCAAAGGATCATTGCAATGAATTTATAGGATTTTATGATATAGGACTTCAAAGTAAATTAATAAAGCAAAAGCAAATAGAAGATGTTATGTATAGTGCATTAACTAATAGACAATTTGAATTATACCTTCAACCTAAGTATGATATAAAATTAGAAAGTTGTGTTGGTGCAGAAGCACTTGTAAGATGGAATAATCCCGAAAAAGGATTAATAAGTCCTATAGATTTCATACCTTTGTTTGAGAAGAATGGTTTTATAGTTAATTTAGATATGTTTATTTTTGAAGAGGTATGTTCAAAAATAAATGAATGGAAGCAAAACAATATTAAATTAATTCCTATTTCAGTTAATATATCAAGAATTAATTTAAAAAATGTAGATTATTTTACAAAGAATATAAGTAGAATATTTAATAAATATGATATAGATCCAAATTTAATAGAGATTGAAATTACAGAAAGTGCAATATTTAATCATTATGATAATATGTTGCAAGCATTGCTTAGATTAAAAGCAATGGGATTTAGTATATCATTAGATGATTTTGGTACAGGTCTTTCTTCACTTAATATATTAAAAGATTTGCCTATTGATACAATAAAACTTGATAGAGAATTCTTAAATAGTAAGGATAGTTCTAAAAAAGGTGAGATAGTAATAGCAAATATTGTGAGAATGGTTAAAGAATTAGATTTAAATGTAATCTGTGAAGGGGTAGAAACTCATGAACAAGCAGAATTTTTAAGTGAAGTAGGATGTAATAATGCGCAAGGATACTTGTATGCAAAGCCTATGCCAGTAAAAGATTTTGAAGAAAAGGAATTAACATTAAGGTTAATTAAAGATGTTATTTTAACAAAGCCCTGATATATATAAGAATAACTGAACGGAATAAAATGTCATTTTGTCTATTTCATATATCAACACATATTTAAAATAGTTTTTTTAATTACAGGTAATAAATGAAGTGTTTTTGAAAAGCTACTAATATATAATTTATTATATATTAGTAGCTTTTCTATTTTTGTGTTTTATAATTAATATTATATTTCCTATATATAAAAGATAGAGATATAATAAATCTTAAATGCAAACATAAGAATTTTTAAAGGAAGTGTATTATTTTGGATAAAAAAATAAGATTATCAGGTATTGCTTATGAAAGTTTAGTAAATGGTCCAGGAATAAGAAGAGTATTTTTCTCACAAGGATGTAATCATAATTGTAAGGGTTGCTTTAATCCCGATACTCATGATTTTAATGGTGGAGAAGAAAAGGATATAAATGAATTAATAGAAGATGTTTTATGTAATCCAATGATTAGAGGAATTACTTTTAGTGGAGGAGATCCATTTGAAAGAGCAGATCAATTTTCTTATATGGCAAAAGTTTTTAAAGAAAACAATAAAAATATTTGGTGCTACACAGGATATACATTTGAATATATAAATGATAATTTAGAAAGCAATAAAGGTTGGAAAGACTTAATAAATAACATAGATGTATTAGTGGATGGAAAATTTGAGGAAGATAAAAAAGAAGATGGATTGAAATTCAGAGGATCATCTAATCAAAGAATAATAGATGTAAAGGAAAGTTTAAAATCGAATAAAGTAGTTATTTTTGATATTTAGCGTATGCTTTAAGAATTTGTTTATATTGTAGTATAAAGCGCATAGATTGAGTAATTTACTTACAATGCTATCACGCCGTATACTAAAATATAAACATTCATTTTTAATGTAGACTTATAATAAAATATCAAAAATTAGTTATAATAAAACTTTAGAATGAGATTTTAAATAAAAGGATGTGATGAGTAATTGATTTTGAATAGGGAATTTTATAAAAGAGATGCGTTGGAAGTAGCTAAAGGTTTATTGGGTAAAATTTTAGTAAGAGAAATAGATGGTGTTATTTTAAGGGGAAAAATAGTAGAAACTGAAGCGTATATTGGATTAATTGATAAAGCATCACATGCTTATAATGGAAGAAGAACTGAAAGAACGGAACCGCTATTTAAAGAAGGCGGAATAGCTTATGTATATTTTATATATGGACTTTATCATTGCTTTAATGTAATAAGCGGAGAAAATGATGATGGACAGGGAGTTTTAATTAGAGCATTAGAGCCATTAGATAATTTTGAGTATATTTCTTTAAAAAGGTTTAATAAAAAATTTGAAGAATTATCTATTGTTAAGAAGAGAGAATTAACTAATGGACCATCAAAATTATGCATGGCTTTTGGAATAGATAAAAAAGATAATTATAAAGTGCTTTATGAAAAAGGTGATTTATATATAGAAGATAGCTATGATAATCATGAGATTGTTGAAACAACGAGGATTGGAATAGATTATGCCGAGGAAGCAATAGACTTTCCATGGAGGTTTTATATAAAAGATAATAAATATGTATCTAAAAAATAATGCTATGTTTTAAAAAGTGTTCATATATGCATAAATAAAAATGGACTAAGTAATTAAACTTAAGAACGCTAAAATGAGTATAGTCCCGTTTTAGCTTGTTCCCAATATAAAATTGAGACAAGCAGTAAATGTGACAATACTCATTGGGGGTTCTAAAAGTCTAATTACAATGCCATTTTATCTATTGCATATATGAACATATACTAAAAATGATTATTTAAAACGTAATTGAAAAATAAACTATAAAATAAGAAAACTCTTCATTATTATAATGGAGAGTTTTCTTCGTAAATAAACAATTCATATTAGTATAACAACAAACGTTATACTAGTTTAAGGGGACTAATGATTATTATGATATTGTGGATACATTTATATTATGGACAAGCGAAAAAATTTTATACATTAACAAGGAAAATTTTTAAAATTTTTTTTTACTCTTTAGAAATCTATAAAATATTAGATGGAGTGGGGTTTTAACAGTATTAATTTTTAATATGTTTAAGTTTTTAGTATTTTACTTTATTGATATGTATATGAAAATATGGTATTGTATATTTAAGTAATCGATTAACTTAAGGAAAAAAGAGGTATTGAGATGGCATCAACCATAAAAGATGTAGCGAAATTATCTAAAGTATCTGTAGCTACAGTATCAAGAGTTTTAAATGATTTAGGGGGATACTCTGAGGAAACAAAAATTAGAGTTCTTAAAGTAGTTGATGAAATTGGCTATAAAAGAAATGCTATTGCAAGGTCTTTATCAACTAATACAACAAGAACTATAGGAGTAATTTTACCAGATGTATCTACAAACTTTGATGGTGAAATCATTCGTGGAATAGAGGATGTAGCACATGAGAACAACTATAGCGTTATACTTTGTAATGCTGGTTCAAAAGGAGTTAGAACTTTAGAATATTTAAGAATTTTAGAAGAAAGACAATTAGATGCTGTCATCATTGTAAGTATAAAAATAGAAGATGAATACTATAAAGCTTTAAAAAAAATCAATATTCCATATATACTTATATCTACAACATCGCCTAAATATGATATGCCCCATATAAAAGTAGATGATTTATCAGCAGCTTATACTGCAACTAAGTATTTATTAGATAGAGGTCATAAAAAAATTGCGATGATAAGTGGAACTAAAGAAGATACAATAGCAGGATTACCTAGAGTACAAGGGTATATGAAAGCACTTTTAGAGTATGGAATAAATGTAGACGAGGAATTAATTACATATGGAGATTTCTCATATAACAGTGGAATTGAATGCATGAATACTTTATTAGAAAGAAAAAAGGAATTTACAGCTATATTTGTAGCTAGTGATGATATGGCAGTGGGAATTTTAAATGTTGCCTATAGAAAAAATATTAGAGTACCTGATGAGTTATCAATTGTAGGATATGATAATACTAAAACAGCCATAATGTCAATACCACCATTAACAACATTATCACAGCCATTATATGAAATGGGATGTAAGGCATTTAATGAAATTTTAAATATGCTTAATGGAAGCGATTCTAAAGAACAAATTATTATGAAGCATAATATTGCTGAAAGAGAAACTGTAAAATGGTTAAAATAAACCATTTTATTTTTCAAGGTTACGTAATCGGTTAACCTAATACATAATATATTTAAAACATAGCATTTATTAAAAATAAAAGGAGGAGTTTTTATGAAAACAAATTGGTGGAAAGAAAGTGTGGTATATCAAATTTATCCAAGAAGTTTTAAGGATAGTAATGGGGATGGAATTGGGGATATAAGAGGAATTATAGAAAAGCTAGATTACTTAAGAGAATTAGGTATAGATGTTATTTGGCTTTCACCTGTATATAAATCACCTAACGATGATAATGGATATGATATAAGTGATTATAAAGATATAATGACTGAATTTGGTACTATGAACGACTTTGATGAGTTACTTAAATCAGCTCATGAAAAAGGAATTAAAATAATGATGGATTTAGTTGTAAATCACACATCAGATGAACATCAATGGTTTGTAGAAAGCAGAAAATCAGAAAATAATAAATACAGAGATTATTATGTATGGAAAAAAGGTAAAGATGGTCAACCACCAAATAATTGGACATCTTGTTTTAGCGGCCCAGCATGGCAATATGATGAAGAAACAGAAATGTATTACTTACATTTATTCTCTAAAAAACAACCAGATTTAAATTGGGAAAATAGTGAATTAAGAAATGAAGTTTATTCTATGATGCAATGGTGGTTAGATAAAGGAATAGATGGATTTAGAATGGATGTTATTAATTTTATTTCTAAAGATCAAGAATTCCCTGATGGTGTAAATGGAGATTTCAGTAAGTATTCAATGAATGGTCCAAGAATACATGAGTTTTTAGAAGAAATTAATGAAAAGGTTTTAAGAGATAAAAATCTAATAACAGTTGGCGAAATGCCAGGTGTAAGTGTTGAAGAAGCTAAGTTATATACTGGAGAAGATAGAAATGAACTTAATATGGTATTCCAATTTGAACACACAGATTTAGGTAATGGAAAATATGGAAAATGGCATAAGAACTCATTTAAATTAACAGATTTAAAGAGAATAATGTCTAAATGGCAAAAAGGTTTAGAAAATGAGGGCTGGAACAGTTTATATTGGAATAATCATGATCAACCAAGAGTTGTTTCAAGATTCGGAGATGATAAAAAGTATTGGAAAGAATCAGCTAAGATGTTAGCTACATGTCTTCATATGATGAAGGGAACTCCTTATATTTATCAAGGTGAAGAAATTGGTATGACTAATGTTGAATTTGAGGATTTAAATGATTATAAAGATATAGAAATTATAAATGCATACAATGATTTAGTTGTTAAAAAAGGAAGATCACATGATGAAATGATGGAAGGAATTCATGATAGAGGTAGAGATAATGCACGTACACCTATGCAATGGGATAGTAGTGTAAATGCAGGATTTACAACAGGTACTCCTTGGATTAAGGTTAACCATAACTACAATGAAATAAATGCTGAAAGTCAGGTAAATGATAAAGATTCTATTTTTAATTATTATAAAGAGCTTATAAAAATAAGAAAAGATAATGAAATTATTGTTTATGGAAATTATGATTTAATTTTAGATGATAGTGAAGAGATATATGCATATGTAAGAACATTAAATGAAGAACAGTTATTAGTAATATGTAATTTCTCTAGCAATATTTCAGAATTTAAATTACCTAATAATATAAAATCAAAATATAAAAAACTTCTTATAGCAAATTATGATGAGTGTAAAGAAGAGACATTAGAGAATATAAGCTTAAGACCTTATGAATGTAGAGCATATCTTATTTAATAATTATATATCTTGTTTTGGGAACGATTCCTGAAACAAGATATATAGCCTATAAAGATTATAAATAATAGGAGGTGAATACTATTTTTCTATGAGTATTAAGTACTATAGAAAAGTAGTTGGCATAATGAAGATTACAAGAATTCTTATTAGTTGCTTAACAATTTGCATTTTTTCTACATCACTTTTAACTGGTTGTAAAAGCAATGATATTAAAAATGCAGATGGAAAACAACAAGTAGAAGTTTTTTTAAGTAAAGCAGAAGCAATAAATACATTTAAAAATCTTGAAGAAAAATTTGAAAAAGAAAATCCTGATATAGATGTAATTATTAGTTCACCAGCTGAACCTGTGACAGTATTAAAAACAAGATTAGTAAAAAATGATGTTCCAGATATATTAACAATAGCTGGGGAGATGAATTATGGAGACTTTGTAGATGCAGGTATTTTAGAAGATTTATCTAGTCAAAAAAATATTATAGATAGAATACAACCTGCTTACGTTAATGTTTTAAAAAGTTTAGAGTTTGAACCTAGTGATACTTTATGTGGAATACCCTATGCATGTAATGCTGGGGGAGTAGTTTACAATAAAGATATTTTTGAAAAATTAAAATTAAAAGTTCCAACTACATGGGATGAATTTATAGATACTGCTGAAAAGATAAAAGAGGCAGAAATTACACCATTTTACTTTACGCTAAAAGATGCATGGACTGCTATGCCAGCTTGGAATGCTATAACAGCTAATACTCAATCTGAAGACTTCTTTATTGAACGTAGAAAAAATGAAGTTACATTTAGAGATGAATATAAACCAATAGCTGAAAAGATGGAAAAGTTAATAGAATATGGTCACAATGATAATTTTGGAATCGGATACAATAATGGAAATGTATCTTTTGCTCAAGGAAATGCAGCAATGATGATACAAGGAAATTGGGTTATTCCAGAAATATTAAAGATAAATCCAGATATGAATTTAGGAATGTTTGTATTGCCAACAAATAATGATGCAAGCAAGAACAGTGTTGTTTCAGGTATCGATTTACTATTTGCAATACCTAAGGAGTCTAAGAATAAAGAAGCGGCAATTAAATTTTTAGATTTTATGACTAAGAATGAGAATGTAGAACAATATGCAAAAGAACAGTTTGCGATTCCAGCAATTAAAGATATATATCAACAAGATAAAACTGTAGAAGATTTAAATCCATACTTTAAAAATGGAATGGTTTTAGATTTTCCTGATCACCATTATCCAGCATCAATGCAAGTTGGAGATTTAGCTCAAGCTTATTTATTTAATAAGGATATAGATAAGCTTTTAAATAGTTTAGATGACAGATGGAATAGATCACAGCAATAAAATAAGTTATAGGGGTGAACGAGCATGAAAGAAAAAAGAAGAGTGTTCTTATTAATGTCAATACCAGCAGTAATTCTATTTTTTATTTTTCATACATTACCTTTACTAAAGGGTATATCTTATAGTTTTACAAACTGGAGAGGATTTGGAACTTTTAAATTTGTAGGTATAAAGAATTATATAAGTATATTCTCAGATGAAAGAATAATTAATTCATATATGTTTACATTTAAATTTGCTTTACTTTCAACAATTATAGTAAATGTAATAAGCTTAATTTTAGCAGTAGGATTAAATTCTAAAATAAAATTTAAAAGTACTTTAAGAGGTATTTATTTTATTCCTAATATTTTAGGTGGATTAATAGTTGGTTATATATTCAGTTATATATTTACATTTATACTAACAAGTGCAGGACAAGCAATCGGGAGCGAAGTTTTAAGTAAAAGCATACTTGGAAATCCTAATTTGGCATGGCTTGGGGTTGTCATAGTAGCATCTTGGCAAGCCATTGCATTTAACACAATAATATATATTTCTGGACTTCAAACTATTTCAGAAGATGTATATGAAGCAAGTGCAATTGATGGTGCAAATAAATGGATACAGTTTAAAAAGATAACATTTCCTTTACTAGCTCCATTTTTCACTATAAATATGGTGTTAGCAATGAAAAATTTCTTAAATGTATTCGACCAAATTATGTCACTTACTGGTGGAGGTCCTTCAGGATCAACAGAATCTATAGCTGTATTAATATATAAAGCTGGTTTTGATGGTAGTCAATTTGGATACCAATCAGCAAACTCAGTTATTTATTTCATAGTAGTAGTAGCAATATCATTATTACAACTAAGAATCCTTGAAAGAAGGGAGATGCAATTATAATGTTTGCAGTAGTTAATAAATCAAGAAAAAATAAAGAATCTAAAGTAAATAAAGATGAGAAAACAAATTGGTTTGTAACAATACTAATGATTTTAGGAACTATAACTGTACTTTTTCCATTATTAATAACAGTACTTATAGCTTTAAAATCACCACAAGATATGATGAACGGAATCTTTTCATTACCAAAAGTTTTTCATTTTGAAAACTTTACTAAAGCTATAGAAATGACTAATTTCTTTAATGCATTAAAAAACAGTTTAACTATTACAATAACAACAGTTATACTTACTCTTATCACTAATTCTATGGTTGGATATGCAATAGCAAGAAATATACATAAAAAGACATACAAAGCTATGTATTATTATTTCTTAAGTGCCATGTTTGTACCATTTCCAATAATAATGCTTCCACTTGTAAAACAAGTTAGTGTTTGGAATATGGATAATATAATGGGATTACTTCTTTTATATACAGTGTATGGACTATCTTCTAATGTATTCTTATATGTAGGTTTTCTAAAATCTATACCAATAGAATTAGAAGAAGCAGCATTGATAGATGGAGCAAGTACTTGGCAAGTATTTTTTAAAATAATATTTCCAATGCTAAAACCAATACATGCAACAGTAGCCATTTTAACAGCATTATGGTGTTGGAATGATGTTATGTTACCACTTGTAATATTAAGTAACCCGGACTTTGCAACTATTCCTTTAGTTCAATTTATATTCCAATCACAATTTGGGACAGATTATAACTTAGCATTTGCATCTTACTTATTAGCGTTAATACCTATATTAGTATTCTATTTATTTGCTCAAAAGGGTATTATTGAAGGAGTAACTAAAGGTGCTATAAAATAATTAAAAAATAGTTAAAAAATGAATCTATATTTTGAAATAGATTCATTTTTTATACTATTTTATTAAACGAAATAAAATTAAAAAAAGTTTGAAAAAAAGTGGTTATTTTTGTGGTGAAAGCATATATATTATATGAATGATAAATAAATATATTAATTTATTCCTTCATTGAGCATTGATATTTAACAATTTAAAAGTTATAAACAGATTTAAAATTTTATAATTTCTCGTATGAAAAACAAAAACTATATTTAGCAAAATAATGCTCAATATAGTTTTTATCTTTATAATATATTAATTTATTTTTCTTCACTATCTTTAGTTTTTTTATCTATACCACATGAAACCCATGGATAATCTGGATTACTTGGATCACATGGATTTGATGGATCAACTTTAACTTTTTCTTCTTCAAAAGCTACTTCAAACTTATCTGTACAATTACATTCATTTTTTTTGTTTAAATTTTCTTTATTACTCATATTAATTATCTCCTGTCTTCTTATATTCTATGTTTTTATTATAAAACAATTATTATTAATTAGCAACTATTATTAAATAATAATTTAGATTATTTTATATATTTTGTATTATTTAATATAATTTGCATTTATAAAGTTAATTATGTATTAATTATAATTAATAATTGTTCATCGTAAATTATGCAGGTAAATGCTAATGGAAAGAAAATCCTTTATAAACCAGAGGCTTCATTGGCTTGTAATTGTTCATTATAACGTATATCATTATAAAAAGGCTATTTTCGAGGAAGAAAGATAGCTGCTGATGAAAAATATTGTAAAACCTTTTAAAATAATTTGCCATTTAAGGTTTATTAAAGGTTTGGCAGTTATGATTAGGATGTAAGGTAACTACCTACAAAATAATTTTAACGGAGGTTAAGAAAATGAAAAACATTTCAACTGCAACAAAAAGGAAATTCGGTACCGTCGCTCTATGTGGAGCTCTTGTTCTATCAATGAGTGCGACAACAGCATTTGCGGCAAGTACCCCAATGAGGTCAGACAGTAGTTCCACATTCAAGGATAGTATCAATATGAGCGTCAAGGTGAAGATGGAAAACGGTGTTAGGTTGTATTCAACTGATGACGGTGCAACTTGGAATGAGAATGCTCCAGAAGGCATTCAGGGTGTTATGTTCAAGGGTGAAAAAATCATGAGTGGCCAATTTACTAACGGCAGATTTCACATAGATGATGCCGGTATGAACATAATGGCTAAATCCGAAAATGGCGTTAAGATGTACTCTATCGATGGTGGCCAGACTTGGAGCGAAAACGCTCCCGAAGGTATTCCCACTTTTAATGAAAAGGATGGAAATTTCACGACAAATGGAGCTATACTGCAAATGGGAGACGGCACAAGTGTGATAGTCAAGGTGGAAAACGGCGTTAAAGTCTATTCAACTGATGGCGGCACAACTTGGAGCGAAAACGCTCCCGAAGGCATTCCCACTTTTAATGAAAAGGGTGGAAATTTCATGACAAATAGAGCTATACCGCAAATGGGAAGCGGAACAAGTGTGATGGTCAAGGTGGAAAATGGTGTTAAACTCTATTCAACTGATGGCGGCACAACTTGGAGCGAAAACGCTCCAAGCGGAATTTCTTCATTAGGCGAACTAAAGTATAAGACTAAATAACCTTAACAAAATGAGTCCTACTCACAACAAAGGAGTCTGATAATAGCTCCTTTGTCGTGAGTATACTACTACATTTTTGAATAAACCAATCAGGAGGTGTTCTGTTGAGAATTTTAATGGTTGAAGATGAGAAATATATGGCAGAAGCAATTGCCGCCGTTTTAAAGAAAAATAATTATACTGTTGATTTGGCGTATGACGGCGAATACGGCTTGGATTGCGGACTTTCCAGCATCTATGACATTATCATTCTTGATATTATGCTTCCGAAATTGGATGGATTAAGCATATTGAGGGAACTTCGTGCCAACAGCATTGCGACTCCAGTTATCCTCCTTACGGCAAAAGGCGAGACTGAGGATAAAGTCAAAGGTCTTGACAGCGGAGCGGACGACTATTTGGCAAAGCCGTTTAAAACAGATGAACTATTAGCACGAATTCGTGCGTTAGGACGCAGGAAAAGTGAATTTGTAAATGATGGTATATTGACTTGTGGAGATATTGAGCTAAATCCACAAACGTTAGACCTGTTTTGTGGTAAAAAATCATTTAAGCTGACGTTAAAAGAATGCCAGTTATTGGAATTTCTCATAAATATGAAAAGCATGGTTATCTCTAAAAACGCGATTATTGGGAAGTTATGGGGATTTGATGGTGATGCCGAGGATAATCACGTAGAGGTATACGTATCTTTTTTGCGAAAAAAATTAAGCCATGTAAACTCCAAAACAGTCATACAAACGGTGCGTGGCGTTGGGTATATAATAAAAATTGCAAAGGATGAAAATTGATATGTTTAAAAAACTTCGAAACAGATTCCTTATATTGAATATGTCAATTATTTTGATGGTAATGCTTGCCGCCTTTGCTACTATTTATTTTACAACATACTCTAACGTACAGATGGAAAATCAAAATAAGTTAAACAATATATTTGCCCTTCCAATCGGAATATCTTTAAGGCAGGATAGAGAATTTTCTAGTGATGTGCAAGGAAATAGGACAGTCGGCGTCATTCCCCCTAATTTTTCTCTTTCATTTAATATTTTAATGAATGGGGATGATGAAGTTCTTAAAATAGTAACTTTTATTGATATGCCGGAAGAAACTTATTTCAAAGCTGCCGAGCTTGCTTTAAATAATAAAAGGGACATAGATACCATCTTTCTGGAAGGCAAAAAGTGGATGTATAAAGTGTCATCGGTAAGCAGCAAATTTGTGACAAATAAAAGTGGGCAGCAAAGCATTATAAGTTCTACTGGAACAGAACGGCAAATAGCGTTTTTAGATATTACCGATTCTGACAAGATGCTTACAGAACTTTTAATGACATTTTTAATCATTGGTTTCGCCATGATTTTTGTTATTTTCGCAATCAGTCTTTATTTTGCAAATCGAGCTATTAAACCAATTTCGCAAACTTGGGATAAGCAAAAACAATTCATTGCGGATGCATCCCATGAACTCAAAACACCACTGGCTATTATTAGTGCAAATTCCGATGCATTGCTTGCCCATCAAGAGGAAACAATCATAAGCCAGAAAAAATGGATCGATCATATACAGGCTGAAATTGGAAGAATGAGTAAACTCGTGAGCGATCTTTTATATTTAGCCAAAGCCGAGGACACCAATATCAAAGTACAGAATATGCCTTTCGATATGAGCATAGTTGCAAACGAAGCCATACTGTCGACCGAGGTTTTGATTTATGAAAAAGAAATAACCCTTACCCATACCATAGAGTCAAATGTTATTGTAACTAGCGATAGTGAAAGGATCAAACAGGTTGTTATGATATTGCTTGATAATGCCGTAAAGTACACAAATGAAAAAGGTGCGATTGATATTACTCTGAGAAAAACGAGACATAACATTGTCTTTTCAGTTGAAAACACTGGAAAAGGAATTACTCCATCTGACTTGCCAAAGCTGTTTGACCGATTTTACAGAATTAGTACTGCAAGAACGCAAGAAGATGGCGGATATGGGTTAGGTCTATCCATCGCAAAGGCGATTATAGACAGACTTGGTGGCAAACTATATGCTGAAAGCACCGTTAACGAAAAAACCACATTTACCTTTACCATTGGATTATAAAAAATTAGTAACGTTTAATATCTAAAACCTCTCTGATAAGCATCATTGCAATCGGATAAATTGCAATTATAGCAACTAAGTTATTTAATCTTTTTGAAGATAAAGGTATCATTTTCTCTAATGTTTTTTCAATTTTGTAGTGATATATTCTTGATCATTAATCATAAATAAACCACCTTTTTTTAGTAAATTTGAGTTCACAAATCAATTTTACACTAAAATAAGGTGGTTTGTTATTATTGTGTCATTTTATACACTCTTAGTTAAGAATTAAATCTTAAAACCAAGTAAATAAGCCATTTCTAATTTAAATTTTTCTAGAATTCAGAAGTTCTAGGATTTGAATTTTAGTGTATTTTATAACCTCTTCTAAGGCTTTATTTTACTTGTGTTTGAGCATTCTTAATTTTATTTGATTATAAAATGTCATAAAGAAAATTAGCTGTGTTGTGTTATGGTTGTGTTATTTTTTACTATATAATCAAATTACACAGATACGTATATTACAAAATTAAATTATATATTAAATACATTATACTATAGATTTTAAGGTTTTTCATTGCAATAAAGATAGTAAGAAGTGTAGATACAGAATATAGGTATGATATTGAAACAATGTTATATGCTTTTGCCAGTAAATTTTTAGAGGGTAGAGATTTAGAAAAAGTAGAGGAGGAGCTTAGTATGACTGAATTAGGTAAAAGATTATGGAAAGAGGAGAAAGTAAAAAAGTTATAGAGATAGTTAAAAATTCAATAAAAATGGACTCGATAATGAAGTGATAAGTTCTATAACAGGATTAACAGTTGAAAAGATTCAAGGAATAAGAGAAGCTATTGAATATGAAGAGTAAAAGTTTATTAAAATATAATTAAATGACACTAAATTTCATTTAGTTAAAATTAAAACTAATTTGAAAAGAACGATAATTAATTTATCGTTCTTTTTTTGAACAATTTTATTTATTTTATACCCTTGAGGGTACATTATGACCATTAAAAAGTTTTACTTTATATTAAAGAAAGTTTTCTTTCCTAATCTTTCGGTAATTAATTTCCAACTTTCTCAATATTCTTCATCCATACCATCTTCAATTGAGATATTTAGATATTCATCATAGGAACTGGTAATATTTTTGCATTCACTCCGCCTATATATTTATACAATGGCATTTGTAAATAGTTTGCAGCTGCTTTTGTAACAGCTAATGATATACCTAAAATAGCATTAGCTCCTAATTGTGTGCCCAGCATGGGCACGTACTAATCGGTGAAAGTCCGTAATGGGGGCTG
>NZ_CAURTC010000009.1:0-95316 GCF_963527835.1 uncultured Clostridium sp. | reverse complement strand
CTCTATATAGATAGACTCTCTTTTATGAGTGTCTACTATATAGGGTCCATTTTAGTTTTAGTAGCTTCTTTTTTATGTATAGAAAAGTATAAAATTTTTTTAATTTAAAAAACTCATGGCAACTAAGATAAGATAGAAACTTAGTTGTAAATTAAGAGTAGAAATTAGAGAGTTAAGGAAAAAATTCTGATTAGAATTTTGGAATACGTGTTTTTAGAAAAATTATGGTTTTCAACCAAAACTCTCATTTCTCCACTTGAAATTAGCAAAGTATAACTTAGCCACTTTTTAATCTTTATTCTATTAATTTAAGAAAATATGAGTTATCGGCATTATACATATTCCTAAAAAAATTGAGTATAAAGATAAATTATTATATCCATATTGACGTGAAGATGGAATTAACTCTTCAAAAGATATATATAGCATTATTCCCATTACAAATGCAAAAATTAAACCCAAAATAAAATCATTAATAAATGGTTTTAAAATAAAAAAAGAAACAAGAGCCCCTAAAGGTTCTGATAAACCAGAATATAATGTGTATTTTAATGCTTTTTTCTTACTACCAGTAGAGTAGTAAATTGGCATAGCAACAGCAATCCCTTCAGGTATATTATGCATAGCTATAGCTAAAGAAATTGACATTCCTAATGTAATATTTTGATAACTTGACATAAAGGTAGCAATACCTTCAGGAAAGTTATGTAGTGTAATTGCAATCATTGATACAAATCCTACTCGAAAAAGATCTAAATGTTTATTACTGTCATGCTCATTTATATTTTTAGGTTCATGTGGAACAAATTTATCAACAAGCATAGCAAAGATTACACCACTTAGCATATAAAATATAGTTAGTAATACACCATAGACATTTCCATAATATTTTATTAGTGTTTCTTCGGCATGAGGAAATAAATCAGTAAAAGAAACACAAATCATTACTCCTGAGGAAAAACCAAGAGCAAAAGTAATTATTTTATCACTTTTTTTCTTTATAAACAATACAACAACAGCTCCTAATACTGTTGAAATTCCAGCAAAAAAAGAAAGTAATAAAGCAATAGATGCATTATTAGTCATGTTATTTTACACCTCTTTAATTATTAGTATATTTTTATATATTCTTAAAACTATAAGAAAATTACAAAAAAATATATATGTTTAGAAATAAGATAGTATAAAGAGGTTAGATGGTAAGTGATTATTTTATAATCTAGTTCAATAATTCAATATCAAAAGTTTAAAAAAGATAATAAAAAACAATGCTCACTAAATTAAAAACATGTTTTAATATAGTGAGCGTTGTTTTTTAAATAATATTAAAAAGGAGTCGTAATTTATTATTTCCAAATAGTTTCAAATGAAATCTTTATATATTCATATAAGAATATATTTGCTTTTAAGTTCATTACTAACTCTATTTATATTGTAGCAGATTTAAATTAAAAAACAAGAGCATTTTCACAATTCGGAAAATATTTTGAAAATTTAAATAATTAAACAATATATCTTTATCAAATGCTGAATTGTTTAATATAAGTTATTAAGTTAAAATGGTTTCTTTAATATAATTCTGTAGTTCGTGCAATGCCTGTACTGCTTCTTTTAACTATAAAAGGTTCATATTCTAGCCTCATAATGCAGGATCTATTTTGTGGTTTTGAAGGTGAGGATTTACTATTTATTTTTTTCAATATAATATTAACAGCTTCAGTACCTTTATCTTCTATAGCATGATCAACTGTTGTTAAAGATATTTTTTGTAAAGATGATAATAGAGTATTATCAAAACCACAGACTGAAAAATCATTTGGTATTTTATATTTCATTTCTGTTAATGCATCCATAATTCCAATAGCAACCATATCATTAGTTCCAATAAAAGCTGTTACAGCTGTTTTTTTTGCTAATAATTCTTTTGTCAAATTATATCCTGTTAAATACTCAGTTTTATCTAAAGGATATTCAGTAGTATTTTTAATGTCTTCATTTTTAATTATGATGTTATCGATATTAACATTATGAGTATAAAAGCTTTTTTTCAATCCATTAAGTCTTTGAATCCTTGGGATTTCATGTGCAAGTAGTGGCGTAGAAATATAAGCCACTCTTTTATGTCCAAGAGATAATAGATGTTCACCTATAATATAACCTGTCTTATGACTATTTAGTTCTACGGAATCTAAGTCTAAATCTTCATTTTTATCACTAATTAAAACAACAGGAGTAGAAGAAACTAAGTCTTTTATCTGTGAAACCAAAGTAGATTGATATAAATATATAATTCCAGCTACTTTAAGATTTGAATACATATTTAAATAATGTTTTTCGAGCTTAGGACTTCTAAGTGTAGGAGCTATAAATATAGAGTATCCATGTTTATTTGCTTGCTCAGTAATAGAATGTATTAGCATAGTATAATACAAATTAGAAAGAGATGGACACATTATTATAATAAGCTTCGATAAAGCTGTATCATCACATGTCTTATTATTATTATTATTTTTTTTATATCCTAGAACTTTTGCAGCGTTAAGAACTTTTTCTTTTGTTTCATAAGAAAAAGAAACATCAGGTCTATTATTCAACACCATAGAAACAGTTGATTGAGAAACTCCAGCATAGTCAGCAATATCTTTTGTTGTTATCTTACAATAAGACGTCAAGTAAACCACTCCTTTTCTTTTAAACTTAGTATACAAAATAGGCATAAAAAAGACAAATAGTTAATTAATAAATAAATTTATTATTAATGGATTTAAAGAATTTTATTAATAATCAGTATTAATATTTATTAATAAAATGTTAAATTTATTAATAATAAAAAGAAGGTATATGAAAATTAGTTTCATAATATTTAATCAAAAAACTATTTTTAAAGCATAGATCTTTTTATGCAAAAGGCCATGCTTTAGCAGCGTGTTTGATATATGCATAAGCAAAGTGGACTGATTACAATGCCTCTTTGCCTATTGCATATATCAACACAGCCATATAAAAAATTGAAATATTAATAAATAACAAAGAAAGCTTCTCACTAAAATAATTAAGTTTATTAAAAAGAAAAAAATATTAATTTTGTAATAGTAAAGTTATTAATAAGTGAGTGTTTACATTGATTGACAGTATATATAAGTGATATTTATAATGACAATATAAAATATATTTGCTAGCAAAAATAAATATATTAAAAGGGTGGTTACGTATGATTAATATGGAGATAAATTCAATATCAGATTATTTACATCACAATTTTTTTTGTTCTTGTGGAAAAAATCATAAAACTGATTTAGATTATGTGGAGATATCAGAAGGTGCAATAAAAAAGATACCTGAATTTATTAAAAGAAATTCTTATAAAAAAATATTTATGGTTGCGGATAAGAATACATATAAAGCGGCTGGGGAACAAGTAGAGGATGAATTTAAAACAGCAAATATTGAAATAAGTAAGATTGTATTGGATGAAGATGAAGTTGTTCCAAATGAAGAAACCATAATGAAAATACAGCTTGCAATGGAAAGCAATTATGATCTTATATTAGGGGTGGGCACTGGAACTATCAATGATATGTGTAAATATATAAGCTATAAACTAAAAATAGATTACATTATTGTAGCTACAGCACCATCAATGGATGGATTTGCATCAGTAGGAGCAGCGCTTATAACTAACAATTTAAAAACAACATATGATGCTCATGTTCCAACAGCTATTATAGCTGATATAGATGTTTTATCAAAAGCACCTATGAATATGATAACAGCAGGGCTTGGAGATATACTAGGGAAATATACTTGCCTATGTGATTGGAAAATTGCTAATATTGTAAACAAAGAGTATTATTGCAAAGAGATAGTTGAAATGGTTGAAAAATCTATAAAAAAAGTAGTGGAAAGTGCAGATCAAGTAATGCTACGTTCAAAAGAAGCGATAAGCAATATTACAGAAGCTTTAATTGGAACAGGAATTGCAATGAGCTTTGTTGGTAATTCAAGACCAGCATCTGGAAGTGAACATCATATTTCTCATTATTGGGAAATGAAATTCTTATTTGAAGGAAGAAAACCCGTATTACATGGAACCAAAGTAGGAATTGGAACAGTAGCTGTTATAAAGTTATATGAAATGTTATTAAAAGAGGAAATAGACTTTAAAGATGCTAGAAAAGTTATAGAAAATTATGACCAAAAAGCATGGGAAGAAAAGATGATTCAAAGCTATGGATGTGCAGCAAATGGAGTAATAGCATTAGAAGCGAAAACAAATAAAAATTCGAAGAATCTTCATGAAAAAAGAATAAAACGAATAGAAGAGCATTGGGATGAGATTACAAAAGTTATAAATGACTCATTACCTAATGTTAAAGTAATAGAAGATATTTTATTATCTTTAAACGCACCAATTAATCCTAAACAAGTTGGGGTTGATTATGAAATGATTAAAGATAGTATATTAGTTGCAAAAGAAGTTAGAGATCGATATACTCTTTTACAATTGCTATGGGATTTAGGTATTGCTGATAAGATGGCGGAAAAAATTGCAAATTATTTTGAATATGAACAAGCTTCATATATGGAATTAAATGATAAGAGCATAAAAGATAAGATAGAAAAAATTAAATGCTTTATTTTAGATATGGATGGAACTATTTATTTAGGAAAAAATTTATTTGATTTTACTAATGAGTTTTTAGAAACAGTAAAAGAAACTAATAGAGAATATTACTTTTTCACAAATAATTCATCTAAGAGTCAAGAAAGTTATGTTGAGAAATTAAAAGGTATGAATATAATAATTGAACCAAGACAAATGATGATTTCAACACATGTAATGATAAAATATTTAAAGAAAAACTATGAAGGAAAAACTGTATATGTTGTAGGAACACAATCTTTATTGGATGAATTTAAAAAATCTAAAATAGAATTAGACGATAGTAATCCAGATATTGTAATTATAGGATTTGATACAAGCCTTACTTATGAAAAGCTTGAAAAAGCATGTAATTTTATAAGAAATGGTAAAATTTATTTTGGAATTAATCCGGATTTAAATTGTCCAATGGAAGGTAATACTTTTATTCCTGATTGTGGATCAATGGCAAGATTAATTGAAAGTTCTACTGATAGATTTCCAGAGTTCTTTGGTAAACCTTCTCATCATACATTAGAGTATATAGTTGAAGAAACTGGATATAAAGAAAATGAAATTGCTGTTGTTGGAGATAGATTATATACAGATATAGCAGTAACTAAAGATAGTGATGTTTTATCTATATTGGTATTAAGTGGGGAAACTCAAAAAGGAGATATTGGAAAGAGTAGTGTTCAACCAGATATAATCATGGATTCATTAGAGGATATTACAAGATTACTAAAAAAATAAGGATATGCTAAAAATAAAAGTAGAATTTGTGAGGTATAAAAACTATGGGTAAATATGCTATTGGTGTTGATTTCGGTAAAGGTGAAAATCATGTTATGAAAAGACTAAAACGTATTAAAGTTAACGCTCAAAATAAATAATTAAACAAGATAGAATATTGGAACAGTAGATAACTTTGTATAAAAACAAAATTATCTACTGTTTTTTATTGTAAAGGAAAATATAGAATTTTTTTTAATAATTCTGTGACAACTAATTTATACTTTAATATAATATTTTAAATAATACATAGCATAAATATCTTGATTAAAAGTATTTAATGTAGAATAAGCTAAAAACTACACTTAGTTTTTCCATTTGTTAAAAAATACTTGCAATATACAATGATATGGTTTACAATAAAGAGGTAATAAAGTTAAGAGTATTTAGTTAAACGTTTAAGACGAAGACTGAATAAAATTAAATTAGCTAGTTAAACGTTTAAGAAAAGAGGTGTTTCTTTGAAGAGACCAACTATAAAAGACATTGCTAAAGAATGTGGAATATCCATTGCCACAGTATCATATGTTATAAATGGTAAATATGATAAAGTGTCAGAAGAAAAAATTAAATTAGTAAATGATACTATTGAGGAGATTGGATATGTACCGAGTATGAATGCTCAATCCTTAGTAGGAAAGGGGTCTAAACTAATAGGAGTAATTATACCTCAATTAGAGGTTACAGAAAAAATGATTTTCACTAACCCTTTTTATAGTGAATTTATTGCAGGTATAGAATATTATCTAAGAAAACATGGTTATAGTATAGTTTTAAGTGTTTTAAATCAGGATAAAGGATATGAGGACATGCTTATAAAATGGAATTTAGATGCTGCAATTATCTTTGGCTTAGATGAACACATAAAGTTAACTAACATCAAGAAAGTATCTATACCTATAGTTTTAATTGATTCATATGTAAATGATGATAATTATTTTAGGCTTAATATTAATGACGAAGAGGCAAGCTATATTGCTACAGAATTTTTAATAAAGGAAGGACATAAAAAAGTAGCTTTAGTTACAGGTGTTCTTAGTGGTTATGGAGTATTACATGAAAGATACTTAGGATATAAGAGAGCCCTAAAGGAATATAATATTCCATTTGATGAAAGGTTAGTGATACAAGGGGATATTACTTATGAGCATGGAGTCAAATCAGCAGCTGATATTGTAAATAAAGTAGAAGCTACAGCAGCTGTTGCTACTGCTGATATAATAGCTGTTGGATTAGTAAATGGTTTTAAGATGAGTGATAAAAATGTACCGAAGGATTATTCTGTAATAGGATTTGATGATACATATCTGGCTTCAATATTTCATCCTAAATTAACAACTATCCATCAAGATATATCAAAACGCGGTGAATTAGCAGGTGAAGTTATAATCAATATAATTAATGGTAAGCAAAGGGAGAGAAATATCTGTACTAAGACAAAATTAATTATAAGAGAGACTACAAAATAAGTCTTTCTTATAATTGGTTAAACGTTTAAGGAGGAGGAACAGTATGAATAAAACAAATAAAAAAATGATAGCTATTTTCTTGCTACCAAGTTTATTAGGTTTGTTGGTTTTTAAGATAGGGGCTATGGCTTATTCCTTATACATAAGCTTTACAGATTGGAATCTATTTGGAAAGCCAAATTTGGTAGGATTACAAAATTACATTAAAATTTTTAGGGACAAGGACTTTTATTTAGCACTAAAAAATACATTATATTTTATTGGAGGATATTTGCCATTGGTAGTTGCTATATCTTTAGGGATAGCACTTTTATTAAATAAAAAGCTTAAGGGGGTAACAGTATATAGAGGAATATTCTTCTTATCAGTTATAACTTCTTGGGTAGCAGTCTCCATGATATGGAAAGGTATGTTAAATCCTGAGTTTGGTATTATAAATTCAATTTTGGGTGTCTTTGGTGTTAAAGGTCCTGCATGGCTACAAGATCCAAAGTATGTAATGCCAGCAATTATTATGACTAGTGTATGGAAGGATGTGGGGTTTTTAGCAGTAATATTTCTAGGCGGTTTGCAAGGAATTCCTAAAGACTATTATGAAGCAGCAGATGTTGATGGAGTAAGCAAATGGAAGAAGTTCACAAAGATAACATTACCTCTTTTATCTCCAACAACTTTTTATATATTAATAATTACACTAATAAATTCTTTCCAAATATTTGATCAAGTTTGGATTATGACATCGGGAGAACCTACAGCAGATTTAGTGCCTGTAATGGTGACACAAATTTATAAATATAGTTTCCAATATCAGCAAATGGGATATGCCACTGCACTATCTTGGATATTATTTGGAATAATTATCTTAGTAACTATAGGACAAAATATTTTACAAAAGAGGTGGGTACATTATGACTAATAGAAAAAAAATAGTGGGATACTTACTTTTAACATTAGGAGCAATGGCTATGATAGTGCCATTTTTATGGATGGTAGTTGTAGCTTTTACTAAGCCAGATATTACTTACAATATGTCTATTTCTAATATATTAAATTCATTTTCTTTAAAACAATTTAAAACATTATTTAGTGATTATCCAATAAGTATTTATCTTTTTAATAGTATTTTAGTAGCAGTTATTTCTTCTTTAGGTCAAGTTTTAATATGTTCAATGTCAGGTTATATATTTGCAAGAGTAGATTTTAAGCATAAAGATAAACTATTTATTCTTTACCTAGCAACTATGATGATACCTGTTCAAGCCACTATAATACCTCAATATATAATAATGAACAAATTTAGTCTAATAAACACATATGCAGGATTGATTTTACCAGGCTTATTTAATGCCTTTGGAACATTCTTGATGAGACAATATTTTATGAATATTCCTAAAGCTATTGAAGAAGCAGCTTACTTAGATGGAGCAGGGCAGTTAAGAGTATTCTTTAAGATAATGCTACCTTTGGTAAAGCCAGGACTTGCAGTTTTATCTGTTATGAGTTTTATGGGCGCATGGAATGATTTCTTATGGCCATTATTAGTATCATCAGATGAAATTCATACTACATTACCTTTATTTTTATCACAACTTCAAGGTCGCTGGTATGTAGATTGGAGTATTTTAATGGCAGCTACTTTAATTAGTGTAACACCTATAATGATTGTTTACTTATTTGCACAACGTTACTTTATAGAAGGAGTACAAAGTTCAGCTGTAAAATAAATAAAACCATTATGGATTTACTCTCATAAGAAAATTCAGAAAATATTATTTTTAAAATGCATCAGCTCTTAATTTAAATTTCTATAATATCAGGAATTAGATTTGATAATAATTAAGTATAAATTTTAAGGAGGAATTAATGTGAAAAGTAAAAAATTATTAGGAGTAGTTTTAAGTATTATTATGGTAGGAACTTTATTTGCAGGTTGCACAAATAAATCTGGAGACAGCAGCAATGGGGAAAAGGTTAATATTAAATATGCGACATATTCAGCAGGACCAGATCATATTCAAGATTTAGAAAAAATGATTGCAGAATTTGAAAAGCAAAATCCTGATATAAATGTAGAATATGAAGTAATGGGATTTGATAATTATTTTACTAAATTACAAACTCAAGCGTCTTCTAATACATTACCTGATATTTTTGAAATTAATTATGAAAACTTTATAACTTATGCTGAAAATGGAGTTTTATTAGAATTAGATGATTTACAAAAGAAAGATTCAACATTTAAACCAGAAGATTTATCTGGCGAAGCCTTTAAATACTTTAACTATAAAGACAAGCTTTTTGGATTAACAGAAAAGTTTTCTGATGTTGTTCTATATTATAACAAAGATTTATTTGATGAAGCAGGAGTTTCTTATCCAACAGAAGATTGGACTTGGGATGAAGAATTAGAAGCTTCTAAAAAGTTAACTAAGGATAATACATTTGGTTCATATTCACCAATTCAATTTACAGAACTATATAAGACTGTTGCTCAAAATGGTGGAAGTTTGTTTGATAAAGATGGTAATCCAACAATTAATTCAAAGGAAAATATAGAAGCTGTTCAATGGATGATGGACAAAATGCATAAATATAATATTCAACCTACTCCAAAGCAAATGAGCGGAAAGACTCCAGAAGAAATGTTTAAAAATGGTGAACTAGCAATGATCAGAACTGGTAGCTGGATGTTTGGAACTTTTAATGATGCCTCATTTGATTGGGACATTGCTTTAGAGCCAGGAAATACTAATAAAGTACATCATGTTTTTGCAGATGGTATTGTTGCTAGCAAAAATACGAAGAATCCAGAATCTACTTGGAAATTTATAAAATTTATGTCTTTAGATCCAGAAGCTACAAAAATTCGTTTGGAATCAAACTGGGATCTACCAGCAGCATCTAATGAAGATATTAAAAAAACTTTTTTAGAAAATAAAAAGCCTGCAAGCAGGGAAGTAATATTTAAAGCTTTAGATACAGGTATTATGCCTCCAGTTGTTAAAAAGAATTCTCAAGTTCAAGATATAGTAAATAAAGAATTAAATCAAGCAGTCATAGAAGCTAAGACTGTTGAACAAGCTTTAAATGACGCCCAAAATCAAGTGGAAAAGATAATAAAATAGGCCAATAGAAATGTAATAGGAGACGTAATTATGATAAACAACAAATATAAGGGGATAGGATTAATAGGGAATGACAATATTTCAGGAATTTATGCAGTAAATAATGGAATAGTAGATATAAATGGAACAGGAATATACCATTTATTTTATAAAAGCTATGATCACGATATTCTCCAATCAGCAAGTACAATAATTAAGATTAAAGATACATTATATTATGGTAATAAAAAATGGCAAAGCCATACTCATCCAATACATTTAGAACCAGTAAAAACAGAGGTTAAGAATGGCTTCATGTATTGTGATACCTTTGATATAAGTGAGAATAAGTTTACAAAACTAGATACTGTTTACGCCTATGGTAAGGGTACAATAACCTTTGAAACAGAAATTAATAATTATGGTACTGAAACTTTAGAAGTTATGTGTTATGGATATATTGCAGTTAGAAATGATTATGATATAAGTTGCAGAAAAGTATCTGATAATTTATTAAGAGTAACAACTAATAAAGCAAATATAGCAATGATAACAGAAGCAGCAACGGAACAATATCTAGTTGTGGATTCTCCAACAGATTTTTCTTATGAAACTTTTTTGAATATATTGAACAATACTCAAACAGAGGATAACTTTACTACTAATTGTCGTTTAGGTTGTGCACAAGGATATAAAATTACAATAAATCCTGGTGAAAATAAAAGCTTTAAATGGTCTTTAGTTTTTAAAGATACAAAGGAAGAAATTGAAAGTTTAAAAGATAAGTTTAACTTAAAGGGTACAAGGGCAGAAGCTTTAGATTATTGGAGCACATGGTTAAAAAAAGGAGAAAATAACTATAGTCCAATTGTTAAAACAACTAATAAGGACATTAAATTAGTTAAAGATGATTTAGAAGACTTGGCAAAGAGAAATTTAATTGCCATAAAAGCAGTATTATTAGATGGAAATGTTCCGGCAGATTTAACAGGCCATTATTTTGCAAACAAAATGCCATGCTATTATGCACGTGACTCAATAATGGTAGCCAGAGCATTACTACTTGCAGGACATTATGATGATTGTGAACAGATATTAAGATATTTAATAAAACGAAAAAGAAAAGAAAACGGTGAATTTTATCAAAGATATGATGGAAAAGGAGAACCTAATCAAGGTGCAAACAATAATGTTTTTCATCAAACAGATTCTATAGGATATTTTTGTAGAATAGTTTATGAACTTTATAAAAGAACTAAGAAACTAATTGTTGACTTAGATTTTTTAAAGGAACTTGTAGATGTAATAAGATATTCTGAAAAGAAGAATGGTATGGTAGGACCAGAGGGAGGAGTAAATGAAGGGGTATTTGGACCAGCATTTATAACATCATCAAATATGTTTATTTATGGTGGTATTAAAGCAGCAGAAGAATTGTTTAATGAATTTAATGAAGTTCAATACTCCAATATATGCAATAAAGTGTGTAAGGATATTTATGAAGGAATACAAAGCACATTTGATTATGAATTAAAAAGATACAATTATGGTTATGTAACTTACCATGATAAAGTTGTTAGAAAATATGATACTCCTCAATATTTTGGACCTTTATATGGTTATCCTAATGATAAAAATATGCAATTAACTCACAGTTATTTCTTAAAAAATGCATCATTTTTTGAAAATGGAATAGGTTATTCAGAACAAGAATATCATCATGGACCATGGTTATTTAATACGGCAGCTTGTGCTGAATATTCAGCTTTAACTTGTGACTATGAAAATTATATTAAAAAGATACGATGGATTTCTAATCATACTAATGCTTATGGATTAATTCCTGAGGCTATAGATGCAAATAATGAAAATATATCTTTTATAAATCCTTTAACTTGGGCTTGTGCTGAATTTGTAGCAAGCTACTATATTATTAATAATGAGGTATAAGGTTATGAACAATAAGAATGAAAAATTATTCCAGATATTTTCTAAATGTTTTTTTAATGAAGTTAGTGAAATAGAGAATGATATTTGTAAAATGATAGAAGAGCCTATAGAAAACTTAAGTTATCAAGATATTTGTTTTACATTATTTAATTTAGCAGAATATATTAGAATTACGAATAATAAGAGCTTACTTGAAAAACATAGAAATCAAATTGAAATGTATGTTTCTAAAGTAACTAGTAACTGGAATTTGCCACAAAAAAACTATTTTGGACAGTGTGAAGATAAGCTTCACACTTCTAACGTAGGTATGGCTTATGGAAGTTTATATAATATTAATCTTTTTTTAAAGGATGAAAAAACATCACAACTAGTTCATAATATGAAAAATTTTATATATGAAAATAATATATCAGGTGGAATGCTATCAAATATTAAGGATGGAAAAAGTGTTGCGTTAGATTTACTGCTAGCAGTTGTACCCTTTGGACTTTTTGCACCAGAAGATCTTGTTTTAGTGGAATCTATTAAAAAAATTGAAAATACTTTAGTTAATGAAAATGGTGTGAAATATGATGAAAATAGTGGAATTTGTCCTATATCAACATTGTTATTATCATGGTATTTTGCAGAAAAAGCAGATTATCAAAAAGCTAAGATGTATTTAACTAAGGTTGAGATTAATGATGAGCTAAAAAAAATATTAAAGAATATAGTAATGTATAAGTTAAAGATGGCAAAGCCATTAGAAGATACACCTATTATACATAAACCTTTAGGTAATGAAAATAGATATAACTCTCAAGGATTTGAACGCTCACCATGGAATCCTAAGGATGGCGATAATGTAATAGTAAATTGTGTTACTTGGCCTTCAAAAGTAGAAGAAGGAGTTACATTGCACTACAAAGTAAATGGCGAAGAAAAAGAAGAAATAAATGGGCAATATTCAGAAGAAAAAGGTAATTATAGTTTTGATATGGGAAGCTTTAAAGGTGATCAGGATGTAGAGTATTACTTTGCTTTTGGAAATAAAATAAGTAAAGTTTATAAATTTAAGACTTTAAGAAAAGAGATAATAAGCACTATAAATAGAATTGAAATTGTTGAAGATAAAATAATAGTTAACTCTAAATCAAATGAAAACAGTCATTATGATTTAGAATTAAAGCTAGATAATAATAAATTTAATTTATTTATAAAAGAAACAAAAAATATTAGAGAGAATAGTAAGAAATCTTCCTTGAAATTAGATGCCTATGTTATTGAAGAAGGAACAGAGTCTTTATTAGTTATAAAAAATGGAGATAATATATTTGAAATAAAGGATATTTATATATGGAAAAAAGCAGAAGAAGTATTTTCCTTTGGAATTGTAATTGCAAGTGAAGAAGAAGAGGGCTTTTATGGTTTTGGTGAAAGATATAATAATATAAATCAAAGAGGAAATATAGTTGATGTTTATGTTTACAATCAGTACAAAGATCAAGGCATAAAGACCTATTTTCCAATGCCATATTTTTTAAGTTCAAGAAATTATGGTTTGTATGTACACTCTAATGAATATACTGAATTTAATTTAGCTCATGATGATTTAAGATATTACTCTATTGAAAGTCAAAGAAGCTCACTAGAATTAACTTATTTTATAGGAAATCCAAGAGAGGTTATTAAACAATTTGTTGACCTTACTGGAACTCCAGAAATGTTACCAGAATGGGCATTTGGACCTTGGATGTCAAGTAATAATTGGGATAGTGATAAAGAAGTTAGAAAACAAGTAGAGCTTACAAAAAAATATAATATACCATCAACAGCTTTAGTTATAGAAGCGTGGAGTGATGAATCAACCTATTATATTTTTAATGATGCTGTTTATAAAGAAAATGATGGTTCACAAGCTCTAAAATATAAAGATTTTAAATTCCCTAAGTGGGGGCGTTGGCCAGATCCAAAGGGACTAGTTGAATACTTACATGATAATGAACTTAAATGTATATTATGGCAAATACCTATAATAAAATATATGAATGGATTACATCATCTTCAAAAAGATAACGATGAGAATTATATGATAAATAATGGATATTGCGTTAAAAATGAAGATGGAACACCATATAGAATGCCAGAAGGATGGTTTACTGATAGTATATTATTTGATTATACCTCAGAAGAGGCGTCAAATTGGTGGTTTGATAAGAGAAAATATTTAATTGATGACATAGGTATTGACGGATTTAAAACTGATGGGGGAGAGTTTGTTTTTGGTGACAATATAAGTTTTAGCAATGGAAAAACAGGGAAGGAAATGAGAAATTTATATCCTAACCTTTATATAGAAAAGTATTATGATTTTATTAATAAATCTAATAGTGGAATAACCTTTAGTAGAGCAGGTTTTACAGGAGCTCAAAAAATTCCAGCTCACTGGGCAGGAGATGAAAAATCTACATTTGATGCTTTTAAACGTAATCTATGTGCTGGGTTAAATGCAGGTTTATCTGGAGTATCTTTTTGGGGGTGGGACTTAGGAGGTTTTAGTGGTGAAATACCAACAGCTGAGCTATTTATAAGATCAACAGAAATGGCAACATTCTGTCCTATAATGCAATATCATGCGGAGAGTAAGGCAGAGTTTAATCAAGATAGAACTCCATGGAATATAGCAGAAAGAAGGAATAGCCCTTGGGTAATAGATGATTACCGTTATTATGCTAAGCTTCGTATGGCTCTTATTCCATATATAATGGAGCAAGCAGAAAAATTTATTGAAGCAGGAATTCCAATTATGAGAGCAATGTTAATTCAGTTCCCAGAGGATAAAAACTGTTGGAATATTTTTGACCAATATATGTTTGGAGATGATTTATTAGTAGCTCCAGTAGTTATTAAAGGTGCTGTTTCTAGAGAAGTTTATCTACCAGAAGGAACTTGGACTAATATTTTTACAAAGGAAGTTTTCAAAGGTGGAAGAAGCTATGAAGTAAAGGCTAGTGTTAACGAAATACCGGTATTCACAAAAGAAGATGCTTTTTGGTGTTTTGAAATAGAGAGAGAGAATTTTAATATTTATAAAAAGATAAGCAAAATATAATTAATAAACTAAATAAAAGATGATCGATTGATATTAAATTAATATTATAAAACAAGTAAATACAATAGATTTAAATAAACTATATGAGATGTTATAGAAAGGTGAGTAAATAAAATGGAATGGTGGAAAAAAGGAGTAGTATATCAAATATATCCTATGAGTTTTAAAGATAGTAATAATGATGGAATTGGAGATTTAGGCGGAATAATAGAAAAAATAGATTACCTAAAGGAATTAGGAGTAGATGTAATTTGGTTAACACCTATTTATAATTCACCTTTAGATGATAATGGCTATGACATAAGTGATTACTATTCAATACACGAGCAATTTGGTAGTATGGAACAATTTAATGAACTACTTGAAAAATTGCATAACCGAGGCATGAAAATTATTATGGATTTAGTAGTAAATCATACAAGTGATGAACACAAATGGTTTAAAGAAGCAAAAAAGGATAAAAATAGTCCATACAGAGATTATTATATATGGAGTGATAATGTAAAAACAGATCAACAGTCATTTTTTAGTGGGTCTGTATGGCAATATGAAGAAGAAGCTGGTCAGTATTACTATCATTTATTTAGTAAACGTCAACCAGACTTAAATTGGGATAATAAAAACATGCGTAAAGACGTTTATAAACTAATAAATTGGTGGTTAGACAAAGGAATAGATGGTTTTAGGCTTGATGTTATAGATTTAATAGGGAAAATACCAGATGAAAGTATTATGGTAAGTGAAAAGACTCATAAATATCTTCAGGAAATGCATGAAGCTTGTTTTAAGGGCAGAGATATTTTAACTGTTGGTGAAACACCTTTTGCAACACCAGAGACAGCACCTTTATTCTCAAGTGAGGATAGAAAGGAACTTTCAATGGTATTTGGTTTTGAACACATAGGTCTTGATGAAGTAAGAGGACAAGGTAAATGGGAACTAAAGAAATTAGATGTAAATGAATTAAAGGAAGTCTTTAATAAATGGCAACAAGCTCTTAATAATAATGGATGGAACAGCCTATTTTGGTCAAACCATGATCAACCTCGCATAGTTTCACGTTTTGGTAATGATAAAGAATTCCACAAAGAAAGTGCAAAGATGTTAGCAACAATCTTACATGGAATGAAAGGGACACCATATATATATCAAGGTGAAGAAATAGGTATGACAAATGTAAGATTTTCTTTAGAGGATTATAAAGATGTAGAAACAATAAACATGGTTAAGGAAAAACAAGAACTTGGATGGTCAATGGATAAAATCATGACTGGAATTTATGCTAAGGGGAGAGATAATGCAAGAACCCCAATGCAATGGTCAAAGGATGAAAATGCAGGCTTTACTAAAGGTGAATCATGGCTTAAAGTAAATCCGAATTATGTAGATATTAATGTAGAAGATACATTAAAAGAAAAAGAATCAATTTTTAATCACTATCAAAAATTGATAAAATTTAGAAAAACTTATGATGTAATAATTAATGGTGACTTTAATCTACTTTATCCTAATGATGAGAGAATATTCTCTTATGTAAGAAGAAATGAAAATGAAGAATTGTTAGTTTTTTCAAACTTTACAAAAGATCCAATTGATATAGAGTTTCCGTTATATGAATCATTCAAGAAAGGAGAACTATTAATTTCTAATTATAATGAAAATCTTATGGAGAAGAAAATAGTTTTAAGACCATATGAAAGTAGAATGTATTATTTAAAAAAGTAATATAGTATTTTAAATTATGTCTATTAACTATTCTTTTACATCCATTTATAAGGAGGGTGTTGCTTTTGTAACATCTTCTTTTAATGAATTTTATTAAGGACTAGTAGAGTACTTGAGCTTATTAATAGTTCTTAATGAAAATATAAGAACTTCAACATTTTAATAATGTGCTAAAGTTCTTTTTAGAATTTAACTAGAATACATAATAAATTATTATAGATCATGTTCTTCTATTTTTCTTATAGTATCTTTTATTGATTTTAAAGATTCGGTAATTTTTTTCTTATCTTCGGACGTTAGTGTATCAAAATATTTATATAACTTATCTTTCGTATGATCTTTAATAATTCTAATCATTTCTGTACCAGATTCAGTATTATTAAGTAAAACTTCTTTACGATTTTCAGGATTAACTTCTCTGTGTATATATCCCTTATTAACTAAATTACTTACAATACCCGTAGCTTGTTGCTTTGTAACCATAAGTTCTTTAGCTAAATTGGTCATATTAATAGACTTAAATTTAGCTAAGATACATAATGTTTGCATTTGTAATCTACTGATATTAATTATTGGATTTGTTTCTATAGGTCTAATTATCATTTTTTTCATAGAAATAGATAGATCTATTAATTCATTTAAAATTTCTAAAGTATCTTCATTTTTCAAGAAAATCACCTAACATTTCATTTAGATTTTACATATTGTATTTATATTAAGTTTATATGCTAATTATATAAAGGTCAACAAATATTTACAGTAAATATTTGTTGACATAGATAAAATTTCGTTGTAAGATAATTTTCATAGTAAATAAATATTGATAATTTTTAAATAATAACTAGTTAGCAATATTTGCTAATTATCAAGTAATTTTTAGTGAGCGGATAAGTATAAAGTTTTTTAATTAAAAAATTATCTAATCTCGACATAAGAAGAAAGGAATAAAAGGATATGCTTAAATTATTAAAACATTTAAAAAAATCAGTTTGGCCTATTTTAGCTATAGTAGTTTTATTGGTAGTACAATCAGTTTGTGATTTGAATTTGCCAAAATATACTTCCAATATTGTTAATGTAGGTATTCAACACGGAGGAGTAGATAAAATAACTCCAGATGTAATTAGAGAAAGTGAAATGGAAAGACTTTCTTTATTTATAGAAGATGAAGATTATGAAAAGGTACTAGAAAATTATGATTTGCTTAATAAGTTATCTACTTCAGATGAGGAATATCCTTTATTAGAAGAAGAAAATCTTTATGTATTAAAAGATATTGATAAAGACAAAATTGAAGAATTAAATTCAATACTTGGGAAACCAATGGTAGTGGTTTCTAATTTTGAAAGTGGTTCAGATGAAGTTAAGGCCATGGAAGATAAAATAATTAGTTCATTCCCCGCTGGAGTATTAAAGGAAGATACAAATATCTTTGATGTATTTGCAATTATGCCAGAAGAACAATTTAAAGAAATAACATCAAACATGGATGAAATGTTTAGTAAGTTAGATGATAACAGCATTGATCAAATGGCAGTTTCTTTTGTAAAAAATGAATATACTAAAATTGGTATTAATATGGATAAATACCAAACTAATTATATATTTTCAGCTGGTGCAAGGATGCTTGGACTTGCATTAATTAGTATGGTGGCAACAATACTTGTAACTTTACTAGCTTCAAGAGTAGCAGCTATATTTGGTCGTAATGTAAGAAGTACTGTATTTAAGAAGGTTGTTGGATTTACAAATAAAGAATTTGATGATTTTTCAACTGCATCATTAATTACACGTTGTACTAATGATATTCAACAAATTCAAATGCTTACTGTAATGGTACTTAGATTTGTATTATATGCGCCAATCCTTGGAATAGGTGCATTTATTAAAGTTTTAAATACTAATAGCACAATGTCTTGGGTTATTGGAGTAGCAATACTTTCTATATTAAGTCTTGTAAGTGTGTTATTTGTAATAGCCATGCCTAAATTTAAAAAATTACAAAAATTAGTTGATAAAATAAACTTAATTGCTAGGGAAATCTTGACAGGAATTCCTGTAATACGTGCATTTAGTACTGAAAAACATGAAGAAGAGCGTTTTGATAAAGCAAATAAAGAGTTAACAGATGTTAATTTATTTGTTAATAAGGTAATGGCTTGCATGATGCCTTCAATGATGTTTATCATGAATGCAATTTCAGTTCTAATTGTATGGGTTGGTGCTAGTAAAATAGAAAATGCAACAATGCAAGTTGGAGACTTAATGGCATTTATTCAATATACAATGCAAATTATGATGGCATTCTTAATGCTTTCAATGATATCAATTATGATATCACGTGCTGCAGTATCAGGAAAGCGTATTGCAGAAGTTTTAGATGCAGAAGGAATTATAAAAGATCCTGTTTCTACTAAATCATTTGATGAAAATAAAAGAGGGTTTGTAGAATTTAAGAATGTTAACTTTAGATATCCAAATGCAGAAGAAGATGTTTTAAATAATATTAATTTTACTGCGAAACCAGGACAAACTACAGCAATTATAGGAAGTACGGGTAGTGGTAAAACAACATTGATTAACTTAATACCTCGTTTCTTTGATGTAACTGAAGGAGAAATATTAGTTGATAGTGTAGATATACGAAATGTTACTCAACATGATTTAAGAGATAAAATTGGTTATGTTCCTCAAAAGGGAATGTTATTTTCAGGAACAATAGAATCAAATATTATGTATGGTGTTGAAAATGCTCCAAAAGAAGTGATGTTAAATGCAGCTAGAGTTGCACAAGCTACTGAGTTTATTGAAACAAAGGATGATACATATAAGAGTCCTATTTCTCAAGGAGGAAACAATGTATCAGGAGGACAAAAACAAAGACTATCAATAGCAAGAGCAATTGCAAAACAACCGGAAATATATATATTTGATGATAGTTTCTCAGCTCTTGATTATAAGACAGATATTGTTCTTAGAAAATCATTAAATGAACAAACAAAAGACAGCACTATTTTAATTGTAGCTCAAAGAATTAGTACAGTATTAAATGCTGATCAAATAATTGTTTTAGATGAAGGAAAAATAGTAGGAAAAGGCACACATAAAGAATTGTTAAAATCCTGTGAGGTTTATAAGCAAATTGCTTTATCACAACTTTCAAAGGAGGAACTTGAAAATGAGTAAGGATACGCAAAGAAAAAGCTCAATGGGCAGGAACATGGGCGTAGGAGAAAAAGCTAAGAATTTTAAAGGTACTATGAGCAAATTAATGGACTACTTAAGCGAATATAAAATTGCTATAATCCTTGTATTTGTTTTTGCAATTGGTAGTACAATATTTTCTATAGTAGGTCCTAAAATATTAGGTAATGCAACTACAGAGTTATTTGAAGGATTAATGAGAAAAATATCTGGAGGATCAGGTATTAACTTTGATAAAATTGCTAAAATACTTGGAGGATTAATTTGTTTATACGTTATTAGTGCAATATTCTCTTTTATACAAGGAATATTAATGACAAATGTTTCTCAAAAATTAACATATGAATTAAGAAAAGAATTGTCAGAAAAAATACATCGTATGCCAATGAAGTTTTTTGATGGCAGAACACATGGTGAAGTTTTATCAATTTTTACAAATGATATAGATACTTTATCTCAAAGTTTAAATCAAAGTGCTACTCAACTTATAACATCAATCACAACAGTTATAGGTATTATGATAATGATGTTTAGCATTGACTGGATAATGACTTTAATAGTTTTATGTATATTGCCAATTTCTATGGCTATTATAGGATTTGTTGTTAAAAAATCGCAAAAACATTTTAAGGCACAACAGAAGTATTTAGGTCATGTAAATGGTCAGGTTGAAGAAGTGTTTAGTGGACAAAATATAGTTAGAGTATTTAATAAAGAACAAAAAGTAATTGATGAATTTGAAGAATCTAATGATGTATTATACAAATCAGCATGGAAATCTCAATTCTTATCAGGACTTATGATGCCTATAATGACTTTTGTTGGTAACCTTGGATATGTAGCAGTTTCAATTTTAGGTGGATATTTTGTAATCAATGGTAGAATTACAGTTGGTAATATTCAATCATTTATTCAATATAGCAGAAACTTTACTCAACCAATTGGTCAAATTGCTCAGGTTTCAAATTTACTACAATCAACAGCAGCTGCAGCTGAAAGGGTTTTTGAATTTTTAGATGAGGAAGAAGAAGATCAATTTGCCAAAAACCCTGCATCTATTGATGATGTTCATGGGAATGTAGAATTTAAAAATGTACACTTTGGATATAATCCAGAGAAAATTATAGTAAATGATTTTAGTGCTAAAATTAAAAAAGGACAAAAGATTGCAATTGTAGGACCAACAGGAGCTGGTAAAACAACAATGATTAAGCTTTTAATGCGTTTCTATGATATAAATGATGGAGCAATCTTAATTGATGGCAATGATTTAAGAGATTTTAATCGTAGTGAACTTAGAGAAGCTTTTGGTATGGTATTACAAGAGACATGGTTATATAACGGAAGTATAATGGAAAATATCAGATATGGTAAATTAGATGCAACTGATGAAGAAGTAATTGAAGCAGCTAAAGCAGCTCATGTTCACAATTTTGTAAAAACTTTACCAGATGGATATAACATGGAATTAAATGAAGAAGCAAGTAATGTTTCACAAGGACAGAAACAATTATTAACAATAGCGAGAGCTATACTAGCTGATCCTAAGATTCTTATTCTAGATGAAGCTACAAGTTCAGTTGATACAAGAACGGAAATACTTATTCAAAAAGCAATGGATAATTTAATGAAGGGTAGAACTAGCTTTGTTATAGCTCATAGATTATCAACTATAAAAGATGCAGATTTAATTCTTGTAATGAAAGATGGAGATATTATAGAACAAGGAAACCATGAAAATTTATTAAATGCAAATGGATTTTATGCAAATTTATATAATTCACAATTTGAAAAACCAGAAGCTATTTAAATTAAACCTAATAATATTTAAATAGAAAATTAGAGAATAGGTAATGATTATGTAATAGATCTAGATATTAATTAAAAAATATCTAGATCTTTTTTTTCAAATAATTAAAAAATGTTATAACAATAAAAGGTTTAATAGAAAAGTTGGTATTACATATTTAAACAAATGTGTTAATAATAAATTAATTATTAAAAAATATGAAGAGATGATATAATATTGAAGAAGATTTGGACGATAATAGTATTATAATGTGGCATTAGTTAAATTTTAATAACTTAAAAACAATTTAGGGGTGATTTTAGTGATAAAGAAAATATCTGATAATGAGTTAATGCAAGCATTTTATACATTAATGCCTTGTTTTAAATATTATTTTGAAGATGAATTGATTTTTACAATATCTAATACAGAAAGATTTTTATTGGTTAAAGATAGCACTAATTTAAAAATGAAAGCTAAAACAGGTGATGTAATTCCAGAAGGGTGTGCAGCTGATGTTTGTTTAAAAGCTAAAAAGCAAGTATCAGTAATGGTGCCAGAAAGTGTATTTGGGGTACCACTAAAGACGATAGGAATTCCTGTATTTGAAGAAAATCAAATAGCTGGAACAATAGTAATTGGTATGAGTATAGGAAGAAAAGAAAAAATGGTTAATATGTCAAATACCTTATCCGAGTCATTAGGACAAATAAGTAATAATTTATTTGAGATGTCTTCAGGTCTTCAAAAAATATCTGAAACTAATTTAGATATAGAAAAATTTATAGAAATTACAAATGAAAATTATAAAAAAACAGATGATGTTCTAAAATTTATAGAAAGTATAGCAAAACAAACTAATATGCTTGGGTTAAATGCAGCTATAGAATCAGCAAGGGCTGGAGAATACGGAAAGGGATTTAGTGTAGTATCTAATGAAATAAGAAAGTTATCTCACTCAAGTAGTGAGTCTATAAATGAAATTAATGATATATTAAGCAATATTCAAAATTCAATAAATGAGATATATAATAGATTTAATGCATCAAATTTATTATTAGATGGACAAACATCTGGATTAGAAGAAATTACTGCAACAGTTCAAGAACTTAATTCTACTGCAGCGCTTCTAAAAGAATTTGCTGCTACAATATAAAATGGGAGATGTTAATATGAAAATAACTACTTTAATAGAAAATACACAGGATAAGGATGAAAAATTAAAGAATGAGCACGGACTTTCTATGTTTATTGAAGGAAGTAGTTGCAATATTTTATTTGATACAGGAAAGACAGGAGATTTTATTGAAAATGCTATAAAATTAAATGTTGATCTAAAAAAAACAGATATTATGGTTTTAAGTCATGCCCACTATGATCATTGTGGAGGAGTAAAAAAATTACTAGAAACTTATAATATAAAGCCTAAACTTATAGTAAGTAAGCATTTTTTTGATAGAACAGACAAGTACCATTATTCAGATGGAACTCTTAAATCAGATTTTTCAAAGGAACCTGGATATGCGTATATAGGAACAGATTTTGATAAAAAGTATATAGAAAGCAAGGAAATTTCTGTAGAAGGTATAGAAAAAGATGTTTTAGAAATATGTGATAATATCTTTGTATTTTCTAATTTTAATAAATACTATGAATTTGAAAAAGTAAATCCTAACATGCAACGTAAGATTAATGATGAATATATAATTGATACATTCGATGAAGAAGTAGCATTAGGAATAAAAACTAAAAAAGGATTGGTGATATTACTTGGATGTGCACATCCAGGATTTTTAAATATGGTAAAAACTATAGAAGAAAGAACTAGTGAAAAAATAGTTGGGATAATTGGTGGTACACATCTTATAGAAGCAGATGATGAGAGAATTAAAAAATCAGTTGATTATTTAAATAAATCAGGTGTTGAACTATTAGGATTGTCTCACTGTACTGGGGAAAAAGCAGTTGAAATTTTTAATAAAGAATGTAAGATGTCATTTACTAATAGAACAGGAACAATATTAGAGCTAGACTAATAAAAGAATATAATTTTTATAAAAAATTATTTACTTTTTTTGAATTTTAGATATAATAAGAGAAAGAATAATGTAGAAAGCAAAAAATAAAAGATTTAAAAGCAATCTATATTAATTAAAAATCAAAGATTTCACAAGAACTTTTAATTTAGTCCAGAGAGGCTAAAAAGGGGAAATAAATAATAGTATTTTCCTCTTATTTTTAAGGAGGTATTTTTTTATGTCAGAAATCATAAGTAATACAAAAGAGCAATTCGGAGAAATTTCTTTAAGGAAAACTGGGAGGAAAATAGTTTTAGCATTACAGCATTTAATAGCAATGTTTGGAGCGACAGTTTTAGTTCCTATCTTAACAGGTCTTGATATTTCTGTAGCATTATTTTGTGCAGGCATTGGAACATTAATATTTCATATTTGTACTAAAATGAAAGTTCCGGTCTTTTTAGGTTCATCATTCGCATTTATTCCAGTAATATGTGCTGTTAAAGCATCATATGGTGATTTAAGATATGCACAAGGTGGAATAATGATAGCTGGACTAATCTATATATTAATGTCTTTTATTATCAAAAAAATTGGTACTGAAAAAATAAAAGTTGTATTACCAGCACAGGTTGTTGGGCCTATGATTATGGTGATAGGATTAAACTTAATTCCTACAGCATTTAATATGGCAAAAGAAAATATAATTATTGCAGTTATAACATTAGGTGTGACTTTAGGAATAAAGTATTTTGGTAAGGGATTTATATCACAAATAGCAATATTATGTGGTGTTGCTTCTGGATATATAATATCTTACTTTACTGGATATGTAGATACTCAAGCAATTGCTGAAGCTAGTTTCATAGCAATTCCAAACTTTACATTACCTAAATTTGATTTAGGCGCTATAATGATTATTGCACCAGTAGTACTAGCTACATTTATGGAACACATTGGTGATATAACAACTAATGGTCAAGTAGTTGGTGAAAACTTTATTGAAGAACCAGGATTAAATAGAACATTATTAGGAGATGGACTAGCTAGCATGACAGCAGCATTTTTGGGAGGACCAGCTAATACTACATATGGAGAGAATACTGGTGTTTTAGCAATGACAAAAAATTATGATCCTTCAATTTTAAGATTAGCAGCAGTATTTGCTATAGCATTAAGCTTTATAGCCAAATTTGGGACAGCAATAAGAACTATTCCTCAAGCGGTAATGGGCGGAATAAGCTTAATGTTGTTTACTATGATTGCACTAGTTGGATTTAAAACTTTAAAGTATGAAAAAGTAAAAATGAATTGGAAAAATGTAATTATAGTTACTACAACCTTAGTAATAGGATTTTTAGGAACATTTATAGAAAAGAAATTTGGAATTTTAGTAGGAATACGAATAAATGATGCAGTGTCTATATCTGGATTAAGTTTTGCAGCAATTGTTGGAGTAGTATTAAACTTAATATTGAATAAAGTGAATTTCAAAAAAGTAAAGCAATAGATTAAAAACATAAATTAAAATATAAAGCTATATGATTTTTATAAATAAGGATTATAAAAATTATATAGCTTTTTTATAATTCTTATATATACTTATTGTTTATATTTCTTGTTTATATTTTATGTTAAAAGTGGATATATTATTAAGTAAAAGTAATTTAAGAGTTGAATTAGTGGAAAATTTATAAGTATTTACGATAATTATAATAAGATGTGATTAATGAAGAAATTTTGTTTGAAAAGGAAAGATATAATGATAAAAGTAACTATTATATTAATAATAATAATTTTAATATTAGCATTGTGTAGAGTTTCTGCTAAGGCAAATGATAAAAGTAAAAAAGTTTTTGATGAATATAAAAATAAAAAATAAAGAGACATAGCTTTTAACTATTAAGAAATGTTGAATACACTCGAAATATTAAATATAAATTATAGGGTTAGTTTAATTATAATTTAAAGTATAAAAGGTTCTATTAAGTGTTAATTAATCCTATGTTACATGATAAAAGGGGTGGAATAACATATGAAAGATATAAAAATTTTAATAGTTGATGATTCACCATTTCAAATAGCATTGCTCAAGGATGCATTAACAGAAAATGGGTTTAATGTTGTTGGAGAAGCTCAATCTTTAGAGGAAGCTATTGAAGAGACTAAGAAATTAAAACCTAATTTAGTAACAATGGATATGACTATTCCAGGTACTGATGGTTTTGAATGTACAAGAGAAATTCATAATATTGATGATAGCATTAAAGTAATCGTTGTTAGTGCAATGATGGATGATGAGCTTATAAAAAAGGCTAAGAAAACTAATATATCTGGATATATTCAAAAACCGGTTGATACAGAAGAGTTAACTTTATTAATAAATAGAGTTATGGGAAATGAAGAACTGTATTCAGAATTAGAAACGTTATATCCAAATGTATTTAAGGAATCTATAATAAATTTATTTAGTAAATTAACCAAAACAGATGCTGAAGTTATTGATAAATATAATACTGATAAAGAGATACACAGTGAAGGTATTGTAGCGGTTATGGGGATTATAGGAAAGTATTCAGGAAGAATGATTATTGATATGTCATTTGAAACAGCTCAAAATCTTGTGAAAACTTTATTAAAGAGAGAAGCTAAGGATACAAAAGAATTACTTAATGTGGTAGCTGAAATTGCTAATATGTTTGCTGGAAATGCATGTTCAATGATAAATAAAAAGAATAAAGTATTTGGATTAAGAGTAGCACCACCAACTACATTTCATGGTGAGTCAATAAATATATCAAGAGCAGAAATAGATAATGATTATTCTGCAAAGATTAAAACTCAATTTGGAGATTTATCGATAAACATAGGATTTAAAAGAGGTGAAAGCGAATGGATGTCAATAATATAAATCCTATATTAGATGCATTTACAAATGTAATGTCTCAATTAGGGTTAAATGATATTAAAAAAAATGGAATAACTTTAAAAGGAAGATTTATAGAAAGTCCTGGAGTTATAATTATAATAGGTATTATTGGAGATATTAAAGGAAATATTATATATACTATGAATGAAGAAGATGCAAAAAAAATTGCTTCTGCTATGATGATGGGAATTCCAGTAGATGAGTTTAATGAGTTAGCTCAAAGTGCTATTTCTGAACTTATTAATATGCTTACGGCAAATGCATCAATTAATTTTTCAAATAATAATGTAAGCGTGGATATATCCACACCAACTCTTATACATGGAAAATTTACTGCAAATTCTAGTTCGGATAAAGTAGTATGCATATCTATGGAGACTAATGGATGTGTTATAGATGTTAATATTTCTTTAGTAAAGAATACAATTTAAGAATTATAAGAAAAAGCAAAAAGAACTTATTTATTATATAGATATGTTTAATAAATAAAATATGAATGCAAATCAGGGATGTATAAAATTTATTTTAATACATCCCATTTTTAATATGCTAATTTGCAAATAGTTCATTTGTTTTTTGAGCTATACGAGTACCAAATATCTTAAACATTTCTTTGCTTTGTTCAAAGTTTTCTTTTAATGCAACAGCACCTAAATGTATATAAGGTTGTCCTAAAGAAGAACCGCCAGAGTAAACTAGCATACCTTTAACCATTATATGATTAATTATAGTTAAGATAGCTGTATCAGCGCCCCCTTGTGCAAAATTAGCAGTTGCAAAGACGGCGCCGATTTTGCCATTAAGATTACAATCAGAAGATTCATCAAACCATTTTTTTAGTTGCCAACACATATTGGCGTGATATGTTGGTGTGCCAAATACAACAGCCTTGCTTCTATCAACAAAATTATAATCGATATTATCAAGATCAAAAATTCCTACTTCAATGTTTTTTTCTAACTTCATACTAGAAGCTATAATTTCTGCCATCTCTTTTGTTTTTCCAGTTTTACTAAAATAAATTATAGATATTTTCATAAATTATAACTAGAAAGTATAGTAAAATATATTTTCTAGTAAGTCACTTCCTTTCAAAATAGTATATATAAAGTTCTGTTATAAATTTATATTTTAAAATATGAGAATATTATAGCATATTTAGGAAAATAAGAAATTGCTTATATATATAATAATTAAAGATATAAATTGAAAAGAAGAAATTGAAGAAAGTATTAATTTTAGAATATAATTTCAAAGAGCATTCTATCTAGTAAAAGAGTTATCTTTGTAATATATAAATATTTTTAGGTGATATAACTCTTAAAGGTTTATATAATTTACAATATGTAGTTTTGGTGTTATGTTGAGTGATTAATGAAAATAATGTTCTTTGAAAATTGAATAATGTGATATTTGAAAAATATGTTATAACTAACCAAAAGATAAATAGTAATTTGTAGAGGTGATATTAATGAATAGTTTAGAAAAACAAAGGCAATATATTTTAAGTGGAAATATGTATAATGATCTTACTGTAGAATTAGTTGAAGCAAGAGAAAAAACTGTACTTATGACAAATAAATATAATAGAAGTTTTGGAAAAACATCTGAAGAAAGGGAATCTATATTAAAAAAGTTACTAAAATCAATAGGTAAAGGTGTCCATTTTGAACCGAATTTCAGATGTGAGTTTGGTTTCAATATTTCTATAGGCAATAATTTTTATGCTAATTTTGATTGCGTTATGCTAGATGGTGGTGGTATTGAAATTGGTGATAATGTATTTATTTGGACCACGAGTTGGAATCTATACATCAAATCATGCAATAGATGCAAATGAACGTGTTTTAGGTGGCTGTTATGCTAAAAAAGTGAAAATTGGAAATAATGTATGGATTGGTGGAGGTGTTCAGATAAATCAAGGAGTATCTATAGGTGATAATACAATTATTGGCTCTGGAAGTGTAGTCACAAAAGATATTCCAGCCAATGTAATTGCAGCTGGTGTATCATGTAAGATTATCAGAGCAATAACAGAAGATGATAAAACAGGATTTAATGGTTAAATTTCAATTTATTGATTATATTAGAAATTATCATTATCTTATTAGTATCTTAAGAATTAATAAAAATTAGTATAATTTATATATCTCATTATTCAGAATGAACTGCATCCTGTCCATAGTAAATGCGATAAGGGTTGTTAAGGATATTGATAAGGATTATAGATATGATGTTGCATAATAAAGGAAACTCTACTCATATTCATTCGCTGAGTAAGTTTGAGGAGACAAATATAAAATGCACTGTGTGAAAGTTCATGTTGCTAAATGTGAAATTTAGACATTCACTTTTCGACTCTCACTCATGCTTTTGCAAATAAGTTTTTAAGCGGTAAAGATTTAGAGAAAGTAATGGAGTAGATTAAATAATACACTTAGTTTTATAGAAATGGAATAATGTAAGAAAAATTAAGACCTAAAAAAGTAAATAAATATATCTTTTAGGTCTAATTTCTATTAATATATTATTATTTTATTTTAATTCATTGATTATATTTATAGACAACAATAACTTTTAGAATAAAATTACTGTTAAGATATTTTAAAGGAAGAATAATAATAGCCATAATGCCCATGCATTATTAAATCCAAATCTAGAACAATTTCTATTTCTAAAACAGTTATTACAGCCACAATTACAACAACAGTTACAACAATTTCTCATAATTCATTACTCCTTTGTTTATCATAATCATTTGTTATAGTAATAGTATATAAATATAATTAAAATATGTTACATAAAAAAATTATTAAAAATTTAATAAAAAACTAGGTCGGGAAAAGTGTGGGAAAATAAGAAAAACACCAGTGATTTAATTACCTTAAACACTGATGTTTACTACAATGGTGACCCATACGGGAATCGAACCCATGATTCCACCGTGAGAGGGTGGCGTCTTAACCGCTTGACCAATGGGCCTCACAACAAGTTTGATTATACGCCTTTATTTTTTTTATGTCAATATTTCTAGTAAATAAATTTATTTTACAAAAATTATAAAATTTAAAATTAACTAAATATGAAAGAGTATATTAAATTATAAAATTAATTAACATACTTATAATAATAAATAAAGCTATGTTGGACATACTAAATTTATATTAATTATAAATTTAATATGTAGGAGGGATTCTAATGCCAAAAGATAGTCAACCAGATAATAAAACAGCAAGAATGGAAAAATGTAATTATCAAACTCCAATAACAGAAGAAGGTCATAATCACAATCCTAATGCAAAACATAAATCTGTAAAAAGGGAAGGTTTTTCAAGCCAACATTATAACACTGCTGGAAATTAATTTCATTAAATTATAAAATGAAAACAGCGTTAATATTAATAAATAAAAGCTAATATTAACTCTGTTTTTTTATTTTTACGCATAAAATAGTCGAATACTGCTTTGAAAATAATTGCTTAAAATATATTAAAGTGTTAAAATGTTTAACGATATAATGAAAAAAATACAAAAAAATGCATATTTTGTTTACATAGTGTTATTCTTTTTATATAATAGTCAATGTACGTTAATTTTAATGTTGAAACTTAACAATTTGAGGAGGAGTATAGTGAGTAAAAGAGAAGGCTTTTCAAGTAGATTAGGATTTATACTATCTTGTATTGGAGCAGCAATAGGTTTAGGAAATGTATGGATGTTTCCTTATAAGTTGGGTGAAAATGGAGGCGCAGCATTTTTAATCCCATATTTTTTATTTGTTATTATTTTAGGTGTAGTCGGATTAATGGGAGAGTTTGCATTTGGAAGAATGTACAAACAAGGATCGTTAGGAGGAATAAGACAAGCTTTTAAAGAGAAGAATATAAAAGGTGGAAAAATAATATCTATAATTCCGACTCTTGGATTAACAGGCATATTTATGTTTTATACAGTTGTAATTGGATGGGTATTAAAGTACTTTTTTATAAGTTTAACTGGAGAAATATCATCAATAAACACTGAATCATATTTTGCCAATTTTTCTAACAGTCCTAATGTTATCTTATGGCATGCATTAGCTGTAGTAATAACATTAGTAATAGTAAGTTTTGGAGTAACAAAAGGGATTGAAAAGATTAATAAAATAGTTATTCCGTTATTGTTTATTATTTTTATAGTTTTAATAATCAAGTCTTTAAGTTTACCTAACTCACTTGCAGGAGTACAGTATCTATTAAAACCTGATTGGGGACATTTATTAAAACCAAGTACATGGGTTATGGCAATGGGACAAGCATTCTTCACAGTATCTATAACGGGATGTTGTATGGTTGCGTGTGGAAGTTATGCTGATGATAAATTTGATATATCGAACTGCGCTATAAATACAGCAGCATTTGATACTTTATCAGCATTATTAGCTGCATTTATGATTATGCCAGCAGTTTTTGCATTAGGACTGAACCCTACAGCAGGACCTGCATTAATGTTTGTTACAGTACCAAGTATATTTCAAACAATGCCGCTAGGCAGTTTATTAAGTGCATTATTTTTTTTAAGTATAATATTTGCATCTATTTCTTCATCAATAGCAATGCTTGAAGGACCTGTAGAGGCAGTTTTAAGCGTAACTAATTGGAGTAGAAAAAAAGCAACAATAATTATAGCTAGTGTAGCATTTATTTTTGCAATTCCACTAGGCCTTAATGGAGAATTATTTAATAATTTTACAAACTTCATAACAATAATATTATCACCAATAGGAGCAGTAATAACAGCATTTGTTTTCTACTATATAGTTGATAATAAAAGAGCATTAGATGAAGTAAATAAAGGTGCAAAATATAAACTGGGAATTGGATTTATTAAATTTGGTAAATACATATTTGTTCCAGCAACAATAATTATAATAATTCTTGGTGTTGTATATGGAGGAATTGGCTAAATTATATTTTAGTTATATACAAAGAAAGAATGCAATATTAAAAAAATATAAAATAAAAAAGTTACCTTAAATAATAATCAGAGTATTTAAAGGTGACTTTTTTACTTTTTATTTTTAAGATCATCAATTTCTTTTCTTAATTCTTCAATGCTATTTTTTAGGTCTTTAATTTCAGATTCATATTTATTTAATGACTTAGTACTAGTTTTAAGTGGTTCATAAGAATCACCAGTTTGATTAGTATCTGTTTGAGTTCGTTGAGCTGGGCAGAATGGATTAGCTACATTTTTGTACTTTAAATTATAGTATCTACCAGGACCACCTTGAAAATATTGTTGTTGAGAGTTAAATGTTAATATAGTTTGACCAACTAGTTGTAACCAATTCCCTATTGCATTTTGAACATTGAATGGTAAATTAGCAGACATTATATTTCCTAATAGTTCTCCTAATGTAATAAATACTTGTGGATTTAGATTTTGAAATCCGCCAGGAATATCATTACAATTTATATTATTATTACTAGATTGCGTATCTGAATTACAATTTTGATTATCACAATCCCAATCTGAAGTATTTTGGTTATTTTGCATATAATCAAAGAAATCATTAAAGCTAAAATTATTAAAATCCATTTTACCACTCCTATGTAGTTATACCTATAATATATTATTCAATTAATACATTTAGTGAACAGTAAAAATTTGGGGTATAACTTTTAGTTGAATAAAAGTAAGTAGTACTTTATAATTTATCCATAATAAAATATTTATATTTTAGGTTTTATAAGCAATGAAAATTGCTTAAGATTAATAGGGAAAGTGGTTAAAATCCACTACAGCCCCCGCTACTGTAAAGGGTGACTAAATCTTTATATATCCACTGAGATTTTACTTGGGAAGGAAAAGAATTTTTAGGATGACCTCTAAGTCAGGAGACCTGCCTAAAATTTATGCTATCTTTCGGAGGGAGGGACAATAGCAAAGTTAAAGAAAATATAAAATTTATTTTCTTAGTTTGTTATGTATTTAAGTAAGTCCTTACTAATGTATATTATTTAGTAGGGATATTTTTTTGTTTTTAAGAGAAATACTATGTTTTATTATATAGAAAAATAAATTATTGGAGTGAGTAACAGATATGAAAAAAGCAATTTTAGTAGTTAGTTTTGGTACAAGTCATCTAGACGCATTAGAAAATTCCATTGATAGAATAGAAGATAAAATAAAAAATGAATTCAAAGAGTATGAAATATTTAGAGCTTTTACAGCACATAAAATAATAAAAAAGTTAAAAAATGTTCATAATTTAGAAATAGCTACACCAGAAGAAGCATTAGAAGATTTACATAAGAAAGGGTTTGAAGAAATCATAATTCAACCATTACATATAATTCCTGGTGAAGAATTTGACTACATAAAGGGTGTTGCGAAAATGTATAAAGATAAATTTTCTTCTCTTAAACTTGGTAGACCAATATTTTATTATCAAGGTATAGAAGATGCACCACAAGATTATACATTATTCATAAATAGTATAGAAAATTTATTAAAGAAAAATGAGTGCACCATATTATTTGGTCATGGAACACCTCATTGCTGTAATTCAGTATACGGATGCCTTCAAAGTGTTTTAGTTGATGAAGGATATGATAATGTTTTTGTTGGAACTGTAGAGGGATATCCTACTTTTGAAACAGTATTAAAGAGAATAAAAAGAAAAAATATTAATAATGTAACATTGGTTCCATTAATGGTTGTTGCAGGGGACCATGTTAAAAATGACATGGCATCAGAAGAAAAAGATTCTTGGAGAAGCATGTTAATAAATGAAGGTATAAAGGCAGAAGCATATGTTCATGGATTAGGTGAAATAGATGAGTTTGCAAATCTTTATATTTCAAGAATTTATGATCTTATAGAAGATAGATACTTAAATGTAGGAAGTACAAAAAAATTAAAGAGACATTAAAATATAGTTTAAATGAATGTTCATATCTAATAGAAAAAGGAGGGAATCCTATGAAATCTATAATTATTTCATCTAATTGTAGTGGTGGAGGGAAAACAACATTTACTTTAGGTTTGATGAAAGCATTTAAAGATAGAAGATTAAGTGTACAAGGATATAAAGTAGGTCCTGATTATATAGACACAGCTTTTCACAAAGAATCTACAGGAGTAGAATCTAGAAATCTTGATACATTTTTAATGGGTAAAGACGGTGTTAAAAGAAGCTACTTTGAAGGAAATAGTGACATCGGAATAATTGAAGGGGCAATGGGATTATACGACGGAGTAGGAGCAACAACAAGGTCTTCAACTTATGATATTTCTAGTACATTAGGAAACATGCCAATAATTTTAGTACTTTCACCTAAAGGGCAGAGTTCAACATTATGTGCGGAAATAAATGGTATTAAGAACTATAGAAATGCTAATATTGTTGGTGTTGTATTAAACTGTATAAGCGAAAAATATTATAAACTTTTAAAATATGCTATAGAAAAAAATTGTAATACAAAAGTATTTGGATATATTCCTAAGAATGAAGAATTAAAAATTTCTAGCAGGCATTTAGGTCTTGTGCAAAGTTTAGAAATAGATAATTTGCAGCATAAATTAACACTATGTAGTGAGTTAATAAATAAACATATTGATTTAAATGGTATTTTAGAGATTATGTCAGAAGTTGAATGTGATGGGGATAATAATAAATTAGAACTTAATATAAAAAATAGAAATTTAAATATTGGAATAGCTTTAGATAAAGCATTTAGCTTTTACTATAAAGATAATATAGAACTTTTAAAATCTATTGGAAATATAACATATTTTAGTCCTATGAATGATGAAAAGTTACCTGATAACTTAGATTTTTTATACATAGGAGGAGGTTATCCAGAAGTATTTAAAGAAGAATTAGAAAAGAATATATCTATGAGAAGAAGTATAAAGGATGCGTTAAATTCAGGATTAAAGTGTTATGCTGAATGTGGCGGTCTTATGTATTTAACAGAAGAAATTGATGGACATAATATGGTTGGTTTCTTTAATGGAAAAAGTGAAATGACTAAAAGTCTTAAAAGATTTGGATATTGCACAGTAAATATAGATAAAAAATATTTTGGAGAAAAAATTAAAATAAATGCTCATGAATTTCATAAATCAGATGTTAAATTAAATGAAAATAACATATATAATATTGAAAAAACACAATATGATGGAGAAAAAATAACTTGGAAATGTGGATATTTAAAAAATAATACACTAGCAGGTTATGCGCATATTAATTTCTTGGGAAATATTAAATTATTAGAATGTATAATAAATAGATAATTTTAATGAAGTGTTAATATATACATAAGTAAAGTGGAGTGAATTAAAAAGGAAACTCGACTCCTGATAGTCACTGAGTAAGTTCGAGGAGCGAAATGTAAAATGCACTGTGTGAAAGTTCGTGTTTCCAAATGTAAAATTTGGACATTTACTTTTGGGCACTCACTTTTGACAAGCAATTAATTCAACAAATATACATTAAGAGTTCTAAAAAGCAAATTTCAATGCCATTTGCTATTATACTAAAATATCACAACGTACTTAAGTGTAGAAGAATAGTTATAGGAAAATTTAGAAGAAGAGAAGGAGAGCGTATGGATTATTTGAAAAATCCTATGGGGATAGAGGAAAAGAGTTTTGAAATAATAGGACAGGAATTAGGTAAGCATTTTTTTACTGATGAAGAGCTTTTAATTGTTAAAAGAGTTATACATACGACTGCTGATTTTGAATATAAAGATTTAGTTGAGATAAGCAATGACGCTATAAATGTAGGAAAAGGAGTTTTGTCTAAAGGTGCTACAATATATACAGATACTAATATGGCTTTAAATGGGATAAATAAGATGGCATTAGCTAAAACAAATAGTAATGTGATTTGTTATGTGAATGAGCCTGATGTGCATAAGGAAGCAAAAGAAAAAGGAATCACTAGAAGCATGGCTGCTGTTGAAAAAGCTTGCAGTGATAATGTAGATATATTTGTATTTGGAAATGCACCTACTGCATTGTTTAAACTTAAAGAACTTATAAAAGAAAAGAAAGCAAATCCTAAGCTTATAATAGCAGTACCAGTAGGGTTTGTTGGAGCAGCAGAAAGTAAAGAAAATTTAGATGAACTAGAAATTCCTTATATAAGAGTTAAAGGAAGAAAAGGTGGAAGTACTGTCGCTGCTGCAATTGTAAATGCACTTTTATATATGATTGTTAGAAGATAATAATAAAACTAAAAGAAGCTGATAAAATATAAATGAATAATCACATTTCAAAGACCATAATTGGGAGGTGAGTTTCTATGTTTGAAATGTATATTGAAAGTGGAATGAATAAATTAAGATGTGGATATACTACAGGATCATGTGCTACTGGAGCAGCTAAAGCAGCAACAATGTTACTTTTTGATATATTAGATCATGAAGAAGAGTTAAATGAAATAGAAATAGATACACCAAAAGGTATAAAAGTTAAAATGCCAATTGATGACGTTATAATAGGTAAAGACTTTGTTCAATGCACTATACTAAAATTTAGTGGCGATGATAAAGATATTACAATGGGATTAGAGATACAAGCAAGAGTAGAAAAAATAAGCAAAAAAGAAGCGGAAAGCTTATCTAAAATGTTAATAACTAATAATAGCAATACTATTGTATTAGATGGAGGACTTGGTGTTGGAAGAGTTACAAAAGACGGACTGTTTGTAGAAAAGGGAGAGCCAGCTATAAATCCAGTTCCTAGAGAAATGATTATAAAAGAAGTTGAAAGTATTTTACCTAAGAATAAATATGTAAAAGTAACAATTTCTGTTCCACAAGGTGAAGAAGTAGGTAAAAAAACTTTTAATCCAAGGCTTGGCATAGAAGGTGGAATATCTATATTAGGTACATCTGGAATAGTATATCCTATGTCGGAAGATGCATTAAAAGCTTCTATAAAATTAGAAATAAATCAAAAGTCTTTAAAAAATAAAAATCTTATACTTACTTTTGGAAATTTAGGAGAAAATTATTGCAAAAGTTTAGGCTATAAAGAAGAAGAAATAATCATATGTTCAAATTTTATAGGCTTTGCATTAGAATGCTGTGTTTCTTGTAACGTTAAGAGTATCATTATAGTTGGGCACATAGGAAAGATGAGCAAGATAGCTTATGGATGTTTCAATACCCATAGTAGAGTATGTGGAGTAAGGCTTGAAGTATTAGCTTTAGAATTATCACTTTTGGGATATGACATTTCTTTAGTAAATAAAGTTTTAAATGAAAAAACTTGTGAAGGTGCTGTAAAGTTATTAGGTGAAGGCTATGAAAAGTTATATGAAAATATAGGTGAAAAAATATTAAATAGTATGAACAATTACGTTTATGATGAACTAAATATAGATGCAATCATGTATTATGGTGCATCAAATCCAATCTTACTTTGGAGTTCATGTTTGGAGTGATAAAGATATGTTATTTGTAGTTGGAATTGGTCCAGGACATAAAGATTATATTATAGGAAAAGCGGTAGATGTATTAAACAGTTCAGATGTAATTATAGGGTTTAAAAGAGCAATAGATTCTATTGATTTTATTAATACTAAAAAAATTTATTTAAAAGATTTAAAAGATTTAAAAGATTTAGAAATAATATTAGAAGAAAATAAAAATTTAAATATTTCATTAGTAGCTTCAGGTGATCCAATGTTTTATGGAATAGTAAATTATTTAAAAAATAATATTACTAATAATTTTGAAGTAATACCAGGAATAAGTTCTTTTCAGTACTTAGCTTCAAAGGTCAAATTACCTTGGAATAATGCACGATTAGGGAGTTTACATGGAAGAAATGAGGAGTTTCTAAACCGTGTAAAAGAAAATAATATGACTGTATGGCTGACTGATAAAGAAAACAATCCAAGTAGGTTATGTGAAATATTATATTCTAAATATATTGATTGTAATGTAATTATAGGTGAAAATCTTTCTTATAAGGACGAAATTATAAATATAGGAAAACCTGAAGAGTTTATAAATAAACAATTTAGTGAACTGAGTATTTTAATAATTAATAGAGAGTAAAGGTGTTATATTATGATATTTATAAAAGATGATGAATTTATTAGAGGCAAATGTCCAATGACAAAGGAAGAAATAAGAGTAATTTCAATAAGTAAGATGAATTTAAAAGAAGACTCATTTGTATTAGATATAGGATGTGGAACTGGAAGTGTTACAGTTCAGGCATCTAAATTTGCAAAGCATGGAAAAGTTTTAGCTATAGAAAAAGAAGAAGAAGCTTATCATATTACAAAAAACAATGTAGAAAAATTTGAGTGTAATAATGTTATGGTTTTAAATAAAAAGGCAACTAATGCATTATGCACATTAGTTGATGAAGAACTAGAATTTGATTCTATATTTATAGGTGGTAGTTCTGGAGAATTAGAGGAAATAATAAGAATTTGTGACAATATTTTAAGTTTAGATGGAACAATTGTTATGAATTTTATAACTTTAGATAATGCATATAAAGCTATAGAAACAATGAAAGAACTAAATTATAAAGTAGAAATTTCTATGGCTAATATAAGTAAAAATAAAGGAGATACATTAATGATGATATCTCTTAACCCAATATATATAATTCAATGTAGAAGAGGAGAAGAATAAATGGCAGCATTATATGGAATAGGTGTAGGACCAGGAGATAAGGAACTTATAACAGTAAAGGGAGCAAAAACTATAAATATGTGTGATGTTGTAGTTGCCCCTACAGCGACAGAAGGTGGAGAAAGTATTGCATTTGAAACAGCAAGAGAATATGTTAGAGAAGATGCTGAAGTTGCAATAATGCATTTTCCTATGGGTGGAAAAGATAGATTAAAAAAATCAAAAGAAGCTTATGACTTTATTGAAAATAAATTATCAGAAGGTAAAAATGTTGCATTTTTAACTATTGGAGATCCCTATGTATATAGTACATATATTCATATGCTAAGTCATGTAAAAGAACACGGATTTGAAGTTAATACATTACCAGGAATAACTTCATTTTGTGCAGCAGCAAGTTTAATAGATAGAACATTAGTAATTGGAGATGAAAAATTAGTTATATTACCTGCAAGCAAGATAAAAGAAATAACGGATGAAAAATATATAGTAATTATGAAAATGTACAAGCACGAAGAAGAGGTTTTAGAAGTATTAGAAGAAAAAGGATTTGACTATACTTATATTAGTAGAGTTGGAAGAGAAGGAGAAACTATATTAAAGGATAGAGAAGAAATACTAAAACTTCGTGATTATATGTCATTAATTATAGCAAGCAGAGAATAAGGCACATTCAAATAAATAACTAGTCAGTATGCTAGTTTATTTTGAGAACTACTTCTTCCTTGGAACCTACTAATAGCACAACTATTAGCAGAATCTAAGTCATTGTATTTCACAAAATATCCGTCGCATCTTTGACTTATTATTTATTTTCATATGTCTAAAACATTAAGAAAAGAGGTAAAATATGGTTTATTTTATAGGAGCAGGGCCAGGAGCAGTAGATTTAATTACAGTTAGAGGAAGAGATATTTTAGAAAAAGCAGATGTTGTTATATATGCAGGATCTTTAGTATCAAAGGACCATTTAAAATACTGCAAAAAAAATGCTAAGTTTTATAATTCAGCATCTATGACTTTAGATGATGTTATTGAAGTAATCAAAACAGAAGAAAGTGCAGATAGTGTAATAGTTAGATTACATACTGGTGACCCATCAATATATGGTGCTATAAGAGAACAAATGGTTGAACTTGATAAAGAAAATATAAATTATGAAGTTGTTCCAGGAGTAAGCTCATTTACAGCAGCTGCATCATCAATAAAAAAAGAATTTACACTTCCAAGTGTTACACAAACTGTTATTTTAACAAGAGTTGAGGGAAGAACTCCAGTACCTGAAACAGAGGACCTTGAAGCTTTAGCATCAATAGGTGCTTCTATGGCTATATTTTTATCAGTGTCTATGATTGATAAAGTTGTTGATAAGTTAAGAAGTGGATATAAGAAGAACGTGCCAATAGCAGTTGTTGAAAGAGCAACTTGGGATGACGAAAGAGTATTAATTGGAACATTAGATGATATAGTGGAAAAGGTAAAGGCAAATAATATAACTAAATGTGCTCAAATATTAGTGGGAGATTTTATTAATAGTGATTTTGAAAAAAGTTTATTATATGATAAAAATTTCTCTCATATGTTTAGAAGTGCAGAGGCACAAAAATGATAAGCATAATATGTCCATCACCTAAGGGGAAGGGCATTGCTTATACTCTTAAAGAAGAGTTAGGATGTAATTTATACATAAAAGAAGACAGCGCAGAAGGTAATCTAGATACAGAAAACTTATATAGCAATAGTGAAGTAAAACTTGTTAACAATATATTCAAAACAAGTAAATTTAATTTATACGATGTAACAAAAAATGCAGTTAAATATTCCGATAAAATTATATTTATATCATCAACTGGTATTGCAGTAAGAGCAATAGCTCCATTTGTTAAGAGTAAAGATAAAGATCCAGGTGTTATGGTTGTAGATTTAGCTAACAAGTATTCTATAAGTTTATTATCAGGTCATTTAGGTGGTGGAAATGAACTAACATTAGAGGTAGCTAAAATATTAAATAATATACCTATAATAACTACGGCCACTGATAATTTAGGAATAGTAGCACCTGATATATTGGCTAAGGAAAATAATCTTATTATAGAAGATTTAAAAAAAGCTAAATATATAGCAGCTATTTTAGTTAATGAAAAAATTATTGGTTTAAAAGATGATTATGAAAAGATGGATATTAATAAAGGATATAAAAAACTAGAAAGCTTAGAAGAAAATTCTATATGGATAACAAATAAGATAATGGAAAATTCAGATTTAGATTATTCAAAAATATTAAGGTTAATAAAGAAGAATTTAATACTTGGAATAGGTTGCAGAAGAGATACGCCTAGTGAAAAGTTAGAAGCGTGTGTAAGAAAACATCTTTTACTTAACAATTTAGAAATTAAGGCTGTAAAGAAAATTGTATCTATTGATGTAAAAAAAGATGAAAAAGCAATAATTGATTTAAGCAATACATTGGGATGTGATTTTGAGACTTTCTCAGTAGAGGAAATAAGAACAGTTCAAGAGAATTTTGAAGGTAGCAATTTTGTATTAAGAAGTGTAGGTGTAACTTCTGTATGTGAGCCTTGTGTATATCTAGAAGGTGCAGAAATATTAATAAATAAGATAAAAGATAATGGAATTACGTTATGCATCGGAATGAATAATGATTAATTTTAGGAGGAAAAGACTTTGGGAGTACTTAGAGTTATAGGAATAGGTCCTGGTTCAATAGATAATATGAGCATAAGAGCTAAAAAAGCTATTGAAGAAAGTGACATAATTGTAGGATATACAAAATATATAGATATGGTAAAAGATTTAGTTAAAGATAAAGAAATTTATTCAACTGGAATGATGGGGGAAGAAGCTAGATGTAAAGAAGCTTTACATCTTTCAAAAGATAAGAATGTAGCATTAATAAGTACTGGAGATTCAGGGATTTATGGAATGGCTGGCTTAATTCTTGAAATGAGAAGTGATGAGAATGTAGAAATAATACCAGGAATAACAGCTTCAAGTTCGGCAGGTTCAGTAGTTGGAGCACCTCTTATGCATGATAATTGCAATATAAGCTTAAGTGATTTAATGACACCTTATGAAGATATTAAAAAAAGAGTTCGTTTAGCAGCAGAAGGTGATTTTGTAATTTCTCTTTATAATCCTAGAAGCAAGGGTAGAGATAAATACTTAAAAGAATGTATTGATATAATAAGAGAAGTTAGAAAAGACAATACTCCAATTGCAGTAGTTAGAAATGCTTTGAGAGATGATGAAAGTTATACATTAGTTGAGCTTAAAGATTTTGATGATGAAATTGTTGATATGATGTCTATTGTTATTATAGGAAATTCAAAAAGTTTTCTTAAAGACGGATGCTTTATAACACCTAGAGGATATGCATCTAAGAAAAGAGATGTAGCAAAGTAATGATTGGTTTTATATTAGGTACTTCTGAAGGAAAAAATATTGTATCTTTAATTAATAAGTATACAAATGATATTGCAGTTAGTACAGCAACGAGATATGGTGGAGAACTTTTAAAGGAATTTGATATTAAAAGTTTAAATACAAAGCCATTAAATGAAGAACAAATGTTAAAGTGGATTCAGGAAAATAGTATAAAGATTTTAGTTGATGCATCACATCCTTATGCACAGGAAGTTACTAAAACAGCATTGAAATGTTGCGAGAATCTTAATGTAAAATATATAAGATATGAAAGATTAGGAGCCTTAGAAAATATAAAAGCTAATGAGATAATAAGAGTTAAAGATTATGAAGAAGCTATTGAGGAAATTAGTAATTTAAATGGAAATATATTAAACTCAACAGGCAGCAATAATTTTTCTAAGTTTTTAAATATAGACTTTAATCATAGGATAATTCATAGAGTTTTGCCATCTTATGCAGTGTTAAAAAAAATGATAGATGGTGGAGTTAAGATTAAAGATATAATTGCTATGCAAGGGCCAATATCAGAACAATTAGAAGAAGCATTTATTAAGCAATATGATATTAAAGGTATTATAACAAAAGATAGTGGCTTGCAAGGTGGCGTACTAGAAAAACTTAAAGCAGTACAGAAATGTAATATAAAATTAATAGTTATAGAAAAACCAATATTTAAATATGAATCAGAATTTAATGATGAAGAAAGCTTAATTTCTTTTTTAGTAAATAAATTAGAATAAAGGTCATGTTTTAGAAAGATGTTGATATAGGCATAAGCAAAATGGATTGATAACAACGCCACTTTACCTATTGCACATATCAACAAGTATTTAAAGCATAATACCATCAGTAAATGAATGTGAGTAAAAGTATATTTTATATTAATTTGTTACTATAAGAGTAAATAAAATTGATATAGGTAGAGTTCTTAGCTTCATGTTAGCTTATCTATAGTGAAGCTAAGAACTCATTATATTTTTGTGAAGGAAAGTATGGAAATTTTTAAACTTAAAAGCTTGATAAAATTTAGATTTAAGTAAGTATTAGAAGTACTTTAAGTTAAAAAGTGTAGCTATTTTGTCATTATAAATAAAATAATGAGTGGTAAATTACAAGAAACATTATAATAAATTGGGGGAAAAGTTATGAAGAGTAAAGAAGAAATTCTTAGAGAAATTATAAGCAATATAGATAGTGTAGATAAAAATGTGATGGAAAAAGCAAAAGAAAGAATGAATTCTCTTGCAAAACCATTAAATAGTTTAGGGAAACTTGAAGAAATGTCAATAAGGCTTTCTGGAATTACAAAGAGTGTAAAAAATACTTTAGATAAAAGAGCAATTATTATAATGTGTTCAGATAATGGAGTAGTAGAAGAGGGGGTATCTTCATGTCCACAATCTGTAACATTATCACAAACAATAAATTTTACTAAAGGTTTAACGGGAGTGGCAGTACTTGCAAAAGCTAATAATACAGATTTAAAGGTTATTGATATTGGAATTAATTGCGAATTTTCACATCCATTGATAATAAACAAAAAAATAAGAATGTCTACTAATAATATAGTTAGAGAAAATGCTATGACATATGAAGAAGCTATTGAAGGGATTTTAGTTGGTATTGAAGCTGTAGAGAAGACTAAAGATGATGGTTATAAAATTCTTGGAGTTGGAGAAATGGGAATTGGCAATACAACTACTAGTAGCTGTGTATTATCATCTTTAACTAATTTAAAAGTTGAAGAAGTAGTTGGTAGAGGCGCTGGGCTTTTAGATGAAGCATATAATAAAAAAATTAGAGTTGTAAAAAAAGCAATAGAATTAAATAAACCTAAGAAAGATGACCCAATAGATATAATAGCTAAAGTAGGGGGATTTGATATTGCAGGAATGATAGGAGTATTTTTAGGGGCAGCATATTATAAAATTCCTGTAGTAATTGATGGACTTATATCAGTAGTTGCAGCACTTTTAGCTTTTAAGTTAAATTCTAAAGTAAGAGATTATATGTTTACTTCTCATGAATCAAAAGAAATAGGCTTTAAAGTTGCTATGAAGGAAATGAATTTAGAGCCAATATTAAATTTAAATATGGGACTTGGTGAAGGTAGTGGATGTCCATTAGCATTTTCCATAATGGATTCAGCATGCGCTATTATGAATAATATGGCCACATTTGAAGAAGCAGAAATAAATGATAATTATTTAGATGAATTAAGAAAAATTAATAATTAAATTTTTTAAAATTAAATTGGAATAGCTTGCAGGAAGCTCTTTCATCTAGTGATAATTCAGAAACTGCTCTTAAAAGTAAGAGTAAAGTCTATAATGCCCATGAGTTCAAATATATGAATTGGAATGAGCAGATATTTATTAATTAATTCTTCAAACATATTAAATCTCTTCTGTAGAAATTAGATAAAATTAGTATGTTTAATTAATAATAAAAATATTAGTAACACAATAAAATATACTTATTTTGCATAGTATATAGAGATTAAATTTTACGCATTATATTAGGGTAAATAATTTTAATATACTTATGGAGATGATAATATGAATGTTAATTTTAAAGGAAATCTAGTAACACTTGAGGGAAGAATTATAAATGTTGGTGATACAGCTCCAGAATTTACAGCTATAGATAATAGTTTAAATTCAATATCATCAAAAAATTTAAAAGGAAAGAAAGTTCTTGTAAGTGTTCCATCAGTAGATACTCCAGTATGTGATTTGGAAGTAAAAAGATTTAATAAAGAAGCTACAAGCCTTGAAAATATAAATATAAACATTAGAATAAATAAATTTATTATGGTAGAATACATGTTGAAAAGTTATTAAATATTAAGTGTATTTAATAACTAAATACACTTAATAAGAGGATATAGAAATGAAAAGAAGTTTAAAAATAGTAAGTCCTGTATATCAACAAATAGCAGCAGATATTGCTTCCAAAATAGTAAATGGACATTATAAAGTTGGAGAAAAAATATATGCACGTTCAGCATTAGCTGCTCAATATAGTGTTTCATCAGAAACGGCTAGACGCGCTATTTGTATTTTATCTGATATGGAAATTGTAGATACGGCTAAAGGCAGTGGTGTTACAATAAAATCATGTCAAAATGCAATTAAATTTGTAAAACAATATGAAGATATTCAAACAGTTAATGATTTAAAAAAAGAAATATTAGGAAGTATAGAACGTCAAACACTAGAAAATAAATATCTTAAAGAGCATTTATTAGATTTAATAGATAAGACAGATAGGTTTAAATCTATAAACCCTTTCATACCATTCGAAATAAATATTAGTAAAAATACTTCATATATAGGTAAAAATATATCAGAAATTAATTTCTGGCATAATACATTTGCAACTATAATTGCAATAAAACGTGGGGAATCTTTAGTGATGTCTCCAGGACCTTATGCAATTTTTAGAGAAGGAGATATATTTTATTTTGTAGGTGATGAAGATTGTTATGAAAGAGTACATAATTTCATGTATCCATAATAATTTTAATAGAGACAATAAGCAGGTTGTCTTTATTTTTGCCAAAAGTAACAACTTTATGATATAATAAAGTTGTTACTTTGCAAAAAAAGGAGGTTTTTCAGTGATAGAATTTAAAAATGTAAGTAAAATTTTTAAAAATCAAACTGTTTTAAAGGATGTATCTTTTAAAATAGATAAAGGAGAATTAGTAAGTATTATTGGTGAAAGCGGTTGTGGTAAAACTACCACTTTAAAAATGATAAATAGACTTATTAAACCATCTTCAGGTAAAATTTTAATTGATGGTGAAAATATTGGATTTAAGGATGTTATAAAATTAAGAAGAAATATGGGATATGTTATTCAACAAACAGGATTATTTCCTCATATGACTATTAGAGAAAATATTGAAATAATTCCGCGTTTAGAAAAGGTGGAAAAAGCTAATATTGAAAAGAAAACTTATGAATTAATGGATATGGTAGGATTAAATACTGAGGAATATTTAGATCGTTATCCAACAGAACTTAGTGGTGGGCAGCAACAAAGAATTGGTGTTGCAAGAGCTTTTGCAACGAATCCAGAAATAATATTAATGGATGAACCTTTTAGTGCACTAGATCCTATAACGCGTTTACAGCTTCAAGATGAATTAATTGATTTACAATCTAAGCTAAGAAAAACTATTGTTTTTGTTACACATGATATGGATGAAGCGATAAGAATAGCAGATAAAATTTGTATAATGAATGGAGGAAGAATCATTCAATATGATACTCCAGAAAACATACTTAAAAATCCATGTAATGATTTTGTAAGTGAATTTATTGGAAAAAATAGAATATGGTCTTCACCAGAATTTATAAAGGTAAAGGATATAATGATTGATAATCCTATTACCTGTTATAAAAATATATCATTACTAAAGTGTGTAGAAAAGATGAGAAGTTCAAAGGTTGATAGCTTAATGGTAATTGATAAATTAAATCATCTTTTAGGGATTGTTACAGCTAAACAAATACAAAATAATACAGATAGAAGTGTACCGGTAGAAAATATAATGAATTCTGATTTTATAAAAGCATCTCCAGATGACACAATTATAGATATACTTGAACTTGTTAAAGAAAATAAAATCTCAAGATTACCAGTTGTTGATGAGGGTGGATGTCTAAAGGGTATAATAACTAAAAGTAGTTTAGTTACAACGCTAAGTCAACAATTTTTAGATACTGAGGAGGTGGAATAAAATGATGGGATTTTTAAATTATTTAATGGAAGCTAAATCTCAAATTTTTATGTTATTGATTGAGCATATAAAGCTTACTTCATTATCTGTAGGATTAGCAATTATAATTGCTATGCCATTAGGTATATTCATAAGTTATATAAAGCAGATGAATAAGCCTGTTATAGCAATTGCTAATATAATTCAAGCAATTCCTAGTATGGCATTATTGGGTTTTGCAATACCATTTTTAGGGATAGGAACAACTCCAGCTATTGTAATGGTTGTTTTATATTCACTACTACCAATTATAAAGAATACAAACACAGGAATTAAAAGTATAAATCCGCAGACTCTAGAGGCGGCTAGAGGAATTGGACTTACAAAGTTTCAAATTTTAGTAAAAGTTCAATTGCCATTAGCTTTACCTGTTATTATGTCAGGTGTTAGAATATCTGCTGTTACAGCAGTGGGACTTATGACAATGGCTGCCTTCATTGGTGGAGGGGGACTAGGATACTTAGTATTTTCAGGAATAAGAACAGTCAATAATTATCAAATTTTAGCAGGTGCAATTCCAGCTTGTATATTAGCATTAGCAGTTGATTTTTTATTTGGATTAATTGAAAATTTAGTTACACCTGTAAGTCTTCAAAAGGGAAATACTAAACAAGGAATTTCCAAAGTAAAAAGGAACAGAAGACAAAAAAGTATTCTTGTACTTACAGCTTGTATAATATTAGGAATATTTGTAGTAACTAATATATCAAGTAAAAATAATAGTAAGACAATCACCATTGGAAGTAAGGATTATACAGAGCAAGAGATACTTTGTAATATTTTTTCTGAAGCTATAGAGAAAAATACAGATATTTCTGTTAAACGTAAAAGTGCTCTTGGAGGAACTCAAATCTGTTTTTCTGCTTTAAAAAGTGGAGATATTGATATGTATGTAGATTATAGTGGCACATGTTATGGAGATACATTAAAATATCCACCTATATCTGATGTGGAAAAAGTTTATGATACTGTTAAGACTGATTTTAAAGATAAGTTTAATGTTGAAGTATTAAACCAAATGGGATTTAATAATACGTATACTTTAGCAGTTAAGAAAGATACTGCTGAAAAATATAATTTAAAAACAATAAGTGATATTGCAAAAGTAGGAGATAAGTTAACAATATCTCCAAGTCTAGAATTTCTTAATAGGGAAGATGGAATTATTGGATTGAAAAAAGCTTATAATTTCAACTTTAAAAATGAAATTGGAATTGATGGAAGTCCAAAATATACAGCATTAATGAATAATGAAAGTGATGTTATAGATGCATTTTTAACTGATGGATTATTAAAGAAATTTGATTTAACTGTCTTAGAAGATGATAAAAATTTCTTTCCACCATACTATGCTATACCATTAGTTAAAGGAGAAACATTAGAAAAATATCCGGAAATAGCTCCTATAATTGAAGAGATAGCACCTTTATTAACTAATGAAGTAATGATCGATTTAAATTATCAAGTAGATGAATTAAGAAAAGATCCAAAAGATGTTGCAAGAGAGTTTTTAAAAGAAAATAACTTGTTATAAGATTTTTATAAAGACATATATAATAAAATAATATGATTAAGGAAAAGATAAATAAGCCAATGATATTAATAATATATCATTGGCTTATGTTATAATTATTTTGAATTTAATGTGATAGAAATTTATTATCATATTAAAGTGTTTACGTATTGTTAAAGTTGTGATTATATTATTTGCCAAGCTAATCAATTAAACAAGATATTAAAAATAAAATGTTATTATGATAACAGTGCTTTTATAAAAAAATAAACTTAAAAAGCGCTTAAGACTTATAATAAATAAAAGTGAGGAATGAAGATGATGGATTTAGGACTTATACATATTTACTGTGGAAATGGAAAAGGAAAAACTACAGCAGCTATGGGACTCGGTATGAGGGCAGCAGGAAGAGATAAAAAAGTGCTTCTTACTCAATTTTTAAAAGATAATAATACAGGTGAATTAATTTCTATAAATAAAATTGGAGTAAATTTCCAAATAGTAAAGGGTGAACCAGTTAAAAAGTTTTTTAAGTTTATGACAGAGGAAGAGCAAAAATATACAAAATTAGAACATGAAAAAAGATTTAAAGAGATAACTTTAAAAGCTATAGAAGAAAATTTTGATATTCTTATATTAGATGAAATTATTGCAGCTACTAATTTAGATTTAGTACCTTTAGATATTGTTACAGATTTTTTAAAGGGCAAACCTAAAGGTCTTGAAGTAGTATTAACAGGAAGAAATCCAAATGAAAAATTAATAGAACTTGCAGATTATGTTTCTGAAATTCAAGCAATAAAACATCCTTATGAAAAAGGTATTAATTCAAGAATAGGAATAGAAAAGTAATATGCATTGTTTAATAATAGGTGGCTCTAAAAGTGGCAAATCTAACATAGGTGAAAAAATAGCTTTATCTTTAAATAAAGATAAGGTTATATATATAGCTACCATGAGTCCTTATGATGATGAAGATAAAAAAAGAATAGAAAAACATATTGTTAGTAGATCTGGATTAGGTTTTATTACTTTGGAACAATTCAGAGATTTAAATGAAACATTAAAATATATACAAGAAGAAGATACAATCTTAATTGATAGCTTAACTTCACTTTTAACTAATGAAATGTTTATAAAAAATAATATAATAAAATCTCCCTCATTAAAAGTAATAAGTAATATTAAGGAAATAATAGATACTGTCAAAAATGTGGTGATTATATCAGACTACATATTTAATGATTCTATAGAATATGATGAGATAAGTGAGAATTATAAGAGAGAACTTGGAAAAATAAATAAAGAACTAGCTAAGATATGTGATACAGTTATTGAATGTAGTTTTAGTAATGTAAAAGTACATAAAGGAAATAATTTATTAAGTGAATTAGCTAAGAAGGGATAAATAAAGAAATGAAAAATTTATTTAAAGGACTTATCATGTCTTTAAGTATGTTTACTATAATTCCAATGCCATATGTAGAATGGGATGAGGATGGGGCTAAAAACATGATGAAGTGTTATCCAATCATAGGGGTTATTATAGGCATTATATGGTTTATGGGATATAAGTTAATAAATTATTTAGACATATCCATAGTATTAAAAAGTATATTAATAATGATAATACCATTTATAATTACTGGGATGTTACATTTAGATGGATTTATGGATGTTTGTGATGCTATTTTATCAAGAAGAGATAAAGAAGAAAAGCTAAGAATATTAAAAGACTCTACAACAGGGGCATTTTCAGTTATATCTGTGATTATTTTATTTTTCATACAATTTGGTGCAGTGCATTCATTTTTAGAATATAATAAAAATCCATATATATTAATGTTTTTACCTATAATAAGTAGAAACATAGTAGCATACTTTTTAATTACTACAATTACAATTAAGGAAAGCACATTAGGAAGCTATTTTAAAAAGGGGACAAACAGTAAAGATAAGGTTATTTTAATATTAGAGTTAGCTTTGGCATATATATTATTTGGAATTATACTTGGATATATTGGAATAGTGATTTTATCAATTGTTGCAATAACTATAAGTTTGTGTGTGAAAAAATGTTTTAATGAATTTGGAGGAATATCTGGTGATGTAGCAGGATTTTCTCTGGTTGTAGGAGAATTAGTAGGACTTCTTTCAGCATGTTTATTTTTTTAAAGATTGAAAAATTAATTTTGAATATAGGATCAGAGAAAATTAGTTAAGGATTATAAGTAGAAAGTGGAGAATTTAAGTGCATAGTATTAACTAGAATTTTTAAATATATTTAATAATTTAATACACAAGATATATAAGAAAGGAAAATTAAAGATATGATTTTAATTTATGGTGGAGCGTACAATGGAAAAACTGAATTCGCTAAAAAAAAGTATAATTTAGTGAATGAAGATTTATTTTATTGTAATAATTCGAATTTAGATTTTTCATATAAAAGTATAATAGGGTTGCATATATTTATAAAAGATTGTGTTTTAAAAAACATTGATGCTTTAGAGATAATAAAAGAAAATTTAGACATTCTTAAAGATAGGATTATTGTGTGCGATGAAATAGGCTCTGGAATTGTACCTTTAGATAGAAAAGATAGATTATGGAGAGAGGAATGTGGCAGAGTATTACAATTTTTATCACAAAATTCAAATAAAGTATGTAGAATATTTTTTGGACTGGAGGAAGTATTAAAAGATGAGTAAAATTGAATTGTACCTAATTAGACACGGAAAGACGTATTGTAATAAAGAAAAATTATATTATGGCAAAACAGATGTCTCATTATGCGATGAAGGTATTATAGATCTTATAGATAAGAAGAAAAGCAATATATATCCTTTATGTGAAAAATATTTTACTAGTGGTCTAAAGAGAGCTAATGAAACTTTTGAAATTTTATATCCAAATGAAGAATATGATTTAGTACCAGAATTATGTGAATATAATTTTGGAGAATTTGAGTTAAAATCTTATGAAGATTTAAAAGAAAATTCTGAATATCAACAGTGGATTATGGATGAGGTTGGAGAAGTTAAATGTCCTAATGGTGAGAGTAAAAAAGAATTTAAAGAAAGAATTTTAACAGGATTTTATAATTTAGTGTGTGAATTAAGTGATGAAAACATAAAAAGTGCATTAGCTGTTTTGCATGGAGGTACTATAGGAGTGTTATTAGAAGAATTATATGACAATAAAAAAAGCTTTATAGAGTGGCAACCACAAGGTGGAGATGGATATAAACTTATCATATCACTAGAAAATGATGTGGAAATAATAAATGTTAAAGGAATTTTTAAAATATAATTTTAAAATTCAAAAGATTAAGGATAGTTTTAAAGATATGTTGATATATGTATAAGCAAAGTGGACAATGCTTCAAAAACTTAGCTTAATTTAAAAATCTAATATATTAAGGGTGGTTTATAGAATGATAGAATTAACTATTGGATTTTTTTTAGATCTAATAATTGGAGATCCAGAAAATCCAATACATCCAGTTAGAATAATTGGAAGTTTTGCTAGTAAATTAGAAAGATTAACTAGAAAGATATTTAAGAATTGTTTAAAGATAGGTGGTCTTATTACTTGGTTGATAGTTATAAGTACTACATTTTTAGTTAACTTTTTTATATTAAAGATTATAAGTGATTTTAATAAGTACTTAGGTATAATTTTAGGGGGAGTAGTAATATATTTCTGTATTTCTGCTAAAGGATTAGTGACAGAAGGGTATAAGGTTATTTCATTAGTGAGAAAAGATGATATTAAGGCTGCCAGAAAGCAATTATCATTTATAGTAGGAAGAGATACTGAAAATTTAGATAAACAAGATATTATAAGAGCCGTAATAGAGACAATTGCAGAAAATATGTCAGATGGAATTATAGCACCAATTTTTTATGCAGGACTTGGAGGTGCACCATTAGCTATGGCATATAAAGCAGTAAATACTTTAGATTCTATGTTTGGATACAAAAATGATAAATATATGGAGTTTGGATATTTTTCTGCAAAATTAGATGATGTATTTAATTATATTCCAGCAAGAATTACAGGGATTTTAATAGTATTATCAGCTATGATTTTAGGGTATGATTATAAACGTAGTTTTAAAATATATAAAAGAGATAGATATAATCATTCAAGTCCTAATAGCGCTCATCCAGAAGCTGCAATGGCGGGAATATTAGGAGTTCAACTTGGGGGAGCAAACTACTATTTTGGAGAATTAGTTAAAAAGCAAACTATAGGGGAGAGTATTAAGGAAATAGAGGTTTTGGATGTGGACAAAACGTCAAAAGTACTTTACTGTAGTGCTATTTTATCATACATATTATCAATTATATTAATTTTTATTGGAGGACATATCTATGGCTAATACAGGACATGGTGGAAATATAAAAGAGATAGCAAGACAAAAAGGAATTGATTATAATAATATAATAGATTTTTCATCTAATATTAATCCTTTAGGTATGTCAAGTAAAGTAAAGAACGCTATAATAGATTCAATGGAGGAAATAAAAAAATATCCAGACATAAGCTATATGGAATTAAAAAAATCAATATCTGAATATGAAAATATTAATGAATCTTATTTAATGTTAGGAAATGGTGCAGCAGAAGTGTTATTTAATATAGTTAAAGCATTAAAACCTAAAAAAGTATTAATACCTGTACCAACTTTTTCAGAATATAAAGAAGCTGTAGAATGTGTGGATTCAAAAGTTGAACTATATAAAATGAGTGAAAATAATTCTTTTAAAATATGTGACGATATTTTAGATAAAATTACAGAAGAAATTGACTTAATTTTTATATGTAACCCTAATAATCCAACAGGAGTATTAACAAATAGAGAATTATTAATGAAAATTTTAATAAAGTCTAAAGAAAACAATAGTACAGTTTTAATTGATGAATCTTTTATGGATTTTATAACAGAAGATATTTCAATGGTTAATACTATAGAAACTTTTGATAATTTAATTATACTAAAGTCGCTTACTAAATTTTTTGCAATACCAGGATTGAGAATAGGATATGGGTTATGTTCAAACAAAGATTTTATAAATGAGGTTTATAAGATAACTCCAGCTTGGAATATAAATATACTGGCAGATGTAGCAACGAGAGTTTCTTTGCATGATAAAAATTATATAAGAAAAACAATACAATATATGGAAAAAGAGAAGACTTTCCTATATAATAGTCTAAAGGCATTTAAAAACTTAAATGTATATGAACCTAGTGTAAATTTTATATTTTTTAAAAGTAATTTAGATATTAATTTAAAATTAGAACTATTAAAATACAATATTTTAATAAGAAGTTGTAGTAACTACGATGGGTTAAATGAGTATTATTATAGAGTAGCAGTAAAAAGTAGGGAAGATAATACTAAATTAATTTCTTGCATAAAAAATATACTTGGTGATAATGAATAGAATTTAAAAATAAATCTAAAGACAAAGAGGTAAGGATGGAAAATTTAAAGTTTGTAACTTCATATAGTGGCAAAAATGGATAATACCATACATTCGTATATAATAGACCTATATTTAATAACAAGGTAGAATTTAAAATAATAGAAAAGCAGAATTCAGATAACTATGGATATTTAATAATAAAATGAGCAGTTAAAGTATTTTATTAAAAACTGCAAAAGATGGTTTTGGAGGGTAGTATGAATAAAAAAAATATAATGTTTTTAGGTACAGCATCTTCAGTAGGAAAGAGTACTTTAGTAGCAGCACTATGTAGAGTGTTAAAAAATGAAGAGTTTAAAGTGGCTCCTTTTAAAGCAATGAATATTTCGTTGAATTCCTATGTAACCAAAGATGGAGCAGAAATGGGAAGAGCCCAAGTCGTACAAGCTGAAGCATGTAAACTAGAACCTAGTGCTTTGATGAACCCTATATTATTAAAACCAAGTGGAGGACATACTCAGGTTATAGTAAATGGAAAAGTTTATGATAATATAGAACCTTATAAATATAAAGAACTAAACAAAAAGTTAAAAGGTATTGTAAAAGAATCATATGATGAACTAAGCAATGAGTATGAATTAATAGTACTAGAAGGATCTGGAGGTTGTGCTGAAATAAATTTAAAGGAAAGTGATATAGCTAATATGAACATGGCTGAAAGTGTTGATGCGCCAGTTATATTAGTAGCTGATATTGATAGAGGTGGAGTTTTTGCATCTATAGTTGGAACTCTTGAATTGTTATCAAAGAATGAGAGAAACAGAGTAAAGGGTGTTATAATAAACAAATTTAGAGGTAAAAAAGAACATTTTGAAGCTGGAGTAAAACAATTAGAAGAAATAATAAAAATACCTGTTCTTGGGGTAATGCCATATGAATGCTTTGATATTGAAGATGAGGATGCTGTTACAGAAAAAATATGTAATAAAGAATCTGAAGATGAGAACAGTATAGATGTAGCAATAATAAGACTTTCTCATATGTCTAATTTTACAGATTTTAATGTACTTAGTAGGATAAATGGAGTTAATGTAAGATATGTAGAAAGTACAAAGTATTTAAAAAATCCAGATGTAATTATTATACCGGGAACTAAAAATACAATTGAAGATTTAAGAATCTTAAAAGAAAGTAAACTTGCTAATGAGATAATTAAATTACACGATAGTGGTACATTAGTATTGGGGATTTGTGGTGGATATCAAATGTTAGGAAAGCTACTTCTTGATCAACAAGGTGTAGAAGGAAATACTTTTCAAGAAGAAGGATTAGGTTTACTTGACATAAAGACTAGATTTAATGAAAGAAAAGTAACTAAGCAAGTCGAAGCTCAGGTAGTATCAAATCTAAAAGATATTAATGAAATAGAAAATAAATTATTAGTTGGATATGAAATACACAATGGAATAAGTAAAGTTGGAAAAAATGTAAAACCATTTATAAAGGATTCTAAAGGAAAAGTTATTGGAGTTTGTGATATAGAAGGATCTGTTGCAGGAACTTACTTGCATGGAATTTTTGATTCAGAAGAATTTACTAATGCATTTATTAATGCTTTAAAGAAGAATAATAATTTTAATTTATCAGAAGATGATGAGCTAAATAAGATATCTGATTATAAAAATGAACAATATGAAAAATTAGCAAAAGTGTTTTCAGAGAATATAGATGTAAACAAAATAAAAGAAATAATGGGTATTTAAAATTTAAGCAAAGTGTTCATATATACAATGTAATTTTGCCTATTGTATATATCAACGTATAATAAAAAACTTAACTGAAATATAAAAGAGCTGTATGAAGTAATTTAAAAATTATTTTCATACAGCTCTTTTATAGATAGGATTTACAGAAATTTTATAATAGCTAGTATTATAAGAAGTACTCCAGAAAGCCATGAAAGTTCAACATTTATATTGTCAGCTAATTTTTTACCAATTATAACACCCATTGATACAGCTAAAAAACCAATTATGAAACTAAGAATTATGACCTGAATATAATTTATACTTGTCAAACTAGAACCAAATCCAACTGCTAAGCTATCTAATGAAAGTGCAAGAGCTAGATAAAATGATTCTTTTGGACTTAAAGTTTTTGATTTATCAAAGTCAGCTTTTGTTTCATCAGCATAAACTTCAAGTACAAATTTAAAATCAAATATTTTAAATGTTAAAGGGGTATCTATTTTAGAGCACTTAGATATATAAGATTTAAATATACATTCAAATAAACGATATATACCAAGTCCCATTAAAAGAACAAATCCTATCAACATAGGCAGATCACCCGGTAAAAACTTTTTTACAATAGCTCCAAGTAATAATGAAATGCCCAGTGTACATGTAGATACCAAATTTATTATCAAAGCAGATATTGGCGGAATTTTAATTTTAGATGTACCATAAGCAATGCTTGCAACAAAAGAATCTATACAGATAGATGATACTAATAAAATTGATTCAAGCATAGTAATACCTCGATAACTAATACATACTTATATATATTTTATATTATGAAGAAATCAGATATTAGTTACAAAATGTGAGTGAGATGTAATAAATATTACAATGGTTAAATTTATTTAAGGTTAGTATTTCTCATTTTAAAACAAATTTTAAAACATTTATATTATTAATGATAAATTAATTATGATAAAATAAAACATGATAATAATTTATATTAAAAAGAGTATTATTTTTAAACAAATTGGAGGAAGAATATGTACAAATTAATAGCATTAGATATGGATGGAACATTACTTACAAGTGATAAAAAGGTTTCTGAAAGAAATAAAAAAGCTATAAAAGCTGCTGAACAAAAAGGTGTTAAGGTAGTTTTAGCTTCAGGAAGACCTAGTGAGGGATTAAGACAATATTTAGAAGAACTTGAATTATTAAAAGAGGATGATTATGTTCTTAGTTTTAATGGTGGAGTAGCTCAAAATGCAAAAAGTGGTGAAATAATATCAAGAACTGTTTTAAAAGGGAAAGATTTAAAATATATTAATAACATAGCCAAGGAATTAAATGTAAATATACATGCTTTTTCTGAAAAATTAGGATTGATAACACCTAAAATTAGCCAATATACAGAAGTTGAAGCAGAAATAAACGGAATTGGTATAAGTATTGTAGATTTTGATAACATAGATGACAATGAAAATATAATAAAAGTAATGATTATAGATCCAGAAGACATATTAGAAGATGTAATTAAAAAGTTACCTAAAGAACTTTATCAAAAATATAATGTATTAAGAAGTACACCTTATTTCTTAGAATTTATGAACAATGAAGTTGATAAAGGTGAAGGACTAAAAAGACTTGCAGAAACTTTAGGAATAAAGCAAGAAGAGGTAATAGCAATGGGGGATGCAGGAAACGATTTATCAATGGTTAAATATGCAGGCCTTGGAGTTGCTATGGAAAATGGATTTACTGAAGTTAAAGAAAATGCACAATTTATAACTAAAAGCAATGATGAAGATGGAGTAGCTTACGCAATAGAAAAATTTGTTTTAGGTGAATAAGCTAAATAAAAAAATCCAACTAAAGATTAGTTGGATTTTTTTGTTATTCAATGAATTTTACACATGTTGGTGATGGAACATTTTCTGTTCTTATAAATTTTAATGCTCCATTTGATTGTTGAATTGAGAAAATAGATAGTGTACTAGATAGTTCATTACCACAAATTAAATACTTTCCAGTAGGATCTATTTGGAAGTCACGAGGACATTCACCTTTACAATCAAAGATATCAGCATACTCTAATTTTCCATTCTCATCATTTATATAGAATAAAGTTATCGTGTTATTTTTTATATCAGAAGTATATAAAAATTTATTATTTTTGTGTATGTGTATAGCTGATGCTAATTTTTCTTCTTTATAATCTTTTGGAAAAACGCTAGTTACTTCGACTTTTTCAAATGGATTTTCTTTTTTTGAATTATATTTTAAAGTGAAAATTTCACAGCTTTTTTCTGCTAAAACATAATAAAATGGTTTTGATTTTGAATAAGTTATATGCTTAGGTGCTGAATTTTTGGGGAATGAGTAACTTAAATGTTTTTTCGCAACCAGCTTATCATTATTAAAAGTATATAACATTAAAACATCTTTGCCAGAATCAACTGATAAAATATATTTTTCATCATGTGAGAAAATAGAACAATTTATATGAGAATTTTCACCTTTTAAATCTTTTTCACAATCTTCATTATTAACAGTTACATGAGATGTTAAAATTATTCCATCTAAAGTATTAAAAACTTTAATTTCATTTTCATTATAATTTGAAGAAATTAAAAGTTGCTTATTCTTTCTTATGCTTACATGACAAGGTTCTTTACCATCTTCAACATTATAATTAATTAAATCCACATAGTCTTTTTCTCCAAAAAATTTGAATGAAGAAACCCCAGATTGTTTTCCTATGCTACAAGTGGAATATAAAATATTTCTTTCTTTATCAATTGCTAAATAGTTAGGATTATTAATTTCATAAGCTAAATTGATTCTATCTATTTTTCCAGATGATGAATTAAAACTAAACTTATAAATTCCTTTACTATCATTATTAGTATGAGTTCCTATAAAGCCAATTATTATATCTTTATTTACTATCATAAAGTAATGCCCCCTTTTAGTTTGTATAATTATAAGTATATCATAAATAAAATATATTAAATATCCAAAAAATAGATGAAAAATATTGGAAAAATTAATAGATTAGTAAAATAATTACAATTAAATATCTAAGTATTAATAAAAGTATGTATATGAAAATAAACTGAATAAAATATTATTATAAATTTAATACTTTAAAATAAATATAAATTATTAAATTTATAACTTATTTAATATTAAGAATTAAATATTAAAATTTTATGATTATTGATAAATATTGATTTTTTGGTATAATAATTTGTAAATAACAAAAATTGAATAATAATTTTAAAGGATTTATAAAACGCAAATAAGAAAGGGGGCTTTATTAGTGCCTATAAAAATTCCAACAGAATTACCAGCATTTAAAGTATTATCTAACGAGAATATTTTTGTCATGAATGATAGTAGAGCAAAAACCCAAGATATAAGACCATTAAAAATTGCAATTCTTAATTTAATGCCAAAAAAAATTTTAGCAGAAAATCAATTATTGAGGCACTTGTCTAACACACCATTACAAGTTGAAGTAAAGCTTATTCAAACTAAAAGTTATGTTTCACAAAATACTCCAATTGAACATTTGGAAAAGTTTTATACTTATTTTGACGATATAAAAGAAGAAAAGTTTGATGGGTTAATAATAACTGGAGCACCTGTTGAACAAATGGCATTTGAAGATATTACTTATTGGAATGAATTAACTGAAATAATGGAATGGAGTAAATCAAATGTTTTTTCAACATTACACATATGTTGGGGAGCTCAAGCAGGATTATATTATCATTATAATATACAAAAATATAAATTAGAAAATAAAATTTCTGGGGTATTTTCTCATTGGGTAAATGATGAAAATGCTGATCTAACAAGAGGCTTAGATGACATATTTTATGTACCACACTCTAGACATACAGAAGTAAAAAAAGAAGATATAAATAAAATTTCAGAACTAGAAATTTTATCGGAATCGAAAGAGGCTGGGGTTTTTATTGTGGCCACTAAAGATAGAAGAAAAATATTCTTTATGGGTCATCCTGAGTATGATAGAAATACATTAAAAGAAGAATATATGAGAGATAGAGAAAAAGGGGGGAATATAGATATACCACAAAACTATTTTGTAGATAATGATATAAACAGTACTCCTAAGTTTACATGGAGAGGTAGTTCTAATATAATATTTGGCAATTGGTTAAATTATTGTGTATATCAAAATACTCCTTATAACATCAATAATATATCTAAGTAAGAATAGCTGTGTTTTTAAATACAGCTTATTTTAATTTATAAAAAATATAGAATTTTTTAGTTTAATAAAGTTGATATAAAATTTTATCTAAAAATTAAGAGTTAAGAAAAATTTTATACTTGAAAATTCACTATATATGTTTTTATAAATCATATAAATTGATAAATAATTAATAAAATGGAATTTATTTAGTTTTTATTTAAAAATATTGAATAAAATTGATTAAATTAATAAAAAAAAGCTTGTATTTTTAAGCTTTTCCTTATAAAATTAAAAAAAATAATATATTTTATCTAAAAATGTTACAAAAACTAATGTTTGATGTTAGAATATAAATGATTTTATTTAAAAGGCATGTTAATAAGAGTTTTAATAGGTCTAATCTATAAAACAAACGGAGGATTAGTGTGGAACAGAAGAGAGAAAAATTTTCATCAAGTTTAACAGTTTTTTTAGCAACATTAAGTTCCGCTGTAGGTTTAGGTAATATATGGATGTTTCCTTATATTACAGGAGAAAATGGTGGAGCAGCATTTATTATTATATATTTAATATGTGTTGCATTAGTAGGATTACCAGTACTTATTAGTGAATTTATAATAGGTAGAGGTACTAGAAGGAACGTATATGGAGCGATTTCAAAGATTACAGATAAAAAGGGATTTAAAGTTATAGGTGTTTTTGCAATACTTGCAACGTACTTTATGCTATTTTTCTATACAGTAGTTGTTGGATGGGTTTATTCATACGTATTTAAAGCAGTAACAGGGGCATTAAAAGGAGTGACATTAGAATCTGCAAGTACTATATTTTATAATACAAGCTTAGGACCAATATCCCCAATTGTTTGGCAACTTATAGCATTATTAGTTGGAGGAACCATATTAGTTTTAGGCGTAAAGGGTGGAATTGAAAAGCTAACCAAAACATTAATGCCTGTACTAATCATACTTCTTGTAGTTTGTGCTTTTAGAAGTTTAACATTACCAGGAGCTATGGCAGGTATGAATTTCTTAATTAAACCCGATTTTTCAAAAGTACATATTGGAGTTGTACTTTCAGCTTTAGGACTAGCATTTTTTAAGCTATCAGTTGGAACAGGTACAATGATTACATATAGCAGTTATTATACTGATGATAATAACTTAATTGGTACAGCAGGAAAAGTAGCAATATCAGATACATTGGTATCATTAATAGCAGGTCTTGCTATATTTCCAGCAGTTTTTTCCTTTGGATTAGAACCAAGTAGTGGCCCAGGCTTACTATTTAATACAGTACCTTTAATATTTGCTAAAATGCCAGGAGGATGGATTTTAGTAATTATGTTTTTTGCTCTTACAGCAATGGCAGCCACAATGGCTATGATATCATTGTTAGAGGTTTTAACTATATTTTTCACAGAAGAGTTAAAAATGGAAAGAAAGAGAGCTATAATACTAAATATAATAATAATAATAGGTATTGGATCATTAGCAGCATTATCAGGTAATGCTGATGGACTATTAGGTGATAAATTAATATTTGGATTAACATTTTTTGATTTCTGTGATGCTATTGTATCTAAAATATTATTACCTATAAATGGATTATTAATAATTTTATTAACTGGGTACGTTGCTAATAAAAAGTATTTAACAGATCAATTAAGTAATAATGGAATATTAAATAATGAGGCAATAGTAAAAGCTTTAATTTTTATTATGAAATACATAGCACCAATTCTTATTATAATAGTATTTTTAAAATCATTTATTTAAAGTCCATGCTTTAGTAGAGTGATTATATATGCATAACTAAATTGGACTGGGTAATTGAACTTAGGAATGCTAAAATGAGTATAATATAGCTAGAATATCAAGTTGCATATTGTGCATATAAACATATAAAAAAGAGTAATTTAAACATTTAATATTAAACAACAATAAGGCTTTGATATAATTGCAAAGCCTTATTTTTATATTTAACTATTGTTATTCTATTGCTTTCATGCTTTGAACTTTTAAGTTTACATAATATAAGCCTTAGTATAAATAATATGGTATACAAGAAATTAAATTTTAATGTAATTACATAAATATATAATAAGGTAAAATTGAAGAATAATAATAACAGGTACTCCTAATAGGAATTTTAAATGTTTAGTTTTATGTCTGAAAGTATACATTCCCAGAAGCATACCAATAGATCCACCAATTATAGAAATTCCAATGAGTGTTTTTTCAGGGATTCTCCATTCTTTATGTATTGCACGGTTTTTATCAATAAGCATAATAGAAAAACCAATAAAATTTATAAAAAGTAAATATACAAGAAAGATCTTAATCATAATTTTCACCTCAGCGTAAATAATATACTATATTATTTATCTTAGCATAAGTATGAACTCAATAAAAAGCTATTTCAAAATAAAATGAAATAGCTTTTTATATGAATATTATAAGTTTTAGTAAATGAGTTAGCCTCCAAGAGTTACATCTTGATCGTTATACCAATTTAATGCATCATAGAATTCTTTTGATTTAAATGCAGGCCAATATGAGTCTATTACATAAAAATCTGAATAAACACATTGAGCTGGCAAAAACCCACTAAGTCTTCTTCTTCCGCCCCACCTTATAATTAAATCTATTCTAGAAATATCTTTAGAATTTATATAAGGTATAATTCCTTTATGAGATGAATCATTTTCTTTTAGTATATTCAAATCCCATTCCCAGCCATAATTAATTAAAAAATTAACTTTTATACCACCAGTACCAAATGCAGTTCTCTTCGTAAATGGTAATAATTCTTGAGGAAATAATTTAGATTCTGTATTTCCTAAAACTAATATTTCACAATTTTCATTTGTAAGCAATTGAACAGATTCAATACATGCCTCAGTAAAGGCTATTTTTTGCTCACTAGGTCTTTTTGTATTATCTACTGTAAATCCATAAAAAGTTACTTCAGATATACCTTCTTTTTGACACAATTTAAAAACTTCAAGTCCAGGATTTATGCCGAAGGAATATCCCCTATCTTTTGTGAAACCATTAGCTAAAGCCCAACGTCTATTTCCATCTGGAATTATGCCTATATGTTTTGGAATTCTCATTTTTTTATCTCCTAATGCAATAAATTTTTAATGTAATTTTAAAATATTAAACTATAAATATAAGTATATCCAATATAGTTAAAAATACACATATAAGTATTTAGTTATGATTAATATATATTAAAAAGTATTAGAGTATAATTCATTTATTTATTAAGATAGTATGAGAAGAGTTTGTTGGTAAATAAATATATTTATTTTTAGGGAGGACATACACATGGCAGTTAATGCAAAGAGACAAAAGGAATTAAAAGCTTTAGGTTTTTTATTACAAAATGATAAAGAACATTTTGCAGTAAGATTTTTAGGTAGAGCAGGTAATTTTACAGTAGAGGAATTAAATAATATAAATATCATTGCTAAAAAGTATGGTCGAGATTATTGTGGAATGACAACAAGACTGCAAATTGAAGTAGCTTGGATAAAAGATGAAGATGTAGAAAAAGTTATTGAAGAAGCAAAGAATTTAGGATTAAGACATGGAGGTACAGGACAAAAATTTAGACCTTTAGTATCTTGTAAAGGTACTGTATGTCTTCATGGAAACATTAATACACAAGAAATATGTAGACAATTAGAGGATAAGTATTTTGGAACAGACACTCCTCATAAATGTAAAGTAGCAGTAGTTGGTTGTGCTAATAACTGTGCAAAAGCTAATATAAATGATATTGGTATCATGGGAAGAACTGTACCAGAGTTTGTTTTAGAAAAATGTGTTGGATGTGGACTATGCGTTAAAGCTTGTAGACAAAAAGCTTTAGAGGTAGTTGATAAAAAAATAGTACATGATAAAGATTTATGTGTTAATTGTGGTGGATGCGTAAGAGAATGTAAATTAGGCGCTGCTGTTGCAAAAGAAAAGGGTGGAGAAATCTTTGTTGGAGGAAGATTCGGTAGAGGAATGAGAATCGGAGATTCTTTAGGAAAGATATTTAAAGAAGAAGAAATAATTCCTATGGTTGATAAAATTGTGGATTACTACAGAGAAGTAGGACAACCTGGTGAAAGAATTTCTAAAGCTATGGATAGAATAGGAAAAGAGGAATTTATAAATAACGTTTTAAATAGATAAAACATTATTACAATATAACATAAATATTATTAAAAAGTTCAAGTAGTAATTATTGTATACAACTTGAACTTTTTAATATATAGAAAATTATAAGATTTTTTAAATCTTATAAAGCTGACAAAATTTAGACTTAGAAATAAATTCAGTTGATAATTGAAAGTGGAAAATTGAGAGTGAAGGAAAAATTCTTAAGGAATTTTAAAATATATTATTTTTAAAAGGTCTATATCATTTGAATCTAAACTCTGAATTATCAACTATAAAAGCTGTAAATAAAGTGGTAAAATATAATTTATATTAAAAAATAATTATTACAAATTACAAATTAACTTTTTTTATTGTATGTTTTAATATAAAATATTAAATTAGAACATATAAATATTTCGATCTGTTTTAAATGTGTGTTGATATATGCAATAGGTGAAGTGGCATTGGAATTAAACTTTTAGAACTCTTAATAAGTATTGTCACATTTACTGCTTGTCTCAATTTTATATTGGGAGCAAGCTAAAATGGGACTATACTCATTTTAGTGTTGTTAAGTGAGAGTCGGAATTTTATATTTCGCTCCTCGAACTTACTCAGCGACTATCAGAAGTCGAGTTTCCTTTTTACATTCCGTCCACTTTGCTTACGCATATATAAATACTCTGCTGAAACATAGCCAAATATTCAAATAATTATACAAGGTGGAAAAATAATGATAGCAGTATTAGGAATAAAAAAGAATACACCAATAGAAATTAGGGAAAAATTAACTATAAAAGCAAACAAACATGATGAGTATCTAAATAGTTTATTACAATATTTAGATGGAGTTATCATGCTTGCAACTTGTAATAGAACAGAAATTTATTTTAATGTTTCTTCTATTAATGAAGAACTATTAAAAAAGATTTTTGAAGTTTTGAATTGGGACTATAGTTATAAAGAGTATGTTTTTATATCGCAAGATAAAAGAGCATGTAAGCATTTATTTGAAGTAACTTGTGGTTTCCACTCAAAGATATTAGGAGAAGATCAAATTTTAGGTCAAGTAAAAAATGCCTACTTTAAGTCTTTAAATGCAAAAGCTATTAATTTAGAACTACAAAGATTATTTCAATGTGCTATAACATGTGGTAAAAAATTTAAAAGTAAATCGAGATTATTTGAAATTCCAGTATCATCAGCATCAATAGTTGTAAATGAATCTATTAATAAAGAATGTGAAAAATTTATGGTATTAGGATATGGTGATGTGGGTCGTTTAACTATGAAATATTTACTTGCACATAATATAAATGAAGTCTATTTAGCAGTTAGAAATAAGAAAATAAAAGATGAAATTATAGATGATAGAGTCAACGTAATAGATTTTGAAGAAAAAAATAAATACATAAACGATATGGACTGTGTAATTTCATGTACATCAGCACCTCATATAGTTATAAAAAAACAAGATATAAATGAATTAGGAGATAAAATACTAATTTATGATTTAGCAGTACCAAGAGATGTTGATGATGAGATTAATGATATAAATAGAGCCGAGGTTTATAATATAGATAATATAAGTCATATAAATGATGATAATAAAAAAATGCGTTTTGATAAGATGGATTCAAATAAATTTATTTTAGAGAAATATTTAAATGAGTATTATGAATGGAAAAGACTAAGAAGTATGATTCCAGCAATAGAAGAGCTAAAAGCAACTTCTAAAGATATATATGATAAGAGAATAACCACATTTAAAAATAAATGTAAAGATAAAGATGACATTGATTTAGCAAATAAAATGATAAAGAGCACATCTGACTATTACATAAATAGAGCTATAGAGGTAATGAAAGAAGAAACTTTAAAGGGAAGTGAAGAGGAATGTTTAAGGATAATAAAGAGCATATTTATGACGAAAAAATAGATTATTCTTTTATTTCACTACTTTCCCATAAAATAAATATTGGTGTGATTGGTGGAGGCAGAGCTGGATTTATAAAGATTAAACATTTTTTAAAAACAGGCTGCTATGTTGAAGTTATTTCAAAAGATTTTTGTGAAGAAGTAATAAGTTTATCAGAAGAATTTAAGGAAAGACTGATTTTAATAAAAAATCAGTTTAATTATGAATTTTTAGAAAATAAACATTTAGTTCTAATAACAATAGATGATAGAGAAATCAATGATAATATAAAAAGATATTGTGATAAGAATTATAAAATATATATAGAATCTTCAAGTTTCAAAAATGGAATAGGTGTTATACCTGTTCAAAGAAATCTTAAAAATATAACCTTTGCATTAAATACAAATGGTGGAAATCCTAAAGGGTCAGTAATGCTTGCAAATAAAGTTCAAGAGTTATTAGAAGATTATGATGATTTTATGGCTTTAACAACAAAGATTAGAAATAAAGCTATAAAGTTTTCAAAATATAAAAAAGAGATACTAGATTTTATTTCTTGTGATGATTTTAAGTTTTTTTATGATAATCATAAAGAAAAATTAGTATTAAAACTTTACTTTGAAGAAGAAATATTAAATAAATTAATATAGATTATATTTCAAGTTAAAAATTTAGATAGATAAAGGAGCAGTAAGAATAATGAATGAATTAATAATAGCAACTAGAAAAAGTAAGCTGGCTCAAGTTCAAGCTGAAATAATTATGGATAAATTGAAATCAAAATTTAATATAGATAGTAAAAAACTACTTATAGTAACTGAAGGAGATAGAAAGCTAGATATATCATTAAATAAAATAGGTGGTAAAGGACTTTTTGTTAAAGATATAGAGCTTGCCCTTTTAAATAAGGAAGCTCATGCTGCAGTTCATAGTATGAAAGATGTTCCATTTCAAGTTAGTAGTGAATTTGAAATTACAGCTATAACAGGCAGAGAAGATATTAGAGATGTATTTATTTCAAATGGAGATATTTCATTTAAAGATCTTAAACAAGGTGCTAAGGTAGGAACAAGTAGTATAAGAAGAGCAGCTCAACTTAAGATTTTAAGAAGTGATTTAGAGATAGTTCCTATAAGAGGTAATGTTCAAACTAGACTAAAAAAAATGGAAGAACAAAATTTAGATGGAATCGTGCTAGCAGCAGCAGGTCTTAAAAGATTAGGTGATGAAAATTTAATAACAGATTATTTTGATCCAAAAGAATTTTTACCAGCAGTTTCTCAAGGAGCACTGGGAATTGAGTGTTTAAAAAATGGAGATGTTAATAAGTATTTTGAAGCTTTAATAGACAAAGAAGCAACTTTAACTGTAGAAGCTGAAAGAAGTTTTATGAAGGAGTTAAAAGGAGATTGTCATAGCCTTATTGGAGCTTATTCAGAACTTCAAGGTGATGATTTATACATGATTGGAATATATGATATAGGCGGAAAAATAGTTAAGAAAGATATTTTAGGATGTAAGCACGATAATATTGAATTAGGAAAGAAATTAGCACAAAAAATATTAGGATAATACGTATTTAAATATGATATCAATGTTTTAATATAAAGCTCATATATAGGGGATTTAATTTAAGAACTCTAAAAATCAAATTTTAATGCTATATCGTTTTTATACTAAAATATTAACATTCATTTAAGATACATGTTGAAAATTTAACTGAAAGGTGGCTTAGGATTAATAAGAGTTTTATGCAGTAGGTATAATATCTTATTAAAAAATAGATTATGAGTAAAGTATATATTATAGGTACAGGACCAGGAGATGAAGAGTTATTAACTGTAAAGGCTGTTAATAAATTAAAAGAATGCACAGCAGTTTTATATGATAGATTGGTTTCAAATAATATTTTAAATTATTTAAGTGATTCTTGTGAGATTTATTATTGTGGGAAAGAACCAGGAGCACATTATAAAACACAAGAAGAAATAAATGAAATGCTAGTAAAATTAGCAAAAGAAGGTCATATAGTAGGTAGAGTTAAAGGTGGAGACCCTTATGTTTTTGGAAGAGGGGGAGAAGAGGTGTTAGCGCTTAAGGAAGAAAATATTCCTTTTGAAGTAATACCAGGTGTAACGTCTCCAATAGCAGTATTAAATTATGCAGGTATTCCAATAACTCATAGAGGAATAGCTCAAAGTTTTCATGTTGTAACAGGAATGTCAGCAAAACACATTAAGTCTAATTTTAAAGCTTTAGCTATGGAAGAAGGTACTCTAGTTTTCATGATGGGATTAAGCAATTTAGAAAACATAGTACATGAACTTGTAGCAAATGGTAAAGAAATATCTACACCTTGTGGAGTTGTAATGAGAGGTACTTCAAGCAAGCAAAAGAAGGTAGTGGGAACTCTAGAAAACATATGTGAAAAAGTAGAGGAATCTAAATTACAATCACCATGTATAATTGTTATTGGTGAAGTAGTTAACTTAAATGAAGACTTAGCTTGGTACGAACATAAACCTTTGTTTGGAAAAAATATTTGTGTAACTAGATCTGAAAAGCAAGCAGCTACTTTAAAACAAAAGTTAAGAGATATGGGTGCTGAAGTTACTGCTTTAAGTGCTATAGAAATAGAAAGTACAGCTAGTAATTTAGATAGTTATATGGATGATTTAGAAAACTATGATCATATAGTATTTACTTCTGTAAATTCAGTTGATATATTCTTTGATTACTTAATAGAAAAGAAATATGATATAAGAAAATTACAAGCTAAAGTATCAGCTATAGGTAAGGCAACATGGCAAGCTCTTGAAAGAAGAGGTATAATATGTTTTGTAAAAGCTAGAGAATTCATAGGTGCTGGATTAATAAAAGTGTTAAAACCACATGCTAAAGAAAATGAAAAAGTACTTATTCCATGCTCATCACTAGCAAAATCAGATATAGCAGATGAATTATCTAATGTAGGCGCAAATGTAGATAGAGTATTTATTTATGATACAGTAAAAGGAAGAGTAAGAAATAAAAGAGCTTTTGATGAAGTAGATATAGTATTTTTTACAAGCCCATCAACTGTATATAACATGATAGATATGGTTGGTTTAGATGCTATTAAAGAAAAACAAGTTATAGCAATAGGCACTAGAACCAATAAACCACTTGAAGAATTGGGAATAAAGGCTTATATTTGCAAGGAACATTCACAAGATGGATTCTTAAAAGAAATTGAATCATTTGTAAAAGATATGGAGGCGTAATGTAATTATGATAAAAAGAGGCAGAAGATTAAGAGCAACATCTGCTATTAGAGATATGATAAGAGAAACTACACTACATACTAAGGATTTTATATATCCTATATTTGTTGTAGAAGGAGAAAATATAAAGAGAGAAATTTCTTCTTTACCGGATAATTATCATTATTCAATAGATAGATTACATGAAGTAATTGAAGAAGTTGAAAAAGCTAATATTGCAGGAGTGCTTTTATTTGGTATTCCAGAGCATAAGGATGCTTGTGGAAGTGAAGCATATAATGATGACGGAATTGTTCAACAAGCTGTAAGAAAGATTAAAGAGTTAAGTAAAGATTTACTTGTTATAACAGATGTTTGCATGTGTGAATACACATCTCATGGACATTGTGGAATAATTCATGAATCTGATGTAGATAATGATGAAACACTTGAATACTTAGGTAAAATTACAGTATCTCATGCAAAAGCAGGAGCTGACATGGTAGCACCTTCAGATATGATGGATGGTAGAATCGGATTTATGAGAAAAGCATTAGATGATAATGGATTTAAAAAAGTGAGTATAATGAGCTATTCTGCAAAATATTGTTCAGCATTTTATGGACCATTTAGAGATGCGGCAGGATCAGCTCCTGAATTTGGAGATAGAAAAACTTATCAAATGGATCCAGCAAATAGATTAGAAGCATTGAGAGAAACAGAAAAAGACATAGAAGAAGGCTGCGATATTATAATGGTTAAGCCAGCATTATCTTATTTAGATGTAATTAGAGAATGCAGAGAAAACTTTAATATGCCTCTTGCAGCTTATAATGTAAGTGGTGAATATGCAATGGTTAAAGCCGCAGGAAAACAAGGTCTTATAGATGAAGAAAGAATAATCATGGAAATTTTAACTTCAATAAAAAGAGCTGGAGCAGATATAATAATAACTTATCATGCATTAGAAGCGGCACAGATATTAAATAGATAATATCTGTCCTTTATTTAAGTATTCAAATGAAATATACAGGGAGTGAACATAAATGAATAATTTAGAAATATTCGAAGAATCAAAAAAGTATATGCCAGGTGGAGTAAATAGTCCTGTTAGATGTTTTAAAGAGATGGGAATGAATCCACCAGTTATAAAGTCTGGAAAAGGCGTAATTATTAAAGATGAAGATGGAAAAGAATATATAGACTTTGTATTAGCATGGGGTCCACTACTTTTAGGCCACTGTGATGAGGATGTTGTAAGAGCTATTAAAGAAACATGTGAAAATGCTTTAGCTTTTGGAGCACCAACTAAATTAGAATTAGAATTAAGTAAATTCATGTGTGAGAATTTAGATAATGTTGATATGATAAGAATGGTTAACTCAGGTACAGAAGCTACTATGAGTGCTGTAAAACTTGCAAGAGGATATACAGGAAAGAGCAAGATAGTTAAATTTGCAGGATGTTATCATGGACATTTTGATGGATTTTTAATAGAAGCAGGATCAGGAGTACTTACAGAAGGAATTCCAGGTTCTCTTGGAGTACCAAAGGAAAGTGTGGAAAATACATTAATAGGATTATATAATGACAAAGCACAAATAAAAGAACTTTTTAAAAAGCACGGAAATGAAATTGCTGCTGTTATTATAGAACCAGTTGCAGGAAATATGGGTGTTATAAAGGCCAATGAAGATTTTATTAAAGAGTTAAGAAGTTTATGTGATGAATATGATTCATTACTTATATTTGATGAAGTAATGACAGGATTCAGAGTAGCATTTAAAGGAGCACAAACATTATTTGATGTTAAACCAGATTTAATTACATATGCTAAAATAATGGGAGGAGGTCTTCCATGTGGGGCATATGCTGGTAAGAAAGAGATAATGGAAAAGTTATCTCCATGCGGAGGAGTTTACCAAGCAGGAACAATGTCAGGAAACCCTATTGTAATGGCAGCAGGTCTTGCAACATTAACTAAGTTAAAAAATAATATAGAATTATATGATCATGTTGAAAAAATGGGTAAAAAACTTCAAGAAGGTCTTATAAAAATATCAAAAGAAAATAATATACCATTAACAATAAATAGAGTTGGTGGAATGTTAACATTATTCTTTACAGAATTAGAAAAAGTAAATGCTTATGAAGCTGTGAAAACTTGTGATGGTGAAAGATTTAAGAGATATTTTAGACATATGATAAATGAAGGATTTAATATTGCTCCATCACAATTTGAAGCTATGTTTTTAAGTGTTAAGCATACAGAAGAACATATTAATAAATTCTTAGATACATTTAAGAGGTTTGCGGTAAATGAAAAATAATAAAGCTATAATATTAGTTGGTTTTGGTACCTCAAATACTGAAGCCATAAAAAAATGTATAGATCCAATAGAAAATGAGATAAGAGAAGTTTATGGAAGTGAATATTTAGTCTTTAAGTGTTTTACATCTAAAATAATACTGAGAAAATTATCAAATGATTTTGGGGTTAATATATTACATTTTGAAGAAGCTTTAAGAAACGCAAAACTAAATTGTTGTACAGAAGTTGTAATAATACCACTAAATGTACTTCATGGAAATGAATATGAGAAAATAAAAGAATTTGTTTCTAAGTATAATCATGAATTTAATAAAATTATATTGGGAAAGCCTATTTTACAATTAGATAATCAAACTAAAGGAATAGCGTTTAGCAATATAGTAGAAGGAATAAAAAATGAATTACCTAAAGATAAAAATTTATTATTAGTGGGTCATGGAACAACTAATAAATCTGATGAAGTCTATAGCTTATTTCAAAAAGAATTATCGAAAATGAACTATGAGAATGTACTTATAGGAACTTTAGAAGGAAAAATTTCTATAAATGAAATTGTAGATAAAATTATAATTAGAGATATAAGAGAAATAACTATAGTACCATTTTTATCAGTATCTGGTATTCATATTACTAGAGATATATTTGGAGAAAATAAGGATTCATGGAAGTGTATGATAGAAGATCAAGGTGTAAAAGTGAAATGTTTCAATAAATCTTTAACAGAACTTTTAAGTGTAAAGAGATTATATATAGAAAATATTAAAGAGTTAATAAATGAATTATAATTATTAAAAGGTAACAATATAAAAGAACTAAATCTGAATGATTAAATTAATCTATCAGATTTAGTTCTTTTTAGTTTAATAATTATAATGTTTTTTAGAATAGTGTTGATATATGCCACTTTCCCTATTACATGTATCAACATATATTAAAAATATTATAATATATGTTTAATGAATGTTGATATGTTATAAATGCGATTTTATTCATTGGCTAATATCATCAATTATATAATCACGGTCCGGTTCATTAAGAATCTCATGATATAGACCATCATAAATTTTAAGTGTTTTATCTGATGAATTTAGAAATTCTGAAATAATCATAAGTAATCATATACTACTAATAATTATATTTAAAGTATTTTTATGAAATATATTATAATATTTACCATAGAATTTATATAGTGTATGTTGTAAAATAATTTATAAATTTAAAAATTTGCACTAATAAATAGATTTGTTAATATATAAATAAGTGTAGTAGTATATAATGATAAATAAGGAGGCGTAGATATATGGATGACAAAATTATAGATTTTAATGAATTAAAAAATAAGGCTAAAGATAAAGATGTGGATAAGTTTGAAAGTTATATTTATTCTATGTATTATGAATTAGCTGCAGGTAACTTAACAATGCAAGATTTTTCTAAAAATATTATGACATATATGGAAGAAAACAATATTTCACAAGATAAGCTGTTAAATATTCAAAAGAAATTCTTAGAGAGATATGGGATAGACCCTTCAATGATTGAAGAACAATTAAAAATGGCAGGCATAAATTTAAATCAAATGCCAAATGGTTATGAATCTATTAGAAAGACTATGGGATTTCAAGAAAAATACAAAAGTAGAATTAAAATAAAAACAGTATCTGAGTATACAATAAGTAATGAAAAAAATAATTTAACAGTGTTAATAGAAGAAGATAAGATGAGATTAATAAGTCCTCAAAAAATAGATTTAAATGATAATGAATTAAATGAATTTATATGTTCATATAAAAAAGTTATGGAAAATGAAAAATTAAAAGTTGTATTATCTGAAAATATTAAATCCTATGAATATTAAATATGAATAAAACCCTCTTTTAAACAAAGAATATATTAAAAGCTGTTGTTTAGAAGAGGGACTTTTTGTATGGAAATAAGAAATAAGAAGCATTACAACAAATTAGTTTTAACTATGAAGGAAAAATATGAGCTAGATTTAAAAAGTGTAAAAAATAATTTAAACAATAATGAAATAACAATAAATAATAAAAAGATAAAAGTTATAAAAAATGAAAGTTTTTCAAATAATAATAAAATAAACAAATTATTAAATACTTTAATAAAACAGGAATATGACGGGGTAGTATTTATAACATGTAATTTTAAAAATAGTAAAATTGAAATTTCATCTTCTAAATACATTTATTATCTTAACTGTACAATAGAATCAAGTTGTTTAAAATTTCAAGGCAAACAGTTTGATAATGAATTTAATGGAAAAGTATATATAATAAATTCATTGTTTAATAAGTTTATTATAGAAAACTTTTTTTATAATATTTTTGTATATAATGATAATATGTGTTATGAAGATGATGCTTTAGGATTAAAGCTTATAAATTGTTGTAATTCAGAGATTGTAGTAATAAATAAAAATAAAAATATATTTAATTTAATGCTAGAAAATTCAAAGTATGTAGGAATATTTCTATATTCATTAAGAAAACTTGTTACTATTTTAGATGAGGAATCAAATTCTATGAAATATTTCTATTACAATGTTGAATTTGAAAATAGCATAGAAATTAATTCATTAAAGCAAGTCACATCAAGATATTATAGATATTTAAAAATCAATTATGATGAAAATAGATTTGTATATTATGAATTACTAAAATATCTAGAATATTTACTAGGAAATAAATATAAAAAAATATATGCTTTATTATTTAAATATCTTACTGGATATTTTATAAGTCCAATAAAAATAATATTAATTTGTACAACAATAATTATAGTGTCTTCAATATTTTATTTATTTACAGGAATAAGTGTAGATAATACAAGAATAATACTTTATGATATTCATAATATCTTGTCACTAAAAATTACAGACTTATTAAAAGCCATGTATTTATCTGTAACTACATTTTCTACATTAGGATATGGTAATATAATACCACTTAAATATGGAGAAGCAGTTGCATCAATTGAAATGATTTTAGGGGCTATTTATATAAGTATATTTACCGGAACTATTTTTAAAAGATATATTGATTGATAAAGAGGCAATGTTTTAATCGCGTGTTATTATATCCATAAGTAAAGTGGACGGAGTAATTGAATTTAGGAATACAAAAATGAGTATAGTCTCATTTTAGTTTGTATTAAAAAATTAAAATCTCCATTATATTGATTAATATAATGGAGATTTTTTTACTATAAATTTTAAAACTTCTTTTGTTAAATTAACTATATCTTGTGTAAATACATTTGACATATCATGTGATGTACCTTCTAAAGGCACTAATTGAGCAGAAGCCTTTTCTTCAATACATTTATTATATAAATCTAAAGAACTTTTATAAGGAACAAGTGAATCACTTTTACTATGAATTATTAGAGTTTCTGGAATATTTGAATTAATGTAGTTAATAGGATTAAATTCAGAGGCTATAGAATTTCTATCATTTATAGAATTAAAAATATTTGTCAAATCCCAATTTAAATCAGATGTATCCAATAAATTAAGGTCTGTTGGTCCAAAAAAATCAATAACATATTTCACTTTTGAAGGATATTTAGCTAAATCAATATCATCAGTAAAATCTTCATTGTGGCTATAAGCACTCATTAAGGATAAATGAGCTCCTGATGACATACCAATAATTCCAATTTGATTTGGATTAACATTGTATTCTTCACTGTTTTTATATATCCATCGTATAGTATCTTTTACATCACATATTTGTTTTTCAAAATTTTCATGAGACCGCATAAGTTCATATTCTGTACTTATAATAGTAAATCCATTGTTTCTAAATATATCTAATATTGGAGTTATAGATTGAGGAATACTTTTATCACCATATACCCAACTTCCACCATGTACATATAAAATAACAGGAGAACTTTTGTAGACTGTTTTTAAAGGTTTATAAATATCCAATTTTAATTGCACATTATTAGTATCTTTATAGACTACATCTTTATAATCTACATCATTAGTTGGAGAAAATTCAAATTTATTATTTGGCGAAAAATTATCTTTTAAAGAAATTATATCTTTAACAATTGTATAAGTTAATTGAAATTTCTTTCTAAAAACTATTCCTAAGCTAATGCTTAAAATTAATATAATTATCAATAACCATTTAAAAAATTTTTTTATAAAATTCATAAAAACATCACAACCTAAAATTAATATAATAACTATTATATCATAACTATATGATGATTATACTTTGTATTAATTAAACAAATATATACAATTTATATAAGATTTTAGGAGAAATAATATGTTAATAAAAATCATATAAATAATTTATAGATAATAAAAAAGAATCATATGCCACACCATTATTCCTGCACTGCGTTTGGAAAGGGTGCATGGCTAAAAAAATCGACGCTCTAAAGTCACTTGACGATTTTTTTATAAGGAGAGAGTGTATGAATAATCCTTTTGATATACTTATATACTTAGATGAAAACTTAGTTAGAAATTTATCTTCTCTAGTCTTATCAGGATATATAGATACAAGAATTCAAAAAAGAGTTAGAGATGCAAAGATTTTTGAAGGAATTCATTTTGATAGTAGAAATGGTTCATTTCAACAGGAAACAGAAGGAAAAAGTGAAAGAGAAGGATATAAAGATGAAAATAAAGGTAATCTTGCAAATGCAGAAGAACATAATCAAATATGGAGAGATTTTAATGGAACAGGGAATGTAAGGTTAGAAGAAGAAATACGTAGGACATATACAACATTTGTTCTGAATGGAAATCTTAATAATTTTTTTAATACAGGTGAAATTCTACGATCTAGAAATGATGTTAATATATTAAATAATGAAGTAGAATCTGGAGAATTAGTAGAAATTACAGGACAAATAACTAATCAATCGCTAATTTCTTATGTAGATACATTAATTGCATTGTTAAGTGCGATAGGATGTGAAAATTTAGATCCTTTATTAGATAAAGAAAAATATAAATTTATAAATTTTTCAGTACTATTAAATTTATTAAATAAATTAAAGGAAACATTAACATTAAATAACACTCAAGATTTAATTATGACAACAGGAGATTGTACTACGGTTTTAACTGTTAATAATAACAACTTTATGAATAATGACTGTAATATATTTGATAAAATTAATTGCAATTGCAAAGTTGTTGGTAAAGTAGTAAAAACATGCAGTGGATCAGGATGTATAAATTTTTTAAGGAAAACTGGCACAGAAAAGTTTTATGAAGATCTTTTAATTTATTGTGATTCTCTCTTAGGATGTTTAAAAGATAATGGAATAATGGTTCCTGAAAGACCTTGTTGTAAAGTTGAAAATAAAGGAATACAATTAATGCCTATAAGCATTTCTATTTAATAATAGTTATGCTTATTTGTATTTAAAATAAAAACACTTGTTTTCTGTATAAGGACATGATAATATATATATTAATAAAAGGCATGTCTTATTAAATAATTTGGGGTGATTGAATGAATTTTAGAAGTACTAGAGGTTTAGAATATGGGGTGGACTCTGCAATAGCAATAATAAATGGAATTTCTAAGGATGGGGGGTTATATGTACCTGAAAGTTTTCCTAATGTATATTCATCATTAAAGAATAAGAAAAAACTTAGCTATGAACAATTAGCATTTGAAATTATTAATGAATATTTTACTGATATGGATGATGAAGATTTAAAGGAAGCGATTAACGAAGCCTATAATGATAGATTTGAAGTTAGGGTACATAAAAATTTTTTAGAGTTATACCATGGTCCAACTTGTGCATTTAAAGATGCAGCATTACTATTTCTTCCGCAGATAATGAAAAGAGCAAAAAAGATTTGCAATAAAGAAGAGGACATAGTAATATTAGCAGCAACATCAGGAGATACAGGAAAAGCGGCTTTAGAAGGATTCAAAGATGTTGATGGATTTAAAGTAGTGGTATATTATCCTAAAAAGGGTGTAAGTGCTATACAAGAAAGACAAATGATAACTCAACAAGGCAATAATGTTAAAGTTATCGGTATAAATGGCAATTTTGATGATGCACAAAGATCTGTAAAACAAATATTTGGGGATAATGATTTTAAAGACAATTTATTAAAGAAAGGCGTTGCTTTATCATCTGCAAATTCTATAAATATAGGGAGATTAATTCCGCAAATAGTATATTATTTTTATGGGTATTTCAACTTGGTGAAAAAAGGGGTTATAAAACAAGATGAAAAGATTAATGTAGTAGTTCCAACAGGAAACTTTGGAAACATACTAGCATCATACTATGCGAAACAAATGGGACTTCCTATAGATAAGTTTATTTGTGCTTCAAATGAAAATAAAGTTTTAACAGATTTCTTTAAAAGTGGTATTTATGATAAGAGACGTGAACTTGTGTTAACGGAATCACCATCAATGGATATTTTAGTATCATCTAATCTTGAGAGATTATTATTTGAGGCAAGTGGACGAAATTCAGAAGTTATAAATAATCTTATGAATTCATTGAATGAAAATGGCATATATGAAATAAATGATGACATGAAAAAATTTATGAAAGAGTTTTATGGAGAATATGCTACAACAGAAGAGGTATCTAATGCAATAAAAGAAGTTTATGAAAAAGATAATTACTTGATGGATACTCATACAGCTGTTGGTTATGTTGTTAAAAATAAATATCAAGCAGAAACTAAAGATACTAAAGAAGTATTGATAGCGTCAACTGCTAGTCCGTTTAAATTTCCAAGAAGCATTTGTAAGGCATTAAATATTTCAAATGATGAAATTGATGATTTTGAGGTATTAAAAAAGTTATCTGAAATTACAAAAAATAATATACCAGATAGTTTGGTTAATTTATCGGAATATGAAATTCTTCATGATGAAGTTTGGGATAAGTCTGAGATGAAAAAAGCATTACTTTCTTATCTTGGAATTGAAGGATAGGTTATGATTAAAGTTACAGTACCAGCTACATCAGCAAATATGGGACCGGGATTTGATTCGATAGGAATGGCAGTGGAACTATATAATGAATTTGCTTTCAAAGAAATAAATGCTGGATTAAAGTTTAATGGAATACCAGAAGAATTTTGTAATGAAGATAATATTATATATGAAGCTATGAAGCATTGCTTTGATAAAGCAGATTATAAATTTAAGGGGCTTGAAATATCTGTATTAAAGCAAGATATACCTATATCAAGAGGACTTGGAAGTAGTTCCAGCTGCATAATTGGAGGCTTAGTTGGAGCTAATGAAATTTTAGGGGGGAAATTTTCGAAGGATGAACTATTAGAAATGGCGGTTGAAATAGAAGGTCATCCAGATAATGTTGCACCAGCTCTATTTGGGGGAATAGTTGTTGCAATAATTGAAAATAATAAGACTGTATATAATAAGATAGAAATTAAAAATAAAGTTAAATTTATAACTATAGTACCTGATTTCAGATTATCTACTGAAAAAGCAAGGAAGGTTCTTCCAAAACAAATTTCAAGGGCAGATGGAATTTATAATATTGGGAGAGCAGCACTTATGATTTCTTGCTTTGTTACTGATAGATATGATTTAATAAGAAGTGCTTGTAATGATGCACTTCATCAAAATTATAGAAAAGAGTTGATACCTCACTTTGATGACGTTTATAATAAATGTTATGAACTTGGAGCATTAGGTTGTTATTTGAGTGGTGCAGGACCAACTATTATGGCTATAATCGATAATGGGGCTAATGGCTTTAGCAATAATATTAAGCAATATTTAAAAGATCAAGATATTAAATGGAGAGTTTTAGAATTACAAGCAGATAACAAGGGAGCATTTGTAATAAAAGGAGATTGTTGATGAAAGGGAATTACTTAGTTATAGACAAAAGAGTTTTACCGGATGTTTATGAAAAAGTTGTTTTTGCTCAAAAGTTATTGAAAGATGGCAAGGTCAAAGAAATTACTGAAGCTACTAAAATAGCAGGGATAAGTAGAAGCGTATATTATAAATATAAAGATTATATATTTGATTTTGCAGAAACTTCTCAAGGCAAAAAAGTGACTTTCAATTTAATCGTTAAAGATCAAACTGGAGTTTTATCTGGAATAATAAATTATATTTCAGAACAAGGTGGTAACATATTAACTATAAATCAAGGGATACCCATAAATGGTGTCGCTAATATAAGTGTTACAATTGATATGTCTACATTAATAGGGGATATAAAAACACTTTTAAATGGTTTATCAAACATACAGTATGTTGAAAAAATTGAGTTTGTGGCAATGGAATAAATTTTTAAATCGTATTACTAACTAAAAAGGGGCTTATAAGGTGAAATTTTAATGGAATTCATTAAAATCTTACTGATATAAATAATTTAGTATAAAGCAATCTAATTTATTAACAAGAAGAAGGTACAGCAATATAGAAGTATTATATGTTGCTATATCTTCTTTTTAGTGTGTATAAAATTAAGATATTTTTTATATATTAGAAAATAAAAATTAGTAATCAAGAATATAAGGAAATAACTGATAAATATGATATAATTGTAGGTATAGAAATTACATATATTAGGGGGATAACTATGGCAGTAAAGGTAGTAACAGACAGTACCAGTTATATTCCACAAGGGCTGCTTGAAGAATACGATATTTCAATTGCTTCATTGAACGTTATTTTAAATGGAAAAAGTTATAAAGAAGTTGATTTAAATAATAAAGATTTTTATGAAGAGATGGAAAAAAGCAATGAAATCCCGACTTCATCACAACCAAGTATTGATGAACTTTTTAAAATATTTAAAGAAAAAGTAGTTAATGGACATGATGTTGTAGGAATATTTTTATCATCAAAAATGAGTGGAACATATTCAAGCTCTCATTTGGTTCGAGAAATGATTTTAGAAGAATATCCACATGCAAATATAGAGCTAATAGATTCAACAACTAATTGTATGCAAATGGGGTATCAAGTATTAGAATCAGCAAAATGTGCTAAGCTTGGAAATGATATAAATGAAGTTGTTAAAGCAGCAATACAAGTAAAAGAAAACAGTAGATTTTTATTTGTGCCAGATACACTAAAATATTTAAAAAAAGGTGGAAGAATAGGTGGAGCTTCTTCTTTGTTTGGAACAATACTTCAAATAAGACCTATTTTGACAGTTGAGAATGGAGAAACTACAGTATTTGATAAAGTAAGAACAAAGAAAAAGGCAGTTGATAGAATAGTAAATGAAGTTATAAATAATGTTAAAGAAAAAGGTTTAGGAGAAGTCATAGTTCAACATATTAATTGTGAAGATGAAGGATTAGAACTTGCTAAAAGATTAGAAGAAAAATTAGATATACCAGTTACTATTCAATATATAGGTCCAATAATTGGATTGCATGTAGGTCCAGGAACTGTAGGGATTGTATACTATACTAAATGTTAAATTCTTATATATAATAAAGACAAGCTTGATTAAAATCTTTAAATTTAAATTGTTAATAATTTAAATTTAGAGATTTTTTTTATTATTAAAAAAAAGTTTTAAGGTTAAAAAGTCTGACTAAATATAAAATTAGAAACTTTAAATTAAAATGTGGTAAAGTGCTTTTATAAAACTAATAAATTAACAAGATTAGTACAAAATATAAAAAAAGATGAGGTTTATTTTGAGACAGTTTTAGTATTTTAGTGTAAAATAACAATGGGTATAGAACAATAATTATTCATTAAGAGACAGTTTTGATCTAAGAATTCTATGTATATTATTTATTGAATAAAATTTCTCGTGAACAAGAGTTGTTTTGAATATTCTTAAAATACAATTAAAGATCTAAGGATTAATAAGTTACATATTTAATGAAAGGACGAAAAATAATGGAAGTTTATTTTGATAATAGTGCAACTACTAAGCCTTTAAATGAAGCTATAGAAGAAGTCACTTATGGAATGAAAGAGTATTATGGTAATCCCTCTTCTCTTCATAGATTAGGGTTAAAAAGTGAAAGAAAGCTTAAAGAATGCAGAGAAATTTTAGCAAAGACAATAAACGCAAATGAAAGTGAAATATATTTTAACTCTGGTGCAAGCGAAGGAAATAATCAAGTAATTAAAGGTATATTAAAAAAAGGCACTCATTTTATAACAACACCATTTGAGCATAGTTCAATTGCAAATACAATAAAGAATTTAGAAAACAATGGAATTAAGATAACATATTTAAAAATAGATAATAATGGGAAAATAGATTTAAATCATCTTAAAAACTCTATAACTAAAGAAACTGCACTTGTATCAATAATGCATGTTAATAATGAAGTTGGGGTAATACAAGATTTAAAACAAATAGGAAAAATAATAAAAGAAAATAGTAGTAGAGCTAAATTTCATGTTGACGCGGTTCAAAGTTATGGAAAACTTAATCTGGATGTAAAAGAAATGAATATAGATTTTTTAACTTCTAGTAGTCATAAATTTCATGGCCCAAAAGGATGTGGATTTATATATATTAAGAAGTCAAATGTATTAAATCCATTAATTGAGGGTGGTGAACAAGAATTTGGAGTTAGAGCGGGAACTCAAAATATAGCAGGAATTATGGGAATGGCAGTAGCTGCTAAAATAGAAAATGATAAATTAGATGACAATTATAATAAGGTCTATAAAATAAAACAAAGATTTATTGAAAAATTAGAATTGTTTAAAGACATTAAAATTAACAGTTTATTGAATGATGATTTCTCACCGTACATATTAAACATATCATTTAAAGGAGTTAGAGGAGAGGTTTTATTGCATTTTTTAGAAGAAGAAAATATATATGTGTCTACAGGATCGGCATGTTCTTCTAAAGGTAGGATAAATAGTGGGAGTTATGTTTTAAAAGCTCTTAATTTAACTAAAGATGAAATTTTAGGTGGTGTTAGATTTTCATTTTCTTTTGATAATACTAAGGAAGAAGTAGATTATGTTATAGAGGTTTTAGAAAAAGGTCTTAAATTTTTAAGGAGGATGAAGATATAATGGAAAAATTAATTTTAGTTAAATATGCACCAGAAATATTTTTAAAGGGATTAAACAGAAATAAATTTGAAAGGAGATTAAGAGATAATATAGGAAAAAAACTAGAAGGAATAAAAATAGAATTTATACAGGATAGTGGTAGATATTTTATAAAAACTGATAAAATTGATGAGAGTATTAAAAAATTAAGCAATGTTTTTGGTGTATCTGAGGTTGCAGTAGTAGATGTAGTAGAGCTTGACATGAACAGTATAAAAAAAGCAGGTCTTGAAAAACTTATTGAAGCTGAAGGAAAAACCTTTAAAGTAAACACTAATAGGGCTAATAAAAATTTTGGCGAAAATTCCACAGATATATCAAGGGATATAGGAGCTTATATATTAAATAATTGTGATAAAGAAATAAGTGTGAATGTAAAAACTCCAGATATTTTAATAAATGTTGAAATAAGAAATAAAAATGCATATGTATGGTCTAATAAAGACATTACAAAAGGCGTAGCAGGGTTACCATACGGTATGAATGGAAGTACAATGCTTATGTTATCTGGAGGGATAGATTCACCAGTAGCTGGATATCTTATGGCTAAAAGAGGTGTAGAATTAAATTGTGTTTACTATCATAGTCATCCATATACATCAGAAAGAGCTAAAGATAAGGTTAAAGATTTAGCAAAAATCTTAGCTTCATATACTGAAAAGATAAATTTATATGTTGTTCCATTTACTGAAATACAAATGGAAATTTTAGAGAAGTGTAGAGAAGATGAACTTACTATAATAATGAGAAGATTTATGATGAGAGTTGCTTGTAAAATAGCAGAGGAAAAAGGAATTCAATCAGTAACATCTGGAGAAAGTATAGGTCAAGTTGCAAGTCAAACAATGGAAGGTCTTATAGTAAGTAATGATTGTGCAGATAGACCTGTTTTTAGACCATTAATAGCTATGGATAAAACAGATATAATGGATATAGCAAGAAAAATCGAAACATATGAAACATCAATATTGCCTTATGAAGATTGTTGCACTATTTTTGTGCCTAAACATCCAAAAACAAAACCAAGAGTTGATTCAATAAGGGAAGAAGAAAAGAAACTAAATATAGATGAACTTGTAAGAAAAGCTATTGATGAAATGGAGACTATTGTTTATTAATATTAGGATATGTATTTACAATAGGTTGATATAGAATAAGTAACATGAGTGGAGTAATTAAACTTAGGAATGATAAAAATGAGTATAGTCTCATTATAGTGACACTTTTCATATTAAGTATATCAACACATATTAAAAATATATTGAATATTTAAATATGTGTTGATAAAAACATCTAAAGGATATCTTTTAGATGTTTATTTTGGGTATAATAAAATAAATATGAATTTATTAGGGGGCAAAATATGGGATATATAGAAACAAAAATAAAAGGGCTTAAATTTAAGAAAACCACAGAAGAAGATATATCTGCTATATTAGAATTTATTAAAAAAATAGCGGTATATGAAAAAATGTTAGATCAAGTTGTAGCTAATGAAAAAACCTTGAGAGAATCAATTTTTGAAAATAACAGAGCATATGCTCTACTTGTAGAATTTAATGATAAGGTTATAGGATATATAATATATTTCTTTAACTTTTCAACATTTATAGGTAAAGCAGGATTATATTTAGAAGATATTTATATAGATCCTGAATATAGAGGAAATGGAATAGGGAAAGAAGCATTTGCTACTTTGGTACATATAGCTAAAGAAGAAAAGTGTGAAAGAATGGAATGGGTTTGCTTAGATTGGAATGAACCATCTCTTAACTTTTATAAAAACATAGGAGCTAAACAAATGAATGAATGGATTATTCATAGATTAGATAAAGAAGCAATACAAAAAATTGATGAATATGGACTTTAGAAATAGGAAATGTGACAATACTTATTAAGAGTTCTAAGAGTCCAATGCCATTCTTTATCTAGCTTATATATCAATACATACTTAAAACAGAGTATGAAGATAAATTAATATTGCATTATGAGGCTCGTGGACAGAGGAATTTACTTAAAGCATAGTTTAAACAAAAGAACTATTTTGATTTATTTCCAAAATAGTTCTTTTGTTTTGAAAGTGAGAATACTAAATAAGATTAAATAGAAATGAAAGTTATATTTAAAAATATTCGGGTTTTCTATTTTTGAAATAAATTGGCTTTAGGCCAATCTCTTCTGCTATTAAAAGTGCATTTTTGAAATTAGTAGATATATCATTAACATTATGAGCATCTGAACCTAAAGTTATATATTTACCACCAAGTTCCTTATATCTATTGTAAATATCTATCATATTATTAAATGTTTCGTTATTATCAAGTCTTCGAGTATTAATCTCTATTACTTTTCCTTTAGAAACTAATGTTTTAAATATTTCATCAAGTATTTCGTTGTGATCGCATAAAGTAATTTCGTTATTTTTAAATTTAGTATACCTGCAAGGGTAATCAAAATGTGCTAATGAATCAAAACAATCATATTTATTGATTAGGTTTAGCATGAATTTAAGATAGTTATGAAAGAATTCTTTTTTAGTAAGATCATCTCTTTTGCAATAGTCAACGTAAATATCTTCATCATAAACAGCATGTACTGATCCTAGTATAAAATCATAATTAAAATTTTTTGCTTTTTCGTTTATTATGTTAAATGAAGGAAGAGTTAAACCTAATTCTATGCCTAAAAGTAAATTATTATTTTTATATTTTGAATAATTATTAAAGTAATTAGGAATATCTAATTTGAATAGATCTTTATCAGGATAATCTTGATCTAAATGTTCGGTTAGTATAAGTCCTATATTTAATTCATTTGCTTTTGATATAGCATCAGATATTGTCATGTCACTGTCAGATGAAAACATTGTATGAATATGGCTATCAAATATCAATTTAATCACTCCAATTTTTATATATTAATATAGAAATATATGATATATATATATTATAATAAGTTTATTCTAAAAAAGTCTGCATAATTAAAATGCAGACTAAATATTATGTCTATTTAAAAAAATAACTAAATAGACAATATGGGAATTTTAGAGAAGGTTTTATATTACAATATAATTAATAAAGTAATATTATGTAATTAAGTATAAAATAATTATACATTATTTAGGGATAATAAAACAATATTTTTCATAAAATTCATTTTTATAACAAATTATAAAAAGATATAAGTAAACAAAAAATATAGTGGGAGAATTAAAATTATGATAGAAATAAAAAAAGAAGAGTTATTAAAAGTTACTCCAGATTATGAGGAGTATTCAGAAAATGTATGTAATTTATCAATGGAAGAACTTAAAGAATTAGGTCTTTTAAAATGTGGTGGGTGTTGCACTAAAAATAATAAATCTGCTGATTGTAATAAATGTACTGGATGTAAAAGTAAGAAGTGTAGTAAGCATAAATTATAAAGAAAATATTAAATATAAATTAAGATATAGATTTAAAAGAAATAATAATATATAATTAATTTGTTTGGTTGTAATATGTGTATTTTGGAGGGAAAGTTTTGGCTAAACCAAGTATTTTTAGTAGAGAATATGAAAAACGCATGAAAAGAAGAAAAAGAAATTTTTTAATAATATTTATAATAATTAGTGTAGTTGTTGCTATATCAATGGTTAAAGTGTTAGGTAATGTTACAGATTATTCAAATGTAAAACAAAAGATGCAGGCATGGATAGATAGTGATTCAACTGAAAACAAGGAAGAAGTTTTACCGCAACAAGAGCTTGACCAAACAGAAAAAGAACCAGAACTTCCTAAATCAGAAGAAGAATCTTTTGAAATAACTTTGAAGAATGGGCAAAAAGTTAAAGCTACATATGTTAAAGAAAATGAAGATATGAAGTTTATTAATATAGAGTCTAGTGATGAAGGATTGGTATATGATATTAGTCAGTCTGGAAAAAAATTATTAATATTGGAAAATAATCAAACAATTACTTTGTATAATGTAGATGGAACTTCTCAGGTTGTATCAAAAGAAGAGTATAAATCATCAAAAGGTGATGTATTCACAAGAGAATCAACAATTATGAGCAATCTCCAATATTTATGGAATTACAATCCTAAGTTTGTTAATGATGATAATATAATTTTTGTTACTAATAGACCTTATTTTGGAACAGCAGCAACAAAACAATATTTATGGATAACAAATATAAGTAATAATAGTGATATAATAAAATGGGATTTAGTTGCAGCAAAAATAGAAATTCTTGAACGTGAAGAAAAAGGAATAAAAATTACTGTAGATGGTAATATTTATTACATAGATGTAAATTGCAATATTACTAAACAGTAATATTTATATAAATAATTTGATAAGAAACAAGGATATATGGTATAATAACCTAGTTAAATTAGATGTATACTATTTTAGGAGGAATTAATAAGATGGAAGCTAAAGTTGAAAAGATAGAAACAAATGTGGTTAAATTAGAAATAAAAGTTGAAGCAGAAAAATTTGATGCCGCATTAACTAAAGCATATAATAAAAACAAAGGTAGATACAATGTGCCAGGATTCAGAAAAGGAAAAGTTCCAATGGCAATACTAAAGAAAATGTATGGCATTGAAATTTTTTATGATGATGCTGTTAATATAGCTATAGATGAAAGTTATAATGAAGCATTAAAGTCTGAAGATATCAGACCAGTTGATTATCCAAAGGTTGATATTGTTGAAATAGGAGAAGGTAAGGAACTTGTTTATACAGCAACAGTTACTACATATCCTGAAGTAGAAATAGGAGAATATAAAGGTTTAGACATTAAAAAACCTTCATATGAAGTATCTGAAGAAGAAGTTGAAAAACAAGTAAAAGAAATGCAATCTAAAAATGCAAGAATTGAAACTAAAGAAGAAGGAACAATAGCTGATGGAAACATAGCTATAATCGACTTCAAAGGATTTGTAGATGGTGAAGCATTTGAAGGTGGAGAAGGTACTGACTATCCATTGGAAATAGGATCAGGTACTTTCATTGATAACTTTGAAGAACAATTAGTAGGTTTAGCTATAGGAGATAAAAAGGAAGTTAATGTTACTTTCCCAGAAAACTATGGTAAAGAAGAATTAAATGCTAAGCCAGCAATGTTTGAAGTAACAGTAAAAGGAATCAAAGTTAAAGAATTACCAGAATTAGATGATGAATTTGCTAAGGAAGTGTCTGAATTTGATACATTAGCAGAATTAAAAGAAAATATAAAGAAAAGATTAGAAGAATCTAATAACGAAAGAGCTGAAAGAGAATTTGAAGAAGCTGTTATAACTTCAATAATTGAAACTTCAAAAATAGATCTTCCAGAAGTAATGTTAACTAAAGAAATAGATTCTATGATGAAAGATCTTGAATCAAGATTACAACATCAAGGATTAAGTTTAGATCAATACATGGAATTCACTGGGAATACAATTGAAAAAATGAGAGAATTCATGAAAGAAAATGCTGAAAGAAAAGTTAAAGCTGACATAATTCTTGAAGCAGTAGCTAAAGCAGAAGATGTAAAAGCAACTGATGAACAATTAAATGAGAGAGCATTAGAATTAGGTAGAATGTATGGACCTAAGGATCCTAAGAAGATGGCTAACATTTTATTAAAAGCTCAAAAAGGTATGATTGAAAAAGATATAATTATAGAAAATACTCTTAAATTAATAAAAGAATCTTGTAAATAATAGATATTATACAATTTCATAGTTTGAAAAATAATTGCCAGAAGTATTTCTGGCAATTATTTCAAATTTATGATTAACATTTTGGGTATTTTTTTATATAATTTATATAAGAATCAATTTCAAATGTTGTTATATGAAAAGGAGGGAATTATATGAGTTTAGTTCCAATGGTTGTAGAACAAACAAGTAGAGGAGAACGTTCTTACGATATATTTTCTAGATTATTAAAAGAAAGAATAATTATGTTAAGTGGTGAAGTAAATGACGATTCTTCTAATTTAATAGTTTCACAATTATTATTTTTAGAAAGTGAAGATCCAGACAAGGATATATCTATATATATAAATAGTCCTGGAGGTTCAATAACTGCTGGTATGGCTATATACGATACTATGCAATATATAAAGCCTGATGTTTCTACTATATGTGTAGGTATGGCTGCTTCTATGGGAGCATTTTTATTATCAAGTGGTGCTAAAGGCAAAAGATATGCTTTACCAAATGCAGAAATAATGATTCATCAACCACTTGGTGGATTCCAAGGTCAAGCAACAGATATTCAAATACATGCTAATAGAATATTAAAGATTAAAGAATCTTTAAATAAGATTTTAAGTGAGAATACAAATCAACCTTTAGAAGTAATTGAAGCAGATGTTGAAAGAGACAATTTTATGACTGCAGATGAAGCTAAGTCATATGGATTAGTAGATAAAGTAATAACTAAGAATGGAACTGGAAAAGATAAATAAGATTGCAATTTAAATTATTGTACTAAGTGAGGTGAATATATGGCTAAATATGATGAAAAGAAACAGTTAAAATGTTCATTTTGTGGTAAAACTCAAGACCAAGTAAAAAGATTAATAGCAGGTCCAGGAGTATATATTTGTGATGAATGTATAGATTTATGTTCAGAAATAATAGCAGATGAATTTGAAGAAACTGTGGAATTCGATACAAAAAGTGTACCTAAACCTAATGAAATAAAACAATATTTAGATTCTTACGTAATTGGTCAAGAAAGAGCTAAAAAATCATTATCAGTAGCTGTTTACAATCATTATAAAAGAATTAATACTAATAAGCAGGATACAGATGTAGAATTATCAAAGAGTAACATTCTATTGTTAGGACCAACAGGTTCTGGTAAAACGTTACTTGCCCAAACGCTTGCTAAAGTTTTAAATGTGCCATTTGCAATAGCAGATGCTACCACATTAACAGAAGCTGGATATGTTGGAGAAGATGTTGAAAATATTCTTCTTAAATTAATACAAAATGCTGATTATGATGTTGAAAGGGCAGAAAGAGGAATTATCTATATAGATGAAATAGATAAAATTGCAAGAAAATCTGAAAATCCTTCAATAACTAGAGATGTATCTGGTGAAGGTGTTCAACAAGCATTATTAAAGATACTAGAAGGAACAGTTGCTTCAGTACCACCTCAAGGTGGCAGAAAGCATCCACATCAAGAATTTATTCAAATAAATACATCTAATATATTATTTATTTGTGGTGGTGCCTTTGATGGTGTTGATAAAATAATAGAAAATAGAACTAGAAAAAGTTCTATGGGATTTGGTGCCGAAATTCAAGGTAAACATGAAAAGGATATTGGTAAGCTTCTAAAAGAAATAATGCCAGGAGATCTACTTAAGTTTGGATTAATACCTGAATTTGTTGGAAGACTTCCGATATTAGTAACTTTAGAATCATTAGATAAAGATGCTTTAATAAACATCTTAACTAAACCAAAAAATGCTCTTGTAAAACAATACAAGAAGCTGTTTGAATTAGATGATGTTGAACTTGAGTTTAACAATGAAGCACTAACATCTATTGCAGAAGAAGCTATAGAGAGAAAGACTGGTGCAAGAGGTTTAAGAGCCATCATAGAAGAAATGATGACAGAAATAATGTATGAAATACCTTCAGATGAACAAATAACGAAAGTTACGATAACTGAAGAATGCATTAAAGATAAAGAAAATCCTCAAGTAGAAAGATTGCCGGAAGGTAAAACAAGAGGAACTTTAGCATCAAATAGAGTTAAAAAAGATATTGAATCAGCTTAATCTTAATACTGATATCTAAATAGATATCAGTATTTTTGTTCTTATATAGATATTTAAAAATGAAGTGATATTAATGTAATTAAAAATGTATACATATTTAATTAAGGATGAAAATGAATTTATCTTATAAGTATATTGAAGAATTCAATTCTAAAAATGAAATATTCACAGCAAAAGCTAGAAAAACTTTTGATAATAATTTATAATAATAATATTTAAGATTAGTTGTAGTGAGTTTATAATTTAGACTAATCCTAAATTATGTATATTTATTGAAATATACACTTAATATGTGTATACTAAATGAAGTAATTAAGATGGAGGGGCGTTTGAATGACACAAAATTTATATACACTTCCGCTGATACCTTTAAGAGGGTTAACTATTTTTCCTAATATAGTAGCACATTTTGATGTTGGAAGAAAAAGATCAGTAGCAGCAGTTGAAGAAGCTATGTTAAATAATGAAGAAATTTTTCTTGTTACTCAAAAAGATCCTGAAATAGAGGATCCAGAGAGAGAAGATATATATGATATAGGAACATTTTGCAAAATAAAACAAATTCTTAAAATGTCCGACAATACAATCAGAGTGCTTGTTGAAGGCGTAAAAAGAGGAAAAGTAGTTGAATATGTAGCGGATGATAATGAATATATTGAAGGTTCTATAGAATTTATAGAGCAAGAAATAGAAGTAAATGAAGAACTAGAAGCTTATATAAAACTTTTAGATGAAGAGTTTATGAATTTATTGAAACTATCAGATGATAACTATGTAGATATTATAAGATCCACAGAACCTTTGGATGATCCTAGTGGGTTTGTGGACATAATAGCATCTTACTCTGTTACAGAAGATGATGTAAAGCAAGAAGTATTAGAAACAATGGATATTAAGAAAAGAATAGAACTAGTATTAACTAGAGTGAAAATTGAAACAGATATATTAAAAATTCAAAACAAGCTTTCAAAAAAAGTTAAAAAACATATTGATGAAGAACAAAAGCAATTTTATCTTAGAGAGCAATTAAAAGCAATTCAAGAAGAATTGGGAATGGATGATGAAGAAAAGAAAGAAATAAATAAGTATGAAACTTTACTTAATAAAACAAAGCTTCCAAAACAAGTTAAAGAAAAGGCTCAGTATGAATTAAGTAGACTAAAAAGTACTTCTTCATCTTCTTCAGAAGGCAATTTAATAAAGTCATATTTAGATTGGATATTTAATATACCTTGGAATAAGCAAACTAAGGAAAATATAGACATAATGAAAGCTAGAGAAGTATTAGACAATGAACATTATGGATTAGAAGATGTTAAAGACAGAATTGTAGAATATCTAGCAGTAAAACAAATAAGCAAAAATTCTAAAGGACCTATTTTATGTTTAGTTGGTCCTCCTGGTGTAGGAAAAACTTCAATAGCTAAGTCAATAGCACATTCTACTAATAGAAAATATTCAAGAATATCTCTTGGTGGAATGAAAGATGAAGCTGAAATTAGAGGACATAGAAAAACCTATGTTGGAGCTATACCAGGAAGAGTAGCTTATGCATTAAAGGAAGCTAAAACTATGAATCCTTTAATATTATTTGATGAAATTGATAAAATCAGTTCAAGTTATAAGGGAGAACCATCTGATGCGCTTTTAGAGGTATTAGATAGTGAACAAAATAAGACTTTTAGAGATAATTATTTAGAACTTGATATGGATTTATCAAAAGTAATGTTTATAGCTACAGCTAATTCTTTAGAGACTATACCAAGAGCTTTATTAGATAGAATGGAAATAATAGAGGTGTCTGGATACACTTATGAAGAGAAATTTAATATAGCTAAAAATCACTTAATACCAAAAGTATTTGAGGAGATAGGTATTAAATTTGATAAGGTAGAGTTTGAAGAAGAAGCAATCAATGAGATAATAGAAGGATATACTAGAGAATCAGGTGTTCGTGGACTTACAAGAAATTTAAATTCTATTATAAGAAAAGCTTTAGCAGAAATGTTGAGTGAAGATCTATCAAATATTACAATTGATAAAAGTAAGGTAGAAAAACTTTTAGGTAAAAGAAAGTATGAATTTGATAAGATAGATAAAGAAGATAAAATAGGTGTAGTTACAGGGATGGCATGGACGGCATATGGTGGAGACACATTACCAGTAGAAGTAATGGCTATGAAGGGAAGCGGAAAGCTAGAACTTACAGGAAAATTAGGTGATGTAATGAAAGAGTCTGCAAAAGCTGCTTATAGTTATGTTAGAGCTAATGCAGACAAATTCCAAATAGAAGAAAATTTTTATAAAAATAAAGATATTCATATACATGCACCAGAAGGCGCAGTACCTAAAGATGGTCCATCTGCTGGAGTAACAATGGTTACAGCTCTAGTGTCAGCTTTATCAGGTAAGAAAGTTAAACATAATATTGCTATGACAGGGGAAGTAACTTTAACTGGTAGAGTACTTCCGATAGGCGGACTAAAGGAAAAATCATTAGCAGCATTTAGAGCTGGTATAGATACTATAATAATTCCAAAAGAAAATGAGAAAGATATAGAAAAGATACCGAATTCAATAAAAAATAAATTGAATATCATTCCTGTAAGTCAAGTGAATGAGGTATTAAAAAATGCGCTAATTGGAGAGGATACTAATGAGAATTAAACAATCAGAATTTATTATTTCAGCTGTAAAACCACATCAATACCCAATTGACAATAGAAATGAAGTCGCTTTTGTTGGAAGATCTAATGTTGGAAAAAGTTCTCTGATAAATTCTTTAACTAATAGAAAAAAATTAGCTAAAGTAAGTGGAACACCAGGTAAAACAAGGTTGATAAATTTCTTTTTAATAAATAATGACTTTTATTTAGTTGATTTACCTGGATATGGATATGCAAAAGTATCAAAAAGTGAGAAAGATACTTGGGGAAAAACTATAGAGACGTATTTATCTAATAGAGAAGAATTAAAAAGAATAGTATGTCTTGTAGATTCAAGACATAAACCAACTAGTGATGATATAATGATGTATGAATGGGCTAAGCATTTTGGATATGATGTAGTTATAGTTGCAACTAAAAGCGATAAACTTAAAAATGCAGAATTTAAAAAAAGTGAGAAACTAATAAGAGATACATTAAATTTAACAAAAGATGATAAATTTTATTTTTATTCGTCTTTAAATAAAAAAGGAACAGAAGAGCTAATTGACAAGCTTTTTTTAGAGTTTGCTACAGATATTGATTAAATAGACTCTAATAACGTATTTATATTGGAAATTAGCACTTAATTTTAATAAATAAAAGAGTTAAAGCTCCATCAAAATTAATTTTTTGATGGAGTTTTATTTTATTTTAAAAATAGTGTCAAATTAAATAGGAGCGAATAGTATATAGTATCAAGAATAAAAAATTTCCAAGGAGGAATAAATATGGAGATGAATGATATCCTAAATGGCTTAAATTCATGCGATGATAATTGTCGTGATTCTAGAACAGACAATAGTTGTCGTGGAAGTAACATTGGAGGAAATACTGGATCCAGCTCAAGCTGTGGAGACAGTGGATTTGACAGTGGCTGTGGATTTGACGGCGGATGTGGATTTGGTAACGGTGGATTTGGCGGCGGCTGTGGATTTGGTAACGGTGGATTTGGCGGCGGTTGTGGATTTAGTAGCTGGATTTGGATTTTATTAATATTATTCTATTGTGGTTGTGGTCGTGGTCGTGGTCGCGGATGCGGAAATAATTGCGCAACAAATAATTGTTGTTGCTGTGAATGCCCAGAGGATGAGTGCTGCTGCACACCTTGCTGCACACCTTGTTGCTGCGGAAACAATGCTGATGGATATGGTGGAAATGGTGGATTATTAGGAAACTGTAGTGCATATCTATTCTTATTAGTAATTCTATTCCTTTGTAGAGGCTGCGGAGGCTGCGGAGGATTTGGACAAGGATTTGGACAAGGTTTTGGTAATTTTGCTAACAATTGTTGCTGTTAGAAATTCTGAATTTTTAGGAAGGAGAGATAAATATGTCTAAAAAGAAGAATAAACGTGGAAAGAAAATGAGGGATTGTTGTTGTAAACCTTGCTGTACACCTTGTTGCGGAAACAATGTTGATGGATATGGCGGATCTGGAGGATTATTAGATGGAGGATTCTTAGGTGGAGGATGCGGTCTTGCACCAATTATATTCCTATTAATAGCATGTGGATCAGGATTACTAAATTGTAATTCATCATTCTTAATTATCTTACTATTTATATTATTTGGTGGATGTTTCTTAAATGCAGGAAATAGAACTTCAGGAAATGTTTGCTGCTGCTAGATAGTGGATGGAGGGCTTAAATTTAAGCCCTCCAAAAAAATGCATAAAAGTATAAACATATTGACTATATCATACATATATTAAATTAGGAGAATTATAATTGGAGGAGTTTTGATGGCTAAACATAAACGCAAGGAAAAACAGCCAGTTGATAATAATGTGGGAAGCAATAATTTTAGAAATAACAATACCAATCCGTTTGGAATAGATCCAACTCAATTAATGGGGATGTTAGGAGGAAATTTTGATATAAATAGCCTTTTAGCATCTATGAATATAGATGGCTTAAATTTAGCTAACTTAGCACCATTAGCAAATATGGCAGGAATAAATTTGGGCAATTTCGGAAACACAAACCAAAGAAATATGAACATGAACAATATGAATAATATGAATATGAATAACATGAATCCGATGAATGGAAATAATAACATAAATACTATGAATGATATTACAAATGATTTTACTAATACATCAAATGATTTTACTAATACATCAAACGATTTTATGAATGATTTTATGAATACATCAAATGATATAAACTTGAAAGAAAAAAATATAAATGAGAAGAAAAGTAAAAAATCAAATTCACATCGTAAAAAAGAAATTGAAGAAGAGGATAGCAATTTAGAGATGCTAATATCTTTAAGGGGATTTGTTCATCCAGAAAAAGTTGATTTTATAGATAAGATAATAGATTTATATAAAAATGGCGCGTTTAAAGATATTTAAAATATTATGTATAACAAATGGAATTGTTGTTAATAATAATACTGTAACGGAGAATATATTCTCCAAAAGCTTAACAAAAAATTTTTTTTTGTTAAGCACCCCCCCATCCCCCTTTTAGGCCGCATTAGCGGCCTTTTTATTATGTGCCCAGCATGGGCACGTACTAATCGGCGAAAGTCCGTAATGGGGGCTGATAGTGCCAACCATGTAGCTAATGGCAAGGGTGT
>NZ_CAURTC010000008.1:0-114774 GCF_963527835.1 uncultured Clostridium sp. | reverse complement strand
TTCTAATTGATTTATACTTAAATATAATGTAATTATTGAATCATTCTCCATTTTTAAGTCAATATTAATTATCCATTAATATTGACTTAAAAATATCTTAATAATTACACAATATATTACCATTATGTATCAATTGTAACACATTTTACAAACACTACATTATTGAATTTATTTTTATTAATTCATAGCGTATGAATACGTTATACAATTTTCCGTTATTAGAACAATAATTTAAGCTGTTGTAGACTATAATTCACCTTTTAAGACAACTATTGCTTGGTCAGTAAACTACCTCAAGGAATTGGATTTAAATATTTATTCCAAATTTCTTGAGCAGTATCGCATATTTTCTTTAACAGCATTGTCTGGCGATTCTTTATAAGTACATGCCCCATCAGAAACATTTGTATGTGTATGCAAATCATTTTATATTTTATAATTTTACCTTCAAAATCATATTACTTGAGCAACATTAAATTCCTGCTTTTCAGCTTCCTTAACATTATATGCTTATCGTCTTCCTAGAAATTTTAATTTATTCATAATTAAATTCCTGTATAATACTTGAATTTATTCTGTAATTTCTTTACATAATAATAAATTATAACGTATATTAACTATTTATTCAATTTTCAAAGAGCATTTTTATATTTACCTCACCAAGTATACAAGTTGTACACTTGTTAGAATTGTGATGAAAAAATACCGTAAAATTTAATTTTAAATTTTACGGTATTTTACATGATTAAATCTAATTTTCACCTTAGCTTTTAAAGATGTAGTTATTATTTATTTTCCAACAAATGTAATCATCCCATTATCTCCACTATAAGAAGGAGCTCCTTTAACCGTTACATAACAAATTATTAGTTTATACTCTTCTCCTTTAGGAATATCTTGACTAAAAGTTAATATAAATGTTTTTGCTGAACCATCTTTGGAATTAATTTTAACTAAATTATTAGTAAGTGAATTATTTTCATTCACCTTATCATTTTTACCAAGAGTAGCTATATATTTTGGTTTAACATTCTTTGTGTCTTGAATCCAATAATTAGTTGCTTTTGTTCCTAGTTCCATATCGACATCCCTATCATAGCTTATTTGAATTTGATTAGGTGAAATCTGTTCAGTCTTTACTAGCTTTGGAATAGCAAATTCTCTATTCTTAACAGTGCTTAAAGAAGTAGTAGAAATCTCAATAACAGGTTTAGCACTTGCATCACTCCCCAAAAATGACTGAACTGCTATTACAGTACATGCAATTAAAAAATAACTTAAATATTTCTTCATAATTACCTCCTAGTATATCTAATAAATATTGTTGCAAAATTATCTTTCCCAAAATTCATTAGATATATTAATCTAGAATAATTTATTCAATACCTAATTATTCAGTTTTCAAAGAACAATGATTGTATTCTAATGTCGTTTTATTTACATATTTTGAACTATTTTTCTTCAATATTTTCAATTCCTCTAAATCCAAATGGGATATACATAAAAAGCAATGTTAGTCTTTGCCATAGCCCTTCACATTTTATCACTCCAATATAAAATTATAATAAATAACTTTTGATTCATGTTATATGCCATTACGAGTTGATTATAACATATTTTGTAAATACATCGCTGATATCCTATTAAAACATGTATAAAAATAAAATACCTAGAATCAACCTTAAACCAGCTAACTCTAAGTATTTTTTATATCTACCTTTAATAATATCACTAAATCCACAAATAATATATATTGCATAAAAGGCTACACTTAATGGATCAACAAGAATTAAAATAAAAGAAAAAGCTATATGTTGTAAATGATGGTTTTTCTGCTCCTTCTACAAAAGGAAGATACAAAAATTTATAATATGATTTAGCAGTATCAACAACTTTAAATCTTTTGTATTTTATATGATTTCCATAATAAGTCACCTTCATTTCACTAAAACTAATTGTTTCTCACTTTTTTTGTATATCCTACTCTATTGTAATGTCAATTTTGCTACCTTTTTCGCCACCAAACATTATATAACCACCACCTGATAATGTTGCAGTATTATTTTTAGTTAATGCGCTTTGATTTGTACATACACCATCTTTTGTATATACTAAAAATCCGCTATTTTCAGGTAATTTTACTGTAATCTTTTTTCCTTCTAAATTATCATTGATCTTATGCCATACATTGTATCCATTATCTCTATAGTGCAACACTCTTACCTTCTGGTATTTCTTTTAGACCATCTTGGCTAAATGGAAATACATCTGTTTCATCAAAACCAAGTCCATAATTTAAAACAGTTTCAGTATTATCTATGTTATCTAGCCATAAACCATTTTTGTATTCACCACTTATCATTTGATTAACAGAGTTTGATGAAAATAATTGTATTGTATATATTTAATATTCAATTAGTTTAAGTAATTTGAATTTAAAAATTTTATCCATTCGTCAAATATCTCTTTTTCAGTTTTTCCAAAAGTTTGTGGGTAATTATTATCTTTTACTAACTCTAAAACTTTTTCCATACCATATGTTTTATCTAAGTATTCAATATAAGTATAGGAAAATGAATACAAACCATGATTTCCAAATGTTACAGGATCGGTAACTTTAGTATCTTCATATGATGGAGCACTTGTAAACTTATTAACTGGTTTTGCATTACCTGAGATATATCCAGCCATACCTTCATTTAAAAACTTTGATACTTTTGGATTAATACTCCACATTAATGTATGTATATACTCATGTAGAGCAGCATCTGCTACCTCATCATAATCATGCTGTTTCCCAGGAGAATTTGGTGAAACAATAATAACTTTATTTTTTATATTATCTCCGATATACCATTCAGGACCAAAAAACCTTCCCCATAACCCATATTTTTTCATATGGAACTCATTTAAATTTTTATAAATATAAACATCGGTTTTATAGTCAGGGCTTATTTTAATTGAGTTAGAAACTAAATTATAACCTTTTTCTAATCTATTACTAATATCATTTAATTATTTACCAATAAATATAATGCTCAAAAGAGCATCCATATCAAAATTTAAGTCAACCATATTTGCACTTAATACACATCTTAATTCTTTTAATTTCACCTCAATACCTTCTGTTCTTTTAGTAGTGTGCAATAAAAAAATCGCAAGTTCAATTTCTTGAATAATGCGATATTTTAAATCATTATTTATTTTTATTAATATATAACATAAAAATATTACAACATAACTATAAGTGAAGATTATACTATCTCTGCATAGTCTCTATACTTATTAAGCAAATCAAAATACCTTAAAACATATTTTAAAATAGTAGATGAATATAATATGCTTTTTCATTAGTCATCAAATTTATCTTCATATTTTTTTACTTGCTTTTGTTCTGATTTATTTACTCTAAAATAGATAAAAATAAATAAGATTGTAAATACTAAAACGTTGCAGACTGCTTTTTTAAAATCATAATTACTATTATTAATTACTGTTTTATAAACGAATGTACTGATTATAGCAATTAGTGCAGCAAATGTTATTGCCAAAACTTTAAAAGATTGTTTTGAACTATTGTTAGTATGTAGACTTATTTTCATACTACGAGCTCTAACAAACTGGTATAATGGAGTAAGAATCAATATAATATATTCTGTCCAGCATCTCGACAAATCCATATTGTAGATCCATGATTTAGTTAAAAATGATATGACTGCAATTCCATATATTAGTAAAGTCAATTCACTTCTAATTTTATTAGTTGCTTGTTCAATTCTTTCATCCTTCATTTCTATTCCTCCCAAAAAATATCATTTAATGTTTTCCCTAATGCCTTACAAATTGCAATACATAATTGCAACGAGGGATTATATTTCCCAGCTTCTATCATTCCTATAGTTTGTCTTGTTACTCCTACTATTTCAGCTAATTGCCCCTGAGACAAATCCAGTGCAGCCCTTGCTGATTTTAATTTAAGATTTTTCATCCACCGCCCTCCTTTCATTACAAATAATACTATATTTTTTCCATAATGTCAAATATATATTACATTTAGATTTATATATTTGATATAAAACAATCTTGAACAAATGCATAAATTGATTTTAATAGACTTTTAATTTTATGTTTACTTTATCTGTTCCTAATTCACCTTTAATGAATTCTATTATATTTTTTTACTTTTTTCTCCTATTAAAGATATATTGTCTTTAATGGCTTTCCTTGTTATTTCTTGAACTTCTTCATCTTCTATTTCAAAAATGTCTGATACTTCAATTTCAAATTTATAACTTACTTTCATACTATTTACTTCCTCCTTAAAATATTTTGCTACCCTTTTGTATGATGTATTATTCTTCTACTAGAATTAACGGACAATCTTTTCTGCAACCTGTTTCATGATATTTAGGTCTAATTCCTAATCTACTGTTTCACCATGGAGATCTTGTCCTTTGGTTCCACTTAACACACATTTACTACATTCAATTCCTGTTTCATCATTAAATACTAATAACAGTGCCATTTGCATAACTTATCATTCCTCTTTTAGTAGTGCACAATAAAAAAATCGCAAGTTCAATTTCTTGAATAATGCGATATTTTAATCTGTTATTTATTTTTGTCTCTACGTAATATAAGAAAAATGTATTTTATTTATAAATATTAAAGTTTTACAATTTTCTATACATCTTTTAACTTATCTTTTGTGTAAACAATAGAAACAGAATTAGGACTAATAAAAGGTTCTCCGCCTTCAGCATATATTAGACCTTCCATTGGAATTAAAACTGAAGCATCATTTCTATTTACATACTCTTCTCTAATAAAACCTTCTGGGAACTCTAAATTCTGCTGCTTAAAATAATCTACAAGATAATTTTTCACCTCAGCTATTACATATTATTTTTCACCTCAATATCCTCTTTAGTAATATAAATTTCATCAAACTGATAGTTACCATTTACATGGTCACTATGTCAAAACCCGTTATTAAATTAAATAATTTAAGTAAGAAGTTTAGGGAATATGAATATCAACACGGTTTTAAAACAAAGCCTATTAATTAAAGCTTTCTTGTATAGTTTCATCAGAATCAATAGGATTTACAATGTGTTGTCTATTTTCTCCTGATTCATAAATTAAACCAGAGGAAGTTTTAACAACATATTTGTACTCAAAATTCATTCCAGAAGGAAGAGCTATGCTATCTTTGGATTTCCAATTTGGCCAGTTATCACCATTCAATTCAATTGCGTTGTTTATATCCCAATTCCCTAGTTCAGGAATACTACCTACTACGTATAATTTTTCACCGAATTTTGTATTATTGTTAGATACTGAAAAACTTAATTTAGTTTCAGGGAATTCTGTCGCATCAAATTTAGGATCATAGTGGCTTCTTAAATTAACAAATTCACCAAAATATTTTTTTGCAGTATTTTCATCTCTTATAACAATAAGATCATCATCTGAAACTAATGTAGCTGAAAACCAATTTGCAGAACCTGTAAGTGTAGTTTTTCTATCTATAACAGCAAATTTATGGTGCATAGTAGAATATTTATTATCATGATAATTAGTGCGAACTTTAACTACATCTATTCCATTTTCCGAAAGCCATTCATCTGTTAAATCATTTGGTGTTATTGTTCCGTAGTATTCTCCTTCGTCTGCAATATTACTCTCTAATACTAAGCGAACTTTTACACCTCTTTTTTGAGCTCTTATTAAGGCATCAATCATGTCCTTTTGTACACCAGTATCAACAAAGTCTAAGTGGCGTAATGTGAACATTGATATAACTACTTCTTCTTTTGCATTTTCAATTTCATCATAAATAGCCTTAGGAATATTATGGTATTGGGAATAGTAGACATTAATTTTACTTGAAATATCATTTTTATATGTGATTTCTCCTAATCCAGCAACACTTTGAAAAATTTGCTCATAAACAGAAGCTAATTCTTTCGAAGTGAAAAAAGATACATTTTCAGAATTTTGTTCAGCTGCTCCATATTCCCAATTATAAGAACCAGTAGATGCAACATTACCATCGTATATTGCGATTTTAGTGTGGTTTGAAGCTGCAAATCCATCCCTACATATTCCTACAACGTCAATTCCTGCTTGTTGCATTTTTTTATATTCAGTTTCCCATGTTTTTGATGTGTACATGTGGCTAGAGTCACTTAATATCCTAACTTCTACACCTTTGTCATGAGCTTCTATTAGTTTATCAACAATTCTGTAATCATTTATATCATAATAAGAAGCATGTATATAATGAAATCCATCTGGATCTTCTTGCTTATTTTGTATTACTTTTTCAATTTCAGAAATAACTCTACATTCTGGATTACCATAAGGTGCAAAATATACATCTGTTTTTGGTATAGAATCTTTAAATTTATGAGACATAGTTGCTGCTAGAGATGTATCCACTTCATTAGAATTTATATAATCATTATCTTTTGCAACTTTAGGAATACCAAGGTTGCTTCTTAATTTTGTTTTATCTAAGTCTTTTAAAGTTGCAATACAATATTTATTTTTTGAAGGACATAGCTCTCTTTTTCCATCATTATCTATATCGTTTAAAACATTGTATGTAATATAAACATTTTTTATTTCACCATTCCAACTAGGATTAGTATCAATATTTATTATATCAGTTCCCCATTTTTCTCTGCCATCATCTGCATTACCCTTATGTTTTAAGTAATATAAATAATGTTCAACAGCTCCATTTTCCCTCTCTATATGCATATTAAGAGTAATTTTTTTATGATATTCATAGTTATTTACGCCTAAATCTACATAGGCTTTAATCATATCTTTATTATTACTACCTTTATCAAACCAAAATCCATAATCTATTGGCGTTGCAAAATCTTCTTTTTTTGCTTCAGTATTCTCCTCTTTTTCTTCATTTACTTTAACATTCTCAGTTGTACCTGTAGCATTTTCCTCATTTACTTTAGTATCTTCAACTTTATCTGCTACATTTTCTTCTTTTACTTTAACATTCTCAGTTATACCTGTAACATTTTCTTCACTTACTTTAGTTGCTTCAGATTTATCTACTATATTTTCTTGTTTTGCTTCAACATTCTCAGTTGTACCTACAAAATTTTCTTTCTTTATTTCACTATTATCAATTGTACTTGCAAATGCTACACAATTAAAATTAACAAACGTTATGAAAATCAACATTAAAGCTAAGATTTTAATATTTTTAAATTTATTCAACTTGAGTCTCCCCCTAATATTCTTATGTCTTTAGATTTTTTAAAGAACTACTATTAGACACATTCAAAAAATCAACAAATCAATATGCTAGTTAATAGTAGCTCGTATATTTAGTCTTCTTGAGGATTATTATTTGTAGTTTTATTACTTTGTGCTGGGGTCCAGTTATTAGCAGTATTTCCATATGTTCCACTTATTTCTGATGCTCTTGCTGTATCTGGAATATCTAAGTTACGATTTGATCCATCTTCCCATTCAGCGTTACCATTTTCTCTTAATATTACATACTTATATTCAATACTAATTCCTGGATCAATATCAGCCTTAACAAACCAATCAGGAAATAAATCATCAGAAGTTGACATTACTAACCCATTTTCTACATTCCAGTCACCTAGTTCTGGAACATTTCCAACTACAACAACTTTATCTCCAGGTTGTGTTGATGAACAGTTGGCATGGAATAATACAGGTGCTTTTTCACGAATTTCTTCACCTTTAAAAGTAGATGATATGCCTTCATAAACATGTATTAAATCCAAAAAATTTTGATGATATTTCTTAGCAATATCTCTATTACTTAAAATTAGAATATCTTCATCATTAAATTTTGTACCAGATGCTGTCCAGTTAGCAGAACCTGTTATAACTGTTTTATCATCAATTACGCAATATTTTTGATGCATAGCAGAAAATTGCGATAATGTATTGCCAACTCTATGTAATTCTACATTTGGTTGATTTTCTAATGCTTCATCTACTTTAGAAAAATCACATTGTTTCTTTTCCATTATTACTTTTACTTTAACACCTCTTTTAGCTGCATTTAATAAGCTCTTGCTTATATATTTTTCCGTAAATGTAAACATTGAAACTTCAATAGATTCATTTGCTTTATCTATTTGCTTTTGAATAAATCCTGATAATCCTTGTTCAGGTGAAAAATGAATAGATGCTATATCACTATCTTGATCCTTTTCTATTTCAAAAGGCTTTTTTTCAAATAATTGAAGAATTTGATTTCTATAAATTTTAGCCACTTGTTCATTTCTTATAACAACCATATTTTCATCATTACAATATGCAGCTGTAGCATTCCAATTAAGTGATCCAGTCATAACAGTTTTTTTATCTATTACAACTGATTTCAAATGCATTATTGAATAATTTGTAGTTCCTATTGTCTTTTCAGGCTTAGACCTTATAACTTCTATCCCATTTTCTTCTAGATAATCATCACCTACATTCCATTCTTTAAGTGCATTATCCTTGTCCACTACTATCTTGATTTTTACTCCTTTTTTTGATAAATCGACAAGTTTAGATAATATTGGTGTTAAACGTGCATTATAATGTGCAATAACTACCTCATCTTCTGCTTCATCTAAAACTTTAAGTACTTTTTCTACTTGATTATCAAAAGGTGAGAAAGACACTTCAGCATCTAAAGTTGATTCTTCTGAACTCTCTTGATTAATTGCATAATTTGCACCTGCCGTAGTAGTAATTTGGTTAGTTATACAACTAGCTTCTGCAGTAGTTGTAAATTGCGTTGAAGCAAACATATTAAATGCTATTAAAGCAGATGTTATACAACACAATATTTTATTTTTTTTCATTATCATATACCTCCTATAATTTAAAAGTCTTTACTATAATACTTTAATATTAAATGGAAGTAAATAAAATAAATGTAATAATATGTAGTATTTTTAAAAATATACAAAAATATAGTGTTAAAATGCTGACATTTTGTCAAAAGTAACAAAAATGTAAATATGAAATCTTTTTGTAATATTATATATTTTTTAATATTGTATGTTTATGGTATTCCTAATAAAATTATTTAACAATTTATTAAATGTGAACTTATTATATTGTTTATAGTATCATGGATTGTCTATACTTTGATTTTAAACAAGTATTCCGTAAAGAAAAATAAATAAAAAATAAGGGCATTCTGTAGTAAAATTAAAGTGTGAACTAAAATAATACTTAATGAGAATGCCCTGATAAAAAATACTACCACTATATTTGATATATTTTAAACCTTTTAACATCTAATTTTTTATTTATCTTCTCTTACTAAATAATCATTTCCATCTATATCTTTAAATGAAAACATCTTACCATAAGGCATTTCAATTAGCTTACCTAGTTCAACCCCAGTATCTTTCATTTCACCATAAGTCTTATTTATATCATTTGTACTCAATATTATTGATGGGTGACCTACATTAGCATCTGGATTTTGAGCTTCCATCATTGACTTATCATACAAAACGAAAGTAGTAAATTCACCTTCACTTGGCCCCACTTCTATCCACTTCATCCCCGGACCCATATCTTGCTCAAACTTAACTACGAAGCCAACTTTCTCTATCCAAAATTTCTTTGCTTCCTCTTGATTTTTTACGTATAACGTTATCTTCCCAATTTTATTTATCATTTCTTCACTTCTCCTCATTTATTTAAGATTAAATTATTATATAATTCATATTAGGTTCCATAAAATGCTCTGACTTAATTTCAAATCCATCTTCTAAGTTTAAAACTTTCTATCCTGTTCTTAATTATTAACCTATAGTGTTATGTTTCCTATGGTCTCTATCATTTTTTACTCTTTTTATAAACATGATATCATATATAGTATTATAACCAATCTAAAAATTTATTATTGCAATATATATTAGGCTTGTTTATTGAATTTAATCATATGAAAAAATAACAAGTTAGTATGTTAGTATATTTTCAAAAAAACCAAATGTTTTTTTTGTTATTTTGAAGTACATTTCTGGTGTATCCTCTGTAATAGTTCTAAATTCATATCCTTGTGATTTATAGTATTCTATTATTTCAGGCAAAGCTTTACAAGTATTCTTATGCATATCTGTGCAGTGCATAAGTAGTATTATATTGGGTAAATCTTTACTTCCATTTATAGCTTTTCTATATAATTTATATGGAGGTATTTTAGGATTTAAACCATCTTCATTGTCTAAATTCCAATCATATATTTTTAAATTATTGTCGTGTAATTTTTTTAAATATTTTTTGTTTAAATGTTTATAACTGCCTCCTGGAAATCTAATTATATTAGGTGAAATTCCAACCACTCTGTTTATTTCATTACGACAATCAATCATTTCTTGAATAAATTTATCTTCACTGCAATAAATACAATTAAATTTATGAGTATAAGTATGAAGTCCTATACTATGCCCATCATTATTAATTCTTTTTACTGTATCTTCTTTTCCTTCAATTTGGTTACCGATTAGAAAAAAAGTTGCTTTTATTTCCTTTTCTTTTAATATATCTAAAACTTTATTTGTTATTTTATAACTAGGACCATCATCGAAAGTTAAATATATCACTTTTTTCTTATAATTATTAGTTTCTTCATTTGTATTAAATTTTTCAATGTTTTTTATGTTAGATGATACAGAAACACTACTCAAATTTTGTTCAAATATAGAAATAATAAGAAGTAAATTTATCGCAAGGAATAAAAAACACTTTAATTTGTTTTTCAATTTTTTTCCTCCTTGTAAATTATTTTTTATTAATTATAAAATTCCTTACATATTATCATTCACTTTTTAATGGTTTTTATTTATAGTATTTTTTAACATCAACTAACAATTAAGATACACATTCTCCAAAACTATTTTTTAAATTCTATATTGTACCAATTTAAAGATTTAAAAAGCAATATCTCTTAGCATAATATTCATCCTCAAGATATGCCATAAGTTTATTTTAATGCTCTTCTAAAAATACTCTATTACTCAATTCCTCCAAATACATCTGCTAAACAATAAAAATATATATTACAAAAAATATTACAAATTCATTTCTAATCAACTCAATAAATCCACTATAGATTGTTCTCTAAAATTTGTGTAAATGTATTTCACAATATCTGGTGGCAGGTAAATGTTATTGACAAAGGTGTATCTACTAAAGAAACATTTGTTGAATTGTTATTTTACAATTTCGATTAATTAACATTAGCATGAGATGTATTTAAATTTATACATGAAAAAATATCGCAAATTCATTTCTGAAATAATGCGATATTTAAACCTGTAATTTATTTTTGATAATACCTAATAATTCTCCTCTTAATATTTAATTGATAGATTCAATTAAGATTGGTTGATTAAATCTTTCTAAATAGAAGTAAGATATTTTAACATTCTTTAATTTTAGAATAAAGCTCTGCCCATATTGGAAAAAATCCTGAACTTATGGCTATATTTTGTGAATGAAAATGTGATTCTCCTGTACCATAAAACGGTATTTTACCTCTTTTTAAAATCTCATTCTTTAAAAGTGTAACTAGATTTTTCCCAATACCGTTACTACGATATTCAGGTAAAACATCAATACCAATTTGCCACATGGTTTTACTATCTGCACTTGCGCCTGCTATCCCCATTATTTTATCTCCATCAAAAGCTGCAACTGCAAGCATATCTGGATTATTTTTATCAAAAGCAAGAGCTTCTCTAAATCTACGGTCATTTTTGAATTTGAAAATATCCCCATACTCATACCATTTTACATTAGCAATAGGCTCTACAAATGATATATTAGGCTCTGGTAGATAATATTGGTGAATATCTGCTATTTCATGACCAAGTTCTTGTAATTTATTATCAATTAATCGTAAATTTGGATATTGAAAAAACCATGCTGAATCATAAATTTGTAATTTTTCTTCACACCAAGGTATAATTATAGATGATGTACTTATAATTGTTCTGCCACCAAAACAAAGTATCTTTAAAAAACACTTATCATTATCATAAATACGTCTACCATTAATAAATTTCTTTTCAACTATTGTATTTTTTTCTTTATCAAAAGCAGAAAGTTGACAACTGTAGTCAAGTGCCAATTGAGATTTAGCAATTTCTAAAATTTCATTTTTTGTATACATATTATCACTATCCATTCTATAAATCGTATTTACCTAAATACATATTGATATTAACTTTTATATTTAAATTAGTTTACATAAATAAATACATATCGAAAATTCATTTCTAAATACTGTAATATCTTAATTCATTTTCATTAATATGTATTATATTATGGTTCATAATTTATCCAGCAAGACTGTTGCATTCAACACTTTTATTTTCATCAATAGATACACTAATACAATGATATGCAAAATAGTCTGGTGAACAACATAAATACATATCAATAATAGGTTTGTCCCACCCATCTTCAAAATTAATGTTAAATCCATCTATATAAAGACTTTTACAAAAGTCTTCATTTGAAATTGGTAAAAAAACTTTTTGACCATCCTCCATTATATAACATTCTTGTTCTTCGTTTTCTGCTTCATCTGAAGAAGCCGCCCAATCTTCAGCAAGAGAAACCATATCGTCGTCAATCAAAACTTTTTCAATACCAGTTCTATTTTCTTCAATCCATTTTAACTGCTTTTCAATATCACTTAAATGTTGAGATAGCATTTCGAATTCTTTACCTTTTGTTTCATCTGGAAAATCTACCCCAAAACCAATACTTTCTTTATTCCAAAGAGTACATTTTGCTTCAAAAGTAAGCACATCACTTTTTTCAAAATCTTTAATATTCATTGATACTTTCCCCCTTATACAACTACTTATTTTTTCTTCATCAATACTGTCCATAAAAAAGATTTTCCAAATATATTCTCATCTAAAGATTCTTTCATTTCTCTAAATTCAATTATTTCAAAATATGTTTCTAAAATTGTTTTTAAAAAATGGAATCAGTTTATCTTTGTTAGAATAGAAGTTATTCCACCACTCACTATCGTGCTTTTCTAAAATACTATCTAACATATTAAATACATCATCTTTTGTTTTAATGATTTCTAAATCTACTTTATTTACTATTGTAACACCTACTTTGTTTATTTGTATTTGTTTTAGATTTATTTCTAAAAAGTAATATAAATGCCATGAAAATTTAGAAAGTATCCAACTACTATAATTATAGTAACAATATTGAATATAATTGCTAATAATAAATATGCTGTTCAATTAATTTTTAAAATAATATTATTTTAAATTCCTATACTCATCTTCAAGAATGCTCATGTTGAGCAATGACCAGTATTTTTCATTTATTTTTCTACATTCTCTAAAACTTCCTTCAATATTAAATCCTGCTTTTTTATAACACGTAATTGCAGATACATTAAAATCGAATACCCCTAAATCAATCCTATGAAGATTTAATTTATTAAAGGCAGTGTCCAAAAGTTCATTAATCATTTGCAATCCTATTCCTTTATTTCTATTTTCTTTTCCCCCTACAAGTACTCTACCTATTCGAGCTGACATGTTTACTCTGTCTATTCTCAGTAGCTGGATATGCCCTACTGTTTCATTACTTTCACTTAGCTTAGCACTAAACATTAAGTTTGAGGGGGTTTTCTCAAACATATTGTTTATTCCACTTTGAAGTTGTTTTTCCAGCAATTCAAATGTATATGACGGACCTGCCCATTGAAGTAAGAATTCTTTATTAGGAATCCACGAAATTAATTGTGGAATTTCTTCATATCTAAATCTTCCAAGTTTTATTTCCATGTTATCCCCTCCATTTACATAACTGTTTACATTTATTTATGGTGGTGAAGCACTCCAAAATTTCTATATCTTTATTGAATTGTATATTAAATCCCATCCTGAAGATGTTCTATGTGTAAACACAATACTTCTATTCTTTATTTTGTTTTTCCTCTTTTAGGCTTTCCTTAATAACATATCTTAAAAGAATTATAAATGAAAATATGATAAGTGTATTTTGAAAAATGTAAAACACTGTTCCCTTAACTTCATCTTTCTCATCTAATAAATGGGAAGCTGGCCAAAATCACATAAATGTAAGAACTCCATAAGTTCCTATAATTATTTTAAGAATTAAGTTCATATTAGATAAATATGTCCAAGAAAAAACTCCAAAACTTAATGTAAATGCAAATATATAATTTAATATTCGTACAAAAAAATTAGATTTTTCTACATCTTGCCACCAAAATATTATTAAAAGTTTTTTTATAACTAAAAGTACTCTTTTCATACTTTCCTCCATTTTTCATAAAAACAATATATTATCTTACTTAACAAGAATGGCTCAAATTCCACTTTGAATACTGCAATATTTTAATATATTAACGCGTTGTGCTAATTTTTAAATTACAAATTCTTGTAATTTAAAAATGCGCAAAATATCCTTGAATAAAATTTTAACCAAACACTAGATGTTTAATTTGGCCTACATGTATATTATTTCCTGTAATTGTGTTTAATACAAATGAGAGATTATGAGCAAGTATTTTCAGTGTAATTCTCAACATTAATCTCCATTTGGTTTTAGCTAAAACCTATTAATATTAAATTGTTCTGCAATTGTGAAAAACTAGTTTCAACTCTCCGACGTGTCTTTGACAAAGCATTTCGAAGCCGTTTTTCTAATGGATTTTTGGTATTTTTTCTTTTTAGAGATAATAATAAGATATCTTTTTCTTTAGCTAATGATGCTTTAAGTTCATTACCAATGTATCCTTTGTCTGCTAGTATCTTTATAGAGGTATTTGCTTGAACGAGTTCAAAGACAGCTTCTCTATCATCAATATTAGCAGCAGTTAAAAGAAAATCTGTAATAAAGCCATCAGTAGTAACCAAAGCATGAAGCTTTAATCGAAAATATGTTTCTTTTTTGAAGCACAATAGCTATAAGTTGATATATCTTTTAGCAATTTATTAAAATAATCTCTTCCAAATTTGCATACTGTAATAGGCATACTATCAATAATTCTAGTATCATCCTCTTTAAATATTGGTAGACTAGAGAAATATTTTTGAATTTCTAAAATTACTTTGTATAAGTTTCTTTTAGTTTTATTAAATCTTGTTCTATCACAAATATTAGGAAATAAATCTCGAAGGTTCTTTTTAACGAAATAAAACCAGGCTTTTTCAGAATCAATTGTAAGGGCTTCGCCTACGATACTAATGGTTATAATTTCAGAGTCTGAAAGTTTAGATTCTGAAATATTTCTTCTATTTTTTATAGAACTAGGTATTATTTCGTTGTAAACATTGTCAATTAACACAAAAGAAACTGTAAAAAAATCTTTTAAATTATCAATTTTTTCGGTATTATAATAAGTGAACTCTAACATTTTAATCATCTCCTTATTATATTTTTGTTTTGTTAATTTAATTATAATTTAGATGGTTAAATTTTGTTAGAGTTTTTTATATTAAAATTTAACTAGTACAACACGTTATATTATATACAATATTTTTCAAATTTTCTTCACACCAAGGTATAATTATAGACTCTGCGCCTATAATTGTTTTTCCACCAAAACAAAGTATTTTCAAAAAACATTTATCATTGTCATAAATGCGTCTACCATCAGCAAATTTCTTTTCCACTATTATATTTTTTTCTTTATCAAAATCAAAAAATTGGCAACTGTAGTCAAGTGCTAACTGAGACTTAGCAATCTCTAAAATTTCATTTTTTGTATACATAATTATCCCCTCTATTCATTAATAACTCATTTTCATTTGTTATCCTGCAATACTATTACATTCAACACTTTTATTTTCATTAATACTTTTATTTCACTACTGAAGCTGTGATTCACTTCCTACAATTTTGTATTTACGTTCTTCAATAACTGTTCCATCTTCCTTTATTTTCCTTAGAATAATTAATTCATATCCATAATCACTCTTACTTTGAGATGTTTCATAAATTGATCTTATACTTATTGGAATTATTATTAAAATGATTACCACTATTAATCCTATAATCATAATTCTTTTTAGATTATGTTTTTTCATTTTTCAATTTTTTCATTTTTATTTAATTATTACCTATTATACTTAAATACATCACATTTTGTAAATATAGATCTTTTTAGTTTACTCCGCTCTATTTTTATATTACTAATTATTACAAAATATGCTATACTTGTATAGTAGCTTTTTTAATTTATGTAAATACAAGGAGGTAATTATGGAAGAAAGACTTAATCAAAGCCTTCCAGAACCAGAATTAATTGCAGAAAGCAGACGAACCCTAAATATTATACAAGCTGTATTAATAGCTTTTAGGGTTATAATCATTTTATTTTATGTTATATTATCAATTTTTGGATTAGAAGATATGTATGGTAACATTGTGCAATGCTTTTTAGAAATAGGAGTACTATTCTTCTTTTTACATACAATAAAAAATGGACATAAAAAAATTGCTATACTTCCTCTACTAGGTGGTATCGTGTCTTTTAAATTTATATCCGAAAGTTTTAGTTCATCTAATGGTGATATTTTTCTAACACTTCTTAGCTGTTACATAGCACTTATGGGAATGTTCCAATTAGTATCTATGGCTTACATTCTTCTAAGTAGAAGAATTGAATTTTATTGTTATTATGTTTTATACAATAAGAAAAATTAAAAATCACATAATTTAAACTTGTTCATTATGTAAACAAGCAGTCTACTGTTTTATTTAAAACTTAGACTGCTTATTTAAATTGAAATATAAGATATGAGATAGTTTTACCTATATTTATTTTTATAAACCTTAAGATATATCCACCTTCTTTTCTATATTATTCAATTACAAAAAACATTTTTATATTTTGCCTCATCAAATTTAAAATTCTAAAATCATATCATACCATTCAGCGCCACCATGCATTGATTTAGATATACCTTGATTTTTATATCCAAACTTTGTGTAATAATGAATAAGCTTTTCTTTACAAGTTAAAATAACACCTTTTCTCCCTGCTAATCTTGATATTTCTATCATATAATTCATCAACTTAGCTGCAATTCCTTTATTACGATACTCTGGTATAATATCAAGTCCAAAAACTGTTTGGTAATCTCCATCTGGAATATGTAATCTAGAATCTTCAAAGAGTCCATCATATATAACAGTTCCATTTATGACACACCCATTAATAAAACCAATTGTTCTTCTATCTATTTCTGCTACAAAAAAACTTTCAGGAAATGTTTTAATACGTTCTTCAAAAGATTCTTTAGTAGCTGCTTCTGCATGTGGAAAACAGATTGCCTCCACTTTTGTTACTGAATCTAAATCCTCTATAGATACTTGTCTAATTTTAATATCCATTAATGCTCTTCCTCTCATTCTTATTGTTTTATTACTAATATTATGCTTGTCACTATATTTTATTTAAAATATATATTGACTAATAATTTAGATAATTCATCATTATTTGTTATTTCCCATTCACCATCTACTTTTTCTAAATGTATATACCAAGAACTTTTTCTTTTTATATTATCAATCTCTTTTTTCCCCTCTGTAATTACATAATTCATAATTTTACTCCTTATAATTTACTATTATGATTCAATTATAACATATATTGTAAACACCTCATTATTCAATTTTCAAAGAACATTATCTTTATTAATTGCTACGTCAAATTTACATATTGTTCATTAAAAAATACCATATTATTCATTTATAAAAATCAAATAATATGGTATCTAAAATTAATTATTTTATTATTGATCTATTAATTCATCATGCGTTAGAAACAACAAAATCTATTACAACATCTGCGACATCTACAAAATCTGAAAGATTGAAAGCAACATGACATATAATCACTCTCATCTTTTGCATACTGTAATATATTCTCAATCTTGATGCTTATTTCTAAATATAATATCTCATCTTATTTATAATATCTTGTGTAAACTTCTCTTGTAAAACCATAATCAACTATTACAGGTCTTCCATCAATCATTCCCCAGTTACTTTCCCTCTTCAAATCATTCAATAATAAGTCGTAATGCCTCAAAACATTCTTTAGTTCTTCTAGACTAAACAATCCTCTGTTCCCTCTAACATCGAAGTATTCCCATACATCTGAAATGTCATATATTTCATCTGCCTTTTCCATTATTAACAGATCAAAGTTATTTGAAACATCTACAACTTTTGCAAATAGACCTGAATTATCATAATATGAAATATTATACTCAGACTTATTTTGTGCAATTCCTGCTCTATTTTTTGCCACTTTGATTACATATCCATTTTCCAAATCAAATACGTCTCTACTAGAACCAGAACCAATATATCTATAATATCCTCGTCTTATATTAAACATAATTCGATTAAACATGTTATTCATTTCAAACACCTGCTTTATGATAATCACTTTATATTCATTAGTATATATTATATTATTCGTTCTACAGTAGATTGGTTCAACCTGCTATCATAACTTATTTATAAGTGCCACATTATTCAATTTTCAAAGATCTTTTTTATTTATAATTTGCTGCACAAAATCTACAAAGTGTGTAAGTAAAATCCAATACTTACTAATCATATTTTTATACACCAGTTATTTCCTTAATAATATTTGTTTTTTCGACCAAACTATTATTAATAGAAATAAGCGAGGTATCTATATTATGAAATTTTTAAAATTTTTTATATTAACTATGTTATTTGTATTTACATTTTTATATAATGTTAATGCTACTGCTATTGGTCCAACATCCGCTTCTTATAAAGAAGGAGTTTATACAATCAATCATGTTAATGACTACACTTTGACTGCTAAGCTAATTACCCCTGATAATATTACAAGTTTATCAATAGTTGATGCTAAAGGAAATCAAAAAATATTCAGAAAATTTAGTAAAGCATATATTCCTACATCAGAAATAATGCTTGAAGAAAATGATTCTATAATTATTGTTGGCAGAGGTGAGATATCCCTTAATTTTTCTAGATAATATTTTTTCCTCTTTAATCCCTATAATAGATGTATTAAAATTATGCAATAAAAAAATACCGCAACTTCATTTTTAATAATGCGGTATTTTAATATTTATTAGATATATTCTGTAACTAAATCAGTAAACAGAATGCCTTCTAAATGGTCAATTTCATGACAGAAGCATTTTGCTAAATCCCCAGTACCAGTCAATTGGATTTCTTCCCCATTTTCATTTAGTGCTTGTATTATTACTTTATATGGCCTTTTTAGTTTTCCAAATATATTAGGACTACTTAAACATCCCTCTATAACTTCTTGACTTCCTTCTTTCTTTATTATCTTTGGATTAATCAATTTAATAAGTCCCTGCCACATGTCTATTACAACTAATCTTTTTAATATGCCTACTTGCGGTGCTGCCAAACCTGCACCATTTTCCGTATTATACATAGTCTCTGCCATATCATTTAGTATATCTCTTATCTTATCATCTACAACTTCAACTTCTTTGCTTTTCTTCCTAAGAATAGGATCATCATAAAGCCTAATTTGTCTTAATGCCATTTAAACCACACCCCTACTTTGATCTGCTCTTGATTTTCTTTTACTTTCTTCAAAAAGAAAAACTTCTTCTATTGAACACTTGAATACTTTTGAAATATCATATGCTAACCATATTGACGGTTCATATTTTTCTGTTTCAATAGCGTTTATAGCTTGTCTTGATGTTCCTACAAGTTTTCCTAGTTGTTCTTGAGTTAATTTATTTGCTTCACGAAATTCTTTCAATCGATTTTTCACTTACACTCACCTCTGTAATGTTTACCTTACTCATAAGTATATTTTTATCTTATCTATATGTCAAGTTAACATTACACAATAATTTTTAACTACTATACTAAATAAATCAAAACTACTGTGATATAGAATATAAAAAACACCATGAATTCAACTTTGTGATATGCTCCCTTTATAGTAGACAGTTAAAATAATAAAACTTTTTCTATAAAGGGAGTATTTTAGTTTATTCAATAAAACCTTTTATTTTCATTTTTTCTGCATTATAAAATAATGCCATTCCTGTTTTCATTTTTTTAAAATTTAATTTTTTATAAAAACTTTCTTTACCAGGTGAGGCGTATAATATAAAATTACATTGTGGAAGACAATTCATAATGCTATTAACAATAGTTCTTCCAACATTCTCCCCTTGATATTCTGGTAATACTGCTACATCATAGATTGCCGCTTGATAGATTCCATCTGAAATTGCACGTCCAAAACCAATAAGTTTATTATCATCAAAAACAAAAACAACAGTGTGACTATTTTCAAATGCTTTCTTATGCACTTCTTTATCAAAATATGCCATTCCAACTTTTTTCAATATTTCAATTACATAATTCCAATTAATATTTAAACAGCTATATTGAATTCTTAATTTCATTTTATCATCTCCTTAAAATAATAATATAAATTAACTATAGTATACTTCCTTACCTTAGGTAAGATGCAAGTATAATTTTAATAAATTCATCATTTAGTTATAATATAATAAAAAATATATCAATTTCTAGATTATATTAATTTGTGCAGTTTTCCTTATACCAATTTGGAATAATACTTTGAAAATCATTATAGTCCTTAAATGTATTAATATAAGGTTCTTGCATATTTTTTACTTCCTCTTCACTAAGCTTTTCTACCCAATTTATTATTGTAATAATTTATTATATTATTTTATATTATACAAAATTAAAATAAGTGCAAAGGTCTATCATTTATATAACATCAACCCTTACACTTATATATTTTAAAACTATCGTAAATTTTTAGCTCCTGATGATTTTAAAATATTCTTTTAATAAGTATTATATAAAAACATTACTAACTTACATTAAGAAATTTTCATCTAAGCTTTCGCCTAAAGCATAATAGAATGCTATTATATCGTTATTCTCATTGTTTTGTATTCTTCTTCTAATACAATTGTATACCAAAGCATTAACTCCATTTACTTGAATTGCTGGACCTAAATTTGAATCTACCCAATTCCCTTTATAATTTGAAAGTATTGCAAGTCCAAAATATCCACTGCATTTTTTTAATAGATCGCTAAGTAATTCTTCTCTCAATCCATTTTTAGTATACATTTGATGTATATCTTCTAGTATTCTATCAAATTCACTTAGACTTTCTTCACCTAATGTAAGTTCTATTTTAAATACTTCTTTAATCCATTCAATAAAATCAATTCCATAACCAAGCATCATTAGTTCTAAAGTGGCTAATTCATTTCTTTCTTGTTTAATTAATTCTAATTGTTCATCATAATAGATAGTTAATTCTTCAATTGATTTTGAATAATCAACTAAACTTTCTTTTATTTCACCAATTTCAATATTCACTTCTTTTTTTCCGTTAAATATACTCATATTTGCTCCTTATAAGTTCGTATAAATTTCTATAAAAAATCTTTATGGAATTATTAAATTATTTATAAAATTTCTGCTATATGTTCCTTATACTCCTCAACTATTTTCCCATTATTTAGCTTACTAAATATATCTATAGACTCTTCTTCATCTAAAAACTCACTAACCCAAAAATTAAGTTCGATACTTTCTTTTGAATTATTCACAAAAAATTCTTCTTCTTTTAATTCTAATAATGCATCTATACATACATCAAAAATTTTTTCTCTGAATTCCTGAAAAAAATATGTATAAACATTAGTCTCTGAATCACTTATTCTATTTTTATTGTCCTCTTGAAACGCTTTTAATATATTTCCAATTCTACAAAATTCATCATCTGCACCATTCCAAATTTCCCATTCTTCTGGACAAAACTTATAATACCAAAAATCATTCTCAGATTCACCAACAATAGTGTTAAGTTTATATTTAGTATTTGCTATAATTCCAATTGATTTAACATCTGATGAACAATTTAATGAAAAAGCATATATTATCCCCTCTTTATTAGCTTTTATAATTTCTAAAAAAGCATTTTTGGTAGCTAAAATAAGTTCTTCTTTAAATTTCTTAAAATCAAAATTCATTGCACTCACCCTTTCTCATAAATTTTTAATATTAGGCTCTATTTTTAAATATGTTCATATATTAACACGCTGCTAAAACATAGCCATATTTTTTATGATTAAAATATCCGTATTTTCATTAAACAACATTTTATTTTCTATTTTACCATAGTTACTACTAACTATATTCATATTTTTTCATTTTTCTGGAATTTCTCCTAAAATATATCCATTGATAAATAAGTATATTTAATATATATTATTATTAGATGTTTAGATAATTATCTAAATATCTAATCTATTGAAAGGAGTGATTACTTGTCATTTAATGATGCTTTTAAAGCTCTTTCTGATAACACAAGAAGAAAAATTTTAGATCTACTAAATGAAAAAGATATGACTGCTGGTGATATTGCTGATTATTTTCAAATTACCAAGCCCAGTATATCTCATCATTTAAGTATTCTTAAACAAGCAGGACTAGTAAGTGATGAAAGAAAAGGTCAATTTATATATTACTCACTAAATACTTCAGTTTTTGAGGATGTTGTAAAATGGTTTATATCATTTTTAGGTAATGCTAATGAAGGAAAGGATTAAACTAATGAAAAATAAAACTAGTATTTATAATATTACATTAATAATTATTGCATTTTTAGTAAGTATTGTATTATACAATACACTACCTAATGAAATGCCTATACATTGGAATATAGCTGGTGAAATTGATAATTATGGTCCTAAGCTATTTGCGGCTTTTTTACCTCCTTTAATTATGCTTTTTATATGGGGTGGGATGTTATTTACTCCTAAAATTGATCCTAAAAGAAACAATTATTCAAAGTTTGACAAAAGTTATACTATTATTACAAATGTTATGGTAACTTTCTTTTTTATTTTACATATTGTAGTTATAATATCATCACTTGGATACAACGTTCCAATAAACAAAGTTATCCCATTTATGGTTGGCTTATTATTTATTGTTATGGGTAATTATCTTCCAAAATCTAAAAGTAACTTTTTCTTTGGGATTAAAACTCCTTGGACATTAACTAATGAAGATACTTGGAAAAAAACTCATAGATTAGGTGGTAAATTATTTGTATTATCAGGACTAGCTATAATGATAAGTTCATTATTTTTTGAAGGAAATATACAATTTATAGTTTTAATGATTTCAATATTTGTTGCAGGTATCATTCCAATAATAGCAAGTTATTTTTATTCTAAAAATAGTACAAAGTACTCTTAAGTATAGAAAAAGATGTGGTTTTAATTTGTAAAATCGCATCTTTTTTACTTGCTTTTATATGGCAATACCTATTAACAATCTTAATTTTATAATTAATGAATTTTATTATCTTATCTTTCTTTATGTTCTAAGCCTTATTACATTTTTATATAAATATTATAAAATAAATATCCTCTTATTATCTAATATATAAAACCTTTTCCTAGTTCTTTATACTAATTAGTACTATTTTCAATAATATCATATACTATAATATAAGAGTTTTTATTTGATATTTTAAATTAGAAAGAGAGGATATTATTATGAATTCTTATCATTTTTTATTTGATTTAGCCTTAATACTATTAACTACAAAAGTTTTAGGTATAGCAAATAAAAGATTCCAACTTCCACAAGTTGTTGGAGCTTTAATGGCTGGTGTACTTTTTGGCCCTACAGTTTTTAACCTTTTAAATGAAACAGAGTTTATAACACAACTTTCTGAGATTGGAGTAATTGTTTTAATGTTTTGCGCCGGTCTTGAAACTGATATAAATGAATTAAAGAAAAGTAGACATTCTTCATTTATTATTGCTTTAATAGGTGTACTTGTACCTCTTATTGGTGGGTTTTTAGTTAGCTTTTTCTTTAATAATGACCCTTCCATTTCAGATGCATCTTCAAGTATAATATTACAAAATATATTTATTGGAGTTATACTTACTGCTACTTCTGTTAGTATAACTGTTGAAACTTTAAAAGAAATGGGCAAGCTTAGTACAAATGTTGGTAGTGCAATTTTGGGTGCTGCAATTATAGATGATATTTTAGGCATAATTGCACTCACTATAGTTACAAGCTTCGCAGATTCAAATGTAAATGTTTGGATAGTTTTATTAAAAATTTTCGCTTTCTTTATTTTTGCAGCAATTTGTTGTTTTATATTTTATAAATTCTTTTCAAATGTTCAATTAAGACATGGTAAGGGTATGCGTAGATTTGTAATACTTTCTTTTGTATATTGCTTAATACTTTCTTACTGTGCAGAAGTATTTTTTGGAGTTGCTAATATAACTGGTGCCTTTATAGCCGGACTTATAATTTCAAAAACTACTTACTCTAAATATATAGCATCACGTTTTGAAACACTTTCTTATATGCTACTTTCTCCTGTATTTTTTGCAAGTATAGGAATAAAATTTAAATTACCAGCAATGACTCTATCAATGATTATATTTTCTATAGTTCTTGTAATAGTTGCTATTTTAACTAAAATTATAGGTTGTGGATTTGCTGCTAAATTATGTAAATTTTCTTCTTTAGAATCTATTCAAATAGGTACTGGAATGGTATCAAGAGGTGAGGTCGCTTTGATAATTGCGAATAAAGGTGCTGCCTTAGGACTAATGTCATCTGTATTTTTTGGTCCTATAATAATAATGATAATTGTAACAACAGTAATTACACCCCTACTTTTAAAAATAGTATTTTCAGATAAATTTAATAAACTTAAAAGTACTAAAAATACCATTACTACTAATTCTACTATAAAATAAAAGCGTGGCTATGCCACGCTTTTATTTTATAATATACCTTCTTTTTGATATGTTTGTATGGATTTTATTATGTAACTTAATGTACAAAAATCTCTGTCTGCTCTATCACAAAGAATTTTCAATCCTGATATTAAACTCTTCTCATTAAATTTTTCTAAAAGAATCATTATGCTTAAAGTGTTAATATCTCCATCTTTATTATCCAAAAGTCTTGATCTTTTTATTTTTTCATTTTCTAGTGCTGAATCTATAGCTTTTTTTAGATTTTCACTTATATCAATTGCTGGTGCTTCTTCAAATATTCTAACTGCTGATTTATCAAATTCTAAATTTTTTGCAGTACTTAAATCAGTTCCTACAAATATTACATTTTTAAATTTTGCATCTCTAAAATCTGCTCCACTTAAATTTGCACCTTCAAATACAGTATCTTCAAATTTTGCTCTTTTAAATCTACTTTTCTTAAGATTACTTCCTACAAACTCAGCAGACTTAAATGTACATTCAAAAAAATTACAGTCTTTAAAGTGAGCTCCTCTAAAACTTGTAAAATTGAAATTTGATCCTGTGAAATCACAATTATAACAGTTACTTCTTTTTAAATCATTATACATAAAATTTTTATTTTGTTTTATTGCCTTATTATAGTTTAATCCAATACTTGGTTTTTTATTTTTATCCATTCATTCATCCATCTCTTCTATTTATTATTTCAATATATGATAGCATAGTTTCAAACACAGTTGTAGTAAAATCATATATTATTTTTGATTAATCAAGTAAATCTCTATCCCTTAATCTTAAAAAATTACTATTTTCTATAAAAAAATCGCTAAGCGACTGTGGAGCGTCAATTTTTTTAGCCATGCACCCTTTCCAAACGTAGTGCAGGAATAATGGTGCGGCATATGATTATTTTTTATTCTTTAGGGGACCTAATCATACCTTTAAAATACAGTATTCTAGAAGTTATCCACAGATTCTTTAGTAATATAAATTCCTAAAGAATAAAAAATTCTCAACGAATCTATATATATTTTCAAATACATTATCTTTATTATATATTATAGACATATCTACTACAAATTAATATTTAATTTCTACATTTTTATATACTAAAAAGACTAGTTACTTATAAATTTGTAATTAGTCTTTTTGATATTTACTATTTCTTTTTATTTTGCTTTTTTTCACTTTCTTATTTTTTTACTTTCCCATTATAAGCATTTATATACATTTCTTTTATTTCGCTCATTAGTGGATATCTTGGGTTAGCTCCTGTACATTGATCATCAAATGCTTGCTCAACCATTTCATCTAATGAATCATAGAATTTATCCTCACTTACACCTGCTTCTTTTATTGTCATTGGCATATTAACTTTTCTTTGTAATTCTTCTACTACCTTAATTAATAATTCAACTTTTTCGCCGTCAGAATTTCCTCCCAAATGTAAATAATCTGCAATTCTTGCGAACCTATATTCAGCATTTGGATATTTGTATTGAGCAAATGCTGCTTGTTTAGTTGGAGCATCACTTGCATTAAATCTTATTACTTCATTTAATAATAATGAATTTGCCATACCATGTGGTAAGTGATGGAACGATCCTAATTTATGAGCCATTGAGTGACAAATTCCTAAAAATGCATTTGAAAATGCCATACCTGCCATACATGATGCATGAGCCATTTTTTCTCTAGCTTTAATATTAGTTAATCCCTCATTATATGCGTCTGGTAAGTATTTAAATACTAATCTTATAGCCTCTAAAGCTAAACCATTAGTAAATTCAGACGCCATTATTGAAACATATGCTTCTATAGAATGAACTAATACGTCTATACCTGCACAAGCAGTTAATCCCTTAGGAGAAGTCATCATGAGTTCTGCATCAACTATAGCCATATCTGGGGTTAACTCATAATCAGCTAATGGATATTTTACTCCACTTTCTTCATCAGTTATAACAGCAAATGGTGTTACTTCTGATCCTGTACCAGCTGATGTTGCTACTGCAACCATCATAGCTTTTTCACCTAAAACAGGGAATTTATAAACTCTCTTTCTTATATCCATAAATCTCATAGCTAAATCTTCAAATCTAACTTCTGGATGTTCATACATAACCCACATGATTTTAGCAGCATCCATAGCTGAACCTCCACCAAGAGAAATTATAACATCTGGATTAAAACTTAACATTTCCCTTGCACCAGCTTTAGCGCACTTTAAAGTTGGATCTGATTCAACTTCAGCAAATATCTTATAATGAATTTTATTTCTTTCTAATATTTCAGTTATCTTATCAGTATATCCTAAATCAAACAATACTCTATCTGTTACTATGAATGCTTTCTTTTTGCCCATATCACCTAATTCTTGTAAAGCTACAGGTAAACATCCATATTTAAAGTAAGTTTTTTCAGGAACTCTAAACCAAAGCATATTTTCTCTCCTTTTAGCTACAGTTTTAACATTAATTAAATGCTTAGGCCCAACATTTTCTGAAACTGAGTTTCCACCCCATGAACCGCAGCCAAGAGTTAAAGATGGAGCTAACTTAAAGTTAAATAAATCTCCAATTGCACCTTGGGATGCTGGCATATTTATAAGTGTTCTAGCAGTTTTCATTCTAGCTCCAAATTTAGCTATTCTATCTTTACATTTTATTTCATCTGTATAAAGTATTGAAGTATGACCCATACCACCTAATATTATTAATCTATCAGCTTTTTCTAATGCATCTTCATAAGATTTAGCTCTATACATAGCAAGTACTGGTGATAATTTTTCATGAGAGAATGGTTCTTCAAGTTCTACAGATTCAACTTCTGCAACTAACACCTTTGCACTTTCAGGAATATTAACTCCACCCATAGCAGCTATTTTATAGGCTGGTTGGCCTACCATATCAGCATTTAAGCCACCCTTTTCATTTAAGATGATTTTTCTTACCTTATCTACCTCATTACCTTTTAAAATATAAGCTCCTCTTGCAGCTAATTCCTTTTTGACTTCATCATAAACTTCGTCTAATACAACAAGTGATTGTTCTGATGCACAAATTACTCCATTATCAAATGTCTTAGATAAAAGGATTGAGTTGACAGCCATCTTAATATGAGCAGTTTCATCTATAATTGCTGGAGTATTTCCTGCTCCAACTCCTAATGCTGGTCTTCCTGATGAATATGCAGCTTTAACCATTGCTGGTCCACCGGTTGCCAGAATTATATCAGATTCTCTCATAACGTTTTGAGATAACTCAACTGAAGGCTGATCTATCCAACCAATTATTCCACTTGGTGCTCCTGCCTTTACCGCTGCATCTAAAACTATTTTAGCAGCTGCAATTGTAGAATTTTTAGCTCTTGGATGTGGTGATATTATTATTGCATTTCTAGTTTTTAAAGCTATTAAAGTTTTAAAAATAGCTGTTGATGTAGGATTAGTTGTTGGAACAATAGCTGCTATTACTCCTATTGGTTCAGCAACCTTTGTAACTCCATATGTAAGATCTTCTTCTAGCACTCCACAAGTTTTCATGTCTTTATATTTATTATATATATATTCAGCAGCAAAGTGATTTTTTACAACTTTATCCTCTACAATACCCATACCAGTTTCTTCTACTGCCATTTTAGCTAACTTAATTCTATTATCATTAGCTGCCATAGCTGCTTGCCTAAAAATTTCATCTACTTGCTCTTGCGTAAACTGAGCATATTTCTTCTGTGCTTCTCTTAGTTCTTTAATTCTTTGAGTTAATTCTTCAGGGTTTGTTACCTTCATTTATCTATTCCTCCTAAAGCAAATATGTTTTTAATTTTAAATAAAAATTATAAGACACTATTATATTTTCTTATTAATTTTTAAATATTTCTAACTAATTTACACTATTATTGTTCTATTATCTCCTCTTAATTATCCAAGTAAAATGAAATTTTTATATAACAATAATGTTGATATATGCATAAGTAAAACTGGACTAAGTAATTGAACTTAGGAATGCTAAAATGAGTATTGTCCCATTTTAGCTTGCCCCCAATATAAAATTGAGACAAGCAGTAAATGTGACAATACTCATTAAGAATTCTCAAAGTCCAATTACAATGCCATTTTACCTATTGCATATATCAACAGATATTTAAAACATCCCCTTATAAAAAGTATTTAAGTTTTATTTTAGTTTAGACAAATCTATTGTAAATTCTTCTCCTACTTGTTTGTATTCACCATCCATCTTACCACTCTTTTCTGGATATTTAGCTGCATATGGAGTTAATTTTAATAATTTTGCGTTTTCATTAAGGTTTCCATTAATATTTTGTATTTTAAATAATACTCCGTCTTTTCCACCATGAGATGTACCAAATTCAACTTTATTTCCTAAATCATCAGTTCCTTTTAAATCAACAGCATAAGTAGATTTACTTTTAGAGTAATTTATTGAAGCATAAATCTTTTGTCCAAGTGAATTGTCTGTATACTTTTCTAGTGTGTACTCAGTACCATTTTCTAGAGTAAATTTATTATTAAGTGATATTTCCTTAGTATCTACTTTTAATTGATTACCATTAGTCTTAAACTCAAAATTCCACTTTCCTTTTTGCATTCTATCAGGCAACATTACATTTGAACATGCAATTTTTATATTTAAATCTCCACTTAAGTCATCATCTTTTAAATCATAAGTAAGAACTGATTGTGAAGTGTATTCATCAATTTTTTTAGCACTACCACTAGCTCCGTTGTTCATCCTTTTTCCATTTATATAAATATTACAATCAGGAATACTCCATTCATCTTCTTCTAATTTTTTATCAGAGCTTATATTACAAGAAACTGTCATTTCATCTCCGTCTAATATTACTTCATTTAATTGAACGGTTATCCCATTATCAGTTACTGATTTATTTATAACAGTTTTATATTCGTCTAAATTTCTTTCTATCCCTAAAAAATTAGCTACATCCTCTTTCAAGCTTAATATTGTTAAGGCTTCAATGTTACTTCCAAATACTCCAATTGTTAAAGCTGCAATAGCAACTGCTGCTATCATTCCTCTCTTTTTAGGTTTCTTTTTTGATATTGATTTTTTTAAATTAGCTTTTATTTTTTTCTTCTCTAAATCATTAAAATCTTCTATTTCATAATCATCAATATTTATATTAACTGCATTTAGCATATTATATATATCATTTTTCATATCTCTACCCTCTACTTTCTAATATCTTAAATATTTTTTGAATTTTTTTCTTTCCTCTTGATAATCTGTTATATACGACTTCTCGTTTAATTCCCATTTCTTTTGTTATATCACTCATTTCTTTTTCCTCAATATACAACTTATAAAATAATTCTCTATCTTTTTCTTTTAAGCAACTTAATATATCTTCAATATCAGATTCTAATTCACTCTTTACAATCTCTTCGTGAACACTATCTGGCGTGCTTATATTTAAATCATCTATATTTTCATACTCTAAACCTTTTAAGTACTTTCGTTTATAATCAATACATTTAAATTTAGATATTCCAGCAACCCAATTTTTAAAATCTCCTTTACTTGAATCAAAGCTTTCAATATTATTCCAAATACCCAAAAGTATATCGTTAATACATTCATCTTGAATACTTTGTAGATTATATAGATGCTTTTTTACTATAGATTTAATAATCCACCCATAATTATCAATAACATAATCTAAAGCTTTTTCATTTTTCTTTCTTAGTTCAAAAATAAAGTTTCCTTCTTCAATTTTCATTTTTAACCTTCTCCCTAAAGCAAGCTTGCAATATTAATTTAGACACATGAAATAAAATAATAGTTCGAAGATGTGCCTTATCCCCTATACTTAATACTTCGTTAAAAAAACAATATATCTATCAATATTTTTAATTTACTGTTGAAATATTATATTTTTTAAAAGTAAATTTAATATTTTCTTAAAGCCTCATTAAAGTATAAACCCTCATTTATATAATTTTTTCATAACATGTGTTCTATAAATTTTCATTTAATTTATAAACTTAAATAACAAAATGTATATAAGAATAGGACTATACATATATCTTAAATATATCATACAGTCCTGTTTAGATTTCTATATTTAATAGAAAAAATCATTGCAAATAATAAATTAAAATTTGCAATGATTTTTCATGATCTAAGTTTATATTAAATTTTAATTGAGAGATCTTTAAACCCTATCTTATATTAAAGGCATCTGTCATAACACATTTACGTTTTCTACAAAAAGACCTTGCTGAAGTTAAACCTTCCCCTGTAGGTCCTGCAATTGTAAATGTTGTATTTCCTTCACCACCAACTCCAATTCCAGCATAAGAAGGTGCGTTTTTAACGAAAATAGTTGTCTCAAGAAGCTTAGCCATTTTGGTAAGCTTATCTACATTTTTTGAATGCATCATAGCTGTATGTCTATTACCATTTTCAGCTACATAAGCACATTCAATAGCTTCATCAACATCATTTACTCTTACAATTGGTAAAATAGGCATCATCATTTCTTCTGTAACAAAATGATGATATCTATCAACTTCCATAATTATAACTTTTATATTATCATCAACCTTAATTCCTAACTTATCTAAAATAAACGGTGCACTTTTTCCTACAAAAGATACTTTAGGACCGCCTTTTTCATTACATACTAAATCTAGAAGTTTATCTATAACAAGTCTACCTTTAATTTCATACGCTCCATTAACCTTCATATAATTAACTAAATAATCACATATAGAATCAACTGCAAATACTTCTTTTTCTGCAATACATGGAACATTATTATCAAAACTACATCCATTTACAATATCCTTAGCTGCTTTTTCAATGTCAGCAGTTTCATCAACAACCACTGGTGGATTTCCAGCCCCTGCTCCAATAGCTTTTTTCCCAGTAGACATTACTTTTTTAACAATAGCAGGTCCACCTGTAGCAACCAACATTCGAATTTTAGGATGTTCCATCATTATATTTGTATTTTCAATAGAAGGTTCTTTGACTGTAGTTATTAAATTGTCAGGTGCTCCGACTTCTTCTAGTGCTTTATTTACCATTGTAATTAATTTTATAGTTACTTCCTTCGCTCTTGGGTGTGGACTAAATACCACTGTGTTTCCACCTGCAATCATAGAAAGTGAATTACATATAACAGTTTCTGTAGGATTTGTAGTTGGTGTAATTGCACCAATAACTCCAAATGGGCAATATTCAGTTAAAGTTATTCCATTATCTCCTGTTATTGCTTCAGTAATTAAATCTTCAGTACCTGGAGTCTTTTGCGCTGCAACTTTATTTTTAATTAATTTATGTTCATACTTTCCAATTTCCGTTTCTTCTACTGACATCCTTGAAATAAGTTCTAAATTTTCCTTTTTCAAAACTACATTCTTTATAGTATCTACATATTTTTGTCTTTCTTCCATAGAAGATTTTAACAATTTTTTTTGAGCGACATAGGATGCTTCAATTGCTGAATCCATGGTAGCAAAAATTCCATAATTATTTGAAGAACTAGCTGTATCAAAAGTTATTAAATTCCTATTCTTAGCTTCTTCTATAGCTTGCTTAATTAACTTTTCAATTAAAATTGTATCTATTTCCATATATACACACCTCATTTTGAAATTTATTAGCCTTTACTACAATTCATTGCAATTCCTAAAGGTGTTACAAGTAAAGGTTCATTAGATTTTATAGTTTTAATTGCAATTTTTTTTCAAAACACCATTAGCTTTGAAAATTCATCTAATATTTCATTGCTTTCGATGATTGTAATATCATCTTAAGCTTTATGAAGAATAACAAAATCATTATTCTTTAAAGCACAAGCATTAGCTTCATCTACATCAATATGCATTTCAAGAGAATATTTATCAGAAACTCTAATTAAAACATTCCCTAAAACACCTTGTCTTTCACCAAATGCTCCAACTTCAACAATATCCTTATCTTTTACACCCATTTTTTCAGCATAATATGGTGTCATATGAATATGCCTTAATGCAATGATTGTACCTTTAGAAATCTTTATACTTCCTTTTGGTCCTACGATTTCAAGTCCTGGTGTATCATTTAATTGACCCGATTCCTTAATGGGAGGTCTAATTCCTAATCTAAAACTATCGGTAAGTGAAATTTCAACTTGGCTTTGTTGTCTTACTGGTCCTAAAATACGAACATTTTCAAATTCACCTTTTGGTCCTCTTATAGTTACATTTTCTTTAGCTGCAAATTGCCCTGGTTGTTTTAAATCAACTTTTTTAGTTAAAACATATCCTTCGCCAAATAAGATATCTAAATCTTTTTGACTAAGATGAATATGTCTATTAGATACTCCTATTGGTATCTTATAACTCTCTAAATCTTTCATTTTATCAATAACTAATTTAGTAATTATTTTAATAACTTCTTCACTGTGCATCTAATCAACTCACTCTCTAGTTATCTAAAATAACACTATATAGTTTTAGATAGAATCTTTTCTGTATCATTATGAGGTCTTGGAATGACATGTTGTGAAACCACTTGTCCAACATTGTTTGCTGCCGCCACGCCGGCATCAACTGATGCTTTTACCGCACCTACATCTCCGCGAACCATTACACTAACAAGACCTGATCCTATCTTTTCATATCCTATTAAAACAACATTTGCTGCCTTTGTCATAGCATCAGCTGCTTCAATTGCTGCTACCAAACCTTTTGTTTCTACCATACCTAAAGCTTCATTACCCATAATAAATTCCTCCTTAAATTTTTAATTAAATTCATCATAAATATATCTAATTGCTTTTGTCTTAATGATTCCCACCTTATCTACTTCTTCCCATTTGAAGTCTTGATTTTCTCTCCCAAAATGTCCATATGCTGCTGTTTTTAAAAATTGAGGCTTTCTTAAATCAAGTTGTTCTAATATGCCTGCAACAGAAAGTAAAAAAGTTTCTTTAACAATTTGATTGATGTACTCATTTTTTATAAGCTCTGTACCAAAAGTATCAATAGTAATTGACTCTGGTTCAATTGATCCTATTACATAATTTAAACTTACCTCAGCTCTTCTTGCGAGTTTTGCTGCTACTATATTTTTAGCTATATATCTTGTCATATAGGCTGCTGAACGATCCACTTTAGTTGGATCTTTCCCTGAAAATGCACCTCCACCATGTTTTCCTATGCCACCATAAGTATCTACCATGATTTTTCTTCCAGTAAGTCCTGTATCTCCAGCAGGTCCTCCTACAACAAATCTTCCTGTTGGATTAATATAAATTTTTGTATCATAATTTATCCATTTATTCTCTATAACACTGCGAATAACATCGTACTCTATTGCATTTTTAAGATAATCATAGTCTATATCTTTATCATGCTGAGTTGATATTACTATACTAGAGATATTAAGTGGATTTCCTTCTTTGTCATATTTCATAGTAACTTGAGATTTTCCATCAGGCAAAATCCAAGTTTCTCCTCCAACTTTTCTAAGTTCTGATAATTTCATTGTTAGTTTATTCGCTAAATCACAAGTTAATGGCATATAATTATTGGTTTCATTACAAGCATATCCATACATAATTCCTTGATCTCCAGCGCCTAATATTTCGTATTTAGAATTTTTATTTTCTTCTCTTTTATCAACACCTAAAGCTATATCAGAAGATTGCTTATTTATATTAGTAAATACTAAACATGTTTTATAATCAAATCCCATATTCTCTCTAGTGTATCCAATATTTTTTACAATCTCTCTTGCAATATTAACAGTATTTATATCTGCATTTGATCTAATTTCTCCTGCAATCATAATGGTATTTTTCGAAACCATAGTTTCTATAGCTACTCTTGAATTTTTGTCATATGTTAAATAAGCATCTAAAATTCCATCTGAAATTTGATCGCAAATCTTATCTGGATGTCCTTCGGTAACAGATTCTGATGTAACAAAATATTCATTCATATTTTTATCACCACCTTAAAATTCTTACTTCACCGCATTTTTTTATACTGATAAACAGTAACTTTTTCATATTTTTTAAATACCTTGCTAAAATAACTGCTTTCATTATAGCCAAGCTTAAATGCAATATCTGTTATGCTTAAATCTGTAAAGCAGATATAATTTTTAGCTATATTAATTTTTCTCATATGCAAATATTCCATAACACTTATATTAAACTGTCTTTTAAAAATTCTGCTTAAATAGCCTTGACTTAGTGAGCAGTTATTAATTATTTCATTTAAACCGATTTCATCTTTTATATAATTTTCAATATATTCAAAAACGTTTTCTAATACATTGTATTTTTTAATACTATTTTCCTTAAAAACATAATCTATTACTTTAAATAACCAAAATTCAAAGGCTTTTTTTTCTTTAATCAAAAGCTCGTTTATTGGAAAAAGCTCTTCTACTCTTTTAGGTTCACCATCTACTAGTTCCACCGAATTAATAAGTTGCTGGCCTATATTCATAAAAACTTCCTTTAAAGTGTTTAAATCATTAATCAATAGAGAATAAATTTCATCTACTATCTTAGGAATTTCATAATAGACCCTTCTAAAATCTTTTTCTTTTGTTATTGAAAAAATTTCTTCTACTTGATCAACATATTTGCTATCACTCTTATTTTTTTCATTTTCATTATTATAATTATTTAACAGAACTTCTATCTGAGAAAAAGACACTGGTTTTGATAAGTAAGCTTTTACATTAGTTTTTAAAGCTTCTATTGCAAAATCAAAACTGTTATAGGCCGATACTATAAAAATAATAATGTCAGAATTGTTTTCATATATTTTCTTACTACATTCAATTCCACTTTCTCCTGGCATCATGATATCCATAAAAACAATATCAATTTTATTATTCTTACATATTGCTACTGCTTGTTCACCATTTCCAACAGAATATTTAATATCAAACCCTTCCACCTTTGATATCATGATTTCTAAAGCTCTTCTCATAAGAGGTTCATCATCTGCAATTAATACGCTATACATATCTCTACACATTCCTTTGATCAAAATTTATTGGATATTTAATAATACTTTTTGTACCCTTATTTTCACTATTTTCAATAGCAACATCATATTTTTCCCCAAATAGTGTTATAAGCTTTTTTCTAGCATTAGCAATACTTATACGAATTGATTCCCCTTCATAAGCACCATTAAATAACTTGAATTTTTTTTCTATTTTTTCTTCATTAAAACCTGGCCCATTATCAGCAATACTTATAATAACGTTTTCATTTTCATAGTAAGCACTTATATTAACTTTTCCGCCTTCACTCTTAGTACCAATGCCATAAAAAATAGCATTTTCAACAAATGGCATAATAATATGTGATGGGATCTTTTGACTATACATTTTTTCGTTTATGTCAATAGAATATTGCAGTAAGTCGCCATATCTAATCTTTTGAATCTTTAAAAATTTTTCAATGTTTTCAAATTCCTCAGATAAGCTCATATAGTTTTTTTCACTACTTATACTTTGTTTTAAGTATTCAGCAAAATTTATAATCATTTCATTGGTTTTTGTTGCACTCTCTATTGTTGCTAAGTTTGAAATTGAATTTAATACATTAACTAAAAAGTAAGGATTTAATTGCGCTTTTAAATTTATCAATTCGATTTCTTTTAAGCTCTTTTCTATCTGTAATTGTTTTTTAGAGTCACTTAATTCGTCTAATTCTTTTTTTAGCGAATCTTGCTCCATCAATCTATAAGCTTCTTTTTCACCTAATTGATTTATAATTAGAGATATTAAGTCTGCTATATTAACAAATCTTTCATACTCATATAATGGTGTCGAATTAAATAATTCTTTCATATAATCATCATCTTTATGTTGCCTTGAATGTCCTAATACTTTTTCAAGTCTACTAACACCTAAAGGTGCATCTAGACATCGTACTTGTCCACCAATAAATCCACCTAAGTAATGGCCTCCAACAATAATAGGAATTGCAATTTCCAAAAGACCACATGGACAAAAATATACACATTTTTTTTGTGTAACTGCTGCTTGGATTCCACCAAAGGCATCTGACGCTTTACAGTTACAAATAGCTCCACTCTTTTTTCTTATTTCACTACAAAAATCTGTAAATGAAGTCATTTTAGTAATAGGTTCACCCTTATAATCAACAGTTACAAACGCAAGTCTTGTTGCTTTAGAAATTTTATCCTGAATATCTTCTAGTCTTTTTTTCCCGAATAAATCAATTATATTAAATTTATTAATTAAATTATCATCAATTGGTTTATTATAATTAAATTCAGGTTTATCATCATTATAGAGTTCTTTCATTTAACCCACTCCTTCATATATCAGAATATATTTCATCCCAAATATATTCTACCACACCAAGTTTGGATTAGTATATCAATTCAAGTAAATTCACAACACTCTCCTTGCTAATTTTCATTGGATTTGACTTTGTGCAATCATCTTTTAATGCGTTTTCAGCCATAATTAATTTTGTATTTTCAAATTCCTCTTTTTCTATGTCGCATTCTCTTAAGCTTGTTGGCATTTTCATTAATTTCATTATTGTATTTATATATTCTTTTAAGACTTTTATTGTAAAATAATCTTCTTTATTTTTTTCAATCATTCCAGTTTTATACGCAAGTTTAGAATACTTTTTTAGTGTTTCTTTATTTTGGCAATTATAATCTATCACTGTGTTTAAGAGTAATGCATTTGCAAGTCCATGTGGAATATGAAATTGTCCACCTATTTGATGAGCGAGACTGTGATTTATTCCAAGTCCTGCCATATTAAAAGCTATTCCTGCTAAATTGGATGCTTCATGCATCTTGCTTCGTGAATTAATATCATTTCCATCTTTATAGCATTGCATTAATGATTCTATTATCAATTCTACTGATTTTTCTGCTAATGCATCAGAATAAACATTTGAGTTACTTGAAACATAAGCTTCCATTGCATGGGTTAAAACATCCATTCCTGTATTTGCTGTAATTTGTGCTGGTACAGAAATTGTTAAATTTGCATCTAGAATTGCTTCATCTGGCAATATACAGTCATCAAAAATTATATGTTTAACTTTTGTATCTGCATCAGTAATCACAGTAGCTGATGTAACTTCTGAACCAGTTCCACTTGTAGTTGGAATTGCTATAAATTTAGCTTTATTAAAAATATTTTGTTGTTTTGCAAAATAGATTATACCTTTTGCTGTATCAATAGCAGATCCTCCACCATAAGCAATAATGATATCAGGATTTATCTTTCCTACAATAGCAATCCCCTTTCCAATTACCTCTAAAGGTGGATCTGGAACAACTTTGTCAAATACAGAAATTTTATTACTGTCATCAATAAATTTTAATATATCTTTTAATTTTCCACTTTTAACAAGGAAGCTATCACATATTATCCATATATTCTTGTTTTCTAAATCTTCTAGATGTTTTAATGAATTTTCCCCACTATAAATTTTTGTTTTTATATATACAGTATTCAACACTCTATCCTCCTATTTCTTAACGAATTGAAAAACCATTAGTAAGTGAGCAACGTCTTCTTCTAGCAAAATGTCTTGCAGTAGTAGTTCCTTCACCAGTTGCAGTTGCAATAGTAAAACTTGTATCACCTTCTCCATTAGCACCAATTCCTACCAATGAAGCTCCATTTTTAACAAATACTGAAGTTTGCATCATTTTAGCTGCAATATTTAGTCTTTCAATAGATTGAGAGTGTATTGTTGCGGTATGTTTAAAACCTTGTTCAATTTCAATTGCTATTTCTAAAGCTGATTCAAAATTATCTACTTTTATTAAGGGTACAAGTGGCATAAGCATTTCAACAGTTGCAAATGGATGCTGTTTCAATGTTTCTACTACAATAAGTTTAATATCTTTATTGCATTCAATCCCTGCTGCATTTAAAATTTCATTTGCACTCTTTCCTTCAAAACTTTTATTTAAATTCATATCACTAGTAACAGTAGTGCTTGTAAGTTTAATCATTTGTTCAGTATTATTTACATAATAAACTTGATTTTTTAAAAACTCTTCTACTAATTCATCTGCGATACTTGAAACTACTACTATACATTTTTCTGATATACACATAAGATTATTATCAAAAGAAGCACTTTTAACTATATCTCTTGCTGTCTTTTTTATATCTGCACTTTCATCTACTATAGTTACTGGATTCGCTGGTCCTGCACCAATAACTTTTTTTCCAGATGACATAGCTTCTTTCAAAATTTCATTACCACCTGTTACAACTATCATTGATATATCAGGATGAGTCATAATTTCCTTAGTGCATGACATAGAGCTTTCACTTAATGTAACAACCAAATTATCAATTCCACATTTTTCTCTTATAGCAATATTTATTATTTCAGTGATATATTTTGTTACCCTAATTGCCCTTGGATGTGGGCAATGTACTATTGCATTTCCAGCTGCTAACATGCCTATTGTGTTACTAATTAATGTAGCACATGGATTTGTGCAAGGATGAATAGCACATATAACTCCATAAGATGATAATTCATATAATGTCATTCCATTATCACCTGTTTTTACTTCAGTAATTAAATCTTCTATTCCAGGTGTTTTGGTAATTGCTAATATAAGTTTTTCAACTTTATCATTTACATTTCCCATACCTGTTTCATCAACTGTCATCTTAGCAATTTCTTTTACCTTTAACAAAAGTCTAGATTTAATTTCATCAATTATCTCTTGTCGTTCATTTAAAGTTAATTTAATATATCTATTGTAGGCTCCTGATGCAAGTAAAACAGCATCATTTACAGATGAAAAAATACCACTTTTTATTTGTGTTCTATTATAAAAATTATAATTTTTCTCCATAATCAACCTCCTTTCTTAGTTATATAATTAATCTTACATTCCTTTAAACATCTATTGTGTCTATTATTCCAATTATAGCCATATCAATAGCTGCTTTTTGTTTTTTTTCTTCAACACGTACAGCTGAACCTTTACATAATAAAACAAATTCTCCTATTCCTGCTCCAACATAATCTGCTGCAACTTCTTCATGACCAATAAATTCACCCTGAGCATTTATTTTTTTTATTATCATTAATTTATAACCAGTTAATGAATCATCCTTTTTAGTTGCTACAATATTTCCAATAACCTTAGCCATATACATATTAATCAGATTCCTTTCATTATTAGCAATTTTTAAATAGTATTCTATTTTTTAGGATGTTCGTTCTTTTTTCTTCCATTCTTCTTAGCTTTTTTCTCTTCTATTTTAATGTCTTTTAATTGATCTGCTGCGTCTTCTAATTTTTCTTGTTTTATATGATTTTCTTCAACTTCTATTTCTATACTTTCTTTTTCAACCTGAAGTTTATATTCTAAATTTTCTGTTTTCACTTCTTTTTTTACTTCTGATTTACATTCTAACTTTTCTATATCTTTATTTATTTCAGATGAATTTTCATCACAATTTTCTAAATCATTTTCTTTATTAATAATTTGTTTTTCATTTAATTTATCATTATCTTTTTTCTTTTTAGGTTGACAAAAAGCAACTTCGATATCTTTAGAAGGCCTTGGAATAACTTTAGATGACACTAACCCATTGTTTTCTAATGCTATTTGTTTTCCACTTGTAACCGCTGCAGTTACTGCTCCGATATTTCCAGCAATTTTTACTGTCATATATCCAGAACCCTTTGTATTTTCAAGTTCAAGTATATGCACATTTGCAGTTTTAACCATAGCATCTGCTACTAATATTGCTGTTGACAATCCTATTATTTCAACTAAGCCTAATGCTTCATTCATCTTGTCACCTCACTTAAAATTTATTTTTAATTAATAAATTGTTTAATATAAAATTCTCTTATAACTTATATAACTATAATGATTTTTTAGATTTTCATAAAATGCAAAATTGCATTTTATGAAAATCTATTACATTCTAATAATTGAAATATTTAAATTACGCGCTTTATCTTTAGCCATTTCAGTTATGATATCTCCCTTATTTAGAACTATTTTTTTATTTAATATATAATTTTCTATTTCTTTTTCTGTAATTATTTTTTTGCTGTACTCTTTGTTTAAAGATGAATCATAATAAGTGTTTTTATAATCTACTAACTCAAAATCAGATTTCTCTTCAATTCGCTCCTCAATATCTTCACTTATTTCAATATCAAATTCTAACAAAGTTCTATAGTAATCTAACATTTTTTTCACATAATTCTTTGGTTCTTTTCCTGTGAATTTTCGCAATCCAGATTGTAAAAAAATTATTTGTTGTCCTTTTTCCATGCTTTCAAAAATCCATTTTGTTTCAAAAGTATCCTCAATACATAATGCAGTTTTTACTATTAAAGATCTTGGTACTACAGGAAATACAGTAATATATTCTGTTAAATCATAATTTTTCAAATCATTTTCGTAAATTATATTTCTACATACATTAAACTTCTTTAAATTATTTAAATAAAATTCACTCTTTATATTAGATGGTATAACAATATGAACGTCATATTTATTTTCCTTATCTAATCTTTCAAAGAAATTCCAATATAAACTATTCCACTCATCTGTACAGATAACAAACAGCTTTTTTTTATCAATAGGTGTATTTTGAATAGAGCTTTCGGATTTAAATAATTCTATGGCTTTTATAATTAATTCTCTTAATCTTTCTTCACTTATCTCCATATTGTGTCACCTCTGCTCTAAAATACAGTTATTAAAAATTCTTCATATATTCGTGTTTTCATATAAAATTTTAATTACTCAATTTTAGGAAGAATTTTTTCAGTATCTGTATGAGGTCTTGGAATAACATGAATAGAAATTACTTCTCCAACTAGATTAGCAGAAGCAGCCCCTGCATCTGTTGCAGCTTTTACAGCTCCAACATCACCACGTACCATAACTGTTACTAATCCTGAACCTATCTTTTCATATCCTATTAAGTTTACATTTGCTGCTTTAACCATAGCATCTGCTGCTTCAATTGCAGCGACCAATCCTTTAGTTTCAACCATTCCTAATGCATCTGAATTCATAATAATACCTCCTTAAATTTTATATAAACAAATATTTCTTTTAAAATTAATTTTTATAATATTAAATATAAGGTGTAGTTGTTGATTTAGGTTCATCACCTAAAGCACCTAGTAATTTTTTACCAACATCAATTGATGCTCTAACAGCTTGTCTTACTGCACCAGAGTCACCACTAAAAGTTAATATAACTTCATTTGAATAGCTAGTCCCTTTACTAGGAGAGCTATATCCAACAACATCAACATTAGCAGATTTTACAGCAACATCAGCTAAAACTGATCCAATAGCCGCTGGTCCTGCACAAACCATTCCAAATGCTTTACCAAGAGGTGTTCCAAAAGCTTTTTCTAAACAATAACTTGCTCTAGCTGTATATTGGAATTCTAAATGGCCTGCATCATTTCCATAAACATCACCAAAATATTTATCTAAACTTGAAAGTGCAATTTCTACAGCACGCCTAGCATCTGAAACATCATCTGCTCCTATATAAATTAAACTACCATGACCGGCTCCACCTTTTGTATCTCTAGGTAATTCTACTGAGATTACTTCAGTGTTTGTAGCCTTAACAGCATCATCTACTGCCATAATTTGTGGACCTGCACCTGTTCTACCACCAATAATACCAATAGAACGATATTTTCCTAAATTCATAATTTCAGTAAGCATGGGATCTACACTTGCTATAACAAGCCCAATTGTATCTCCTATTGCAGTACCTACATATTCAGTCACTCCAATACTAACTTCTTTTTTATCGATTTCTTTAGAATCGTTATTTTGATTTGTTACAGGTAATCCTAGTTCATTAGAAACCTGCTTCATTACTTTTTCGATTAATTGTTGGTCCATTCCAATTCCTCCATTCTATATTTAATTTTTATCCACCAATAATACATTTTAAATTTTGACTTTCAACTACATATTTAAGATTTTCAATTTCCTCTTTATCAAGTGATTTAAATTCTTTCATAAAATAATCTTTGCCAAGAAGTTCATATTTATTTTCACCATAAGTATGATATGGCAATAAATGTATTGTATCAATGTTATTAAGTGAATTTACAAATTTACAAATTTCTAAAATATCCTCTTCTCTTGAGTTAAACTGTGGTATTACAGGAACTCTTACTACTGCTTTTGTTATTTTAGAAATTTCATGTGCATTTTCAAGGATAATTTTATTTGAAACACCTGTATACTTTTCATGAACATTAGAATTTATAGTTTTAATATCCATAAGAGCTAAATCAATGTATGGAAATACTTTTTCTATAACTTCTGAATTTGCATATCCTGTAGTTTCAATAGCAGTATGCCATCCCTGACCTTTACACGCTTTAAGTATTTCTTTTGCAAAATCTGATTGAACTAATGGTTCACCACCTGATAATGTGATTCCACCATCTGATCTTCTATAATTAGTAGCATCTTTTTTTAATTCTTTAATTACTTGTTCTACAGTCATTTTTTTACCTTTTAATGTTAAAGCACTAGTTGGACATACATTTGCACATTCGCCACAAGCAGTACAAATATCTCGATTAATGAACCATTTATTATTAGGACTAATTGCACCATTTGGGCAAGCTAAAATGCATCTTCCACAATGAATACAATTCATTGATTGATACATTATTGATGATTTTAGTTTTTGCGATTCTGGATTACTACACCATTTACATGATAGAGGACATCCTTTTAGAAAAACTATTGTACGAATTCCAGGTCCATCATGTATAGAAAATCTTTGTATATCAAATACTGATCCTTCCATACTATAATTAATTGTATCCATTAGGCACAACTCCTTATTTTAAAGTCATAATTTTTAATTATTTTACAAATTATATTGATTGTTCTGTACGATCTATAATGTTATCTTGTACTTCTTTAGCAAGAACAACGAATTGTGCACTATAACCTGCAACACGTACTACAAGATTTTTATATTTTTCTGGTTCTCTTTGTGCAGCAAGTAATGTTTCCTTATCTATTACATTAAATTGAACATGCATTCCTTTATGATCAAAGTAACTTCTTATTACTGATGCAAAATTTTTCAAACCATTATCTCCTGCAACTGTAGATGGTAAAAACTTTTGATTATAAAGAGTACCATTTGATGCTATAAAGTGATCTAATTTAGCAACTGAATTTGCTGCTGCTGTTGGACCATTAGTATCTTTACCAGCTCTTGGAGATACACCATCAGCAAGTGGAGTTTTTGCAAGTCTTCCATCTGGTAGTGCAGCTACATCTTTACCAAATAAAACGTTTGCAGAAACTGGATATACCCCTGCTTGGAATTGACCTCCACGTGGATTAGTATACTTTTCAACTTCAAGACAATATATTTGTGCACATTTACGTGCTACCATATCTACTTCATCAATATCATTTCCAAAAGATGGTGTATTATCAAGAAGTCTTCTTATGCCTTCAAAATCTCCTGAAATATTATTAGCAGTTGTTGTTGTATTAAGTTGTGATACTATCTTATTTTGAATATCAGCAAGATCTATAGATCCTGAATTAGCTAAAATTTTCTTAACTGCTTCATAAATTTGCATTTCAGTTGTGTCTGCACTCGGATTTGCACATACTGTGTTATTTCCATCTATTGCATGTCCAAAATTAGACTTTAATGCTTCTTTTAATTGCTCCATAGTAATTGTTTTATCTTCAAATACATGTTTTTGTATAGCATATACTGAATCTCCTGTGTCCGCAACGCCAAACGCTTGTGGGCCAGTAAAGTTATAAATTGCTCCACCTTCTTGTACTGATTTTCCTCTTCCAATACAATCATCCACTAAAGCTGATAAGAAAGGAAGCGGTGCTCTTTCTGCATGAGCATAATCAACACAGTTATCTGCTTCAACAAGGTAACGAACAAAGTATTCCATTTGTTTTGTAAATGCACAATAAAAATCATCTAAATTATTAAAAGTTGTCATATCTCCTGTAGCAGGTCCTAATTGTTTATCTCCAACTTTACCATTATTTAATGTAATTTCTAATATTTTAGCTACATTAAAGAATGCAGCATCATGCCAACCTTCTGTCTTATGTGGACATTGAGGTTCAACACATCCAATAATACAATAATTACGTGCGTCTCTAAGAGTAAGTCCTCTATTAAGTAGTGCTGGTATAATAACTTCATCATTATACATAGCAGGAACCCCTAAACCTAATCTTGTAACTTCACAAGCTCTTAATAAGAATTCATCTGGAGTATCTTGCCATACACGAATAGAAAATGATGGTGCTGGTAATTGTACATGTGCTGTTGCTTCCATACACATATAAGATAAATCATTAGTTGCATCAAGTCCTTCTTCAGTTTGACCTCCAACACAAAGATTTTGGAATACAGCATAACCTGCAAAAGCTTGTGCTGAAACTTCATCACGTGTTTTATTAATATCATTAAGTTTAATCCAAATACAATCTATTAATTCTTGAGCAAATTCTTTTGATATTGTGTTATCGTTTTCAAGATGTGGATACATATATTGATCAAAACGTCCTGGTGAAATAGAGTGACCACTTGATTCTATTTGAAGCATAATTTGTACAAACCAAAATGCTTGACAAGCTTCATAAAAATTAGTCGCGCCATTTTCTGGAACTTTATCACAGTTAACTGCTATTTGTAATAATTCTGCCTTTCTTGTAGGGTTTATCTCAATGGCTGCCATTTCTCTGGCTTTTTCTGCATATCTATGTGCAAAGTTAATAGCTGCACTATACGAAATAATTATTGCATTATAAAATTGTTGTTTCTTTATATAATCAGGATCTTTTTTATCCATTTTGTTCATTGCTTCAACAACATCAGCAATAATTCCTTTAAAACCTTTTTCTAATACTTTTCCATAATCAACACAAACATGGCCAACTCCACCATAAAAATAATTACCTACTGTAAACACACCATTAGCTATGCAATCTTTAGTTTCTTGTGACATATAAGAATCAGCAAGATCACTTGTAGTTTTTCCTTCCCAATACTTAAATGCTTCACTTAATTCCATAGCAGTTTCCTTTGGTATTTTGAATGGATCTGCCATTCTTGTTCCCATTGTGTCAAATTCTTTAGCTACCCAATCATACGAAAATTCTGGACATATTTCAGTAGAACGTGGATTTTTAGTAATTGCACCAACTATTAATTCATCTTCACGAATAGTAATAGGTAAATTATTAAATATCTTTTCTACCGCCTTAGCACGTCTTAATATAGGAGATAATCCTTCTGTTTCTTTATATGATTCTGTTACAAGTACAGCTCTTTCAGATTCCACATATGGAACTGCATTGAAAATCATATTTTTTAGCCTTTCAATTCTTTCAGTTGGTTTTGAAAATCCTTTAGATATCATATTAATTCCCTCCCTAATAAATTCAAAAAATTGTTTTTGTAAATTGATTTAACCTCATTATATATTAGGGAACCTGAATCTCTATAACAATATTCAGACTCAAACATTGTAAATTTAAAACTATGTTTTTACTTCATATAATAGTCTTTATTTATATCTGTATTTTTACCTTTAATATTCTTAGCTTTTATTCTTCTATGTAAAATGCAGACCTTTTCATAGTAAGATTGAGATCTTTTCTATTTTTTATACTACAAAGTCATTATTATAATTAAATTTAATGGTAACATAGCTACAAATATTAATAATGATACTATCCTAACTAAAAACATTTAAGTTTAAGTATTAGTTTGAATTTTACAAATATACACTTGTAATTTACATGTTTTGAACAAATTTAAAATGTATAATATCTTTATACTAGATTTTTATTACTTTATAATACTTTCTTTTATTGGAGTGATTTAAAATGATTAATGATGATTTAGCTAAAAAAATAACAACAAAATTAATTAATTCTTTAAATGATAATAAGCTTAAATTAAGAACAGCAAAAGATATAATAGATAAATGTGAAAAGAAAGCCGATGAAATAAATATTCCTGTAGTTATAACAGTCGTAGATGATGGTGGAAATATGATAGCACAGCATAAAATGGATGACGCAATTTTAATAAGTCTTTCTGCTTCTTTTAATAAAGCTTACACTGCAATTGCTTTAAAAATGCCAACAGAAAAACTCTATAATCTTGTACAACCTGGTAAACCATTTTATGGATTAGAAAATATAATTCCAGGTAAACTTTGTGTCTTTGGAGGAGGTATACCTATTACTAAAAATGGAAACTATATCGGTGCTGTTGGCGTTAGTGGTGGTACTTCTGATCAAGATATAATAATAGCAAAAGCCTCACTAGAATAGTGTTTATACACTCCCCTCAATAAGCGCTATATAAATATATACAAACAAATAAGGGAATTGTTATAAAATTCTATAACAATTCCCTTATTATTTTTATACTTTATTTTAGTAAAGTGTTCCTGTATACATAAGTAAACCCTGATAAAATAATTGCATAGATTAACACATATTTGAAACAGAACCTGTTTTAAAAATTGGCTATGTTTTAGCAGAGTGTTGATATATGTATATGCAAAATGGACGGAGTAATTGAACTTAGGAATACTAAAATGACTATAGTCCCATTTTAGCTTGCTCCCAATATAAAATTGAGACAAGCAGTAAATGTTACAATACTCATTGAGAATTCTCAAAGTCCAATTACAATGCCACTTTACCTATTGCATATATCAACACATATTTAAAACAGAGCCTAAAAATTTAAATTCTTTATATACTTTCCAAGTTCCTTCATCCCAATTATATATTGTAATATTATCAAACAAACATTCAAATTCACAGGGATACTGATTTACATATTCCCATACCTTTGTATAAATAGATCTTATTCTTTTCGATGCTAAAGTTACATGAAATGTTTTATCTTTGCCATCACTTTTGTCAAATTCAATATATGGAACTAAGCTCATTTTTTCTATTATTTTATCATGAACTCTTTTACCTTCATCAGACATCTCTACATTCATATACACTACTCTATCACCAAAATGATCATAACCGCTTATTTTAAAAGGTGTTATCTTTTCTTTTTGAGTTACTTCTTCAAGAACATTAATTAATTCTGTAATATCTCCATCATATTCAAAAGGAGCCTTAATAGTAAAATGAGCTGGTAACTTAGACGACTTTGCCTTTAAATTCTTAAAAAGCTCTTTCCTTAAATTATTATTAAAATCTCCTGCTTCCCCTTTTACTGCACATACTACTACATACCTCATAAAACTTCTCCTTTTCTTTGTTATTTACTTATTATTATCTCTATTTCTGTTATTTTAATTATATATCTTATAAAATTAATATTTTCTTACTTTCTAACCACACAATTGACATTTAACCCAATAAAATATAAACTTGTAAAATAAAAGTTGATATATAGGAGATTAGTAATGTCTAAATCAATATCGAAAAATGCCATATTTAATTCAATTTTAAATTTATTTAATATAATTCTTCCAATAATGATATTCCAAATGATTTCAAGTACTATTGGTGAAGAATTATATGGTTTTATTGGATCTAGTGATTCATTAACTTCTTATTTTTTAATTTTTGCAAGTTTTGGTGTATATACTTATGGAGTAAGGGAAATAAGTAGAGTTCGTGATAATAAAATTAAACTTAAACAAACCTTTCCCAGTTTGTTTGTTTTGACAACAATAACAAATATTTTAGCTGTTTCAATATATATGTTATTTACAGTTGTTAACTATAGAAATGAAGCTTATTTTTATACCTATGTACTTATGGGATTAAATTTATCATTTAATATTTTTTATGTAGAATGGGTAAATCAAGCTTTAGAAAATTACGGATTCATTGCTACAAAAACTGTGATTATAAGAATTATTAGTTGCATTTTAACTTTACTTCTTATAAAGCATAAAGAAGATTATTTGCTTTATTTATATCTACTTATAGGAAGTAACTTCTTAAATAATATTATAAGTTTCATATATATAAAAAAAGAAATACCTTTTGATTTTTCTAATATGCATTTTATGAGACATATAAAGCCTATGATTTATGCTGTAATACTTTCAAATGTAGGTGTTTTATACACACAACTAGATAAATTTATGGTAAAAGGAAATCTTGGGACAACAGATGTAGGTTATTATTATACAGCTCAAAGAATTATGAATTTAGTTAACACATTAATGCTTACGCTAGTTACCGTTTCAATGCCAAGATTATCAAATTATTTAGGAAATGATTCAAAAAATGAGTATTTAATATTATTAAAAAGAATAGTTACGATTTATTTCTTGTTTTTATTTCCAGCATCAATTGGACTTGCATGTTTATCAAAAGAAATTATATTAGTATTTGGAAAAGGCATCTACCTACAAGCAATTCCGGTACTTGCTGTATTCTCTATGTATATGCTAAGTTTAGGAATTCAAAACATTATATCAAATCAAATTTTATATCTTTATAAAAAAGAAAAGATTGATTCTGTGTTAATACTCTTAGGTGGAATCTTTAATTTTTTCTTAAACGTGTTACTAGTTTTTATAGGAAAGTTTACAATATTAACAGCTATAATTACCACATTAATAGCAAATTTGTTAGTAATAATATTACAATATGGTGTTGTAAAGAAAATGCTTAAACTTGATATTAATTTATTTGCTTTTGAAAATATAAAATATCTTTTCTATTCAATATCGTTTATTCCAATAACTATTATTTTAAAGCACTATATATTTAGTCCTATCATTTTATGTCTAACAGATATTGTGTTATGTAGTCTTACTTATTTAGTAATTCTTCTTATTACAAAAGATAAAGTTTTATACGATATTTCTACTAAATTACTATGTAAATTTAAGATATTAAAAAGACCCATCTAATATATAAATACTTTATTTAACTAATTGAATCAGCTCTATACATTTTATTTCCGTTTTTTAATATCATAAAAGAATTTACTGATTCTTCATCACTATTGTTTGCATCATAATATCCACTATATTTAATTCTTGTTCCCATGATATCAGATTCCAATTCATCTAAATTTAAATTAAATTCAGATATTTTAGTGAATAATTTTTCTTGGGTTATTTTTTTATATGATTCTGAAAAATCTACGTAAGACTCTATTCCAACATTAACTTTATAATGCGGGAATGCAATATCTACTCTAAGGTCTCCTTTCTCTGCAAATTCATCATCACGATTTTTCTCTTCTAAATGTAGCAAAAATGACTTATCATCTAAATGCTCAAACCATTTACTATCACTATTATCATAACTATTGGCAAAACTTACTTCACTTATAAAATTATCTAACTTTTCCTTATCAAAAGGCTTATCACTTTCTACCTTTACAACCACACTTAAATTATGCTTTGTCCCAATAGCACTATCTAAAGTTATTTTAATTCCATTTTGCTCAACACTTTTATTTATTTTAACTGAATAATCTTTATAAGTGTCACAAAATGTATTTTCTAGATTCATTTCAGCTGTATTTACATTATCATCTGCAAAAACTTTAGCTTGCCCTACTCCTAAGCTTGTCATAAATACCATAACACCAAGTATTGCTCCTAAAATTCTACTTATTTTTCTATTTATCATTAAACTCTCCCCTTTAAAAATTCAACTTTAAATTTTAATCATTAAATCAAAATAATTTATAAGTTATTAATTAGAGCTTCATTAAAGTCCTATAATAAACTCAATTTAATTTTTTTATTTCTAACTTAAAACATTATTATTTAGATAATTCTACTTCATTTCCTATTTCATATTTATCTATTTTACTTATATTAGAATCAATATTTATATTCATAATTTTATCTTTTGGTACATTACTAAACTCAACAATATATCCAAGTGAATCATTTGAATCTTTATAAAAACTCATATGAGTTGAACTATCATACATATCTTTAACATCGAATATATTATCATCAAGTTCTTGATACATATCAATATTATTCACCATCAAAAGTGTTTCTTTTTCTAAATTACATTTGCAATACACTTTTACTACATCATCATTACGCTCTATATTATATATTTCGCCTTTACTTCCATCAGAAAATTCAAATGATTTTAAATATCTAACATTATCTTTTATTTCTTTAAGCTTATCCATTTTTTCATAAATTTCAACTCTACCTTCTGATTTATATATCTCATCCATTTCATCTTGCGTCATATAACAAATTAAAGGTATAATACTTATATTTTTAGCATCCTTGATTTTATCATAAGTTGCTCCTTCTGAAATATAGGTTCCATTAACTAAATCATCACCAAAAGAATGGCCACCTATTTGATTTAATGTATACATTCTTTCTCCAGCCTTTAAAACCATGATAGAATACGAGCATTCTGCTGGATTATTATTTATATCATCAAATTCTTTATATGGAGCAGTATAAAAAATTTTTGTACCCATTACACTTGATACAAGTTTATTTAATGTAAAATCAAACTCTGGAATTTTAGCATTTATGTCTTTTTCTATTGTATTTTTAAATGATTCAGAAAAATCTACATAAGCATCTATACCAGCATTAACTTTGTATTGTGGCATAATTAAATCTATTCTTAATTCACCCTTTTCTAACATTTCATCTTCATATGTGCTTTGATCAATATATATTAAAATTGTATTCTCATCTAAATGCATCGTTGCTTGACTACTTCTATTTATATCAATCTCTCCATAAGTTACTTCAGCTGTTATTCTCTCCATTTTTTCAATATCAAATGGCTTTTCACTTTTTATTTTAATTGATAATTTTAAATCATGTTTTGTTGCAATAGCTTTCTCTAAAGTTACTTTTACACCATTTTGTTCAACACTCTTATTAATATTAATAAAATAATCCTTGTCTTTTTCAGAAATTGCATTTTCGTAAATTTCTGAAGCCTTATTTACATTATCATCTGCTAAAATCTTAACTTGTCCTACACCTAAGCTTGTCGCAAATACCATAATTCCAAGAACTGGACCTAGCATTCTACTAATCTTTTTATTTAGCATTAAAATTCCCCCTCAATTTTTACTTATTTTTACTTTATAATAATATTTTACCATCAATTGTGTTTTTATGCACATTTGATATAATTCACACACCTTAAACACAACTGATTCTAACATGCATTTTATACTTAAAAATTGTTTTATGATATAATCTATTTAATAATTAATTTAAGGAGAGATTATTTTGTTTAATTCATTTGGTCTTTTATTTAACTTAGTACCTTTATTTATTTTTTGTATGATTATTTTTATTGTTTTTAATGGAATTAAAGAATGGAGTAAGAATAATAAATCTCCACTTCTTACCGTTGATGCAAAAGTAGTGACCAAAAGATGTCATGTAAATCATCATGCTAATGGTGCTGCTAATAATATCAGCTCTTCTTCTAGTTCTACTTACTACGTTACTTTTGAAGTAGATAGTGGTGACAGGATAGAATTCCATGTTGATGGTTCAGAATATGGAATTCTTGTAGAGGGTGATATTGGTAAATTAACTTTTCAGGGGACAAGATATAAGAACTTTGAAAGAAACTTTTAAAATATAATATGAATATTAATTCTTACAAAATACAATTTTAATATCTGCCGAGAAAATAACTTTAGTTCTAAATTAAATAAACACCATAAAAAGTAGTCTTATTTTAAACTACTTTTTATGGTGTAACTCAACATTTTAAATCTAACAGCCCTAAGGTTTAACTCTAAAAAACTAAACTGTTACTTAGATAGTTCAACTTCTTTTCCTATCTTAAATTTATCTATTTGATTTATAACAGGTTTAATATTTAAATTTATCATCCTATCTTTCTCCACATTATTAAATTCTACAACATATCCTAAATCCTCATTAGAATCTTTATAAAAGCTCATGTTTTTCCTATTATTATACATATCGCTAAATATAATCTCATCCTCGTTAAAATCATAATTCATAAACATATTGCTTGCCATTAATAAACTTTCTTTTTCTGAATCTCCTTTGCAATATACTTTTACTGTATTATCTTTTCTTTCTATATTATATATCTCTCCCTTAGTTCCATCAGAAAATTCAAATAATTTTAAATATCTAACATTATTAAGCGTTTCTTTATTAGAATTTAATTTTTCATTATTCTTTATTTCATCTTCATTATACATTTTGTTTATTTCATCTCTAGACATATAACAAACTATTGGTATTAAACTTAATTTTTGGTTATCTTTAACTTTATCATAAGTTACTGATTTGCTTTCATATGTTTCTATAATATTTTCATGATTTGAAGAATGACTGCCTGATTTATCTGTTTCATACATCCTATCTCCAGCTTTTAATATCATTAAAGAATATTGAGATTCTACAGGATCTTTTCGTCTTTCATCAAAGTCTTGCCATGGTATAGTACACTCAAGTCTTGTTCCCATAACATTAGACTCCAATTTATTTAATGTAAAATTGAATTCAGGTATTTTAGAAGATGATTTCATTTCTAATGTATTTTTAAATGCTTCTGAAAAATCTACATAAGTATCTATTCCTACATTAATTTTATAATTAGGCATTACTAAATCTACTCTTAATTCTCCCTTTTCAGGAAACTCTTCATCATCAATTTCTTTTTCTATAGTTACTAATAGGGTTTTATCGTTTATATAATCCTCTGATGAGCCGCCGCCCCAGCAATCACTTTTTCCAAATGTAACTTCTGATATTATATTATTATAATTTTCTGTATCAAAAGGCTTGTCACTTTCAATTTTAACTACTACTTCTAAATTATGTTTTGTTCCAATCACCTTATCTAAAGTTACTTTTACACCATTTTGTTCAACACTTTTATTTATATTAATCGAATAATCTTTCTCCTTATCACAGCTTGTATTTTCGCAAGTTGCTGAAGCCTCACTTACATTATCATCTGCTAATGCTTTTACTTGTCCTATTCCTGTACTTGTCATAAATACCATAACACCAAGAACTGGCCCTAATATTTTACTTAATTTCTTATTTATCATTAAACTCTCTCTCTTTAAAATATTTAATTAATCTATCTTGCCACTATACATTCTACCATTTATAGTGATTTTTTACAAATAGTTACCATTTAGACTATTAATTATTTAAATATCCCCAGTTATTTTTACTTATCAAGCATAATATATACCCTTAAATATCAGTATATATTTTCATTAATTGCTTTATGCTATAATAAAGATATATATAATAAAATCTAATTGGAGTGATAATATATGGATAGAGTTAAATTATCTGATTGTACATTAAATTTAAATAATCTAAAAAACATTATATGTATTGGTACTTTTGGAAGTTATAATGAAGATTGTTTTGATAAAAACAGAAGTGATATAGATATTATGATTCTACCTATTAAAGAACTAGAATGGGAAGACGAACTGGAAATTGAAGATTATTTAATGCCTATTTTACAAAGTCATTTTCAACATGATAATATTCATCTAACATTTATAAATGGTTTTGTTTATCCATTTGGTGAACTACTTATAAATAATAATGATAAGATAATTATTTTAGAAGAAAAATATTTAGATTACGTTCTTGGATACTCTACTTTTAAAAGAGATAGGGAGTACTTGAAAATAATAAGCGAAGAAAATTTAAAATATTTAAAGGAGTATAGAAATGGTTTATTATAAATACAAAAAAGAAAAGTTAGAAGAAAAATTTTCTGAAAGTAAAGTTTCTTTAATTAGAATACGAGAGTGTTTAGAAAGAAGTCCAAATAGTGAAGATGAAATAATTGATGAAGCTATGATATCTTATTTCAATTCTTTTTGTGAATTTATAATTGATATGTGCGAAACTTATTTAGTTTCAACTTATAATTTCATACCCAATAAATCTGGACCAGATATAATCCAATTATCTAGCGACTTTGGTTTTATATCTAAAGAAGATTCAAAAAGACTTCAGGGAATTGTTAAATTAAGAAATAGATATATACATGATTATTATCAAAGAAAATTATCAAGAGATAGAATTTTAAATATCTGTAGAAAAGAAATGAAAACTTTAGATATGTTTCTCGAAATATCTGCTGAGAAAATAACTTTAGTTCTAAAATAAAAAAATATTACTGGAATTCACAATTTCCAGTAATATTTTAATAATTAATTTACAAACTGCACAAAAATATCTATAGCATTATCGAAAGATATACCATCTATTACAGAATCTATCTTTTCAATAGCTTTTTCTATGGCCTTGGTTCTTTCTTCTTCTGTTGTTCCTGTTCCATCTACTAATAGTTCTTCAAATTTTTCAATCCCCATAAATTTCATTATACTTTCTATATAATGAACACCTTTATCCATCACCATCTTTAATAATACATTCATTTTTGCTCCAGATGATTGTATATATACAGCACCTCTTGGTTTATCATTTAATAACCCCTCTGGTTTTTCTCCATCTTTTATATCAACTGTTTTTCCATCCATAACTATGCAATCAATGTATTCTTTTAATGGAGCTGGAAAAGACATACTCCACATTGGTGCAGCAATTACATATACATCTGCATCTTTAAATTGATCTGTTAGTTTAATTATTTTATTGACTTCTTCTTGCTGTTTTTTATCTAGCTTATTAAATGCTTCTTTATTTACTAGACAGCTTCTCTTTTCAAAATATTCATACTCAAGTCTTGGTATATGACACTTATATAAATCTAGCTCCTTCATTTCAAAGTCATCATGTCTCTCTAAAAATCTATTTACAAAAGCCCTTCCTACAGTTTTACTTGCAGACAACTCCTCAGGCTTTGAGTTTACAGTTATATAAAGTAATTTTTTCATAAGAACACTCCTTGCATTTACCTATTTATTTTATTATTTGCAATTTAGTGTACTTAATACATTTAATTCTTTAATAAATTTGGCTCTGTTTTAAGTATGTATTTAGTTAAAATTGCTTGTCATCTAATCATTATTTCTACTTATCTTACTTAATATTTAAATATACATTTTGAGAATTTATCTATAATAAAAAATGGACTCTTCTGAACTAATATGGAATTTAGTAATAATAAGAAAATAATAAATCCAAATTCTATTAAAATATAAGATATATATTCAGTAGGCTTAGCTACAAATGGAAACAAATTAAATATTGACTGCTTCTTGGGATTAATAATCCAATATAACCAATATACAATGGAAAATCCATACCCTATATATGAGTTAGAAAAAATATTTGCTATAGTCATAGATAATGTTCCCAAAAGTAAGGTACTAAATAATGAAATAATTAAAAATTGTAAATGTGTAATAGGCTCATTTAAAGATGGCTCACCATTAAAGTACATTTTAATATAAAAAATTTCATTTGCTAATAAAATAAAGACAGCAAGCAAAATTCCAATTATAAAATATCTAAACCAAAAGGTCTTTTTTAAATTGCTATTTGAAACATATAATACTTCTGTCATATCATTCTGCTTATCAATTAACATAATATCTGTTATAAGTATAATACCTATCAGTGGGATATATATCTCACAAATATTTGTAAAATCATAATAAGTAGGAGTATACATTGATATAGACATAAGAATAATAAATAGAAGGCAACAAAGCCATTTAAGTGGTGAAAATAAGAGTTTTAAATTATAATGAATTAAAGATCTCATAAGGTTACAGCCCTCCTTGGATTATTTCTTGAATATTTATAAAGTATACAAGAAATAATAATTAAAATAACTGATAACACTAAATACAATCCTCGATTTAATAAAATAAAATTATTATATGGAATTATATTATCTAAACGAATGACACATTTATAAAGTGAATTTACTCGGTTTTGACCTAAAAAAGCACCTTGAGTTGCATTAAAGATAACATAAAAAATATACAATGGAAATACAGCAATAGATTTCTTTAGAAATAATACTAAGAACATTATAAGAGAGCTTAGAAATAATATAGTTGGAGCAATAAAAGTCATATAATCTTTAAAGAAGAATTCATAATTAATTTGCCATCCAGCAGTTTGAAATCTATGGATAATATAAAAGTTCATAGCTAAACCCAATATATACACTATTGATAAAACTGGTAAAAGACATCCAATATATCTACATAAAATATAACGAATCGCAGATATTGGCTGGATAGATATAATCTCATTCATATTATATCCTACATCTTTAGTAAACAATAATATGAATAAAGGAAGAATAAGCATTGCACATATTAATTGCATATATGTTACATACTTTTCAAAAAAAACAGTACTGTATCCTTTTCCGTCTAAAATGATTTTCATGTTCTGATTAATCTCATCAATTGTTCCTACCTTATGCCCAAATTGAGCCTTACAGGCATCTAACCAAGAGATTAAATCTAGATTTTCTTTTGATAAAATTTTATATGCTTGATCAAAATTTAAATTTTCTTGTTCCATTTTAGTAATTAAATTTTTAATTACATTTGCATCCTCTTTTTTCATTTGGTCCTGAGATATAGTTCTATTTAAATAATCTATGGTATTAATCCTTAATTCTTCCGGAGATGCATTAACATACAAATAATCATCTTCACCATGTTCCTTAAGGTAAGTAATATCTTGATTATTCTTAACTGGATAATGAAAAATTTCTCCCATTTGAATTATAGCAAAAATAATAAATATTGCAGTTATAGTTATAAAACTTATACTTGTAATTTGTTTTTTCATTTCAAATAACGTTAATTTTAAGCTTTGCATACTATATCCCTTCCTTTACAGTCATATATACATAAGCTTCTTCAAGAGAAACATTTGCTGGCCTGCTATTATTCAAATGTGAACCTTCATTTATAACTTTAGCAATAATTCCTTGTTCTTCATGTTTATAAGATAAAACATTATGCTTATTTTTAAAATTATTAAACTCTTCTATGCTAGAAAATGAACATTCCCACAAAGTTCCAGAAGCTGACTTAAGCAAACTGCTTAAATCCCCATTAAATATTAACTTGCCTTCATTTAAAATAGCAAGTTTGTTGCAAGTATTCTCAATATCCTCCACAATATGAGTTGAGAACAAAACTGTGTTATCTTGACTATACTCATTTAGTAGATTCCTTATTTTTATTCTTTCTTCCGGATCTACACCAGCAGTTGGTTCATCAACTATCAAAATTTTAGGTTCATTTAACATTGCCTGTGCTAGACCTACTCGTCTTTTCATCCCACCAGATAGCTCTTTATATTTTTTCTTTCTATCATTGTACATACCTACATTTTTTAGAGTTTTTTCTATCTTCTCCTTCACTGAAGATTTGTCTATATTTGATAATATAGATATATAATTCATTATCTCTAATACAGTAAAATCCTTATAAAATCCAAACTCTTGTGGAAGATATCCTATATTCTTTTTGATTTCTGCATAATTTTTTGCTTTAGCTTCTGATCCTAAAATATTAACCTGTCCTTTTGTTGGTTCCATCAATGTTGTTATTATTCTCATTAATGTTGTTTTACCAGATCCATTTTTCCCTAGTAAACCAAAAATTCCCTTGTCAATGCTTAAATCTATATTGTGTAGAGCAATAGTATTTTTATTGAATTTCTTTTCTAAATCTTTTATTTCAATAATCATAGCAATCCTCCTATTTGTATTAAGTGTACTATTTTATATAGTACACTTAAATTATAATAAACTATAGCTTATAAAAACATTAGTTATTTCTTAAAAATATCTTAACATATATTCACAGTCTTGTGTTTCAATGACATTTCATTCGATTTTTCGTATGTTGCAATACTCAAATCGAATGATTATCTTTATAAGAAATCTTTTAAGATAAAAAATGATGTTAGCTTTACTCGTTTAGTTTCCATCGAAGATTATTGTATGCTATTGCACTTATTTCAATAAAAATTAATTGTACTAATATTTAAACTTATATAACTATTAGTGTTTTAAAATAGTTTATTTAATTTTTTTATAATGGTAATTTAATAATTACTTTTGCTCCACCCATTTCCTTTGAATTTTCTAATATAAGATTTCCACCATGTTTTTTTATAATATTTCTAGTGATATATAAACCCATACCATAATGGTTTTTAGAATTTCTACTTTTATCACCTTGATAAAACTGTTCTGTTGCTGAATCTAATTCTTCCTTAGTAAAACCTCTTCCGCTATCTTCAATTGAAAAACTTATATGCTCCTCACTCGAGTAAACACTAAATAAAATTTCACCTTTTACAGAACAATAATCAATTGCATTAGTAATAATGTTTGTGATTGCACGTTTTAAAGACACCCTATCAACATTAATTATTTCTATATTTGTTTTAACTTCATCTATAAATTTAATTTGCTTATTTTTTGTTAATAAAATTCCTTGCTCTATTATTTCATCTACAAATGTTTTTAAATTTACATTTTCTTTTTTAAGAATCATTTCTTTTTCTGATTTCATAATTTCTATTAAAGATTTTATATAATACTCTATATTATTGATTTCACTTAATATATTTTTATTAAATATAATTTGATCAGAGTTTAAATTAAGTTCATTTAAAAGTTCTGCATTTCCTTTAATAATTGTTAATGGAGTCTTTATATCATGTGCTAAAGCTGCTATCTGATCTTTTCGTGATTTTTCTAAATTCCACTGTTTATTAAGTGATACATTTAATTCTAATCTCATTTTGTCTAAAGCTAATAGTACTTCGTTAATTTCAGTTATACTTGATTCTTCTGTCTCAAAATTTAAATTCTCTACCTTTATGCTTTCAGTAATATTTTTTAAAATCTTCATTTCTTTAGCTACTCTTTTACTAAAACATTTAGATAATATTATTACTCCTAATATAAATGTTATAATAAATAAAATTACTGGACAACCTTCAGCACTTGGAAGATATTTACGTAAAATTGGATTGGAGAACTGAGCTGTTAATTTATATCCTATAGCACAAATTTCATTGCCTCTTGGTATTATCTTATAATAATTATTACCATAACTAGTTCTATCATCTTTAATCATTTTCCATATTCCTAGTGCATTTTCTTCTGATACATTACCACTATTCATTTTTCCATTTAAATCATAGATTACATAATTACATTCCTTAGGTATAAATTCTGTTACTTTGTCTACTGTTGCAATCTCATCTCTATGTTTTTCTATCATTTGCTCATAATAATTAGCTGGTAAAATAATTCCACTTCTAAGACCTACAAAAAATAAAAATGAAATAATTAGAATTTGCAGGATTGTAATTATGCAAAACATAGCTATATACATGGCAAATATCTTAGCTATACTTTTTTGTTTCTTTAATCTTTCCACTTGTAGCCAATCCCCCAAACTGTTTCTATTGTGTTTATATCTATTTTCTTAAGCTTACTTCTTATATTTTTAATATGCTCTACAATAGCTGTTGTATCACTATGACCATCAAAGCCAAAAACACTTTCATAAATTTGCTCTTTTGAAAATACTTGCCCATGATTTAATGCTAAATATTCACATATATTATATTCACTTTTAGTAAATGAAACTAATTCTTCATCATGATATACTTCTTTTGCATTTATATAAAATTTAAGTTCAGAAATATAAAAGGCATTTTGTTTTTCTCTACGTTCTCTTCTTAAATGTGCACTTACTCTAGCTCTTAGTTCACTTATTCCAAAAGGTTTTGTTATATAATCATCCCCACCAAAACTAAGTCCCTTAACTATATCTTCCTCCATAGTCTTTGCTGTCAAAAATAGAATAGGGCAATCTACTAAATTCCTGATTTTATTGCATAAAGTAAAGCCATCAATTTCTGGCATCATTACATCCAGAAGTATTAAATCATATTTAGTGTATTGATTATATGATATTTCGTTAGCATTAAAAACAATAGTTACTATATGTCCTTCTTTTTCTAATGCAACTTTTATAATGTTTAATATTCCCACTTCATCATCTATAGCTAAAATATGAGCCAACTTTATTCTCCTCCAAATTTTTTATATTTCTTCAAAAGATAATTTAATTAAAACAGTATATTCGCTATCTTTTAAAAGATCATTTAGGTCATTTAAATCAACTGGTACTCCTAAAGGGATATCCATACTAATTCCATCTCCTAAATTAGCATAATAAATGTATATATCTGTTCCAATTGCTAAATTTGCATTATTCATAAAAAAAGCCTTTGAATACTTACTCAAATCTTCTTCTAAATTATAGCTTCCAATAGCATAAGCTCCTTCTTTGCCCCAAATAAATCTTATTTCATTATTTTGAATATTTAATCCCATTTTTTTATTCTCGCTTTTTCCACTATGTTCATCTTGCGTAAAACCTGTAATAACTTCTTCTTTTATTTTTTCTGTATTTTTATAAACTTCATAAATTAATGAAATATGATATTTTATATCACCAGGTATATTATTTAATTTGTACATTAATATTCTATTTTCCGTAAGATTTAACAAACATTCTTCTTTTTCTGATAATGGCTCATATACTAATTTAATATTGTTCGTGATTTTTTGGCACCCTACAAGTGTTGTAAATGATATCAAAGTTAATAACACTAAAACTAACCTCTTCACAGTAATCCCCTTCAAATATTAATCATTTTCTTATTAATATATGTTTATTATACTGAAATAAGAGATAACTTAAAATATTATAATAATCTCCAAAAAGGTTATTTTAAATTTTAACATTGTTTAAAACAGGATCTTTATATTTTAAACATACTTTGTCCCTTCATAAAATTTAAACCAGACTCCAAAAAGTACTCCTAATAAAATTGTTATTGCAATACTATTTTGAGTTCCAACGTAAATACTTGCAAATTCATTAGATTTAGATCCTAAATTCAGCCAATTCATAGTAAAATAATCTGAAAATCTTACTCCCCATGAACATGGTATCCATTGCCACAAGCCATCGCCAAGGCCTGTAAGCATCAATGCTGAAGTTAAACTTTCAAATATACCAATCCCAATAGATCCGCCATTTCCTAATATGAAACTTATCCATAAATGAAATAAATAAAGAAAAATCTGACTTGCAAATATAATTAATGTTTGGTAAATATAAAAATTTAAAGGCAATAAGTTTTGCTTTAAAACATATTGAAATCCAATAAAGAAAATTCCTATTGCTAATATAGTAGATAAAAATCCTGTACAAAGCAATATAAGTACTTTACTTATGAGACATTTTCCTTTTCCATATTCAGTTCCTAAAATTTCTTTAAATCCTCCAGCCATAGATTCTTGTTCTACTACCATTGAAGTTACAATACCTATTATCATAGGATATGCTAATGCTATAGCTTCTAAATATCCTTGTACCTTGCCTGTACTACTCAATGATGAAAAAGAAAAATACCATAAGAATAGAAATGCTCCTATAAGTGGCACACAAATGTGAATCCAGTAAAATGAGGTACGTTTTAACTTGATAAAATCTGCTTTCATTAAACGAAAAATTGCATTCATAATTTATGATACCTCTCTTCTTTCATACCATTTAGCACTTAAATAAGTTAGTATTAAAAATAAAATAGTTGAGACTATTATGCCAAATGGAATAGATGAATAAGAAAGTAACTCCGGCGTAAATGTTTGACTTTCTGGTACTGCTAATAAGCCATTAGGTAAAACCCCTAAAACTGGACACATCATTCTAAATGGATAAGAAAAAGGAATCATCCACCAATAACTTTTTATAGCCATAATTCCAAAGAAAATATTAGCTCCTAGACCTAAAATTATAGTCCCAAATAATCCTATCTTATTTTCTAAAAAAATATTTAATGGAATTTGCCACATAAACGTAATAATAATTAATATTGTTGCATAAACTCTGTTTACTAAAGCGATTTCTTTCATACTGTCTAAGTTAATTAAAAATACACCTAACTGACTACATAACAAAATAATAATACATGAAATAGATAAATTCTTTATCCCTACTAAAATCTTTGCAATCCATATTTTTTTTAAATCTACCGGAAGCGATAATACACCTTTATTTTTCATTTTCCCATCGACTCTACTTAAAAGACAACAACCTAATGAAAGTGAGCCAGGTAACATCATTGTATACCACCAGTTATAACTGTCAACTTGAAAATAATCCACTGCAAGAAACATTGATAATAAAATTGTTAATATTGGCGCTAACCATACAAGTTTATTTAAAAAGGTATTTTTTGTTTTTCTATTTTCTGATAAAAAATATTTAAGCATTTTTACTCTTCCCTTCTATACTTTCCTGCAATATCTATAAATAGTTTTTCTAATTCTTCACCTTTTCTTAATTCTCCTTGATAGCCTAAAACACCACCACATATAATTCCAATATGGTCAGCAATATGCTCTACTTCACTTAATATATGACTTGATAATATAACTGTAATTCCTTTGCTTGGGAAAGATTTTATAAGTTCTCTAAGTTCTTGTATTCCAAAAGGATCAAGACCATTAGTTGGTTCATCTAAAATCAATAGTTTAGGATTATTAAGTAATGCAATTGCAATTCCAAGCCTTTGTTTCATTCCCATTGAAAACTGCCCTGATTTTTTCTTTCCAGTATTTTTAAGATCAACTATATCAAGAACTTCATCAATTCTTGAATCTGGAAGTCCAAGTACTGTAGTTCTAACTTTTAAATTTTCCATTGCACTTAAATTTTCATATAATGGAGCACTTTCTATTAAAGACCCTATAAACTTTAAATCTGCTCTATTCCATTTATGATCATTAAATAATATTTCTCCAAAGCTAGGCTTAATCATCCCTGTAATCATCTTTAATATAGTTGACTTTCCTGCACCATTAGGACCTAATAAGCCATAAATAGAATTTTTCTCAACTTTAATAGATACCTCCTTAACTGCCTCTTGTTTTTTAAATCTCTTACTTAAATTTTTTGTTTCTAAAATAATATCCTTCATTTTTCATTCCTCCATACAATAAAAGAATAACTTCTAATTATAAGAAAACTATAAGGAAATGAAAAAAGATTCATCACTAAAAATTGATGAATCTTTTTGTTTTCTTATATTAAATTTCTAAATTATAGGCTTTGTTTAAATATGTGTTTATATATGCGATAGGTAAAGTGGCATTGTAATTGGACTTTGAGAATAGTTAAGTGAGAGTTAAAAAGTGAATGTCCAAATTTTACATTTTGTAAAATGAGCTCTCACACAGTGCATTTCATATTTTGTTTCTCAAACTTACTCAGCGACTATATAGGAGTCGAGTTTTATTTTTAATTCATATTTACTGCTTGTCGCAATTTTATATTTGGAACAAGCTAAAATAGGACTATAATCATTTCTAGTATTCCTAAGTTCAATTACTCCGTCCACTTTACTTATGCATATATAAACATCTTACTAAAAAATATCCTTTTATAATCTATCGGTAACATTTAATAGAAAACTATTTATCTTTATAATAAGCATTACTTATTTCATTAATCTATCGTCATATTAATTCCATTTTCTTTTAAATATTCATGACACTTCTTATAATTTGGCATAACGTCCTCTACTCTGTTCCAAAATTGGTTTGAATGATTTCTAAAATCCATATGACACATTTCATGTACAACGATATAATCAATCACTTCAAGTGGTGCCATGCTTATTCTCCAATTGAAAAAAGTTTCATTTTTTATATTTATACTGGCATATCTCCTTTTTTGTTCTTTAACTGTTACCTTAGTTATCTTATCTTTAAGCTTGAATTCGTATAATTTTATTCGCTCTTTAACTATACTTAAAGTCTTACACCTATACCAATTTTCTAAAGCATTTTTCAATTTTTCAACATCATATGTATTAGTTTTTATAATAAATTCAGATTGACCCTCTATATTGGAATTTAAACTTTCATCAATAAAATCTACAGATATTTTCTTCACTTTATCATTGAAAATTAAATGAATGGGATATTCTTTTCCTAAGTACATAAATGTGTTTCCTTCTTTAAATTCTCTCTTCACTTTTTTATTCAAAACAGTTTTTAATTCTTTTCTCTTTTCAATAATCCAATCGTTTTTTTCATTAAGAAAATTTAATATATATTCTTTTGATATTCTCATAGGTGCTATAACTTGTACTTCTCCATTTATATCTATTTTTATACAAATAGACTTTCTTTTTCTCCTTATAATCTGAAAATCAATACTTTCACCTTTGTATTCAAAATTCATTTAAATTCCTCCAAAGTTACATAACTATTCTTCTTTTTAATAAATATCTATTCCTAAATTATATAGTTATACTTTAAAAGTCAGTAACAATTTTGAGTTACTGACTTTTTGTTCTTCGTATATTAATATAAACTTTTTTTATTAGTAATAATAAAAAATATATAATTACTACGTTAATAAAAAGTTCAAATATGTTAATATTCATTCCTTTATTGCCATTAAATAGATTAACAAATAAATTTGAATTACTATCATTCAATTGATATATATATAAATACCTATACGGAAATCCAAATAAACATTCAATTATACTTCCATTTTTTATGATAGTAGCTGGTATAATAAATGTAATAATTATGGATATTATTATACTTAATTTAAACTCAATAGTTTGTATTCTCCTCATAATTACATCCTCACAACAAGATATTTTTTCATATTGTTAATACCTATCTTTAAATAGTATATCTTTATTACAGCATAAATTGCCAATATATTTTTAATCGCCTTTAAAAGCTCACTTTTAAGCAATTTACATAATAATTTCATCTATCCATTTTATTGCTTTTTCTATATTTTTATCTTTATCATTTTTAATTGGTTCAAGGAAATCAATTTCTCCTATAAAATTATTATTAGGAATTTCATTCTTTATATTCTTAAAGAATTTTGATGCTCCACCGCCGCCATGGCAAGCAAATAATCCTATGTTTTTGTTTTCTATATTATAAGTATCTAAAAAAGTATTAAATGGTGGTGCATATGTGCCTACCCATATAGGTGTTCCAATAAAAATATTTGCGTATTTTTCTATATCAATATCTATGTTCTTAAGCTTTGGCTTTTCTTTAAATAATACACTTTTGCCTCCCCAAAAGAACTTCTTAAATCCTGAATTACAGTAACTCTTCTCTGGTATCAATTCTAAAATATCAGCATTCAATTTTTTAGCTATAGTATTTGCTATAAGCTTTGTACTTCCTTCTAATGAATAAAATACTACTAAATTTTTCATATATACTCCCTACTTTTCACATTTATTTTAGTAAGATACTAATATTTAATTTTTACTATTTTAATATTGGAAATATGCATTAATTACACAGTTTTTTGATAATTAGAATTTCATAATATCATATTCTTTATACTATTATATCATAAACTTAGACTTTGATTTTGACTTAATGCAACACTTATATATAATTTTCTAAATTTTACCTACATATATTTTCTTATATATGTTGTATAATCTAAAGTAAATTAAGAAAAAGTATATTATTAAATACAATATATAATTTAATGATTATTTTAAATATATCAACAAATTACTATAAGAATAAACTAATTTAGAAGATTAGTATTTTATTCTAAGGAATGAGAAAACTATATGTAATTTATTTTATACAAAGGAGTATTATTGATGGAGCAAATATTTAATACTATATTATCTAAGCTTGATGCTATTGAGCAAAATCAAAATTCAATAAAGTTTGATATTAATGTTTTGCAAGCTGATATTAATATATTAAAGTCTGATGTTTCTTCTACTAAGATTGATGCAATTAAATTGCAATCTGATGTTTCAAATATAAATAAAAAACTTGATACCATTTACGATCAAACAGCAAATTTAACAGAATTCAGTACAGAAACTAAGGATAACTTAAATTCTATATCGGAAAAAGTAATTTAATATAACCCTTTAAAAATCGGAGTATAGGTAATATTTAAACATGCTTATACTCCAATTTTTATATTTATTTAAAAGTATACATTAAGCATTTATTGATATTCTATTGTGAACATAAATTCCAAATAATATGATATACTTGTTATTAAATTAGCTAATATTAAAATACTAGGAAATAAATTATGCATAAAAAATCACCCCCCACATCATTTTTATAAATTTAATAATGATGTGAAAAGTGAAAAATCAAATTATAATCTACTTGAAACCAACATCTAATCTACCTTTAGTACTCTTGTAGCATATTTCATATTAGATGTACTTAATGTACTTATCTTTACAACATCACCAGTATGTGGTGCATGTAAATACTTATCATCCCCTATGTAAAGTCCAACATGTGTTGAATTTGATGATTTATTAAATACCAAATCACCTGGTTTTAATTCTGATAAATTAATAGTTTCTGCAAAGCTTTGTTGATCTTGTGATACTCTTGGCAACTCTATACCTTGTGAGTTGAACACATATTGCATAAGACCCGAACAATCAAACCCTTCTGGAGTTGTTCCTCCCCATAAATAAGGAATTCCTAAATACTTTTGAGCTTCCTTAATTATAGCTCTAGCTTCATCTGATATATCAGACGATAATGTTATTGGTATTATACTGCTTGTACTATCTATTAATATATCACTATTTTCTTGTACATAATCTACAAGTTGCTTCTTTTGATCTTCTAGCTCTTTAAGATTTTTTTCTATTTCATCTTTATTTTTTTGTAATTCTTCATTTTCTTTTTCTATTTTATTTTGCATATCATTAAGATTTTGTTCAGCATTTTTAGCTTCTGTAACAAGCTTTTTATCACTCTTACACATTTGAGAAATTACTTGAACTTTTTCTACAGCATCCATTACATTTCCTGAAGTAAATAAAGCGTCTAAATATTTTAATGGTGTCACTTCAAATCCACCATCCATATGAACATTTCTTAATCTTTCAGATAATAGTTCATCCTTTTTTTGTAAATTCTTTTTAGCTATTTCTAGCTCTTCTTCATTTGCTTTTATTTCATTTTCTTTTTCTAAAATTTGCTCTTTATATTTATTTAACTTGTCCATATTTGTTTCAATTTTACTATCATATTCTTGTATGTTTTGAATAACTTCATTTATACTTAAATTATTTGGAGCTGCAAGGACTGGTGTAGTACTACTCACAGAATTAAAAAGTATAACTGCTGATATAATTATAGTTGTAAACTTCTTTTTCATCATATTCTCCTTATATAGTTTTATACAATATAAAACCTTGATATCTATCTATTCATCCAATGGATATCTCAGTAAATTTAATTTTATGAGTATAGAAGACTATCTTTATTATAAAGCAAAGTCAGTTCCTATTTTTTACGAATTTATTAATAATTCATTAATTAATAAAAAATTATAATTTTTCAAACAAAAAAGTGGCTAATATAGCCACTTTCCTCAAAATCTTATGAATTGAAATATAAATTTGTCTTTATGTAACATATTATTTAAAATATTCTTCTAAGATTCTTCTATCAAGTTTTTCAAATTCATATTTTTCTAAATTATTTTTACTTATCCAATTTGCATCAGCATAACTTTTGTCCAAAACATATCTTTCTCTAAGTACTCCAGTATATGCCTTTACTGCTTCTTCTTCATTTATACTGAATTCTTTAAATTCTTCAAGTTGAAAAAGTACTGTTTTTAACATTTTATTTGCTGCTTTACTTAAAGATCTTTGACAATCTTTTTTTCCTTTTAAGGGTGTGTTAAGTAATGACCATATTTCCTGTTGTCTTCTTTTAACCTTCTTTTTTAAAACTAAAATGTTGTTAAAATCATCTTTTAATATTAATACACATCCAATAATATTCATAGCTGTATTCTCCCCACATTTAATCTCTTGTATTTTATTTTATAAATAAATTATAACTCAATAGTCTAAATTATGAAACATATTTGACATAATTTTTATATTAATAAAAATATCAAATAATGCTACTAGAAAATTTTTCATATTTTACTATTTTTATTAAATATGATATAAAATTAATAAATTAATATTATAATATTAATTTAAAACTTATCCATGGATGTTTTTTCGGTTTTTTATGATTTTTTTAATAGATTGTTAATTTATCTAAGATGTAAATTTTAAAAAAGTAAGTTATATTATACTTAAGAAAAGATTTTAAACTTAAAGAATTTATTATAAAATATTTTTTGAATCGGAGGGATTATTATGAACTATGGAACACTAAAAAAATCTAAATTACACTTAGTGGCTAACGCTACTAAAAATATCTCTCAAAATAAAAGTTTAGAAAATTCATTAGATTTATTAGCAATTTTAACAAAACTATGGAATTGTATTTCTAATTTATTTAATAATAATTCGGAATCTATTTATTATAGTAACAAGTATTATAATCATAATACTAAATATACAGTTGAAGACCCTACTGAGATAACATTAATTTCATCAAGAAGAACTTTTTATTAAAATGAATATTTTACAATTAATATAAATTTTATACAATAATTATTATTGAAGTCTCAGACTGTTTTAATAAAGCAGTCTGAGACTTCCTTTTTTCATATTTCTATAATCTCTAAATTTATTTTAATATTTATACTTTACCTTAATATATGCCACATTTTAAGCTATGTGTTACGTAAAATCGGTTGTGCAAAACCTTCCATATTTCCTGGTGTAATCGTATTAAATATGCTACAATTTAACTATACTTTAAATGAAAGGATGAATACATAATGAACGAACCAAAAATCGGACAAATATATAAAAGAGAACTTATGGTTACAAAAGATACACTAGCAGTTAATGTTGGAAGCGGAAGTGTTGAAGTTTTTGCGACTCCAATGGTTGCAGCTATCATGGAAGGCGCTGCTGCTGATTTAGCTCAAACTTTTTTAGAAGATATTTATACTACTGTTGGTACCAAAATCACAGTAAATCATCTAGCAGCAACTGCAGAAGGTGTTAAAGTTTATGCTGAAGCTGAACTTACAGCCGTAGACGGTCGTAAATATTCTTTTTCATTAAAGGCATTTGATAACAATGGCTTAATTGCTACTGGTGAGCATGAGCGTGTATGCGTAAAAAAAGATAGCTTTATAAACAAAGCAATTGAACGTAAAAATTCATAGTTTTGTTTTATATATTCCCAAAATCTTATTTAACCAAGAAGAGACTAACAAATTGATTTTTGCAATGATTTTGTTAGTCTCTTTTTTCTCATTCATTCTTTAGGGGTACTCATAATATCTTTAAAATATAGTATCTTAAAAGTTATCCACATATTCTTTAGTAATATAATTTCCTAAAGAATAAAAAAACTGTTGCATTTTATTAGCAACAGCTCTAAAATCTTCTCAAAATTTTTCTTTACTCTATAATATGCTCATGATCATATATATGTTTTTCACAATATGCATAATCACCTTTACATTTACTACAATATCTAAATAACATATTAGGATCATCTTTATCTGTCATTCCACACACTACACATTTGTGTCTGTATTCTTTTTTATTTCCTTTTATCGATTTTTTATATTCACTCATTCTTATTACAGAACCTGTTCTAACTTTTGTTTCTTTATAATTACTTTTCCCAAAAAACAACAAGTAATTAATTATTGGTACTAGACATATAATTACCCCTATAAATCCTCCACCATTGATTAATGAAAAAACTATATCAAATATTATTTTTGCCCATGCTAGATATCCAAGCCATTTCATTTTTACAGGTATTATAAAAAATAATAATACAGTATATTCAGGAAATAGTTTTGCAAATGCTAAGAAAATTGATAATGTCACGGCTGCACCGGTTGCAGGCATTCCTGTTAAAAATGATATTATTATAGTACTTAACATTCCAACAAAGAAATAAACATTAAATTTAAATCCGCCCCATACATTCTCTAATGTAGTGCCTACAATATAATCAAAATATAGTCCTAACGCTACCATGAATATACTTCCACTTAGAGGCGGTATTAATACAAATGTAATAAGTCTCCAAATTTCACCATTCATTATAGCTTGTGGGGATAAAACTAATTTATCTACATAACTAAAGTTACCTAAAATAATGTATGTCACCGCATACACAAAAGCACTTAAGCTAATAACTAACCACATTAAATTAGGTATATAATATTTACCAAACTTTCTTTCTAGTTTATTAAGCCAATTCATTTGTGAACTTCCTTTCTAAAAATACTATTTGCTTTGTTATAATTTTACCATAAAGCTTTCTAGAATAAAACAAAAAGCAGAGCCTTCCCAAACTCTGCTTTTCTTTTTGTATTATATGTTAAGATATAATACTTTAAATTATTAATATTCCCGAATTTATTCTTTCCCAAAAATAATATCTATTCATAAAAAATTATTTTACACTTCCAATAATTTTTATTACTTTATCTTCACTTATTCCTTTATCTGAATTTATAGAATATGATAAATCCTCATCACTCCAGTTTGCAGTGTTAATTACCTCATCATTTCCTTTTAATGAAACAATTTTATCATTTATATTTATGTTCTTTTCTATTTCATATTTAGAATCATTAATTTTCTCTTCTTTAGAAACCTCTTTCTTTACTTCAAGATCTAATTTTACATCACTATTTTCGTAACTTATTAATATATTATTATTTTCTTTAAGGTTTATATTTTTTATATCTTTATTTTCTATAACTTCTTGAGGTGTTTTTATAGAAAAATCTAAATTGGAATTTAATTCATCTAAATTTTTAAAATTTTTATTTAAGTTTTTATCACTCTGAACTAATTTAATTTTACTATCAGTGTAATTATTATCATATGCTGCTTGTATTATTGGTTTCGAATTATTTAAAGAATCTTCTTTTATATTTGTTTCTGTTTCTTGTTCTATGTTTTTCTCTTTGGGAATTTCTTCTTTGATGTTATTTGAACTTTTATTAGTTGCATTATTATTTGACATATTATTACTTATTGAGTTATTGCTTGCTGAAGTTCTATTATAATTATCTTTAGTTTTTTCTGATGAAGTTTCTTCACCTAACTCTAAGTTCTTCTCATTATTTTCATATGCATCTGCATCTATGCCATTTACATTTGAGCTTTCATTACTGTTATCTTTTGTTTGATTAAATGATATTTCTTTATTGTCATTTAATGACATTTTCATTTTATCATTTAAACTCATTTTTATATTAACTGAAAATACAATAATACTAAAGCATGCTGCTGCTGCTAAAGCTCCTAAACTTCTATAACTTCTCTTTTTCAATTTGCCTTTTGTATTTTCTTGATTTATAAAATCTATATTATTTAGTATTCTTTTTTTCATTTCATCATCTACAGTAATTTTATCCATAGTCTTTTTATAATTCTTGCTCAAAATCATATTCCTCCTTTAATTTGTCTTTTAGTATGTTTCTGGCTCTATGCAATAATGACCGTACTGTAGATTCCTTTTTATTAATTAAATTTGAAATTTGAATTGTAGAGTAATCTTCATAATAAAATAAATGTATAACCTCTCTATATTTAGTAGGTAACTTCATAACAGCCTCAAAGACATCATGATTTAAATAGTTATCATAGTATGGAAGCTCTTGAAACTCTTCTCTTTTTTTAAACCAAGAAGATTTTAATTTATTTTTACAAATATTTCTACTAACACATATAAGCCATGCTTTTTTATGTTCTTCATTTTCAAATTCATTTGTACCCTGAATTAGTTTAAGTAAAACTTCTTGTAATACATCTTCAGCATCATGTATATTTTTCATATATGAATATCCAAGTCTTAATATCATATCCCCATATTTATCTAAATCTTGTGAAATATGTTCATCTATATATAGTGAATTACCCATAAGGTAGTTTCCCCCTTCACTTGTAAAACAATTAAGGAACATAAAATGTTGCATTAATATGAAATTTTTTCATTTATCTATAATTATCTTTAATACTATATTTTTTCTTGTTATTCATTTAATATCCAAGCTATACTACAACAATTACTTTTTAAAAGTATTAAGATAATGATTAAAAATTATTATTTTGATATTAATGTAATATAATTTATTATACTAAAATAAGCTATATTATTGAAAAAACAATAATATAGCTTATTTTTAATGCCTTAAATATTATTCATTTAATAAAGTATGTATTATTCTTGTTGCATCCATATATTTAGCAATTGATTTTCCATGATTTAATCTATTTATTACTCTAGATACAAATTCTGACATATCAGCACTTGTAAACCACTCAGCATCTTTTAATGATTGCGGTATGTATGTCAAATTAGTAGAGTAAATTCTCTTTATTAATCCTTCTTCGTAAGCTTTATTAAACTTATTAAGACCTTCAGTAAAGAATGCAAATGTTGCAGCTACATATACATTTCTAGCGCCTATGCTTTTTAATTCCTTTGCGATATCAAGAACAGATTCACCAGATGCTATCATATCATCAACAATTAAAACATCTTTTCCAGTAACATCTCTTCCCATATATTCATGTTGTACTATAGGATTTTTACCATTAACTATAGTTGTATGATCTCTTCTCTTATAAAATAATCCAACATCAACACCTAATACACTTGAATAGTAAATAGCTCTATCCATTGCTCCAGTGTCCGGACTTATTACTAGTAATTTTTCTTTATTTAGTTCTAATGATTTTTCATTTAATATAATTGATTTTACTATATCATAAGTTGGATAAATATTTTCAAAAGATAATAATGGAATAGCATTTTGAATATTAGGGTCATGAACATCAAATGTAAGAATTTCGTCTACTCCTAATCTTTCTAGTTCTTGAAGTGCTAAAGCGCAGTCTAAAGATTCTCTTCCTTTACGTCTATGCTGTCTTGATTCATAAAGAAGTGGCATTATTACAGTAATTCTAGCAGCTTTTCCTCTAATAGCTGAAACTGTTCTTTTAATGTCTTGGAAATGTTCATCTGGACCTTTATGATTTTTGAAACCAAACATTTTATATGTGCAACTATAATTTCCAACGTCACATAATATGTAAATGTCTTTTCCTCTCACTGTTTCAGAAATCTTAACCTTTCCTTCACCATTAGAAAATCTTATTTCATTAATCGGTATTAAAAATGACTCCTCTTGTTTTCTAGTAGTTCTTATAAAGTCATCTATGGCCTTACCTAATTCTTTACAGCTTTCTAATGCTATTATTCCAAGTTCATGATTTAATTCAGTCATTAGTTTCTCTCCCTTTATTTATAATTTATCTTTTATTTTTAAATATATTACCTATAACAGTATATACTAAAAATACATATTTATAAATATGTTATCATAATTTTAGTAAAATATTATATATATATTATACTATATATTTATTAATCTGCATAATCCACATTATTGGAAAATACTTATTTATTTTCATATCTTTTGTTTTACTTTTTTTGACTTAAATGTATATTTGGTACACCTTTGAAATACTAAATAATAAAGGGAAGAATGCATTTATCATATTTAAAGAAAATTTCTTATGTAATTAATATGTATTCAAATTTTTCTTTCATGTATTTTGTTAAGCTTAACTTATTTTTTAAGCTTAATAAAACATGTACTTTATTAAAATTAGAAAAGAGGGGTTTTTTTATGTCAAATGTAACATTTAATGTATACGAAAGAAGTGTAAAAGAAAATAAAAAGGGTCTTAGAAGAACTGGATTGATTCCATGTGTAATCTTTGGTGAATTCTTAAAGGAATCAATTCCTGTAAAAATGACTACTGGTGAATTTAATAAGATGATAACAAACAACAATAGTGGTTCTATTATAACTTTAAATTTAAACGATAAAAAAATTAATTGTGTGGTTAAAGAAATTCAAAAACTTAGTCCTAGCAAAATTTTGCATGTTAGTTTTCAATCTGTAAAACCAAATGAAAAAATTAAGATGAGAATACCTATTAAATATGTTGGACAAGAAAATTTAGAAACAAACAGGTTATTATTAGAAACATTTACTCCTTTTATAGATTTCCAAGGAGATGTTGAAAAAATACCTGAATTCCTTGAAGTTAATGTATCTAAAATGAGTTGTGAAGATAAATTATTTGTTGAGGATATCAATGTACCCGATGATGTATTAGTAATGACTGATCCTAAGACATTACTAGCTGTAATAACTCCTTTTATTGAATAGTTCATATTTATATTGCCTCTTTTCTCTTCCTAAATTTGACTTTTAAGTATATATTTATTATGCTTTAATTAATAAGCAAAGGAGGTTGATGCATATGTGGAGCTTCAAAGTTAAGCTCTCTATATAGTTTTTATGCATTCAAATTCATTTTTGTATGGATTTATGCACCTTAACTTATTTTTTATGAGCTTAATAAAAACCATATTAAAATTCAAAAATTAGAAAAGAGGTTATTTATTATGGCAAATGTATCATTTAAGGTCTATGAAAGAAATACAAAGGAAAGTAAAAACAAACTTAGAAAAACTGGATTAATTCCGGGTATAATTTTTGGTGAATTCCTAAAGGAATCAATTTCAGTAAAAATGTGTAATGCTGAACTTCATAGGATGATAAGAAATAATAATAGTGGTTCTATTATTACTCTAGATTTAGAGGATAAAAAATTTAACTGTGTAGTTAAAGAGATACAAAAACTTAATCCTAGAGAAATTTTACATGTTAGTTTTCAATCTGTAAAACCAAATGAAAAAATTAAGATGAGAATACCTATTAAATATATTGGACAAGAAAATTTAGAAACAAAAAGATTAGTATTAGAAACATTTACTCCTTTTATAGATTTCCAAGGAGATGTTGAAAAAATCCCTGAATTTCTTGAAGTTAATGTATCTAAAATGAATTGTGAGGATAAATTATTTGTTGAAAATATTAATGTACCAAAGGATATATTGGTGACAACTGATCCTAAAACATTATTAGCTGTTATAAATCCTTGCTTATAGTTTTTTAACAAATATCATATACTATGATATTGTTTAGATAATTAATATAGTGCTTAAGAGATATGTATATTATTATTTTTTAAGAAATGGATTATTTTAATATAATAAATTAAATTAAACACATAAAATAATAGACCAAATATCTTTATATATTTTGTTTTAATACAAATAAATAAGCTTAACTAATACTAAACATATTTACTTATTTAACATAATATAACTTATATATTGGTCTATTATTATAATGTGCTTTATATATTTTAAATATGTGCTGATATATGCAATTGACAAAGTGGCACATTATCAACATAACCTTAAATAAAAATCTTTTTACATTCTTATTAATATTTCATTTATTGCTTCACTTATTTTTATTCTTTCATCATAAACCCATTCAGCATCAAACTTTAAATTAAATATTTTAGAAAGTGAATAATACATATTTACCTTTTGATAATATATTTCTAAATCATCTAAATTACCTGTATAACACTGTGGAATAAACAACTCATCTTGTTTATTAATGAATAATTCATCTACATAATTTAAGAATGTTTCCATTAAGTCATCTCTTGAAACATCAAAAGGTACTTTTAATAAATCCCATTCATCCTCTTCTTTTAATTTATATTTCTTTATTTTATCTAAAATTAAAATATACTCACTAATATCCATTTTAGTATAATAATCTAATTTTTCTTCTCTAGTACTCCATAGTGCTAACTTTTCATTCAAAGGTAAACTTTTTATTTTAAGTATTGCATCTGATGGTCCTACTACAGCTTTTCTTATAGTATTATCCTCTGCTTCTAATTTAGATTTAATAAAGTCAGCTGTACCGCCTACTCCAGCAATATATCCTACATCATAAATTCCTATTCTTCCTGCACGCCCACCAACTTGTTTTACTTCTTGCGACGTTAATTCTCTTACTTCTTCTCCATCAAACTTTCTTATGCTCATAAAAATAATTCTTCTTATTGGTAAATTAACTCCCATTCCTATAGCATCTGTAGTTACAAGAACCTTTGTTTCTTTATTAACAAATTGTTCATATTGCATTCTTCTAACTTCTGGTGGTAAATCCCCATATATTATACTAGCTTTTATTCCTTCTCGTGAATAATCCTCTGCTATTTCTAATACTCTTTTTTTTGAAAAAACTACAATAGCATCTCCGTCTTTAACATCATTATAATTAAAGTTCTTATATTCAACCTCGAGAGGAATAGATCTTTTATAATCTTTTATTTCATATTCATCATTACAATCTTTTAGCATTTTTTCTAATATATATTTTGCATTAGATGCTCCACATATATGTATTTCGTCACATTGCAATCCAAGTACAGCTTTACTCCAAGCCATGCCCCTATGAGTATCGCTAATCATTTGAATTTCATCAATTACAGCTATATCGTAATGTTCTTTTAAATTAACCTTTTCTATTGTACATGAAGCATGAGTAGCTCCAACCTTTATTATTTCTTCTTCTCCAGTTAATAAATCACAAACTACGCCTTCTTTATTAAGCCTTTCAAAATTTTCTAACGCAAGAATTCTAAGTGGAGATAAATAAACTCCATTCTTTGCAGTTTTAAGGCGCTCTATTGCATTATAAGTTTTACCAGTATTGGTATCACCTAAGTGAATATAAAATTTTCTTTTCATATGTCTAGTATGAATATATTCATCTTTTGGATTAGTTGGGAATTTTTCTTCGAATTCTTTTGCTATTAATTTTGGTATATGCATTTTAGTTAATACAGTCATTAAACCTTGATTTAAAAAGTTATTATAATTTCCACGTACAACTTGGTAAAAATCAAAATCTGTATTATTTTTATTATTATAATAATCAAGCATTCTCTTTGAAACATATTCTAATAATTGTTCATATTTTTCATACACCTGGTTGAAATCCTTTAACCCTTGATTCTCAAATTCCTTAAGATGCCTTAATTTCTTTCTAATTGAGCTTTCATGTTCTATAAGTGCTCCTGGTTTTGAATGCTCTACTATTTCCTCTATTTGATTTATCTGGCTCTTATATTTCTTAAATTCTCTTTGCGCTGCATTCTTCTTCATTAACAAAACCTCCAACTAAATAATACTGAAGAATTTATTTACCTTCTGTTTTTAATATCCTTCTAGTTTAAACCACTTACTTTTAAACTATGTCTATAATTTATATTTATATTAAAATTTTCTTAAAATACCTTGTATTTTTATTATATCACAATTAAGAATTTTCTTACTTAAAGGCTATATAAACTAATAAATTATTCATTCTATTTTAAATACCTATATCAACACTCCACTAAAATATATCTACATTATTAAATTTAATTTTATTAAAGCAAACTATTTGAAATTATTTTGTAAGTCATTTGTAACAAAGTATGGTAAATTTTGAATTAATATATTACTAAAGGAATAATAAACAAATAATAAGGAGACGATACTATGAAAAGAAATTATATACGAAAAATAATATTAGCTAGCCTAGCGCTAATAATGACTACTAGCCTACTTTTAAGTACTGGACAAAAAGCAAGTGCTTCTACTATAAATACCACTAGCTCACAAGTACAAGTAATAGAAACTAATTTAGCTAAAACTTCCTCATATTTCAATCAAGATATTACATTACCTAATCTTAAAACTGAAAGCAATAATGAAAAAATTAATATCATAAATGAAAAAATTAATAATTGTATTAACTCATTAGCATATAATATGAAAATTCAAAGTAAAGAATATTTTGATATGTTTGGAAAAGAATTTACAACTTATCCATATGAACTAAATGTAAATTATAAGTTAACTAATAATTCTACTTCACTAACAAGCTTATATACGGACATTTATTCATTTACTGGTGGTGCTCATGGAAGCACTTTAAGAAATGCATATACAGTAGACAACAATACAAAAGATTTATTATCTTTAAATAATTTGTTTATAAAAGGATATGATTATAAACAAATAATAAATGATGCAATATCAAAACAAATTATCAGTGATTCTGAAAAGTATTTTGCTTCATTACTAAATTTTGAAGGAGTTAATGATGACGTAAACTTTTATATTGATGGAGATAATCTTGTAATATACTATCAACAATATGAAATAGCACCATACTGCATGGGAATACCAGAATTCAAAATTCCTTTAAGTTTATTTGGTGAAAACTATTTATACCATAACTCTATAGCTGATTAGAAAAAATTAAAACAATAAACTAAGTGACTTCACTAAGTTTTAGTTAACATTAGATAAATAAAAGTTGAAAATTAAGACTCTGAAAATCTATAGACTTTATAAAAAAATATATATTAGAATTCTACAATTTTCTATATATCAAAAGGGAGCCGCTCTAGTAGTAGCTCCCTTTAAATTATATATTTTTATGCAATAATTGAAGTACAGAATGTAATTCTTCCACTCCTATTTGCCCAGGTGCTGATGCTTTTTTTGCAGCACCAAAAGTTAAACAAGATCCAAAAATTTCTCCTGAAATTCTACTTATAACACCTCTTCCACTCATAGACATGGTTATTATTGAATTATTGGGACATTTATGCTTTACTTCATTTGTAGCATAAAGTAAAGTTAAAACATCTATTTCACTTTGTGGCATAACAGCTATTTTAGGTAAATCACCTTTCAATTGTATCATTTTAATTAATCTAGATATAATTTCTTCTTTACATGGAGTTTTAAAAAAATCATGATTTGAAATAATAACCTTAACTTCATTATCATGTGCAACTTCTACTATCTCTTTTACTAAATCATCACCTATAAACAACTCAACATCAATTAAATCTACTAATTGAGTTTTAGCTATTTCTGAATTTAATTTCATATAGTATTCAATTGAAATTTCCTTTTCTCCACCCTCTATTTTATTTCTAAATGTAAAAATAAGTGGTATTTCATTTAAAGTTGTTGTTAATCTTAAAAGAGTATCCTTTACTTTTTCTATATCAAAAACTTCTTCGTAAAAATCAACGCGCCATTCAACTATATCTAAATTTAAATCTTTTAACTTTTCTGCTTCATCTAATATTTCTTTACTTGTAGCCCCAACAATAGGTACGCATATTTTAGGTATACCTTCACCTATTTTCACGTTTTTTACTTGTACTACCCTCTTCATATTTATTGCCCCCATACTTCTTCTCTGTTGTAGTAAATTTATATACTTTTTTATGAACATATCACAATTTAATCTTTATTTAGTATCTTTGACACTTCTATTGCAATGTTTTCGCCTTTTAAATTATTATTTATTAGTTTTATATACTTATCCTCATAATCAACTATAGTTATTAATTCTTTGTTATCTTTAGTTATTCTTCAGCATATCTTTTTAATATTTCAATAATGATATTTGTGCAAATATCCATACCTTCAACTGTTATATGTTCAAATTCACCATGATACGCAAATCCACCAGTTCCTAAATTAGGACACGGAAGCCCCATATAACTTAATCTTGCACCATCAGTACCACCTCTGATTGGTTCAACAATTGGTGTTACATTTAAACTTTTCATAGCTTCTATTGCATTATCTACTAAATGGAAACATGGTTTTACAAGTTCAACCATATTCTTATATTGTTCTTTTAATGTAACTTTAACAGTACCATCTCCATACTTTTCATTAATAAGTTTTTCAACTAATTTCATAGTAGATTTTTTAACTTCAAATTTTTCTGCATCATGGTCACGTAAAATGTATTCCATACTTGCATTATCTGTATTTCCACTTAATTTTTCTAAATAATAAAACCCTTCATATCCCTCTGTATATTCAGGTCTTTCACATGCTGGTAACATAGAATTAAATTCTATAGCTACATTCAAAGCATTTATCATAGTATTTTTAGCACTTCCTGGATGAACAGATACTCCACTTATCTCTACTTTTGCACCTGCTGCATTGAAATTTTCATATGCTATTTCGCCTTCTATTCCCCCATCAATTGTATAAGCAAAGTCTGCCCCAAAATTCTTAACATCAAAAAGATCCGCACCTTGACCAACCTCTTCATCAGGAGTAAATCCTACACAAATCTTTCCATGAGGTATATTTTCATTCATTATAGTTTCACATGCAGTAAGTATCTCAGCAATGCCTGCTTTATCATCAGCACCAAGAAGTGTTGTTCCATCTGTTGTAATAAGTGTTCTTCCCTTTAAAGTTTTTAAATGTGGAAATCTTTCTGGAGATAAAATGCTGTTATTTCCCTTTAATATAACATCTCCGCCATCATAATTTTCAATCACTTGAGGTTTTACATTTTCTCCACAAGCAGCTGGTGCTGTATCCATATGAGCTATAAGTCCTATACTATTTTTATCTTCATAGCCTTTAGTTGCTGGAATAAATCCATAAACATAACACTGCTCATCACATCTAACATCTTTAAACCTGAGTTCTTTCATTTCTTCTACAAGTAAATTTGCTAAATCAAATTGTCTTTTAGTTGTTGGATGTGTTAAAGAATTTTCATCTGATGTAGTATATACCTTTACATATTTTAATAAACGTTCATAAGCTTTCATTTAAATTACCTTCTTCCTTAAATATCTCGTGTAGCCTACGCTAAACGGATTGATTTTACTCATTTCATGCATCGACTACATATAAACAATATAGTCTATAATTAAATTTTTTAATATGGTTTTTTTATTATATGTTGCCAATTCCATGGCAATTGATAATTTTTAATATAACATTTTGTTTAACTAATCATTGTATTTTCGTATTGTTTTATATAATTATTATCATCTAAATATTATATTTCTTCAATATTTTCTTCTAATATTAATCCCCCAAATTAATTTTAATCCTTTTCATTAGTTTCTATATCTATTTATAAATTTCATAGTATCTTACTTATTATTTTTAACAAATATTACTTTTTTTCAAATATCAATAAGAATTCTATTACTGTTCAGTCATATTTAAATATTTGAATTTTTGTAAAAAATATTTCTTCATAAAATACTCAATCAAATAGATTAATCTAACTAATAGCCCTACTTATAGTATTATATCAAATAATTTACAATATATATAAATTATTATGTATATATAAAAATAATTAACATATATTAAATCATAAGCAAGTTCACATAAAAAATATAATGTTGAGAGGTTAAATAGCTATGGATTTAATGTATATTAAATATAAAAATACCATGAAGTCAACTACTATAAAAGAAGGTAATAACCTAATTAAAAGTGAATCTAAAATAATCCCATTGAAATCCAATAATAAAATCAAAGAATCTAAAAATTATTCCAATAAAATATCAAATAAGATAAGTGACGATAAAATCGATGAAAAAATCACCAATTTCTTCTTTAATGCAGTTCATAAAAACTACTTAAATAATAAAAAAAATTTTTTTTAATAATATAAAAGATAAATAGTACTCATATTTATTTATACAACTATAACTTAAAAAAAATATATAAATTGCCCTAACTAGATTAGAAAATTTAGTTAGGGCAATTTACTATGTTCTTACTAATAATTTAGTTCATCTAAATATATATATCCATATAAATCTTGTGTATTATATAGTTCTCTATATTTGAATAGTGATCCATGCCAAGATGATTCTGATATATATACCTTGTTATTTTCTATTTTTTCAATTACTGCAACATGACCAAATCCACCTGAACCTGCTAAAGATGGCTTCCATACAGCTAGAGCCCCTACCTTTGGTTTATTGCCTGTTTTATATTTACCAGTATCAAGATTAGATTGCCACCACTCATATCCATTCCCTAGGAATTTTGCATCAATTGGTGCTTGTCCAGTAAGTTCCCATATACGTCCCCATGCATACCATGTACAGTTTCCTAATATAGGACTTCCATCATCTTTTAAAAATGGTGGAGAAAGTTTTACTTTATAAAATATATTATTATTAGAATAATAATATTTATTATCTAAAGCTGGCGGTGCCGTTCTTTCTTCACCAAGCTCTACGTTTAGCCCTTCATCTAAATCCTCTTTATTATCTTCATTTAATTCTTCATCTATTATCTCATCGTCATCACTTATAAATTTTATCCATTCACTACTTGACCATCCCGTTAAATCATTATATGAAATTTTATAGAAACCATTTACTTCTTTCCCTATAACCTTTACTTTACTTTTCTTAGGTACAGTTCCCAATATATTTGATGAAGCTGATGGTTCTTCTCTTACATTTAATGGTGAACTTTCTGTTATAACATATCCTTTTCTAATTTTGTCAGAGCTTGTCTCATCACTTTCGATTGAATTAGATATTTCTTTACTTAGTAATTGACCATTTTCAGAAAATACATATACATCTCCATCAATTGTTAATTTTCCAGTTACCATTTCACCACTAGAATTAAGATAATAAATATTACCATTATCCTCTAACCATCCAATATCCATTGAGCCATCATTAGATAAGTAATACCATTTTTCATTTTTATCTTTTAACCATCCAGTAAGCATAACCCCACTATTTGAAAGATAATACCATTTATTATCTGTATCTTTAAGCCAACCGATATCCATAGCACCACTTCTAGATAGGTGATACCACTTATTATCATTATCCTTAAACCATCCACTCTGCATTTCTCCACTACTTGCTAAGTAATACCATCTTCCATCATTGTCTTTTAACCAGCCTGTATTCATAATGCCGTTTATATTGAAATAGTACCAAGAACTATTTATATCTTTCCATCCAGTTGCTTTAGTATCATTTTCGAGCCAATTCCACTTATTTTGTGAATCTTTTTGCCATGCAGCATATGCCGTCACTGAATTTAAACTTAATAACATAGTAATTGTTAAAGATGTAAATATTATCTTCGTTAGATATCTTTTTTTCACCTATTTTTTCTCCCCTTAAGTCAATTATTAATGTTTTTTGTCATTTGAATTAAAATAGCATTGCTATTTTAATAATTTAATATGTTAGACATAATTATATCATATATAATAGCAAACATTGAGTTACTTTCCACAATATTTTAATTATTTTTACAATATTCATCAATAGTTTTTTATATTAATTTTATATTTAATTTACCTACTACTTTTTTAAGAAAAATTATATACATTAATATATAATTTTCTTAAATTAATATGTTATAATCTTATAAATTAACATAAAAGTGCTTTTATTATAATATTTTCCTATAACTTATAATATGTTATACTATAAGTTGTTATAAACTGACTTAATTTTGAATTTTTTATATTAAAAACATTATCATTTACTATAAGATTTATTTGTGTGAAGGAGAGGCCTATATTATGGATAAACTTGTTCAACAAGCAGAAATATTCGCTAAAAAAATTGAACATATAACCAATAGTGTTGATGGCGGCGTTGCTACTATTTCTTGTGATGAATTCCTTTCAATTAATTATGCAAATGATGGATTCTATAAGCTAATAGGCTATACGCGTGCAGAATTCAAAAACTTAATGAATAATCAAGTTATTAAAATTATTAATAATGAAGATTTAATTAAATTAAGAGATCAATTATTAGTTAATACAGCTAATAACTGCACGAAAGCAGAAATTAAATTAAAGAAAAAAAGTGGAGAAATAATTTGGATTTTATTAAGTGGTCATAAATTTACTGCAGATAATAATTTATCAGAATTTCTTTGCATAATTGTTGATATTACAGAATCTAAGCAAATACAACATGCTTCAGAGTTAGAAAAAAAACATTATAAAATAATTGCTGAACAATCAAATAATATACTGTTTGATTATGACATCCCAACTTGTAAAATGGTTTATTCAATGAAATTCACTAATATCACTGGAAAAGACTATACTATTACTAATTTTGTTCATGATACAATAAATAATAACTTAATTTACAAAGAAGATCTGCCTAAATTCTTAAATTTAATGAAATCACTTTCATCTGGGAAAGAGTTTATTACATCAGATTTTAGAATTAATGGACTTAATAATTCATATAGATGGTTTAAAATACAAGCAACTATTTTATTTGAAGATAAAAAACCAATTAAAGCAATCGGAAACATAGTAAATATAGATAAAGAAAAAAGAGAAAATGAAGCTTTAAGATTAAAAGCACAACTTGATCCACTTACTAAAGTTTATAATAAAGTGGTTACTAAATCCCTTATTGAAAACTATATTACTACAGTTGCTAAAGAAAAATATCATGCTCTTATGATTATTGATATTGATAATTTTAAGTCTGTAAATGATAATTTAGGTCATATGTTTGGTGATTCAGTTCTTTCTGAAGTTTCATCTAATATAAAAAAAGTCTTCAAAGAATCTGATATTATTGGACGTATCGGTGGGGATGAATTTATAATTTTTATAAAGAACATTAGTTCATATGAAGTAATATCTCAAAAAGCAAATGATCTTTGCACTATTTTCAAAAGTATTTATACTGGAGAAAATAATGATTTCAAAATCTCCTGTAGTATAGGTATAGCTATTTACCCTACTCATGGCATTACATATGATGAACTATTTAAAAAAGCAGATAAAGCTCTTTACAGTTCAAAAAGTAATGGAAAAAGCAAATTTGAATTATTTAATCCTAAGCTAGACTCTTTTAATAAAAATGAAGGTCTTTTACTTAATTATTATACTGAAAATGAAGGTTATAAACGATTTAGCCATGGATTTGAAAATGACTTTTGTAATTATGTCTTTGATATAATGTCAGAAACAAAAGATGTAAATAGTGCAATAAATTTAATTTTAGCTAAGATAGGTTCTTCATTTAAACTAAGTCGTATAAGCATATTAGAAACTTCCCATAATGACCTTTTACTTGGAACTACTTATGAATGGTGTGATAAAAACATATCCCCTTCAAAGTATGTAATGCAAAACTTAGAATTTAATGATTGGAAAACTTATTTGATTAATTTTCACAAAAACGGAAATTTAAATTGTTCCAATATTTATACATATAATTTACCTTACGAATTAAGTAAATTATATGAATCACTTAAAAGTAAATCTATTTTTCAGAGTCCAATTCTTGATAATGGTAAATTTAAGGGTTGTGTTTGCTTTGATATTTGCTATGAAAATCATGCATGGACAGACTGTGAAATTGAGTCTTTTACTTCAATAACTAAAATAATAAGTTCTTATCTTTTGAATATGCGTACTAAAGAACTTTTAGAAAGTGAAAAACTTTTAACTGAGGCTGTTGCTAAAAATCAAAGTTTATATACCTACATGTTAAAACCAAATTCTTATAAACTTATATATCTTAGTCCTAACACTCAGGATTTATATCCTAATGCTAGAGTTGGAGAATCATGTTATAAAGCTATTGGTAATAGCGATGTACCTTGTAAGCACTGTCCTCTTACTGATCTTTATAAAAAGAATATTTATAGTAACACAATAGAATTTTATAATAATTATTTAAAGGGTTGGATTAGCTCTACTGCTTCTGAAATAAACTTATCCTTAGATAATAAAGCAAATTTAATTTGTTTTTCTAATGTAACGAATTTTATTGACAGAATAACCTCAAAAGACACTTTAACAGGTGCTCTTACTTTAGCTAAATTTGATGTACTTGCAAACAACTTATTAACAAATACATTATATACTAAATTTGCACTTATTTATTGTGATATTAATAAATTTAAATATATAAATGAAACTTCTGGATATGCAATGGGAAATAAAGTTTTAGTTCATTTTGCACATTTTATTTCTTCATTCTTATTTAGTGGAGAATTGATTTGTCGTGCTTCTGCAGATAATTTTATTATATTATTAAAATATTATAATTTAGAATCTTTAAAAAATAGACTTAAAGTTTTTAATGAAAAATTTATGGAAACTCAAAAAATGCATTTTAATAATTTAAAAATACCAGTTATATGTGGAGTATATTTAATAGATTCAGAAGATACGGACTTATCTTTAATGATAGATCGCGCTAATATTGCAAGAAAAACTATTAAAGGATCTCATAAAAGTAAATATGCTTTATATGATGATGATTTGCATTTAAAAATTACCAAAGAGAAAGAAATTGAAAATTTAATGTTTTCTTCACTAGAAAACAACGAATTTTTAGTATATTTACAACCTAAGATTGACCTTCCAACACAAATGATAGTTGGAGCTGAAGCTTTGGTACGATGGATGAGCCCTAGTAAAAAACTTATACCACCAAATGAATTCATTCCATTATTTGAGAAGAACGGTTTTATAATTGAATTAGATTTTTATGTTTATGAAGAAGTATTTAAAAAAATGAATTCGTGGATGCAAGATGGTAAAAAAGTTATACCTATTTCTTTAAATGTATCTAGATGTCATATAAATGATAGTGACTTTATTCCAAGATTAAAAAAATTAACAGAAAAATATAATGTTCCAACTAACTTAATAGAGCTTGAGTTAACTGAAAGCATATTCTTTGATAATATTCACGTTTTACTTAATGCAATTACTAAGTTAAAAGCTCTTGGTTTTACTTGTTCTATTGACGATTTTGGTTCTGGGTATTCATCATTAAATCTTTTAAAAGATTTACCTATTGATGTTTTAAAATTAGATAAAGAATTTTTTCCTAATTCATCTATAAATTCAAAGGAAAAAGTAATAATATCCAATATAGTTAAAATGGCTCAAGATTTAAATATAGTCGTAATTTCCGAAGGCATTGAAACAAAGGAACAAGCAGATTTTTTAACTGAAATTGGTTGTGATATGGCTCAAGGATATCTTTTTGATAAGCCTATGCCTATTAAAATGTTTGAGGAAAGGTTATGGGGATAAAAAGTGGCATTTAGCCACTTTTTTTCTATTTAAATATTAGCATCATCTCTCTACAAAGTTTGGCTCTATAATCTTTATAATAAAATTGCACCTTAGCATTAGTATATAAATATAATGAATTAAGAAACTTATTTTTAATCATTCTAATCTATTAGTTAACTTCTCCTTAGTGTTAATGGTTAACTTTGTTTTAAGATTAGAAAAATTTATTTTATCACTCCCCTTCTCTTATATAATTTTAATATCTATAAAAAAATAGTGATAAAATAACAACTTAAACTTACAATTTCTTAATACTATTTTATATTTTATAAAAGCGAGGATATATTATGAGCAAACTTAAAGATAAAATAACTTCTTTACTACAACCACTTCTGAATAAATTTTTAATTAAATTCTTTTATAATTCTAATTTATGTGGATTAGCTACTATTATTTTTAATAATTCTTTTAAAATCTCTTACGCAACTCTTGAATTTTTTAAGATTCTTGGATTAAAGAAAGATATTTTTAATAAAGATTATAAAAATGATATTCTTTCAATAATTTATAAAGAAGATATAGATTTGTTTAAGAACATTTTTGTGACTAAACATAATGTTGGAGACAATATTAAAATTGAATTTAGAATTAATAAAAATGATAATAATTTTAGTTGGCTACTTCTAATGGGTCGCTGTATATCTAATAAAAATTGCAATTATCAATTTATATGTATTCTTAATGATATAACAGAAAATAAAAATACTCAGCAAAAATTAGAGATTGAAACATTAAAATTAAAAATTCAATTAGATCCTCTAACTAAGTTATATAATAAAACCGCAAGTAAAGTATTAATTGAAGATTTCTTAAAAAGTAATACTTTAACCTCACATGCTCTTATGATTATTGATATTGATAATTTTAAATCTATAAATGATAATTTAGGCCATATGTTTGGTGACAATATTCTATTAAAAGTTTCTGATACTTTAAAATCTTGTTTTGAGAAGGATGATATTGTTGGACGTGTTGGAGGTGATGAATTTATTGTATTTTTTAAAAATGTTATTAATACCGAAATGATTTCTACTAAGGCTTATAAAGTTTGTAATTCAATAAAAAAAATCTATATAGATAAAAAACACAGTATTTCTTGTAGTATTGGAATATCCATTTTTCCAGCTGATGGAATTGATTATTATGATCTTTTTGAAAAATCTGATCATGCTCTTTATTTAGCTAAAAGATATGGTAAGGATTGTTTTGAACTCTATGATAAAAATAAAATAGATGTTTTTAAAGAAAGTGACATCTTCAATTTTCATTCAAAAAATAATTTGTACAATCGATATAATAACACTTTTAAAAATAAATTAATTTCATATTCATTTGATATATTATCTGAAACTAAAGATACAGATGATGCTATAATCTTGATTCTATCTAAAATTGGTGAATATTTTAATTTAAGCAGAATAAGTATACTAGAATATTCGGTAAACGATATCAACTTTAATATTACTCATGAATGGTGTAATTATGAAACACCTTGTTATAAAAACGAACTAAAAAATCTATTATTCAATGATTGGCTATGTTATTTCTCTAGTTTTAATGAAAGTGATGTATTTATTTGTAATGACTATTCATCAAATTTAAACTTACCAGAAAAAAACAAAAAGCTTTATGATAAACTTAATGTAAAATCATTTTTACAATGTCTTATAAAAGACAATGAACAATACAAAGGATGTGTTAATTTCTACAATTCTTCTGAAAAACATTTTTGGACTGCAAATGAAATTAAGTTATTTACTACAATAACCAAAATAATAACTTCTTATTTATTAAAAATACGTAATACTCAACGCCTTGAAGAGGAAAAACTTTTCTTCCAATCTATTACTAAAAATCAAAAAATATATACCTATGTTTTAAAAGACAATAGCTATGAATTACTCTATATAAGTCCTAATTTAAAAAACACTTTTCCAAATGCAAAATGCGGTGACGTATGTTATAAAGCTTTTTTCAATAGCGATATTCCTTGTATGCATTGTCCGTTATCCAAATTAAATGAAAATAATAATACTAATACAGTTGAATTTTTTAATCCAATACTTGAAACTTGGATAAGTATGACCGCTTCTAAAATAAAATTGCCTGAAAATATTGGAGCAAAATTAATGTACTTTTCTGATATAACAAATTTTTTAGATAGAATTATCTCTAAAGACGCTTTAACAGGTCTTATGACATTGCCTAAATTCGAAGTTATGGCTAATGAACTGTTAAATAAATCAAGTAATAAATATGCACTTATATATTCAGATTTTGATAAATTTAAATATATAAATGAAACTGCTGGTTATGCTATTGGAAATAAAGTTTTAGTTAAATTTTCGTATCTTTTATCTACACTTCTTGACAATGATGAATTAGTATGTAGAGCTTCTGCTGATAATTTTTTAGCTCTTATAAAATATACTGATATTGAAAACTTAAAAAATAGACTGATAAATTTTAATAATGAAATATTAAAATTTCAAAAAGAAGAATTTAATCATATAAAAATATCTGTAATTAGTGGAATTTATTTGATAACTAATGTAAATGATAGCTTAGTTTCAATGATTGACAAAGCAAATATAGCTCGAAAAACTATTAAAGGTTCACATAAAAGCCAATTTGTATTTTATGATTCTAAGCTTCATATAAGAGCTACTGAAGAAAAAAAAATAGAAAATCGTATGATTTATGCATTAGAAAACAGAGAATTTTCTATCTATTTACAACCCAAAATTCAACTTTCTAACAGAAAATTAGTTGGTGCTGAAGCTCTTGTACGATGGATTACCCCTGATAATGCAATTTTTTATCCTGGAAAGTTTATTCCCTTGTTTGAGAAAAATGGATTTATTGTTGAGTTAGACTTTTATGTTTATGAAGAAGTTTTTAAAGTTCTTCGTAATTGGATTGATAATAAAAAGAGACTTCTACCAATTTCTATGAATGTATCAAGAGCTCATATAAATAATGATACTTTTATTTCTAGATTAATAACTCTAACTAAAAAATACAATATTCCAATAAATTTAATAGAGCTTGAACTGACTGAAAATATTTTTCTTGATAATATAAAAGAAGTATTAAGTAGAATAACTAAATTAAAAAATCTTGGATTTACTTTTTCAATGGATGATTTTGGTTCTGGATATTCTTCTTTAAATCTTTTAAAAGAATTGCCTATAGATGTTTTAAAATTAGATAAAAGCTTTTTTCCTAATAACAATGTAAATGATAAGGAAAAAATAATCGTATCTAATATTGTGAAAATGGCCAAAGATCTTAATATTTCAGTTTTATCTGAGGGAGTAGAAACTCAAAACCAAGTAGATTTTTTAACCCAAATTGGATGTGATATGGTTCAAGGATACTTTTTTTCAAAGCCCATACCAGTTGATGAATTTGAAAAGAAATTTAATTATTAAATATAGAAAAATAATTTGCTTTTAATAAAATATTACCTTTATAGTAGATACAAAAATGATCATGTAATTTTTGGGCTACTATAAGGGTTTTTATTTGTGAAAATAAAATAGTTAAAGTAAAAATTTAATATCTTTGAAATTATGTTTTTTCTATACTATAATTATTTGTACATACGTTTTAGGAGGAATATATTAAATGCAAAAACTTCTTAGTAAAATGAGGCAAGCAATAAATGATTTTGATATGATTCAAGATGGAGATAAAATAGCAGTTGGACTCTCTGGTGGAAAAGACAGTTTAACACTATTGCATCTTTTAAATACATACAAAAAATTTTCACCCCAAAAGTTTGAGCTTATAGCAATTACATTAAATCCAGGTGGTGTAGATAATTCTCCACTATATACCTTATGTGAAAATTTAGAAGTTCCTTTTTATGAAATACAAACAGATATAAAAAAGATTGTATTTGACTTAAGAAAAGAAAAAAATCCTTGTTCTTTATGTGCAAATCTTAGACGTGGTGCTTTGCATCATAATGCAGAAGAATTAGGTTGCAATAAAGTTGCACTTGGTCATCATAAGGATGATGCTTTAGAAACTCTTATACTATCAATGTGCTATGAAGGAAGAATTAACTGTTTTTCACCAAAAACACTTATGCATAAAAATACTATAACATTAATAAGACCAATGGTTTATATAGAAGAACATAGTATTAGAAGTGTTGTTAAAAAATTTAATTTTCCGGTTATAAAAAATCCTTGTCCTGCTGATGGTAAAACAAAAAGACAGGATATAAAAGAATTAATTGATGAACTTAATAATAAAATGCCAGGTTTTAAAAAGAACCTTTTTGGCTGCTTAAATAATTCAGATCAACTTTTTATTTGGAATAAAGACCTAATTAAATAACTAAAAAAATAGGTGCCTCAGAAATGATTTTAGGCACCTATTTTTATAATTAAATCTTATTTTACTTTGAGCTTACTATACTTTCTATTATAGTTTTAAGATCTTTATTCATAGAAATAAATGTATTAAAATTAGAAGCCTTTTCACCTAATGATACATCTGTTGGACCACCTATAATGAAAATACTATCCGTTTCAAATATTTTAATTTACTGTATTTATATGTATATATTATATCATAATTAACCTATAGTAATGATTATCATTAATTCTTTAAATCTATTTTAGTGCACTTCTTCATTAATAAAATAAATTAACTTTCATCCTTAACTACTTCTTATATATTATTGATATTCTTTTAGATAAACAGTGTTATTCTAACTTATATTAATCAGCATCTTTAAATAGTAATTAAGTTATATTTATGCTATAATCTTCAAAATGATATTATTATTAAATCACTTAGATTTTGTTAGGTTTCTGAACAATTTTCACTTGTATTTTCATTAAAACTTAACAAATCATATTATACATAGGGGGTATGTTTATATGATACTTTACAAGCATATTAAAAATTCATTATCTTTATTATTAGTTTTAACTTGTTTAACTTTATTACGGGGTTGTAATATTTCAAATAAAAGTACCTTTGAGCCATCACCAGCTAAATGGGCTTTAGAACAAAGTGTAGGTACCGATATGGTAACTCTTGATTACGCATCTAATGATACCGTAATATTTCATGATTACTTTGGATTATTTATTTATGATTTAAATAAATTAGAAATTATTCGTAGTATAGATTTACAAGAAATTGATTGTTCTATGACACAAGGAGATGATTATTGTGAAGTAGTTGTTAGTAATGATGGATATACTATACAATTACATAATATTAATAGTGACGATATGTATTTATATTCTGTGAATACAAATACTTTACAACAAACAAAATACAAACCTATGAATAATTCTTTTAAAGATAAATTAATCCCAATAGAGACACTTACTGATAATCCTAATGCAAATTTTAGTTATGGAGCAGTTCAATTTGGAGCTAATGATTATGGCTATATAACTACTTATGATTTTACAATTGGAACACTAGACTATGTACGTAATGATACGGCATATTCACTATTTAGTTTTGAAAAATAATAAAAATATACTATAATTTGCTTAATGAAAAATGCCACTAAATCATTAATCTTTTAGTGGTATTTATTTCATAAAAATGGGCCATAATTTGCTTATAAAAATTTTAATATGACATTTGAAATATTGGAGGAATATATGATATTTGAGAAAAACACACAAATAGTTGAATTTGTAAGACGCCCAAATAGATTTCAAGGATATGTTATTATAGATGGAAAAGAAGAATTAGTACATGTACCTAATACTGGTAGATGTAAAGAAATATTAATACCCGGCTGCAGAGCATTAATAAGAGAAGAAAATGGACCAAATAGAAAAACTAGATTCAGCTTAATTGGAGCATATAAAGGTGAAAATTTAATAAATATTGATTCACAAATACCAAATAAAGTTGTTGAAGAAGCTCTTATTAATAAAAAAATTAAAGGGTTAGAAAAGTATACAAAAATCTGTAGAGAAAAAACTTTTGGAAATAGTAGATTTGATTTTAAACTAGAAGATTCTTTAAATAATGAGTATTACTTAGAAGTAAAAGGTGTTACGTTAGAGGAAAATGGACTTTGCAGATTCCCTGATGCTCCTACAGAAAGAGGCACAAAACATTTGCTAGAATTAATTGAAGTTAAAAATAATAATATGGGTGCTGGGGTTATTTTTTTAGTTCAATTAGAAAATGTAAAAAGTTTTTCACCAAATGATGATACTGATCCTAAATTTGCTAACGCACTTAGAAAAGCAAACTCTATGGGTGTAGATATATTTGTATATGACTGTAAATTAGGTGAAACTTTTATTGAACTGTCTCAAGCTGTTGACTTAAAATTATAAGCCTAACTCTTTATAAAAGTATGAAGACTATAATAAACTTTTACTTTACACAAAATTTATTATAGTCTTATCATTTAATTTTAGCAAAGTATCCTATATGCATAAGCAAACATTTAAAACAAAACTATTTTTAAATCTCATTCATTTTTATTCTTTTAGCTAAATCAAGTATTTTTTCTTCAATTGATTTTGCTACTTTTACAAACTCTTCATCGTTTTTATTAGTAGGATCTTCTAAGCCCCAATCTTCAGTATGCTTAGCTGGAAGATATGGACATACTACATTACATCCCATCTTTATTACTATATCAACTTTAGGTATATCACTTAACAATTTTGACTTTTGAGTTTTATTCATATCTATATTATATAATTTTTTAATTATTTTTACTGCATCTTGATTAATTTCTGGTTTAACTTCTGTGCCTGCTGAATAACTTTCAAACACATCACTTCCATAAAGCTTTCCTAATGCCTCTGCCATTTGTGACCTACATGAATTGTGCACACATATAAATGCAACTTTTGTTTTCATCTACTTTACCTCTCTCTAAATGTTAACTATTTGTTATCTTTGGATTTTAATATATTATTGCAAATACAATCTTCTGTTTCTGTAACTATATTCATTAAAAATAAAACTAACTTATTACAATTTACACTATTTAGTTTGTAGTGATTCCATATTCCTTCTTTTCTACAATCTACTAGCCCACACTCTATCAATACTTTCATATGATGTGATAATGTTGGTTGAGTAAATTCAAAATTCTCTAGTATATTACAAGCGCATTTTTCTCCACAAGAAAGTAAATCTAATATTTTTATTCTATTTGAATCACTTAACGCTTTAAATATTTTTGAATTCAATTCATATTTTGTTTCCATAACGCCTCCTAGTATAGATAGTTATCTATATACAGATTAAAACACTTTATCATTAACGTCAATAATTATTATGTTTTACTGATATTTCAAATATGCAATAACCAAAAATTATATTATAATTTATTCATTTTCATGTTATAATTATACTATATTTAAATTTAAAGTATATTTTTCAATTAAATGTATGTTGTTTCAAAGGAGAATTAAATGATTGCTCTATTTTGTTTTATAATAATTATTATTTCAAGAAATATCTATGAATATAAAAAGATCACTACCAAGTTAAATGAAAAAAATAAAATTTTTGATAAAAACGAATTTTTATTACTAGAAATAGTTCATACAGCAACCTATTTCTTATTAATGTCTTCAATTATAATATTTCGTAAACATGAAATACTAGTATTTTTAGTATTTCTGCTATTTATTATATGGTATTTAATTTATGTATCTATAAAAGATAAAGTTATAAATAATCAATAAGTTCTATACAAAAGAGGGGGAATTCAATATGCTTAAAATTGCATATTTAGCTGATTACAAAGAAAATACAGAAACTATAATAAGTTGGTTATGGCGTGAATTTGGAAATGAAACAAATCGTGATTTTTTTCAAAGCATCATAAAACATAGTTGTAAAAAAAATAGTCTACCATTAACATTTATTGCACTTTTAGATGGTGAATTAGTTGGAACTGTAGGTGTATGGAGAAGTGATTTGATGAGTAGACAAGATTTATTTCCTTGGTTATCAGCATTGTATGTAAAAGAAAATTACAGAAACCAAGGCATTGGACAAAAATTACAAAATTTTGTACTAACTTACTGTAAAAATGCTGGATTTTCTGAAATCTTTTTATATACAGACATTGATAACTATTATGAAAAATTCGATTGGAAGCACTTTGAAGATGGAGTTGAATACTCTGGAGATTATGTTAAAATATATAAAAAAGAGTTATAAGAAAATCTTATAACTCTAAAAATTACAAATTATCTTCTATTGTTTTGTTCTTTTTTAGCTCTTCTACAAGCTGCGCATCTTACTGGATCGTTAGAAAATCCTTTTTCTTTGTAGAATTCTTGTTCTCCTACTGTAAAAATGAATTCTTGACCACAGTCTTTACATACAATTGTCTTATCTTCCATGTTAAATTCCTCCTTATTATTTAAAGATTCCTACTGACTCATATAATTCTCTAAAAGGAGAAATCTATTTATCTTAACAAAATCTTTATATATTACTAATTCAGTATAACATACTTTAGACAAAATTACAATGTTTTTTATCAAATATATATTTTTTAACATCATAAAAAACCGCCCCTTTAGAGTAAATAATCATTTACTCTAAAGGGGCGTATTGGATGTTTATTTATTATCTTTTATTGGTTTTTTTAATACTGAAAGTATTATCATACCTACTATTGCACCTGCCGCTATTGCTCCAATATAACCCAATTTATTACTTATAATACCTATTACAAATAATCCACCATGTGGAGCTCTTAAAGCGCAATTAAAGAACATTGATAATCCACCAGCAACTGCTGAACCAACTACACAAGCTGGTATTACTCTTAATGGATCTGCTGCTGCAAATGGAATTGCTCCTTCTGTTATAAATGATAGACCCATTATATAGTTAGTAAGACCTGATTGTCTTTCCCTTACTGTATATCTATTTTTAAAGAAAGTTGTACTTAATGCTATTGCAAGCGGTGGAACCATACCACCAGCCATAACAGCTGCCATTATTTCGAAATTTCCACTTGCAAGTGATGCTGTACCAAATACATAAGCTGCCTTGTTTACAGGACCACCCATATCAACTGACATCATTCCACCTAAAAGAATTCCTAAAAGAACTTTACTAGTTCCACCCATTGAATTAAGACCATTTGTAATCATAGTATTTAAAGCTCCAACTGGAGGATTAACTACAAATACTATAATTGCTCCAATTAGTAATATACCAAAGAAAGGATATAATAATACAGGTTTTATTCCTTCTAAACTTTGAGGTAATTTATCAAATAATTTTCTTAATAACACAACTAAATAACCAGCAATAAATCCTGCAAGTAATGCTCCTAAGAATCCAGAACCACCATCATTAGCTAATGCTCCTCCAACAAAACCAACTGCTAGTGCTGGTCTATCTCCAATACTCATTGCAATAAATCCTGCTAATATAGGTAACATAAACCCAAACGCTGTTCCACCAACAGTTTTTAAGAATGCTGCAAGTGGTGTATTCATTCCAAAATTACTTGGATCAATTTCATAATTATCAAAAAGAAACGCTAATGCTATTAATATACCTCCACCTATTACAAAAGGTAACATATGAGATACACCATTCATAAGATGCTTATAAATTTGACGACCAAAGCTTTCATTTTCTATATTATCTTGTTCTGCACTACCATTACCTTCATGATTATATACAGGTGCATTTCCACTTATAGCTTCATTTATTAATTCTTCCGCTTTATGTATTCCATTAGCAACTTTAGTTTTTATAACTCTTTTTCCATTGAATCTACTCATTTCAACATTTTTATCTGCTGCAATTATAATGCATTCTGCTTCTTTAATTTCTTTTTTAGTTAAAACATTTTTAGCTCCTCCTGAACCATTAGTTTCAACTTTTATTGTGACACCTAAGTCTTTTCCCTTATTTTCAAGACTTTCTGCTGCCATATAAGTATGAGCTATTCCTGTCGGACATGCTGTAACAGCTAAAACTCTGTATGCACCATTACTTGATGTTTGTTTAGTTTCTTTAACTTCTTCTGGAAATTTTTCACTTTCTTTTTCATCTATTAATTTTAAAAATTTGTCTTTATCCTCACAATTAATTAAAGTTTCTCTAAATTTTTCGTCCATTAATATAGTAGATAATCTAGCTAAAACTTCTAAATGTAAGTTATCACTATTATCTGGAACTGCAATCATAAAGAATAAGTTTGCTGGAGCTCCATCTAGTGAGTCATAGTCTACCCCATTTTTGCATACTGCTGCAGCTAGTGAAGCTTTTTTAACAGCATTAGTTTTTCCATGTGGTATAGCTATTCCTTCACCAATACCTGTTGTACTTTGTGCTTCTCTTGCCATAATAGCCCTTTTATATTCTTCTTTGTTATTTAAATTTCCTGTTTTATCCATTAGGTTTACTAATTTCTCAATACATTCATCTTTAGAAGATGGGTTAAAGTTTAACTCAATGCCTTGCTTTTTTAATAAGTCAACAATTCTCATTAAATATTCCTCCCTACATTTTTACATTTTAGATAATAATTTTTCAACTTCTTCTTTTATTGCTAATTCATCAGAAAATGCACTTGCACTACCTGTTGCAATTCCCATTTTAAATGCTTCTTTTATATCATTATTTTTAAGATATCCTGCTAAAAATCCTGCTACCATAGAATCTCCAGCTCCTACTGAGTTTTTTAATATTCCCTTTGGTACTTCTCTTTTTATAGGTTCTCCATTTTCAGGTAATAAAATTGCTCCATCTCCAGCCATTGAAATCAATACATTTTTTGCTCCCATTTCTTGAAGCTTTTTACCATAAATTATTATATCTTCATCATTTTTCAGCTCAACATTAAACATTTCAGCTAATTCATGATGATTAGGTTTTATTAGAAATGGCTCATACTCTAGCACCTTTAGAAGTAAATCTTTTGTTGCATCAACTATAAATTCTACTTTCTTTTCTAAAAGTTTTTCCATTATGTTTTGATAAATATCATCTGGTACACTATTTGGAATACTACCTGACAATATTAAATAATCTCCTTCCTTTAAGTCAGAAAGTTTTTCATATAATTTATTTAAATCATCATTTGTAATTTCTGGACCCGCTCCGTTTATTTCTGTCTCTCCATTACTTTTTAGCTTTACATTAATTCTTGATATACCATTTTTTAATTTTATAAAGTCACAATCAACACCGTGATTTTTAACTTGTCTTTCTATTTCATTTCCTGTAAAACCTGCAATATAACCTAATGCCGTATTCACTATGCCTAAATTATTTAAGACTATAGAAACATTTATTCCTTTTCCTCCTGCGTAAACTTCTTCATCATTACTTCTATTTAATGAATCAACTTTAAAATTATCAACTTTTACTATATAATCCAATGAAGGATTAAGAGTTATTGTATTAATCATTTTTTACTCACCTCTATTACATTAGTATCATATCTGATCTCTGAATTTTTTATTCTACTTGTAATTAATTCTGCATCTTTTATTGTTCCAAAAGTTATAAAACTAACTTCATCTAATTTAGATTCATCACACAAAACAAATGCTTTATTACATCTTTTTATTGCTTCTGCTTTTACCATAGCCTCATTTACATCTGGAGTTGTATAACCATTTGCATTACTTACACCATTTGTTCCAAAAAAGCCTTTTGTAAAATTATATTTTTTTAAATGTTCAACAGTTATTGGACCTACAATTGCTTCAGTAACCGCTTTTAATTCTCCACCTAATATTAAGGTTTTTATATTTTTTTCTAATAATTTTTTTGCATGAACTATAGCATTTGTAACAACTGTTATATCTTTTGCTTCTATAAACGATATTAAAGCTTCTGTTGTTGTACCAGCATCTAAGTAAATTAATTCTCCATCTTCAATTAAACTTGCTGCATATCTTGCTATCTCAATTTTTTCATCTGCATTTAATGATTTTCGAACATTTACTTTATAGTCATGTTTTGCTGTACCTTCATTTATTAGTGTTGCTCCTCCGTGAATTTTTTTAAGTAATCCTTCATTATGAAGATTATTTAAATCTCTTCTTATTGTAGATTCAGAAGCCTCTAGCAATTTAACTAATTCCATAACTGAAATTATTCCTTTTGCTTTTAGTTCTTGAAGAATTATATTATATCTTTCCTCTGTAAACATTATCACCACTCCATATCTTTATAATAAACTATTTCTTTTTAAAAATCAATCTTTTTCGTTCAAAATAATTTAAAAACATTCAAAAATTTTTATATTTTATATTAAAATATAGTTATATGGTTATATATTAATATATTTTGATCGTTTGTAACTGTTTTTCAATTCAATTCATTAATTTTCAGTCATATTGTATAATTATTTTTTTATATTTACTCCTAATATAATATCATTTTTAATAAATCTTTCAAAACTAATCATACTATTCCATAAGCTATAATTACTGTACTATAAGTTATTATTTTTTAATTTGTAGGTACTAGTTTAAGTTTAAATCTACAGGTTTTATATATAGATAAATATTTCCACTCTTCATGTTTTAATATTTTTCCCTACGCATCAGTTATTATAAATTTTCTAAATTTCAAAAATTCTATAACTTTTTATACAAAAAGAGATGTATCAAAAAGAATTTGATACATCTCTTTTATTAGAACTAAAGCTTTATAAAAGTTGAATGTCTATATTGTAATATTTGTAAAGCCTTAATTAGAATTAGCATTTTAAAATTTATTTAATTAATCACTCCTATTGCTTTTAACGTAGCTTTTTTAATTGCTATTGATAAAGGAATAGCAATTATAAGACCTATAGCAGTTGTTCCTATTGAAGCTAAAAGTTTTGCTATAGCTGCAGCTAATCCCACAAAAACTAACCAATTAAAAACAAAATAGCCAAGTAATGAAACTATTCCCCCAAATACAAATGCTATTATATTATAGGTTATACTCTCACCATTTTTATTATTAGCAAAAGCTATTTTTCCAGCAACATATCCAGTTAATCCTTTAACTATTAATGTAGGAATTATCCATGCAGCAAATGTAGGATCTAAGGCATCATATAATGCACATCCTATTCCTGCCGATATTCCTGCATCTGGACCAATCAAAACTGCAGCAATAAAAATTGCAGTCGTACCTAAATGAATCATAGAAGCAGATCCACCTAAATTGATTGGAATATGAAGATATGTTCCTATAAAGCATATTGCAGCCATTACCCCTATTAATACTATTCTTTTAGTTGAAAATTTCATTTTTATGCCCCCTTGAAAATAAAGTCATTCTTTACTTTATAATAGTAATTAAGGATAATTTAGTCAAATGTATGGATACAATCCTCCCTTTGTGAGGAAATTATATATTTCATTTTCATTTAAATATACATCTCCTATAAGTCCATGCTCTCTATAATCTTTTTTATAATTATGAAAATCTGATCCTGCCGTATAAAGAAGATTCTTATTTTTAGCTATTTCTAAAAAATATTCAGTATCTTCTTCTCTATTGCTAAAATGCTTAGCTTCTAATCCATCAAAATCTAATTTTATAATTTTTTCAAAATCATTTCTGTTAAGTAACACTGGATGTGCCAATATAACTGTTGCTCCAAAAGATTTTAATATTTTAATTCCATTATCAACAGATAATTTATCACCTTTATTAATTTCCATATATCTTCCTAGTACTTTTTTTATATTATTTATCTTATGATTTTTCACATCTTTTAAAATTTTAACAAGAAGTTCATCTTTATAACTCTCATCTTTAAAATACCCTAAAATATGAACTCTACTTCCATTTTCATACTTAGTTGAAAGTTCAACTCCTGGAATTACTTTAACTCCTATGTTTTCCCCCTCTAATATAGCTTCATCTATACCACAAGTATTGTTATGATCTGTTAAAGAAATTATATCAACGCCTCTTTTTTTAGCAAAATTAACAACTTGTTTTGGGGTATAACCACCATCTGAAGATGTTGAGTGAATATGAAAATCTCCTTTTTTATACATTAATAGCTCCTTTAAAACGTTATACCACATTTCATTGTATGAAATTTATAGTTCAAGAGTTATTTCTTATCTTTATATAAAAATATTTTCTCTATTTCATCATAAAAATATATTCAAAATAGATTCAACTGTAAAAATTTAATATATAGAACATGACATTTATTCTAGGCTTAATTCACTATGCTTTTAGATCTCCACTTTCCTCTTCTCCATCTTATATAGAAAATTAATCCTCTTAAACATTCATCGCACATCATTGCAATCCAAATTCCTCTAAGTCCTAATCCTAAAACTATTCCAAAAACATATGAAAGTCCTGTTGCTACAATCCACATTGATAAAACTCCTATAAATATAGGATATTTAATATCACCAGCGGCCTGCATACCTCTTATTATTACAACATTAAATGATCTTCTAAACTCCAATAATACATCTATAAATAAAACTTGTTTTCCTAATCTTAAAATTTCAGGATTAGATGTAAATATACCGAGTAAATTATCACTAAATATAAATAGCACTATTGAAACGCCTAATGAAATAAATGCCGCTGGTCTTAATGTTTCTAAAACTTTCTTATATGCTTCATCTTTCTTATTAGCACCAATAAGATACCCAACTCTTATTTGATTTGCTTGCGATACTGCTGAACCATATATGAATGAAAACCAAACCAACATTCCAACATATGCTTTTGTTGCAACAGAGCTTGTACCCATCATGTTTATAAATGTCAATATTACCATTTGCGAAAAGTTATATGATACTGATTCACCTCCAGATGGAATACCAATCATCATTAACTTTTTAAATATTTCTTTAGGAAATGGGTTTAAGTGCTTTAATGATACTTTTTGTTTTATATTTTGTTTAAATATGTATATTATAACTATAACTCCTATAAGCCTACTTAATACACTTGATATAGCAACTCCTTCTACCCCAAGCTTTGGTATACCAAATGTACCACTTATGAAAAGAAAGTTTCCCAGTATATTAATAACATTTACGATTGCGGAAACATACATTCCTTGCTTCATTAAACTGTTACTTCTTAATATGGCTGAATAAGTCATAAACATAGCTTGTAGAAATATTCCTCCACCAATTATACTTATATATGTTTTAGCATCTCTAAGCAGTTCACTTGGCATTCTTAACCATTTAAAAAATATACCATTGAAACATAATAATAATATACTTATTAAAATACTAAATACTAAATTAGAAAATACGGCTACAGAATATATTTTGGAAACCTTTCCATAATTTTCTGCACCTAAGTATTGAGATACAAGTATTGTTGTTGCCATAGTAATAATACTAAAAGTAATAAGCAAGAAATTCATGATTTGATTTACATTTCCTACAGCAGCAACAGCATTTTCCGATACTCTACTTAACATAAGTTGATCCACATTGCTTACAAGCATTTGTAAAATAAGTTCTATAAAAATAGGCCATGTCAATTTAAATAAAGATGTTGTTCTTTCAGTTGTCCTCTCTAATGTGTTTATACTACTCATTTTTTCTCCCTTTCTTTCATAAAAATCCTTATTATTGTTGTGCTTATTTCTATTGCATAAATATTATTTTAAAACACAATATTTATGCAAAATAAAACACGGTAAAATCCTACTAAATTATTACCATATTTTATGTTACATCTCTTAATATCATTAATCAATATAAATTATTTTTTATATAATAGGTTATTGAGTAAACAAAAATTGTAAAATGAAAAATATGATGCTGAAGTATTTCATAAATTTTTAAAGAATGTGCTTACGCAATACCCGAAGGGATAAACATATCCATTTTCTCTATTTCTATAAACAAAATCTATGAGCTTATCGCAATCTTTAACAAATTTTGAAGTATAAAACCATTGCAATACTCTATTAGTATTTTCTTTTGTTATGTTACTTGAATATTGTTTAGTAATAATCTGCTTTAATTCTTCAGCATAACTGTCTTCCTTAAAGCCTTTTTTACTGCTTGTAAGAGTTTTTATTATTGCAGTTACACAGTCTTCAAAAATTCTAGCATTTAATATATCACCATGAAAGTATCTTGCAGATTCTTCACAAAATACCATTTTTGTAACAATAAATGTAACACTTTTAGTACCAATTTATGTTACAAAAATTGTATCTATACTAGTTACAAAATAAGTTACACTTAATCTTTGATTTATCTATCGTTCTTTCTGCTGTTAAGCTAGTTAAACTCTGAAGCAACTATTCAATCCATTTATCAAATTTATTGTATCCATAATCTTTAATTCAATCATAAACCTTTATCCAATAAAAATTAGGATTGTAGATGGTCCTCTTACCCAAACTTGCTCCTGCAACATACTCTTATACAGTTTCCCACCATGTATAGATGTATTAATTTTTTTAATGCTTTCTCTCCCAGTCCACTTTACATGTTCTATTTTTTAATGCTCCTCAAGAATCACTTGTCATATATTTTTCTACGTATGTAATAATTTAGTTAGATAAAGAGTTCTTTATATAACTATCTGTAATATAAAAAACATATACTATATAGAAAAATATTAATTATTAAAAAGCATATAGAAATGCTAATTATTAAATATGGAATAAAACTCTAAATGAATATAGATAAATAGGCAAGTACATTTAGGTAAACAAAGTTTCCCGAAGTGGACTTGCCTTGAATTTAGAAATATTTTTACTTAAAATAATATGAAAAAATCGTCGACTAATTGTAAAATGAAATTGAACTAATAAAAAAATGGGAGATCGATACGTCATAACGGTCTAATACGCCGTTTCATCCCAAAGGGAAAACGTATATCTGACTATACTTCAGATGATATTTCTTTCATAGCTGATTGGATGAATACTCTTCCTAGGAGAATACTTAACTATAAAACTCCAGTGTTTAGGTCATAAATAGAAACTAGTTCAATTTGTTATTGCAATTTGTAAAAACTCTTTTTCTTTTCAAATCTAATTGGGATCTTTATAAATTTCTCTAAACTCTCAGTTAATATTATAATTTATTGTAATAAATTTGTAGGCATTTAATCCCTCCTAAATTGTTTTAAGAGTTTTAATAACACCGACAAAACTGTATTTAAAATTTTAGAAACTGAAGATAGCTTTTTCTTAGAATCAGAAAGATATTAATGTCATATGGATCTAAAAAGCAAAGATGTTGAATTTTAGGTTTACAAATTTAATCTTTCTTTACTTTTATTAATTATAAGAACTAAAAATTAGCTAATTTAAAAATCTTATAATTAATAAAAGGGAGAAATGAAAAATGGATCAAATGGTATTAGCTACTCAAAAGTGGTTAAACAAAAATTATAACGGAAAAATTTCAAAATTAAAAGAAGATGGTATGACAGGCTGGAGTACAATTATAGCATTAACTAAAGCTTTGCAAATAGAACTAGGGGTTGATGCTGATGGTTTATGGGGCCAAGGTACAGAAAAAAAATGCCCTACTATAAGTTCAAATAATGACAATAAAAATATAATCACTATTTTACAATGTGGTTTATATTGTAAAGGATATGATGGTGGTAATATAGATGGTAAATTTACATCAAGAACAGCTGAAGGTATTTCTAACTTAAGAAAAGATGCTGGACTTTCTGATACTTCTGGTACTGCAACCTCACTAATATTTAAGGCATTATTATCAACTATGGATGGATTTGTATTAGCTAGCAGAGGAGATTCTAATGTACGTAAAATCCAACAAAATCTTAATAGAGACTATTATATGGTTATTGGATTAATACCTTGTAATGGTGTATATTCTAGAGAAACTAATAGAGCTTTAATAAAAGCTTTGCAACATGAAGAAGGTGTTGGTGCCGATGGTATTTGGGGAAATAACACAATGAATTTATGTCCTACAATACCAGGAAGTAGATCAAATAAAAGATTTGTATTATTACTTCAATATTCTTTATATGTAAATGGTGTAGACCCTCATGGTTTTGACGGGTTATTCGGTTCAGGTTTATCTAATGCAATAAAAGAATTTCAAAGATTTTGTGCATTACCCGATGATGGATATGCTGGAAAACAAGTTTGGGCTTCACTTTTAGTTAGTACTGGAGATAGAAATAGAAAAGGTACGGCTTGTGATTGTTCTACATCTATTACTCCAGCAATGGCTGTTAATCTTAAATCTAATGGATATAAAATTGTAGGAAGATATCTTACTGGAAGATATAGAATGACTTCTTCTGAATTAAAAACTATATTTGATAATGGACTTAAGGTTGTTCCAATTTTTGAAGTTGGCGGATATAGATTAGATTATTTTAACTATAATCAAGGAATTGCTGATGCTCATTCTGCGATGCTAACTTCTACCAACTTTGGATTTGGTAAAGATACTATAATATATTTTGCTGTTGATTTTGATGCATTAGATTATAATGTTACAAATAATATTCTTCCTTATTTTAAAGCAATAAATGAAGTCTTTAATGATTATGGTAATAAATATAAGATAGGTATTTATGCACCTAGAAATGTATGTAGTCGTGTTGCTAATGCTGGTTATTCTTGTAGTAGCTTCGTATGTGATATGTCTACTGGATTTAGTGGTAATCTTGGATATCCACTTCCAAAGGACTGGGCATTTGACCAAATTTCAACAATAACTTTACATGGAGCTGCTGAAATAGAAATTGATAATAATATTGCTTCTGGTAGAAATGTTGGTGTTGGTGGGGTTACTCCTACTGTAGATATTCTAAAAATTGCCAACAATAATAGTTTTGCAAAACTACTAGGTTTAGAGTTTTCATCTCCTGATGGAGAAATTATTTTAATTGATACAGGATGTATGAAGATAAGTTTAGGTTTATCAATGAGTAGTGCTTTAGGTGATGGCAATACTACTATAAAATTTAAAGAAGGAAAGTTTGATGGAATTGGATTACAAACTGCCATTAAGAATATTCAAGAAGGTTTAAGTAAAAATGGTTCTATAGAGTTATCAAATACTATTGCAAAATTAAGCACTATGGAATTAGCAATTAAAGTATCATCAAAAGGTGATAACTTAAAGATAGATATTCAAAATACTTTTAATGCAGAAATTTCTAAAGAACCAGCAGAAAAAATATCCTTATCAGAAACTTTATCTATTGAATTTAGAATAGATCCTAAAAAAGTAAAAGAAGAAGTATCTTCTGCTGTAGATAGTGTAATTGATCTTGTTAAAGAACATCCTGCTATAGGAGTAATAACAGTTATTGCAATTATTGCAGCTATAATATTCTTAGGAGCTGATTTATCCGTAGGTGCTATTATTTCTGGTATTATTGAAGGACTTACTTCTATTGTAGTATTTATTGTAACTTTCTTATCCCAATTAACATCTAAATTAGCTTAGAAAATTTTATTATATATGTCGCAAAAAATAATCTATACTTAAATAGATGATATATATTTAATTTTTTAAAGAATTAAAATTGCAACATATATATTTCAATTAAAAAACAAAGAGTTATGTTATTTAACTCTTTGTTTTTTAATTAATATTTTTGAAGCTGTTAAAACTGCTTCTAACTTAGAATTTAGAAAATCAAAGACTCTATGGGCAAGCACCATATGAACGTCATATAAAATTGGTTTATTAGTGTACTTAATAGAATTAATTTAACAAAAATAAAAAATAATAGAAATTAGAAAATATCCTTGGAATCTATGATTACTAAAAATATTTTCTTAAATAACTATTTTTTAAAATTAGTTTTAAAGATATTTAACATCCTTAGGATATTCTTTTTCTATTTCTAATTTTGTATTTTTAGTTATTGTATCTAAAAATAGTTCTTTATTTTCAATTGGATTAAAAGAAAGTGTTGAAAATAATAAGTCCTCATTATTAACTGTTCTTATAAATATATAATTTTCTACTAAATGTATACTCTTTATAGAATCCCATTTATAAACCTTTTCTGAAAATTTAGTACTAGTCTTTAATCCATCTTCAGTAAAAGTTAAATTAGTTTGTTCAAATAAATTCTTATACTTATCGAAGGAATATATTTTAAAGAATTTTTTTCTTAATTTATGTCTAAAAATTCTCTTTCTAAATAATAGCATCACAAATAAAGTGATTAAACCAGCACCCCTATATAGAGGATCTTTAAAACAAAAAATTATCAATAAAAAAACCATAAAATTAAATATAAAATTAGAGATCATTTGATATTTAAAAATTGTTGTATTAGCAATATATTTCATATGAAAATCTATTAATTCTTCTTTGGAAATCTTAAATTCTACTTCCATCTATAATGCCCTCCTGACGTTAAATCTTTAATGTATATTTGGGAAAATATTAATATATGTATAAATAAAAGTAAATTAAGTTAAATTTTATCATGAGATTTATACATTACTATTTTTATATTGATTAATTATAACATATTTTGTAAATATAATATTATTAAATTTTCAAGGAATAATTTTTATTCTTTAATGATACTTGTTATATCTGTAAAGTAAGGTATCTTATAAATTATTTACATACTTTTTGAAAATATAAAGAATGAGATTAATTGTATAATCAAGTGCGACATAAAATAGCTTGTCTACTGGGTTCAAGAGGTGTCTAAACACATTAAACAACTGTTGTTTTTTTAAGCAATATTTTAAATTATATAACTAAAAAATCTTCCCTAAAATAAAAGGAAAGACTTTTTAATATAATTTTATTTTTTGTATTTAATGAAAAATGTCTTTAAAAATGTTTTATCCTAATTTGTTAATTACAAATTTATGTATAACTTTATTAATCCAATATATTCCCATTATTAACATCACATATATTATATTAAATGAAACTAGTACTATACTATTTAATACTTTTGACATTAATATTGTAAATATTAATAGTGCTGCGATACTTGCACCAAAAATAAAATTAGCAGACTTTGAAAATTTTCCTTTAATACTAAGTTTAAAGCTATTTTTACCAATATAGTTTACAAAAAGGTATGAGAACCCTACAAATATTATAGTTCTTAAAAACATAGCTAAATCATAATCATAGTTTATACTTATATTCCCCTTTACTACCTTATTTAAGTATAGGAAAATAAAATCTATTGTAAGCATAATACAGAAACACTCTATTATCATTCCTAAATTTTCTTTAATTTTTTGAGATAAAGTTTTACTTGGATTTACTGCTGCTATAATATTATCTGTAAACTTTTTTAAATTTCCACCAGCCATATTTTCTATTGATTTTCCTTCTTGTTGCCACTGTAAGAACATTAATAATACATCATTTATAATCTCTTCTTGTTCTTCTTTTTTTAAATTACTTACTCGCAAATAACAAACAAAATCTGTATAAATTTTAAGATTTTCTTCATTTATGTTTTCACTTATCTTATTATTTTCTTTTCTTTTTTGAGCAGTGCTACTCATAAGTATTTCCTCCATAATTCTCAAATATTCTATCTACACTATTTTTTAGCTCTTGCCAAATTTTAAAAAACTCTTTCAGTTCTTCTTTTCCCAAAATGGTTAATTTGTAATATTTCCTTTTAGGGCCCAATGGGGATTCTTTCTTTTCTGAACTAACTAATCCGTTTTTTTCAAGACGTAGCAATAATGGATAAATAGTACCTTCACTAACTTCATCTAATCCGAAACCCTTTAGCTTTTCAGCAATTTCATAGCCATAAACCAGATCATCATTAATAATTTTAAGAATACATCCCTCTAATGTTCCCCTAAAAAATTGAGATTTATCTCCCAAAATACCTACCTCCTAACTATCTTGTTGTGCAAGTTACTTTAGGTATATTGTACAGCAAGGTAGTGTTAAAGTAAATATTTATTTTACTTAACTAATATTTCTTCCTGTTATTCTCTTTAAAAAAATGTAACTAAATAAGTTACATTTTAAGTAATATAATACGTCACATATTATGTAACAAAATTAGTTACAATTTTTGTTACATATTAGTTACAATTTTTGTTACATAAATGTAGTGTTAAATCTATTTGAATATAAGTTATATAAGGATTTATTGTAATATTTAAAAATAAAAAATACGATAAATTGCAATAACAAATTGAACTAATTTATGTTTATGACTTAAACGCTCGATTTTACTCATGCGGCATATATTTCATCTAAGTGTATTTCAAATAGCTCTTCCGGAGTCTTATAGTTAAGTATTTTCCTTGGAAGAGTATTCATCCACTCTTCTATAAAAGCAATATCATCTAAACTATAATCTGATATACGTTTTCCCTTTGGGATAAAACGGCGTATCAGACCATTATGACGTTCATTTGTACCTTTCTCAAATGAAGAATATGGATGAGTGAAATATACCTTTGTATCTGTGTCTGCTTATAATGTGAATAAGTCAGCAAATTCAGAGCCATTATCACTTGTTATGGTTTTAAAAACTTTACTAAACTGCTTACCATATATGTTACGAATGTTATTAAGTGCTTCCGTAACTGCTGCAGCAGTTTTTGATGCAATTTTATGAATGATGGCACTCCTAGTTTTACGCTCAAGAATAGTCAAAAGAACACAGTCATTGTTGGATTTTTCACCAACAACAGTATCTATTTCCCAATGACCAAATTCTTCACGATTATTTATATCACTTGGACGTTCAGCAATGCTTTTACCTAGCTTTTTCTTATGCTTCTTTACTTTTGCTGGCTTAGTATTTCTACGTAGCTTCATTGGCAGATCTGCATTAATAACAGCTAGTAAGCCAAGATCAATGTAATTGTATAAAGTTTTAGTGCAAATAATTTGAGAACGTTCAAACTTGCCTATGGCAAGGGCGTTGCCTACACAAGCATCTGGTGACCATGAATGATTTTTTATCTTATCAACAGCATAATTAATAAAGTCACTACATTCTAAGCGTTTAAATGTACGACAAGAATTCTGACGATTATTTTTATAAACAGCTTCGCCAGTATCTGCAAGATACACTTCAACATAGTTTCCTTGCTTAATCTGTGTAGTTGTGCCACGACGTATCTCATTTAAAATAGTATTTATTGACCTATTTAGCTCTTTTGCTATTTTATATGGTGAAAATCCATCATTAAGACGAAGCTCAATAGTCATACGATCTTTGAAATTCAAGTGTTTATTTTTACGTGATTCTGTGTTATTATTTTGGTGATCCATAGTGATTATCCTCCGTGTTGAATTTTCTTTAGCGATTAAATCATAACACAGATAATCCACTATGGATTTTTTATTAGTTCAATTTCATTTTACAATTAATCTGAAATTTTAAATTTAAAAAATAACTAGTACTAGGAAAATTGAGTTTGAATAAAAAGTTAAATCCAAAAATACCCTTAAAATCCATTTATTTGGATTCTAAGGGTATTAACTTTATGTAAAATACATAACTAGTCTCTAAAGTGAAATTTAATGGCTAGTTAGTATAATTTTTTTATTTCTCTCTATTAGCTATAATATCTTCTACTGCTAAATTTATAAAGTTACGATACTCAACTGAAAAATGACGAGCATGGTCATCAAAGAATATTTGTGGAGATCCAGATGACCACCAAACATGTAGTCTGAATTCAGCACCTTTTTTTGTATCACGATACTCTGTCAAACCATATCCCCAAATTGTACCATCTTCAAATTTTATACCAGAATAAGATTTATGAGAATAATCACTATCAACTACATCAAGTACAAATTGTGGCATTGGATCAACTTTAACTACACTTGCATGAGTTGGAAGTCCTCCTAAAGTCTCAACAACACCTGATTGTAAAAGCATATAATGCTCTGGGTAAACTGGAAAAAGCACTTTAAGGCGATTTTACCCGCTGTTCCAAACGGGTTGAATGATTTTATGTATTCAGAGGTATACTTTTTGTGAAAATATTTCTGAGAGGAGCTGTTTCCAATCGTTGTCGTATGTTATAACCTTTTTTAAGTTATAAATAAAAACCATGCTCTGACATAGTCTTAAAGCATGGTCTTTATTTAAACTAATATAATCTACCTAGTTGATTTTTTTATATCAACTATTTATTGAATTCATTAACTGGAAGAAGTATTCAGGTTTATGAGTCTTATTTAGATTATACCATGAATGTAATGTTTCTGGTGCAAATACATCTAATTTTTTCAGTACTTCCATTGCAAATTCCAGAGGTGCTACTCCTGATGCAGTAATCAAATTTTCGCTAGCTACCACAGATCCCATCTCATAAAATTTTTCTCCTTTATAATTAGGACAGACCATTTTAGTATACTCTAAGCTATTGCTTGTATGTTTTCTAGAATCTAGATATCCAGCATTTGCTAGTGCCTCAATTGCACCACAAATTGCTGCAATAATAGTGCCTAATTCTAAAGCTTCGCCAACTCTTTTCAAGATGGGTTGATGAATATCTTCTCCCCAAGTATTTCCTCCAGGCAAAACTAAAAGATCTTTACTCTCAAGAGTACACTCATTAAAGGAAATATCTGGTTTAATGCTCAGCCCTCCCATAGTAGTAATAATTTCTTTATTAGCTCCTACAGTAACTACTTTTAAAGGTGCTAAATCTTTTTTGAAATATCTTCCCGAATTTAGTTCAGCAGTTAAATATCCATATTCCCAGTCTGACATTGTATTAAATACATAAAGATAAACTTTTTTTCCTTGCATAAAATAACACTCCAATCATGTTTTATATAACCTATTATAATAAAACTTCCCTGACAGCTACTGTCAGGGAAGTTTTCATACTTGATGAAATTGAATTAATTCTGATAGAACTTCAATAAGTTTTTTCTTAAAACTTATTGGCTCAATAACCTGAATAGATTTACCATACGGTAAAAGTAAATAAGGTACATATGTATGTAGTATACTTTTTTCAAGAAGAAATATTGCTTGATTTGAAGTACGTTCTTGTAAATAATTTCCCAAAAACCAATGTTGGCAAACATCATTCAATGTACTTTTACTTCCATTAACAACCAAAGGAATAATCCCTTGATTATATTCTGTAGGAACAAGGTTTTTCAAAAAAAAATCACGTGCTGAAAAATCTTCTGGATGATTAAACTTATTTTCAGTAAGCACTAGACTTTCAATTCGATCTACTCTAAAGCTACGGATGTTATTTCTAAGATGACAAAATCCAATCATATACCACTTATTGTTCCAATAAATAATTTTGTAGGGATCAACCAATCTATACTTTGATTGATCTTCACCACTTTTATGGTATAAAATTTTTACAGAGTATCCGTTAGCTATGGTCTGCTCCAAATCCTTTAAGTAAGGTTTCATGGTTTGGAACCTTACTCGATTTATTACTTCAAGACTGGTTAAATGTTGGTTTATGTTTATTTCCTGAACCTGATTTGAATAGTTGCTTAACTTTGAGATAGCCCTATTTAGTGCTTCACCACCATAATATCCTGCTTCTTCTGCAAAAACAGCAGCGTGAATTAGTGAGGTTTGCTCCTCAGAATCAAAAAAAAGGGGAGCTTCAATGAAATTGTTTAGTAAAGTGTATCCACCGTTATGCCCTGTGTCTGAAATTATTGGTACACCACTTGTTGAAAGTGTATCAATATATCGATACACAGTTCTTATATTCATCTCCAACTTTTCTGAAATTTGTTTTGCAGTAACTTTTTCACCCGAACTAAGCATCCATAAAATCGCTAGCATATTGTCAATTTTAGGCATATAAATTCACCTCTATATAGTAAGGAATGATTACTTGTTTCCTTCCGATAATAGCTTTCCATATAATAAAGTCCTAGACACATTTATAATTTTACGAATTTGATTTTTAGTCACACCGCCTTCTTTCTTAGCCAGTTCTATCCCTTCATGTTTACGCATATGGATAATATATCTCTCTAATTGGTTAATACCAGTCATTATTGTAATTAAGAATTAGTCATATGGATTGTCTTCTGATAAATCTAGACATGTATACATAAATGATTTTATCAGCCTAAATTTAAATATTCTACTATACAACAACGTTCATTTATAGTAATATGTTTATAACTCATATAGTCACGTCCTTTAAAGTGGTTTTTCGCAATTATTACTTTAACATGAACGTGCCCGTATGGGTTATTTTTTTTGCAATTAATTAGTGTTGCACTTGATATTGTAATTTATCATTTAATAAAATTGTTAGTTTGATTTAATAGGCCCTACAAATTGTAATTTACTTAATTCTTTCAAACATTGGATGATTTGCATTGAATTCAACTAAGTCCCATAAGTTGCCGTATAAATCTTTAAATACAGCAACTGTTCCATAGTCCTGTTCCTTAGGTTCTCTAGCAAATTCTATCCCTACTTTTTTCATTTCATTATAATCACGCCAAAAATCATCTGTTCCTAGGAAAAGAAAAACTCTTCCACCTGATTGATTTCCTATAAAAGGCTCTTGTTCTGGCTTAGATGCTCTTGCAAGTAATATAGCAGTTCCATTAGAACCAGGGGGTGATACTACAACCCATCTTTTATCTTGTTCTGGTTGATATGTATCTTCTACTAATGTAAAGTGTAGCTTTTTTGTATAAAACTCGATTGCTTCATCATAATCTCTTACAACTAAAGCTATATGTACAATTGACTGAATCAATGTTTATCCTCCTTAATTCCCTAAAAAATAGTATTTGACTATCACATAAATCACTATTTATCTATTATACTATACAAACTACCTTAATTATCAATATAAAACCATTATCCATTAATCTATGGTCTTTTATAGGGCTAATTTTTAAAATCAGAACTATTTAATTAAGCCTTTCGCTATATAAAAATGGAAAAATAATCGAGTAGGAGCTAAATAATTATTTTATTTAGCGTCCTCTCACACCACC
>NZ_CAURTC010000007.1:0-117674 GCF_963527835.1 uncultured Clostridium sp. | reverse complement strand
CCCATTACGGACTTTCACCGATTAGTACGTGCCCATGCTGGGCACACAACAAAAAAGTTCACCAAACTAAATTTAGTTTGGTGAACTTTCACACAGTGCATTTTATATTTAGCTTTTCGAACTTACTCAGCGACCATACAGAAGTCGAGTTTTCTCTTAATAATCATACATTTAAATAGAAGCTATTTTCTGTAATTTACTATACTCACCGTTTAACTTCATTAACTTATTATGACTTCCCTTTTCTATTATTCCCTTATTTCCAATAACAACTATTTCATCTGCATTTTGAATTGTTGATAATCTATGTGCTACAACTATAGTTGTCCTTCCCTCACATAATTTCTTAAGCGATTCTTGAATTATATGCTCTGTTGTATTATCTAAGGCAGATGTTGCTTCATCAAGTATTAGAATAGATGGATTTTTTAAAAATACTCTAGCAATTGATATACGTTGCTTTTGTCCACCTGATAATTTTACTCCTCTTTCTCCAATATAAGTATCGTATCTTTCTGGCAAGCTTTCAATAAATTCATGAATATTGGCCATTTTAGCAGCTTTTATAATTTCTTCTTCACTTGCATTAGTTTTACCATACAATATATTATCTCTTATAGTACCAGTAAATAAGAATACTTCTTGTTGTACTATACCTATATTTTCTCTTAATGAATCTAAAGTTACATTATATATACTCTTTCCATCTATTAGTATATCTCCATCCATAACATCATAAAATCTAGGAATCAAATTACAAATTGTTGTTTTTCCTCCACCAGAATGTCCAACTAAAGCTAACATTTTTCCGCTTTCTATATCAATAGAAAAATCGTCTAATACTTTTTCTCCTTCATAGCTGAAACTAACATTCTTAAATTCTATATCTCCTTTTACATGATGTAATTCAATGGCATCTTTTTTATTCTTTTCTTGATCTTCATTCATAATTTCCATATATCTTTGGAAACCAGTTATTCCATTTTGGAATTGTTCCATAAAATTAATTAACTTCTTAATAGGATCTGTAAATAGTCTTATGTATAACATATATGCCATAAAATCTCCAATATCTATTACTCCCTTAAAAGTGAATAGACCTCCTCCTATTAGCCCTACATAATTTAATATATCTATTCCAAAACCTGCTCCTGAGAAATATTCAGCCATTACTTTATATGCTTTTTCTCTTGCAAAAATAAATTTCTTGTTTCCTTTTTCAAATTTTTCTTGTTCTGTTTCATGACTAACAAAAGCTTTAGAAATACTTATTCCTGAAATACTATTTTCAAGACTTGCATTTATTGCACCTGTTTTTACTTTTGTATCTAGAAACGCTTTATTCATTTTCTTTCTTTGATACATAGTAAATAAAACAATAAAAGGTATAAATGCAAAAATCAATAATGTAAGAGAGATATTAATTGTGCATAATATAATAAATGAACCTGTCAGCATTACTATTGATATAAATATATCTTCTGGTCCATGATGTGCTAATTCTGAAATTTCCATCAAGTCATTTATTATTCTTGACATAATATCACCGGTCTTATTATTATCAAAGTATTTATTAGGTAATTTTTGAAGATGATTAAATACATCCCTTCTCATATCACCTTGCATCCTTACTCCAACAACATGTCCCCAATATTGCATGAAATAACCACATAATGCTTTAATTAAAAATATAATTAATAATGTCACTGCAAAAACTGCTATTAATCTTATATTTTTATTAGGAATAGAATCATTAACTAGAGTTCTTGTCATCATTGGATAAACTAAATCGCATAATGCTGCTATAAACGCAGCTATCAAATCCATAAAAAATAATTTCTTATATGGTTTATAAAAACTAATAAACTTTTTTAACATAAAGTCCTCCTTTTATTATTAGACTATGTATTAAATTGATGTTGATATATGCAATAGGTGAAGTGGCATTGTAATTGGACTTTTAGAACTCTTAATGAGTATTGTCAAATTTACTGCTTGTCTCATTTTTACATTGGAGCAAGCTAAAATTGGACTATACTCATTTTAGTGTTCTTAAGTTCAATTACTTAGTCCAGCTTTACTTATGCATATATCAACACAATATTAAACTATATCCTATTACTTAATTAAATTAATAATATCACTCTTAAAATCTTGTAAATCTTCATTAAAAATGCCTTTAACCTTAACAGGTCTTTCTCCAAAAACTATTATATTACCATTAAAATATATAGCTTCATCTACATCATGAGTAACTAGTACTACTATTCTACTCTCATTTAACATAATATTTTTAAATTCATCAATTATTTTATATTTTAATGTGTAATCTAAAGATTTGAATGGTTCGTCCATTAAAATAATTTTAGATGGTTTTCCAAAAGCTCTAGCTATATTTACTCTCTGCTTCATTCCACCACTTAATTCTTCTGGATATTTATTTTTTACATCTTCAAGCCCTAGTGAAGATAAAATAGATTTTATCTTTTCTTTTAGTTCTAACTTATTATAATATTTTTTCAAAGCAAAAATTAAATTTTCTTCAACAGTAAGCCATTCTACTAATCTATCTTCTTGAAATATGTAACTAACTTCATTTTTTGATATTCCTGAAATCTCTCCATCATCAAATTTAAGAATTCCAGCTAGCATATTAAGTAAAGTACTTTTTCCACAACCTGATTTTCCGACTATGCAATTTACTTTGCTGTTTTCTAGAGTTAAATTAAACCTTTCAAAAACTATTTCATTATTATAGGCTTTGCTTAAATTTTTAATTTCTATTTTCATTTTTCTTCCACCTATATATCCTAGTTTTAAACAAATTATTTATAAATTCAAAAGCTAGTGATAATATCGCAATAAGTACTATCCATGCAAATATTCCACTGGTGTTAAAATTCACTTTTTCAAGTTGTATTGCAGAACCTATCCCATACCTAGGTTGTCCATGTACTTCTCCTGCAATAACTACTTTAAATGCCAAAGAGAAAGTTGATACAAATATACTTGCTAAGTGAAATTTTATAACTGGAGCATATATTTTTTTTATTTTATCTATAAGAGATATTTCATATATATCCATCATATCTATTATTTTTTTATCTATACTATTAAGACTTCCAACTATTCCTTCATATAATATTGGAAATATTATAGCAAACCCTACTATAAATGGGGCCTTATCTTTATTGAACCAAACCAATACTAACACCACTAATACCATAGTTGGTATAGTTTTAGCAAAAGAATTTATTGGAGCTAATAAAAACTTAAAAAATGGATATATAAATGTAAGTACCCCTAAGATTATAGCTAAAATTATAGCTAAAATATAGCATAACACAGATCTATATACACTACTAATAAGTATTAAATTAAAATCATTTTTACTTATAATTTTAATCATTTCAGTTATTACTTGTTGAATATTTGGTAAATATATATCATTATTTATAACAACTGCAAGAACTTGCCATATTATTAAAAAGAATAAACATGATGCTAGAATACATACTCTATTTTTCCATGTATATTCCTTCATCTGGTATCTTTCCTCCTACCGTTATGTTGTCAAATTCATATAAATTTTTAAAATAAGTATTATATTCACTAACAGAATCTTTTATATCAACGTATTTTATATTAGCTCTTTCCATAGCTGATACTATTATATCCTTATTAGCTGATACACCTATTTCCTCACAGTAGTCTCCTAAAGCTTCTTTGTCTTTATATGCCCATATTGTGCTATTTTCTATCTCCCTTAAAATACTTTCAACTAGCTTCTTATCATTTTCTATTAAATCTTTTTTTATTATTATAGTCGCTTGAGGGTAACCATATTTTGAATCATTTTCTTTTTTCCATTCTTCATTTAAATCTATGAGTATATTTAGATTATCTTTTTTACTTAATACGGTAGATAACGCTGGTTCTGGTAATACTGCATAATTAGCTTTTCCTGATAAAATTACTGGAGCTATTTCTGTAACTCCTCCAACATAACTAAGGTTGACATCTTTATCTGGATCTATATTGTTATTTTTTAAAATAGCTTTTGTTATAATATCTGGAGTTAATCCCTTTCCAATATTATAAATTTCCTTACCTTTTAAGTCATCTATATTTTGAGAATTATCAGTAGAAATTATATAAAAAGATCCGAACCCTACTGTTCCAGCTATTTTGTAGTCACCATTTTTATTATAAGATATAGCAGGTACATTGGATGGTACTATGGCTATATCAGCTTCACTTTTCATTATAGATGTAGCAACATTATCTGGTACTTTTTCAATATTATAATTAAAATTGTATCCCTTTTTAATTTCTGGTTTTTCTTTTATCATTTTAGCTATAGATATTGCTGGAAGTCCATCTGGAACTACAAAATTAATTTCCTTAACTTCATCTACAGTTGCAGCTTTATTTCCTCCACATCCTATAAGCATAAAAATTGATATAATAGGTATTAAAAATATTGGTAATTTCTTCATTAAAATTCACCTTCCTTAAATTTTACTATAATTATCATAACACAATAATTATAACAAACCTCAAAATTAAGTATATCCATAATTTGATTTTAAAATGTAATTTTACTTTATATATATAATAGTTAAAATGGAATTATAATTAGACTATAGTCATTTCATCATTCCTAAGCTTAATTACTCAGTCCACTTTGCTTATGGCATATATGCCACCTGCTAAAACATACCCAAAAATAAAGTTTAATACTAAATAAATATTAATTTAGCATTAAACCTTTATGTAATCTATCTATATATATCCACTATTAGACCTTGAATTTCATCTATAGTTGCTGCTAGATTCAAATTTTCTTTTTCTTCAGATAGCAACATATTGGTCAACTCTTCTAGCTTTTCATCTACAGTATCTACAGTAACAAAATATTGAGTCTGCCAAAAACTAATATCTTTTTTTGTATCATACATGAACTTTAATATTGATTCTAGATACTCTTTTATCATCTTTTTATACATAACAACATCAACATATGTTTTAGTTAATACAAGCTTATTCCCTCTTTTTTTTATGTCATCCATCAACTTACGAAGTTGTTCTTCTGACTTTCTTTCCCTAGCATGATTAAAGCTTTGAGAAAAATCTTTTTTTTCTGATACAATTTTTCTTTCAGTTGATACATTTCCACTTCGTACTCTTCCAATTTCCATTGCTGATCAATCCTTTCCTTGATAATCATTATATCAAAAAAAGTATCACTTCTCTATAAATTATAATTTTTTACTATTTTTAATTACTTTTTTCATGATTTTATCTAGTATAAATTATGAAAATTTTGTAATACTATTTAGTTATAATTTTAATATTAGGAGGAATTTTAAATGGTAGTTAAATGTATAGATAATAATTTATGTGAAGATTTAACTTTAAGCAAAGACTATTTTGTTGTAGAGGAAGCAGCTGAATATTTTGTTGTAATTAGTGACAAAAGTGAAGAAATAACTTGTAAGAAATCTAGATTTAGAATAATTCAAGATAGTGAGTTAGCTAAAAAGACTAAAGCTACTCTTAATGAATTATCTTATCAATTAAACAATGATTTTTCTGATATAAAACAATTTAATGTAAGAAAAAATTCCAAAGGTGAAATAAAAGAAATTTCTATTAAATTTAAATACTAATTTTTATTTTTTAATATTATTAATCTTAATAAAGAGCTATCTAAAAATTTGCTTATTTTTAGATAGCTCTTTATTTTTGTAATTTATGCTAGGTTTTATGACAATATTAATATTATATTATCTAAATCATAAACAAAGAAATCCACTTAGTCTATTAAATATATTTTTGCATAAATTTTCTTGTAAATCACATAATATTTTCATAAACATATATCAAAAAATATGAAAGAGGTGTAGTTTTTTGAAAATCACATCAGATTTTGATAATAATATATCTTTAGTAAAATCAAAACTTAAAGTTAAAGAAAGCTTCGATATTATAGAAAGAAATATAATAATAGGTGACAAAAAAACAACTATGTTTTATATAGATGGTTTTACTAAAGATGACGTTATGGAACGAATAATGAATGGATTTTTTACAATAAAGCCTGAAGTAATGAACTCTTATAAGACACCAAATGAATTTATAGATAATGCTATTCCTTACATAGAAGTTTCTGAAGAAGTTGATTTGGATAAAATAATTGATTCTGTACTTTGTGGGCAAACATCAATGTTTATCGATGGATACGATAAGTTCATAATTCTAGATATGCGTACCTATCCTGTACGTGGACTTGCAGAACCTGAAAAAGAAAAAACTTTAAGAGGTGCACGAGATGGTTTTGTTGAAACAATAGTTTTTAATACAGCTTTAATTCGTAGAAGAATACGGGACTCTAGATTGATTTTTGATATGCATACCATAGGTAAAATTTCAAAAACAGATGTATGTATAGCTTACATGGATGGTATTGCTGATAAACGTAGCTTAGATATAATATTAGAAAAAATAAAAAAAATAAATGTGGATACCCTTACACTAGGAGATCAAAGTTTAGTTGAAGCATTAAGCAATCGTAATTATCTTAATCCATTTCCTAAAGTTAGATATACAGAAAGACCTGATGTGGCATCTTCTCATTTAACCGAAGGGAATATAATTATTTTAGTAGATAATTCTCCTACTGCTATGATTTTACCAACTTCTATTTTCGATTTTCTACAAGATGTAGATGATTATTATTTCCCAGTATTTACAGGTAATTATTTAAGATTAATTAGAAATATTATAACTATATCAACAATTATTTTAACTCCACTTTACTTACTTTTTATTAATGGAAATATAACTTTGCCACCTGAATTTAATTTTTTATTTCCAAAAGACAGTTACTCCATACCTATTTTCTGGCAATTTTTAATACTAGAAGCAGCCATTGATGGATTAAAATTAGCTTCTTTAAATACCCCTAATTCTCTTGGAATGTCTTTATCAGTTATTGGTGGATTAATATTAGGAGAATACACAGTCACTACTGGTTGGTTTATACCTCAAACAATATTATATATGTCAATAGTTGCTTTGGCTAGTTTTGAGCAATCTAGCATAGAATTAAGCTATGCATTAAAGTTTATGAGAGTATTGTTATTAATTCTAACTGCAATATTAGGTTATTGGGGATTTATAGTAGGACTACTATTAATAATATTTATTATGTATTCTACTAAAACAATTACAAATGATCGTTATTTTTATCCTTTAGTTCCTTTTAATTGGAGCAAATTAAAAAATCTATTATTTAGAACAAGAATTAAATAATTTCAATTACTCAGTCCACTTTATTTATGCATATATCAACACACTGCTAAAACATAACATTATAAAAAGATATGCTATTAATTTAACAGCATATCTTTTTTATATAAAGCATTATGTAATAATCATATCTAAAAGAAAATCAAACTATTTATTATAGTAATCTTGTTCCCTCTTTATCTTGAGCTATTAATTTTTGTTTCATTAATCCCCCAAGTGCTATTTTAAAATAATTCTTACTAGTATTAAATGTTCTTTTTATATCTTCTGGTGACGATTTATCGTTGAATGGCATAAATCCTCCATTTTCTCTTAAATATTGAAGTATATCCTTTGATAATACGTCTCTTTCATTTAATCTTGTTTTTCTTGTTGTAATACCAATTACTCCATCTTCATATATTCTCTTAACTCTTGCTTTTACTGCTTGACCTGGATATAGATAATCAAAATGCTCATTACCTAATATTATTCCTTTGTACTTCCTATTTATTGCAACTTTTAAAGTTCCATTGTAACCACTTTCATACACTATTGCTTCAATTTCTTCTGAAGTTTTAAATTCTTCAGGTGAGGCAAATTCTAAATAATTATCAACTCTAGTTGTAAGCGCTATTCTATCTGTTTTATCTAAGTACATATAAAATAAATACTTTTCTCCTGTTTTCAATTTATATATTTGTTCTTTAATTGGTATAAATGCATCTCTTTCAAGACCAAAATCCGCAAATGCTCCTATACCACTTTGACCAACTACTTCTAAGTAGCCTACTTTTCCAACTGTTAAACTTGGAATTTTTAATGTTGATATTACCCTGTCTTTTGAATCCCTATAAACAAAAGCTTCTACTTTATCGCCAACTTCTATTTTATTTTCATTTAAAGATGAATTTGGTAATAACACTTCTTCACCCATATCATTTTCTAAATAATATCCAAAATCAACTTTTTTACTTACCTTAAAATTATTATATTCACCTATTAGTATCATATTTCCTCCAATTTATTACCTTATTAATTACTGTCTGCCATTTTCTTAGCTAAATTAACATAAGTTAAAGAGCTTTCTTTATTGGCTTGAATTTCTTCCTGTGTTAATTTCCTTATAACTTTTGCAGGATTTCCAAGTATTAATGCTCCTTCTTCAAACTCCTTATTTTGAGTTATTAAGCTTCCAGCAGCAACAATAGAATTTTTACTTATTTTAGCTCCATTTAATATTATAGCGCCCATACCAATCAATACATTATCATCTATTGTACATCCATGAATTATAGCCCCATGACCAATAGTAACACCATCTCCTATGATCACTTTATTCTCGCCATCTCCATGAATAACAACATTTTCTTGTATATTAGTTTCGCACCCTATAGATATTGATTGTTCATCTCCTCTAATAACAGCGCCAAACCATATGTTAGAATTTTCCTTAATAACAACATCTCCAATAATAACAGATGTTTCAGATATGTAAACATTTTCTGATATATTAGGCATATTATTTAAAAAATTCTTTATCATTATTTTTCCCACTTTCTTCTTTTTTATAATTAAATTTAGCTAAGATATCTAAACTTATTTTATCATTACATTTAGTTATTGTCATTATTTTACCGCAGAAGATATATTATATACTGTAAGCAATTTTATAGGTAGGATAATTTGAATAAGAAAAAAGCACAAATTAACTTTAAAAACTTAAAATTTTACTATGGTATTCCTCATGCTCATTGTGGCTTCTCTACCGGAAGAGGTACACCAACTGAAGCATTTGATTATGCTCGACATAACGGATTAGATTTTTTAATTTTAACAGATCATAATAATTATCTTATTAAATCTGTTAGAATGAATGGAAATGAATTAAGTAAATGGGAAGCTTTAAAATACTTAAGAATAAAATATAGAAGAAAACATGATAACTTCCTACCAGTAATAGGATTTGAAAGTAAAACTAGTGGATTTGGAGATATAAATGTAGTGAATTCTAATAGATTTTTTACTGGTATAGTTAGTAATCTTAAATTATTAATATTATGGATGTTTAATAATCCAAACTCTTTTATAACCCTTAATCATCCCCATAAAAACATAAATTACTTAGAATATAGTCCTTTATTAAATAAACTAATAACATCTATAGAAGTTGGTAATGGTTCTGCTCCAAATAAATACTCTAGATATGATAAGTATTATTACAATTTATTAGATAAGGGTTGGCAACTTGGTGCTATAAACTCACAAGATAATCATAGAATGAATTTTGGTGATGATGAAAATTTAACATGCATAATTTCTAATGAACTTACTTTAGATTCCTTAATAACTGCATTTAGAAGTAGACATACTTATTCAACTGAATCTAAATCTTTAGTTATGTACTTTACTATAAATAATGCCTTTATGGGTGAAACTATCCCCTTAGATGATAATGAACTGGAATTTTATATATTTATTCAAGATAACAACTATAAAATTAAGGAGATAGATATAATTTCTTTTTCAGGCACTATAATAAAAAAAATACCTGATTTAAATTTAAATCGTATAAAATATATTTACAGGCATAAGGTTGAAAATAATGAAAAATGGTATGTTATAAAGACTATATTAGAAAATGGCAAGGTAGGAATAAGTTCACCTATTTTTCGTATTTAGTATATCAATTTGTGTCAATGAAGTAGGCATAAATCTAAATCCAATAAAAAGTTTAAAAATCATAAGGGATACTGTTATATAAAACAGTATCCTTTATGCTTGTCAGTATTAAAATTCTAGCTTCTTAATGCTTTATCTTATAAAAACAATTCTAACATATTAATATCTTTATATTTTGCTGTAGCTAAAACAAACAAATACCAACTTTTTTTATTTTCCATTGTCTCTATGTTTTACTCTATTAGGTTTTGCTTTTGGTTTTATAACTATTTTCTTCTCTGACTTCTTAGGTCCGCCAGTTTGAAGTATATCCATAAACCATAAGAAAAATAGTACAGATAAAACTGATAATAACATTTGTACTGGAACTACTCTTTTTGTAGTTGTCAAAAACATTTGAACTAAAAATAATACAATTGCTATAGAAAGAGGTACCCATTTGTTTACTCTAACTTTTTTAAATATATACTTTCTGCAAAGCCAATAAAGTAAAAGTGTAAATGCTAAAACTCCTACAAAAGTAAGAATTGTCATAATAACACTACCCATATATGTCATTCCTCCTTAAATGTGTATATTAAATAGTTTATTAGATATTATATATATAATCAAGCTTTACTCGTATTTTTTTATTTTTATGAAAACTTTATTCTAATACAAATTATTACTTTAATAAAAATTTTGAAAATAATTAATAAATTTATTGATTTTTACTTTAATAATCCTCTAATATTTGATAAAATAAAATTTAGATTTTATGATTATTAAGAGGTGATAATATGAAACTAGTTGCAAATGCACATTTAGATGAATTGGATTTACAAATTTTAGATTTATTAATAAAAGATTGTCGAACCCCATATTTAGAAATAGCAAGAATATGTCATGTTAGTGGAGGAACAATCCACGTAAGAATGAAAAAAATGGAGGATCTAGGTATAATTAGGGGTACTAGAATTCTTCTAAATCTACCTAAATTAGGCTATGATGTTTGTTGCTTTGTGGGAATATATGTAGATAAAGCATCTTGCTTTACTTCTGTATTTGAAGAAATGGCTGAAATAAAAGAAGTTGTTGAACTTCACTTGACTACTGGTAACTATTCAATGTTTGCTAAAGTAGTTTGTACTAATATTTCTGATTTACAAGATCTTTTACTTAATAAGATTAATAATATAGATGGAATTTCAAGAACTGATACATTTATATCATTATCACAACCAATAGACAGAAACATATCTTTATAATTATTGTTACTTTCAAAGTAATAAAAGCACACTTTTAAGTAAATACTATTATTAAAAGAATTGCTAGGAGTGTGATTTTATGAAGACATTAGATTATATTGCACTTATTTTAGTTATTATAGGTGCTATTAACTGGGGTTTGATTGGATTTTTTCAAATAAATATAGTAGCAATACTATTTGGATATTCTACAATTTTTAGTAGAATAGTTTATTCCTTAGTTGGAATAGCTGGAGTATACTCACTTTCTTTTTTCATAAAAGAAAGAGCTATAGCATAACCTGCTTTTAAGCATCATTTCTTTCTTGAAATTGATGCTTAATTTTTATGTTAATTTAAGAAAAATTAATGTAAAATTAATCTTTTTATAGTATATAATATTTAAATTATATACTATAATTTAAATATTATGTTAGGAGGTATTATGCATATATTAAATAATTTTAGCTTATATGACTTAGTTTACTTTTTTATGATATATTCTTTTTTAGGATGGTGCGTCGAAGTAATCTATGCATATAAAAATAATAATTACTTTATAAATAGAGGATTTTTATATGGTCCTTTTTGTCCTATCTATGGTTTTGGAATTGTTTTTATGTTAGTTTCATTACATAAGTTTACAGATAATTTATTATTATTATTTATTTGGGCTACATTGTTAACATCACTTATAGAGTATTTAACTGGTTTTATTTTAGAAAAAGTATTTAAATCCAAGTGGTGGGATTATACTGACGATGCCTTTAATCTTCATGGAAGAATATGTCTTGCGTTTTCATTATTATGGGGAGCTGCTTCTGTAATAGTTATTAAAGTGCTTCACCCTATGATTAAATATTTAATTGATAAATTACCTACAACTATGGGAACTTATATTTTTTACATTATAGTAATTTATTTTTTATTTGATTTTATTTTTACTATTAACTCTTTAGTTGATTTTAAAAATCTTTTAGTTAAACTTCAAACAGATAAAAGTGGTTTATTTGAAAAATGTGTTGAATTTATAGCTCTTACAAAAAAGACTGCTAGTGATAAATCAAAAGGCTTAGAAGCTAGATTTTCAAAATTTATATTAAAATTAAATCACATAAGACTAATAAAATCCTTTCCAAATGTTTCCTCAAAATCATTTGACTCAATTCTTAAACCATTAAAAGAAAAGATACTAAAAAAAGATTAAAAATCTTTTTTAGTATCTTTTTAATTTAGATTATGTTTTATCAGAATGTTGATATATACATAAGTAAAGTGGACTGAGTAATTGAACTTAGGAACACTAAAATGACTATAGTCCCATTTTAGCTTGCTCCCAATATAAAATTGAGACAAGCAGTAAATGTGAATATAAAAAGGAAACTCGATTGCGCTGAGTAAGTTCGAGAAACAAAATATAAAATGCACTGTGTGAAAGTTCGTGTAGCCAAATATAAAATGCACCATGTGAAAGTTCCTGTTTCCAAATGTAAAATTTGGACATTCACTTTTGGACACTTACTTTTTGACTCTCACTTAAGTATTCTCAAAATCTAATTACAATGCCACTTCACCTATTGAATATATCAACTCATGTTTAAAACATAGACTAATTTTAGGTTTACATTATAGTTTTTTTATTTCTTCAAATAATTCTAAAGCTGCATTTTTAGGACCATTCTTCTCTTCTCCACATACTCCTAAACAAGTTTTGATTTGACCCACTTTAGTTTGCTTTGATTTAAACATAACGTCAAAATATTCTTCTATAAGCACATTAGTATCTTCTTGTTTTTGAACTGGACCAAAAGGATTTGCAAAGAATGATTCAACTAATCCCTTTTCTGTTGTAGTTCCCTTAGCCATTCTTGCACCTGATCTAAATACATTTACAGCTTCTTCAGCACAAGTAAAATATTCTAGATGTTTTTCATTTTCTTTTACATCCTCATAATTATTTGCATAAAAGAAGAAATCAATATTATATCCTGCCATTATTTCTTTGTAAGATGAGACTGGCATAACTAGTCTAGCATTAACTTTATCTGGGTTCATAAATATACTTCTATCCATTTCTTTAAAAGCGTACCCTTGATCCAAATCATCTAATCTAACAAATGCACCTATTTCTGTACCATATCCTTTTATTTCACTGTCTTCTAATTTAAAAGTTCCCATATCATCAAATATTATAGTCATATCAGATATATAATCTTCACTCAAGCTTCTAAAAGCCTCTAAGCTTTCTGATTTTCCTGCTCCACTATCTCCCATAATAACTACATTCGCTGTTTTCCCATTCTTTAATACAATATTTACCATAGCCCCATGTATTGGCAAATATCCTTTTTTAATCATTCTTAAATTATGAAGAGTTAATGACATTTTTTTCATATACCCAAAATAATCAATTTTATCTGAGTGATTTATATAACCAAGCATAATATCATTCTTATCATCATTATAAAATACAGTTTTTAAATCTTTTCCATTTTCATCATTTGCTCCAAATACAAATACTATATCAGGTCTTCTACCTCTTATTTCTTCCGTTCTAGCCATTTCAAACAAGTTGCATAAAGTTATTCCATGTTCCATATAATCTCTATGGAAATATATATATGCTAATGATTCCCCTATTTTAGCTGGATAACAAAACCAATGTTCCTTGTTTATATTAGTATACTTTAATGGATTCTCATTAATTTCTGAAAATACTCCATCTCTCGTATTTCTTTTTGGATAAGTTATAAATGGTGTTTCTAAAAGAATGTTATCTATAAAAGGTATTTCTTCTAATGCTTCATATCCTTTAGGAATTGGCCAGTCCATTTGATGAATCATAATACATGCATTTCCACCAGCAGGAATTTGTCTATAAACCTTAGGTTGATAACCTAATACATTTTTTTCAACTTTCCTATATAATTTAAGTATAATTACAGAAAATTCTGCATTTGCTTCTGTAAAACTCATTGCAGCTAAGCCTTTTCTTAATTTATATCTATGAATTATAGTATATCTTTCTAATCTTCTCCAGTAAGAATAAAACTCTTCTACGAATCTAATAAAACTATCTTTATTAGTCAATAGTACTTCAAAACCTGGACTCAATTCTACAATCTCTTCTACACTCATTATTGTTAAAAATTTTATAGCTTTTATTAATGCCTTGCAAATCTTAGATGTATCGTTTGACTCTAATGAATCTGTTAAAAATCTATATGTTAATGTATTTTTTCTTTTTGATTTTTCTAAATAACTAGTTAATACCCTTCTAAAACCTTCGCTTTCTAATACTGAATCAATATTATTACAATACTTTGTAGTAAAATTAATCATTACTTTATCATTACTCATGGAAAATTCTTTTTTCATTTATTTGCCCCCTATTATGAATTTTTTAATAAGCCAATATTGCATTTTTCTCTATAAAAGCTGATATTGATTTAATTATAACATAATTTTTGCAATATTCAACCTCACAATTTTGCATTTTTCAAATTTATATATCTATTACATTAATTGAAATCCTTATCTTTTTTTAAGATTTATTTTCTACTTAATGGTAAAATATTTTAAAGGAGTGTTATTATGAGAGTTAAAAGAAATTCGAAATTTAACCTACTATTATTATTTATAATATTTGCTATATTATTTATGATAAGATACTTGAATTTAAATACTAATTACTATGATTATAATAATAATATGATTATTCACTATATTGATGTAGGACAAGGTGATGCAGCTCTTATACAAGTAAATAATATAAATATGCTAATAGATTCTGGACCAAAAGAATCTAGAAATAAAATTTTGGATTACTTACAATCGCTGAATATAAAAAAAATAAATTATATTATAGCAACCCATCCTCATGAAGATCATATAGGGAACATGGCTAAAATCATAAAAGCTTATGAGCTTTACAAGTTTTACGCACCTAAGATAGAAAATACTACTTCTACATTTGAAAAAATGATAGATTCACTAAAAGATAAAAATCTAAAAATTAATGTAATAAAAAAAGACACTAACTCCATTGATTTAGGAAAGAATACTGATGTAACAGTATTTTCTCCAATTAAAGACTCATATGATAATATAAATAATTACTCTCCTGTTATAAAAATTCAATATGGAGATACTTCCTTCTTATTTACAGGAGATGCTGAAAAAGAAGTAGAAAATGAAATATTATTGGATTCAAACAATAATATAAGAAGTGATGTAATAAAAATAGGTCACCATGGCTCATCCACCTCCTCAAGCAAAGCCTTTATTGAAAAAGTAAATCCTTCAATAGCTATAATTTCTGTTGGTACTGATAATAAATTTAATCATCCTAATAAATCCACAATAGATTGTTTAACTAAAAATAGCATAAAAATTTACCAAACAAATAAAGAAAATACAATTATATTATCTTCTGATGGACATAATATAATAAAAAAATAATTATATATGAGGTGATTCTAAGTCCCTAAAATATTGACATAGAATGGTTGTTGATATATCATAGAATTAATATTATATATATTATGTCCCTTTCATTTAATATTCATAATGAAAGGGCTTTATTTATGAAGATTTGTATAGGAGTGAAATAAAAATGGCATCAAAAAAAATCAGAACAAGATTTGCACCTAGCCCAACTGGTTATATGCATGTTGGAAATTTAAGAACTGCACTTTATGCTTATCTTATAGCTAAACATGAAGCTGGAGATTTCATACTAAGAATTGAGGACACTGATCAGGAAAGATTAGTAGAAGGTGCGGTTGATATTATATATAACACGCTAAAATTAACAGGTCTTAACCATGATGAAGGTCCAGATGTTGGCGGTGAAGTTGGACCTTATGTTCAAAGTGAAAGAAAAGCTATATACCTTGAATATGCAAAGAATTTAGTTGAAAAAGGAGAAGCTTACTATTGTTTCTGTTCTAAAGATAGATTAGATATGCTTAAAGAAAATGCTGAAGCATTAAAGAGACCATTTAAGTATGATAAGCATTGCTTACATCTTACAAAAGAAGAAATAGAAGCAAATCTAGCTAAAGGATTACCTTATGTAATAAGACAAAATAATCCTACAACTGGATCTACAACTTTTGATGATGTTATATACGGTAAAATAACTGTAGATAACTCTGAACTTGAGGATATGATTTTAATTAAATCTGATGGTCTTCCAACTTATAATTTTGCAAATGTTGTAGATGATCATTTAATGGGTATAACTCATGTTGTTAGAGGTAATGAATATCTTTCATCTTCACCTAAGTATAATAGATTATACGAAGCATTTGGTTGGGATGTTCCAGTATATGTTCATTGTCCACCAATTATGAAAGATACTCATCATAAGTTATCAAAGAGAAATGGTGATGCATCATTTGAAGATCTAATTCAAAAAGGTTATCTAAAGGAAGCTGTACTTAACTACATTGCATTACTTGGATGGAACCCTGGAACAAATGAAGAAATATTCAGCCTTGAAGAATTAACTCAAAAATTTGATTTCAAGGATATAAGTAAATCACCTGCTATATTTGATGACGCTAAATTAAAATGGATGAATGGTGAATATATAAGAAAACTTTCTTTAGATGAGTTCCATGAACTTGCTGTTCCTGAATACAAGAAAGTTTTAAAGAAAGATTTTGATTTAAAATTCATTTCAGACTTATTACATACAAGATGTGAATTATTAAGCGATCTAGCAGATCAAATTGATTTCTTAGAAGAGTTACCAGAATATTCAACTGATCTTTATGTTCATAAAAAAATGAAAAGTACAGTTGAAAGTTCATTAGAAAACTTAGAAAAAGTTTTACCAATCATCGAAGAAATCGATGAAGCAAATTGGAACAAAGATTATATCCACGAAAAAGTGTTTGAATTAATAAAATCATTAGAAATTAAAAATGGTCAAATGTTATGGCCTATAAGAACTGCTCTTTCTGGTAAATCATTTACTCCAGGTGGTGCTTTCGAACTTGCTATATTACTTGGCAAAGAAGAATCAATTTCAAGATTAAAAAAAGGTATAGAATTACTTAAATAATATAAACCCCTCTGCATACTCATTTCCTATGCAGAGGGGTTTTAAGGTACCGTATTATTTAGATTTTCTTAGCTTTAAATTTAACACTTTCAATCTAAAGCTAAGAAAAATTTATTTTTAGTTGAACTTAGTGATTTATTATTGATTTATTTTCATAATTAAAATTATTTATTTCATCTTCTATTTCATCATCTATTTCATCTTCTAATTCTTCTATACTATCATCTATCTCTTCAATTTCATTGTCATCATATATATATTTCTTCCACTTAACATAAATATGATATAGATTAACCACATCTTGTTCATTATAAAGAAGTATTTTTTCTATTTTTTCTTCTGGCATTCTTTTGAAGTAACTTTTGTCTTTTAATACTTTATGAAAAGTTTTAGCTAAATTCGATCCACTAATTACTTCTCCTTCTCTTATAATGTCAAATAACTTTTCTAAATTTTTAAGTCCTATAGATGTGGTTTTATTTTTTTCATATTCTTTTTGTATATCTATTGAATCAAATTCCTTGTTAAAATCATATTCTATTCCATATTGTTTGAAAAGATAATTTATAACAGTAAAATCATTATTCCCTGAAAATGTCACAATTGCTTTTTTACCTAGTTTTTTCATCTTAATAAAATAGTTTCTTGCCAAATATAATATATCAGCTACCTCATCTCTATCTTCTATCATATATTGTGTTACCAAAATTTCATTTAGTCTTTCATTAAATTCACAGGCTCCAAAAACTCCAATACACTTTGGTTTCTTATATACATAGTGTTCAAGATCAAAAAATATAAGTTCACTAGGTAAATACTCCCTCTTTTCAGGTTTTATCATAAATTCATCACTAAATTCTTCTACCTTTACGTTGTTCTCACGAATAATCACAGTACCACTCTTTCCTATACAAATTGTATATCTTCAATATTTAAGTTATATATTACATCCTTTCTTTCTACTATAACATTAACTTTATTTGTAACTTCATTGTCACTCATAACTTTTTGTAAAAGTTCTTTTGTTGGATTAATGCAAAATGGATGTGCTACATGCTTAAACATAGTGTAATCTCCAGAAGTATCTCCATAAGCATAACTTTCATTAAGGTCTATATTATATTTCTCTACAAGTTCGTTTATAGCTTTAGATTTACTATCACTATCCCACATAGGTATAACTTCACTTGTATACATATCGTTATCGTCTACCATATAAATTGTACCTTTATAATCATTAAAACCATATTTCTTAGCCATTTCTCTAACAAGTTCTGAAGGTGAACCTGATATTATAATTATAATATGACCTTGATCTTTATGCCACTTTATTCTATCTCTTGTAAAAGTGTAAACCCTATCCCCTTTTTGTTCAACTACTTTTTGAGCTATATGCTCTACTTGATGTTTTTCTAGTCCTTGAATAGCTTCTAGATAAACATCCACCATCTTTAAAAGATAATTGTCATAATCGCCTTGTCTCTTATCCCATCTTAAAAAATGAGGCTTTACTTCATTATACCATCTCTCAGGCGCTATAATCTCATATTTAACCATTTTTTTAAATACTTCTGTAATTAAACCTTCTCTGTATAATGTTCCATCCAAATCAAAAAATGCTCCTATTTTTGACATTATATCACCTCATATTTCATAGTATAGTATATTTTTTATATTTTATTATACTGTATTTTTTTAATTAGTTAAAGATTGTATTCTATTTTTCTTATTTATCTTTAATTATTTATATTTTTTCCATTATACTATATATTATGTTTTTATCCTTCAACTATTGACTAAACTGCAAAAAAGATGCTATCATTATATTCTGAACGATAATAATTTTCAATTAGAGGTGATATTCATGTGTATTTGCGATTTAAAACCTGGTGAAAAAGGAATAATAGATTTCATTGAAGGTAATTTAAAATTAAAAAAAAGATTATCAGCCTTAGGATGTATTAAAGGTACTGAAATTGAATTTAAAAGAAGAGCTCCTTTAGGAGATCCAATAGTTATACACTTTAGAGGATTTGATTTAGCTATTAGAAAAAATGATGCTAAAAATATATTCTTATCAGTATAGGGAGGTTTTAAATTATGACAACTATAGCTTTGCTTGGAAACCCTAATGTAGGAAAAACTACTTTATTTAATGCCTTAACTGGATCAAATCAGTATGTAGGTAATTGGCCTGGAGTAACTGTTGAAAAAAAAGAAGGATACATAAACGACATAAAAATTGTGGACTTGCCTGGAATTTATGCAATGGATACTTTTTCTAATGAAGAAAAAGTAGCAAAAGAATTTTTGCAAAATGGACAAGTTGATTTAATACTAAACATAGTAGATGCTTCTAATTTAAATAGAAATTTATACTTAACAACTCAATTAAAAGAATTTAATAAACCAATCATATTAGCAGTAAATATGATTGACATCGCAGAATCTAAAGGTATCTTTATAGATTATGAAAAATTATCAAAATTATTTGATATTAAGATAATTCCTATATCTGCTGGTAAAAATATTGGGATTGATAAAGTTTCATCTAAATTACAAGAAGCTAATTTCAAGAACTCCATGGATAATGATAAATTTAATTTTTCTTCTGAAGAAGAAGCTTACTTATTTATTGAAGATACTTTAAATCAATGCATAAAATCAGAACATAGTAATGAAACAACTATGTCTGAAAAAATAGATAAAGTTCTACTTAATCCATATTTTGCTTATCCAATATTTTTAATGATAATTGCTTTAATATTTCAAATTACCTTTGCTTGGGTTGGACAGCCATTATCAGATTTATTGGATACATTTTTAAATGATGCATTTGTTCCCTTTGTAAGCAATTCATTATCAAGCACTGCTCCTTGGTTCCAATCTTTAATAATTGATGGAATAATAGCAGGTGTTGGTGGAATACTAGTATTATTACCTATAATCTTAGTATTGTTTATATGTATTACCCTATTAGAAGATAGTGGTTATATGTCTAGAGTAGCATTTTTAATGGATAAATTAATGAGAAAAATGGGATTGTCAGGTAAGGCATTTATACCTATGTTAATTGGTTTTGGTTGTACTGTGCCTGCAATAATGACTGCAAGAACTTTAGAGAGTGAAAAAGATAGAAAACTTACTTCTTTACTTGTTCCTTTAATGTCATGTAATGCACGTTTACCAGTTTATGTAGTGTTTGCTTCTGTATTTTTTACAGACCATAGAGGTTTAGTTGTTGCATCATTATATTTTTTAGGTGTATTGCTAGCATTTTTACTAGGTATATTATTTAAAAATACATATTTTAAAAAAGATGAGGAACCATTTATAATTGAAATTCCTGAATATAAAATGCCAAAACCTTCATCAGTTTTAAAACAAACAGGTGACAAAGGAAAAGACTTCTTAAAAAAAGCAGGAACAATAATATTTGCTATGAGTGTAGTAATATGGTTTTTATCGAACTTTAATTTCACTGGTATGGTAAGTGAAGTAAATGAAAGTATTTTAGCATCTATAGGTAATATCATTGCTCCTATATTTTCACCTTTAGGGTTTGGAAATTGGCAATCTGCTGTTTCTTTACTTTCAGGTCTACTTGCTAAAGAATCAGTTATAGCTTCTATGCAAGTAATTTTTGGTGGTAATTTAGATCTTATTTTAGGTGCACATTTTACAACATTATCTGCCTATTCTTTCTTGGTATTTATATTACTATATACTCCTTGTATTTCAGTAATTGGAACTATGAAGAAAGAATTCGGAGTTAAGTTCACTTTATTTTCTGTATTTTATCAACTAGTTCTTGCTTGGATAGTTTCATTCTTAGTATTTAATATAGGAAATTTAATTATATAAGTTTATAAAACTTATATTTTCAACTAATCATTACATAAAGGTGATGTGATTTATGATAGAAATAATTTGTACAATACTAATTGTTTTATTTTCACTTTTTATAATTATTAAGTCAATAAAAAATTCCTCTAAAGGTAAATGTAATTGCAGCAGTAGTTGTAAAAATTGTTCTAAAACATGCGGTAATATTTTAGATAAAAAGTAGACTATATTTTAGAGCGTTGATAAAATATCAACGCTCTTTTAAATATAGTCTATTTTTATGTTATGCTATGTCTTAGAATTGTATTGATATATGCATAATAAGCAAAGCTGGTCTGAGTAATTAAACATATGAATGCCGCTTCACCTATTTTTATATATAGACACATATAAAAAACATACATTATTTATTATAAGTTCTTAAATAAGCTTGGATTTTTAGACTTATAGAATTTTACTAATCTAATATAATAAATATTAATAGTTGCGAGTGTAGGTGATGCTAATAGCATTCCTATAGGTCCCCAGAATGCACCACCTATTATTACCCCCATAATGATCCAAAATGGTTTTACACCTACTTTTGCTCCTATAAGCTTAGGATCAAGATACCAAGCATCAAATTGTTGAATTAAAAGTAAAAGTATAAATACTATAAGAGCCTTCATAGGTGAAACAAAAATACATACTGATGCACCAACTACCTCTCCTATAAATGGACCAAAGTAAGGTATCATATTAGTAATAGCAACTATGATCGATAATAAAAGAGCATATGGAGCTTTAACTATTAATAAACCAATTAACGATATAAGCCCTATTATTGCTGAATCTATAGCTTTTGTTCCTATATATACACCTATCATCTTACTATAGATATTGCAAACCCTAATTAGCTCACTTGCCTTCTTCTCTTTTAAAATTATATAAGTTATAGTTTTTAAACCATGCAGTAATCCATCTTTATCACTTAATACATAAACAGCTATTAAGAATCCGAATACTATTTTTACTAAATTACCTGTAAATGATAATAGATATCCTAACATACCTTGTAATATAGTTATTGTAAAATTTCCCATTTTAATTGATAAAAATTCAATTTTATCTACTAAACCTGCATCAATTATTAGTTCGCTTAATTTAGGATTTTTAAGTGCTGTGTTAATCCATTCCTGAATTGTTTCCATATAGCTAGGAACTTCTTTAATTATGCTACCTATGCTATCGACTAAACTAGGTATTGTAAAAAAGAAAAACATTATTATTATTCCAGTTATAATTGTATATGTTGCTAAAATAGACTTTCCTCTTGAAAATTTAAATCTTTTTTCGAAAATCATCATTATAGGATTTAATATATATGCAAAAATTAAAGCATATATAAATGGTGACATAATAGATAAAAAGCGTTTTACTATATTAAAGAAAGATTCATAGTTATCTATTATTTTATACACAATAATACCAATAATAGCCATTATCAATATATCTTTATATTTTACATTTCTATTTATAATCATTATTACCCTCCTTCCTTAAAATAGTCTTACGTATTACAAAATATTATATCATATATTATTTTTATAAAAATTAATTCTTTGTTAAATTAAGTTTATAATATCACTTTATTATAATAATTAACATTTAGTTATTTATATAAACAAGTTGATCTTTAAATAAATCTCTATTTAAAATAATTGTTTACATTTTAATATAATAACATTAGAAGATGTATTAATTTGACTAGCCTTTATTTTTAGTGTTCTTAAAGTAAATTCCTGTGTCCACTACTTTTATACTATAACAACAACACAACAAACTTGAAATATAACCTAAAAAAAATAGCTAGAAACTTTAGTTTTAAGTTTCTAGCTATTTTTTAAAATTATATCTTTTCTACTACATTTTTTCTACTACATCAATTCCTAATAGTTCTAATCCATTCTTTATTACTTGTAAGCTGCTTCTTACTAGACTTAATCTAGTTGCTTTTAAAACTTCATCATCTAAATTTAAAACTGAATGAGCATTATAGAACTTATTAAATGATTTTGCAACTTCTATAACGTATCTTGTTAAAATTGATGGTTCTAATTTGTCAGTAGCAAGTTTAATTTGATTATTAAAGTTAGCTAAAACTTTAACTAATTCAAATTCTTCTTTTGAAGATAATTTACTAAAATCAACTTTTGAAGAAATATTCTCTGCTCTACTTATTATACTGTTAGCTCTAGCATATGAGTATTGAACATAAGGACCTGTTTCGCCTTCAAATGATAAGATTTCTTTCCAATCAAATACTATATCTTTTTCTCTTGAATTCTTTAAGTAAGTGAAAATAATAGCTCCAACACCTATTTTCTTAGCTACTTCTTCTTTATTTTCAAGATTTGGATTTTTTTCATTTATAACTTCTAAAGTTTTTTCAACTGATTCTCTTATTAAATCATCAAGTAAAACAACTTCTCCCTTTCTTGTAGAAAGCTTTCTATCTGCAAATTTAACTAATCCAAATCCAACATGAACACAATCATTTGCCCATTCATGTCCTGCAAGTTCTAACACTTTAAATACTTGTTTGAAATGTAATGCTTGTGGGCTTCCAACTACATAAATACTCTTGTAGAAATCATAAGTTTTCTTTCTGTACATAGCAGCAGCTAAATCTCTTGTTGCATATATAGATGCTCCATCACCTTTTAATACTATACAAGGTGGCATATTATAATCATCTAGCATTACAACTTGTGCGCCATTACTTTCTACAAGTAGTCTTTTATCCTTTAATTCATTAACTACTACATCCATTTTATCATTATAGAATGCTTCTCCTGCTAATGAATCAAATTTAACACCTAGTATATCATATACTCTTTCAAATTCCTTTAAACTTAAATCTCTAAATCTCTTCCATAAAGCTTGAGCATCCTTATCACCTGTTTCTAGCTTTTTAAAATACATTCTTCCTTCGTCTTCTAAGCTAGGATCTTTTTCTGCTTCTTCATGGAATTTAACATAAATTCTAAGAAGTTCATCAATTGGAGCTTTCTCTAAAGCTTCTTCATCAACCCATCTATTATAAGCTGATATAAGCTTACCAAATTGAGTTCCCCAATCTCCTAAATGATTTAAACCTACAACATCATATCCTTCTTTTTTAAACATTTTGTATAAAGAATTACCAATAGCTGTTGTGAATAAATGTCCTACATGGAATGGTTTTGCAATATTAGGTGAAGAATATTCAACACAAACTGTTTTACCTTCTCCTATATTAGATTCACCATAGCTGTCACCATCTTTTAGTATTTTATTGATTGTATTTTCAGCAAATACGCCTTTATCAACAAAGAAATTTAAATATGGTCCAAGATTTTCAATTCTTTCAAATCCCTCTTTGTTAATAGCATCTTTTAAAGTTTCAGCTATCATATTAGGTGCTTTTCTCATTACTTTAGAAAGTTGAAAACATGGGAAGGCATAATCTCCCATTTCAGATTTAGGTGGTATTTCAATAAGCTTTTCTATAGCATTAATATCCAAATCTACATGTTCTTTAATTAGCTGTGCAATTTTATTTTTGTAATCCATAAGTATATCCTCCTGAAATTTATTATTTAATTTTTTCGCTCTGTTTTAAAGCAGTATTAATAATTTAGTATAAGAAAAGTGCTTATCTTCAGAGGACGTTTGCCGACAACTGAAGGTTAGAAATTATTATCCATGAGCATACAGCTGTTATAAATATTACGGATGCTAACTTTGTGATAAAGCTTTCTGGACAGAGCAAGTTTCTTTTAGATTTTTATAAATAAAAAAATTCCTCTCTAAAAAATAAGAGACGAATTATCCGCGGTACCACTCTACTTGCATCTTTATGGTTTAACTTAAATCATAAAGATACCACTTAACTTTTAACGCAAGTTATTACGATCATCCCTACTTAAAACTTTTCAGGTGAGTTCTCCAAGACTCTCTTCCTATCAATCTATCTTATAAGGCTTACACCATCCCTTACTCGCTTTAAGAATCAATTATAGTACTCTTCTTTTCACAAAACTTATCCATATTAATCTTCATTTATTATACAAATCAGTCTTAAATTTGTCAATCTTAAAAATACAAAATAAATAACTCATCATATGAATTACTTTTCAAATGATGTATAATGATAATATTAATCTTAAGAATTAAAATTAATATTAGTACTTTAAGGAGTTATAAAATGAAAAAAATAGGTGTTATTTACATTGGTTCTAATTCAGTTAAATTTACATTAATGAATGTAATGAAAAATGGATATTATAAAGTTATCGGAGAATCTAGTAGTGATATTAAACTTGCTTTAGATTTATTAGATGATAATAAACTATCTGATAGTAAAATAAACGAAACACTAGCAAATGTTCGTTCATTTAAATCATTATGTACTTTTTCAGAAGTAAAAGAAATCATAGCAGTTGCTACTTATACCTTAAAAAAAGCATCCAATTGTAATGAATTTCTTGAAAAAATAAAAAATCAGTTTGACATAACTGTTAATCTATTATCAGATGAGCAAGAAATATATTATAGTTACTTAGGGGTAACAAGAAGTATGTATGTAAATAATTCTCTTATTGTAGATATTTGTGGATCTTGTACTCATTTAACTTGGGTTAAAGATGGAAAAATAGAGAAAAATACTACAATTCCATTAGGGGCTTTAACTTATACATTCAAATATAATTTACAAGATAGAGTATGTTATGAAAACCTAGAAAAAGCCATATTATCTTTAACAAGTATATTAGATGACATTGAGTGGTTAAAAAAAGAAAATTTTGAGTCTATAATAGCTGTTGGTAGTACCGCTAGAACTCTTTGTAAAATTGATAAAGCTAAAAAAAGATATCCTTTTGACATTTTACACAACTACAAGTTAAATGAAAATGATGTTTATAAAATATATAACTTAATAAAATGTAAAGACTTTAAGCAGAGAACTAAAATAGATGGCTTATCTGTAGAAAAATCTGATCTAATAGTTGGTGGATTAAGTATACTAAATACTATAATTGAAAAAGTAAGATGTGATGATATTATAATATCTGGTCGTGGATTAAGAGAAGGTGTAATGTTTGAATATATAAATAATCATTATGAACCTATTGATGATATATTAGATTATAATTTAAATGGTATAATTGAATACTTAAATATAAATAGAGCACATGCTGAGCATGTATTTAACATAACATCCACTCTATTTAATGAATTAAAGCCTCTTCATAAGTTGGGCGACAAATATAATAACGTATTAAAAACTGCTACATTATTACATGATTCTGGAGTTAGCATTGATTATTATCATCATCATAAACATTCTTTTTATGTAATATTAAACTCCAATATTAATGGACTTAGTCATAGAGAATTGTTTATGAGCGCTGCTATTGCTGCTACCCATAACGAAAGAGATAAAGTAGCTTTACCACCTTTCTTTTCAATAATAAATAAATTAGATATAAAAGCTATAAATTCTATTAATATACTACTTATGATTGCTGAGCATTTAGATCTAAGTCTTGAAAGAGCTGTAGATTACTTAAGTATAGATATAAAAGAAGATAGTGTTTTAATTAATTTATCCTCACATTTAAATATTGATTTAGAAATAAAACAAGTACTTAAATTTAAAGATAGATTTAAAGATATTTACGGTAAAAATTTAGAAGTAAAACAAATATAAAAAATGAGTTCGAAAATATAATAAAATTTTCGAACTCATTTTTATTTACTTTATAATAATTATCTCTATTTTAAATTCTAACATTATAGTTTTATTTAATATAAAGTTAGAATTTATGCTTTTTATTATATTTTAAAACATAGTAAATACAATTGAAGCTAGTTTTATAGCCTTACCATATAAGAAATTAACTGGCACACTAATTATAAATCCACCAAAAAATATTATTCCTAGTAATATTAGCATTTGATATCTATATAACTTATCACCTATCTTATTAAATTTCTTTGGCATTAAGTCCTCTAATATTTTAAATCCGTCTAATCCAGGAATAGGCAATAAATTAAATACAGCAAAACTAATGTTAATAGCTATAATGTTACTAATCATAAGAGATATAACACTATAATAAGATTCTGGTAAAACATTAAATGCAAACCTAACAAATATTCCAAATAGTATTGAAAATACTAATGCAACAACTAAATTTGCACATATTCCTGCTATACTAACTTTTAAATCATCTTTATAATAATTCTTATATGCAGATGGATTAGTTCTAACTGGTTTTGTCCATCCAAATCTAAATAATAGTATCATTAAAAATCCCATAGGATCAATGTGAGCAATTGGATTTAATGTTAATCTTCCTTCAAACTTTGGGGTATTATCACCTAACGCATCTGCTACCTTTGCATGTGCATATTCATGAAATGTGAATGCAATTAAAATTGCAGGTATTGTTAAAAATATATTAAGTATCTTATCCATATCCATCCTCCTTACTTTTAATTTTTTATTCTGTTTAAACATATATTAATTTTCAAGACATTTTGCTATAAATCAACCATTGCCAACAAATAACCTAACCATATTTAAATAATGTAGACTTTATATTATTTAGCTTTATTATGATTTCTTAAGCAATAAAATAATGAAACTATCTCTTTAAATTAAAAATCTGTTTAAATACAGTTACAAACTTAATATTTTTAGAGATAGTTTCATATATAAAAATTCTTATTCTTCTACTAAACTAGTGTATGATAATTTTCCATCTACAACTGTAGCTATAAACTTTTCTTTTATTTCAACTAGTTTTCCATCATATGACATTTCTTTTCCTGTAGTAAGATTTTTTACTATTCCTTGAAGATTATCATTAATTAGTATTTCACTTTTACTATTAAAATATATATCTTTAGGATTTACTACTTCAGTTAAATCTACATTTTTCCATGCAGATGTATCTTCATCTACTGTACCATATATTATCTTTGATACTTTATCTGCTGTTATTTCACCAATATATATAACACCTTCAGCGTCAATTCCAAGTAAAGCTAATTCCTTATCTGATTTAATTGTTAATTTCTTGCTAGGACTTGTTGCATAAAAAGTATTGTTTATTTCATCTTCATAAATCAATCTGTCGTAACGTGGAATAACCTCCATATTACCTAATACATCAGATTCAAGAGCTACTCTTGTTAAGTCATGATTTATGTCTATTCTATAAACAGTATTCTTCATTCCACCTCTGTCTATGTCAACATAATACACTCCTGTAAGAACTGAAACACTTATCTTTTTTACTTCCATATTACTTTTATAGCTACATACTTCACTTACATCACTTTGAACTTTATTAGTTGGATCATATGTTACAAGCTTTATCTTATCTTCGCCATCTATATTAGTATTTTCAGCTATTACTATTCTGTCTCTATCAGATAGCCACTTATAATACATTATATCTCCGCCATCTTCAGTTTTAATTTCATTTTTTTCATTTGTTGATGTATCTTCTATGTATACTTTATCATTGTAATTATAAGTTAAATATCTTCCATCATAAGATATTTTTACATCTTCTGCACCATTTGGAATAGTTGCATTTACATTCTTAGTATCTGCTACATCAGTTTCTACTTTTTTTATCTTAAAATCTGAAGAATGTTTAAAAACAAAACTATCTAAAATGAACAAACCAGCAAATTGTAATATTAGAGATAGCATTCCCCAAGAAATTATTCTCTTAATAACTTTCATTATTTTTGTCTCTCCTTTTTACTCAACAATAATTGCTGTTGGTATTGCTCTTTCTCCTAAGCTATCTGATGGATTGTTTATTATCTTATCATTGTAATACATTGTTGTTGATTTTCCACCATCTAAGTTTATTGCATTTACAGCTCCACATTTATAGATTACTTCTTGAGCTTCTTTTAATGTAGCGCCTACACTTGTTGCACTTCTACCGTCTATAACCAAAAGAAGAATTGCACCATCTAATCTTTGACCTATTACAGTTCTTGGAGCTACTCCCCAACCGCCATCACCTGCCATTGGAGTCATTTTACCATTTACAACTAAAGTTGGAGTAAAGCTTAAAGCTTCTTCTATATTTAACTTCTTAAGTTCATTTACAGAATAATTTCCTACTATTAATTTACCTTCTTTTGTAATTCCTAATAAATCAGTTTTTTCATTCTCATTTTTATCATTAAAAATTACATTTCCTCGACTCATTATGACTCCTGTTGGAAGGCCTCCATTCCCAGTCCATTGAGCTGTTGAAGAACTATCTGTAAATCCGCCTCCATTTATTGCTGCTATTGCATTATTATTCTTTGCAATTTGAGATGTAGTCTCTCCTTCTACATTCATTTTAGAAGTATATCCTACTTTTACTCTAGTTGGGTCTTTTATTGTTAAAAGATATCCATTGTATTTAGGATTTTCTATTGTATGCAATTCAATATTAGAATCTTTTATTTTAGGTATTTCTACTTCATCAACATTTGTATTTTCCGAAGTTTCATCAACTGATGCGGTCCCTAAAATTTCAGCTATTTTTTCATCTGATAAAAACCATGTTGCTAAAAATTGATGATTCATAGATGTCATTGCAGCTCCGACAAATGTCCTTTTTGCATTTTCAAAAGGTCCATATAAAAGTACAAAAGGGCCTGTACAAGCTGTGAAAATAATCATAAATATTAAAAATCCTAAAACCCCTTTAAAAGAAACCTTTTTTCTTTTTTTTCTTTTTTTAGAACTATTGGGTCTAGCCTTTACAGCTTTCTTCTGCTTTTTTATGTTTTTATCCATGAAATTTTTCCTTTCTTTTTTCATTTCTAAAAGTGCTTATAATCATATGTAAATTAAAATCAGACTATCTTTATAATTATATAATACGAAAATTTAAAATTCAATAATTATGTTAGTAATTATTTTCAATATTCATCTTTATTATATATAATTTTTAATTTTTTTTCTTATTATGATATAATTTATTCAATAATTATATGTTTTTTACAAATTAATAATTATTCTTACAAAAATAATCTTAAATAATTTAAGGGGATATTTAATTATGGAAAATAAAATTTTAAATAAATTAAAAAATTCTACTGAATATATATCAGGAGAAACCTTAAGCTTAGAATTAAACATTTCAAGAAGTGCTATTTGGAAACATATTAAGACATTAAAAAACAAAGGCTATGTCATAGATGGGATTTCAAATAAAGGATATAAATTAATATCCTCACCTAATACATTGTTTCCAAGTGAAATAAGTCCATTATTAAGAACAAAAAAAATAGCTAAAGATATACAATATTTTTCTGAACTTCCGTCAACTAATAAAACTGCAAAACAACTAGCTGACAATAATAATATAAATGATGGAACATTAATAATTGCTGAAAAGCAAACATTAGGTAAAGGACGTTTTGACAGAAAGTGGACGTCACCCTCAAGCGGGATTTGGATGAGTTTAATATTAAAACCCAATATTCCACCTTCAGAAGCTTCAAAAATAACTCAAATTGCAGCGGCTTCAGTCTACAAAGCACTTTTAAACTTTGGAATTAATGTCCGTATAAAATGGCCTAATGATATTTTTATTAATGCTAAAAAGTTATGTGGTATTTTAACAGAAATGAAATGTGATATAGATAGAATACATTATTTGGTTTTAGGCATAGGATTAAACGTAAATTTAGATAGTGAAGAAATTACAGATGAACTTAAAGATATCGCTACATCATTAAAATTAGAATTCAATAAAACTTTCAGTAAAAGTTTAATACTTTCAGAAATTCTTAATAATTTTGAACTACTTTATGAAAAATTTATTTTAGAAAATGATATTTGTGAAGTATTAAATATATGTAGAAAAAATTCTAATCTTTTAAATGAAAAAGCAAAACTTATAACTTATCACAAAGAAGAAATAGTCACCTGTATTGGTATAAATGATAATGGTGAGCTTATTGTAAAAGATACAGATGGATGTGAAAAAGCTATAACAAGTGGCGAAATTAGCTTTAGACTTTAAGCCACGTTTTTTGGTTAAGAGTGGAGAGATAAGAATTGAGAGTTTTGGTTGAAAGTCTTAAAGACTTTCTAAATATATATTTTTTAAAATTCCACTAAAGAATTTTTTCATAAACTTTCAACTCTCCATTATCAATTCTCAACTAATATTTAACTTTAAGAATTATATAATTTCTTACACATTAAAAATAGGCTCTGCATTAAAACAGAGCCTTAAAATATATACTTTTATAATAATCTTATACCATACTTTTCACATGTTTCTAGATTTTTTTCATCCCAGATTGAAGCTTGTACTTCACCTATATGCGCTTTTTTCAGGAAGAACATACATATTCTTGATTGTCCTATTCCTCCACCAATTGTATATGGTAATTTACCTTCTAATAACATCTTGTGGAATTCAAGATTTTTTCTATCTTCACAATTAGCTTCTTTAAGTTGTCTTAGCAAAGCTTTTTCATCAACTCTAATTCCCATTGATGATACTTCAAATGCTCTATCTAAAATTGGATAATAGAAAATTATATCTCCATTCATAGTCCAATCATCATAATCCGGAGATCTACCATCATGTTTTTCTCCTGATTTTAATATATCCCCAATTTGCATTATAAATACTGCACCTTTTTCTTTAGCTATAAGATCTTCCCTTTCTTTTGCAGTCTTTCCTGGATACATATCTTCTAACTCTTGAGTAGTTATAAAGAAAATATCCTCTGGTAAAAATTTTTCTTCATCCATTGATTCTTTACAAGCAAAATCTTCAGCTTTTTTAAATACAGTATAGATTTTCTTTACTATGTTTTTTAAAGTATCTAATTTTCTATCTTCTTTATCTATTATTTTTTCCCAATCCCATTGGTCTACATAGATAGAATGAATATTATCTAAGTCTTCATCTCTCCTTATTGCATTCATATCTGTATATAAGCCTTCACCTGCTTCAAAGCCATATCTATATAAACTATATCTTTTCCATTTAGCTAATGAATGTACTATTTGTACATCTTTTCCTGTTGCTAAAACGTCAAAACTTACAGGTCTTTCTGAACCATTTAAATTATCGTTCATTCCTGTTTGAGGTTCAACAAATAAAGGTGCTGAAACTCTAGTTAAATTTAAGCTTTCTGCAAGGGCTCTTTCAAAAAAGTCTTTAATCTTCTTAATATGAATTTCTGTTTCTATCAATGAATTTTTGCTTTTATATCCTTCTGGAATAATAACATTTTCAATATTCATAAATAAATCCCCCTAAAATTATTACTGTATTACTTATACTTTTTAATAAATGTTTATTAAAAAAGAGGTCTCAGAATGCATTTGCATACTTGACCTCCTAAACATCCGTATTTCACTCATTCAGTATAATAAATTAATAATAACTTGTCAAATAAAATTTAAATTTCACATTTTGACACATGTTCTTTTAATACATTAGCTGAATTCTGTAACTTTTCTATTTCTTCTTCAGTTATATTTGGTTCTACTATTCTTACTGCTCCATTTCTATTAATTATAGTAGGTATAGCTAAATACATATCACTTATACCATACTCCCCTTGCATTAATGATGAAACAGTTAAAATAGCGTTTTCATCTCTAAGTATTGATTCTACTATTTTAGTTATTGCTAATCCAATTGCATAATAGGTAGCTTTTTTTCTACTTATTATTTCATATGCTGCATTTTTAACATCACTTTCAATAACACTTCTTATTTCTGCATCCCATTCTAATGAAAACTTCTTTGTATAATCATCAAATCCTTCTCCAGCAATACTTCCAGTACTCCAACTTACAACTTCACTGTCACCATGTTCACCTAAAACATATGCATGAACATTGTTGTTATTTACATTTAAATATTTACCTATAACATATTTTAGTCTTGATGTATCTAATACAGTACCTGTTCCTATTACTCTCTCTTTAGGGAATCCTGACAATTTATATGTAATATATGCCAAAATATCCACTGGATTAGATGCAACTAATAATATAGCATCTGGACTTGCTTTTGCTATTTCAGGAATAAATCCCTTAAATATATTATAATTCTTTTCAATTAAATCTAATCTAGTCTCGCCATCTTTTTGTGCTGCTCCTGCTGTAATTATAACTATGTCAGAATCTTTAGTTTCTGCTATGCTACCAGCATATATATTAACTGGTTTTACAAATGAAGTTCCATGAACTAAATCCATAACTTCTCCCATAGCCTTATCCATATTTATGTCACATATACAAATTTCTGTAGCCACTCCACTATTCATTAAAGCAAATGCTGTTGTTGATCCTACAAATCCTGCACCTATAATTGATACTTTACGTTTTCTCTCTCTTGCCATATCTAGTCCTCCTAAATATTCTATTCTTTTAATATATTATTATCAAAACGTTTATAAATTATTATTTTGCAAGTTTGTAAACATATTAAAATAATTTATTGTTATTTCCTATTAAATTAATTTTAAACAATATTATAAATATATTATTTCTAAAATAGTTCCTTATTTCTTTCTAAGTCAGTATACATTAAACAATAATCAAATTCAATAGCATTTAATAATAATTATTATTTGGTTAAATTAATTGAAAAACTTTAGAAATACTATATAATTAGATTTAGGCATTAATTAGAATAATGCCTTTATTTGTAGTATTACATACTATAATTAAATTTCTTATAAATTAAGGGAGGTATTATTTTATAATGAAATTATTATTTTTTGATACAGAAACTACTAGTATAAAACCAGGTAGTATCTGTCAATTAAGTTATATAACTGTAGATGCAAGTTCTAAGCCACAAATAACAACAGGTAAAAATTTCTTCTTTACAGTTGATGAAATGGAACCATCAGCTCAAGAAATCCATGGTTTTTCTTTAGAAAAACTATATGAATTATCAGAAGGTCACTATTTTGAAGATTTAGTTCCTGAATTCTTTAAAGATTTTATAGAATCTGATTTCTTAATAGGACATAATGTGAATTTTGATATTAGATTTTTAAAACATGAATTATCTTTATTAGGTGAAGAGTTCACCCCAAAACATTCTTTTTGTACAATGGCTCATTATAGAGATATTTGTAAGCTTCCTAAAGCAAATGGTGAAATTAAAAATCCTAAATTAGAAGAAGTAATAAATTTTCTTGGAATAACAAAGGATCAAATCACTAAAGCTTCTGATAAATTATTTAAAGGTAGTGGTAATTATCATGATGCAAGATTTGATACTACAGCAACTTATTTAACAGTAACTGAAGGATTAAAAAAAGGATATTTCCCAAAAGGATATTTTACAAAATTACTTAAAAAGAAATAATTATCGGAATTATTCCTTCCAAGGCGCTAATTTACCCATTCAGTTGATTAATTTATATATTTAATTCATATTTATTATCAAATTAAATTGAATATTTAGAGGATTACATTAATATTTATTAACATTAATATAATCCTCTAAATATTATATTATTATCAACAAATATTATATTGAATGAGGTGAATTCACATGAAAAAATATATTTGTGATATCTGTGGCTATATATATGATCCTGAAATAGGAGATGTAGATAGTAATATAGAACCTGGAATAAATTTTGAAGATTTACCTTGTAATTGGATTTGTCCTATATGTAATTTCGAGAAAGAAAACTTTTCTTTATTATTATAATTTTATTTTTATATGATAAAAAAATAAGGGGCTTTTAAATTTTAAAAGCTCCTTATTTCTATTTATTCTTCAATAATGCTTTGATACTTTTTAACTATTTCTTTATCCATAGCAGGAACTCCTTCTAATGGATATTTAAAGTTTAAAACATCATACTTGTTTTTTCCTAGCAAATGATATGGTAACAACTCTACTTTTTCAACTCCGCTTATATTAGATATGTATTTTTTTAAATTTCTTATATGTATTTCTCCATCAGTTAATCCTGGAACAACAACGTGTCTAATCCAAATTGGAGTTTTAGATCTTTCAGTTGCTTTTAAAAATTTTAATGATTCATCAATATCCACATAAGTTACATTCTTATAACCATCTTTATCATAGTGTTTTATATCAAATAAAACTAAGTCTACATATTTCAATATTTCATCATAATCTCCAAATCCAAAACCCGAAGTATCTAAACAAGTATTTATTCCTCTTTCTTTACATAATTTTAATACTTCTAGAAGAAATTCTGGTTGCCTTAAAGGTTCTCCACCTGAAAATGTAATTCCGCCATTAGAACTTTCAAAGTATGTTTTGTATCTCTCTATTTTTTTCACCAAATCTTCTGGAGTATATTCTTCCCCACCATCATAAGTCCATGTATCTGGATTATGACAGTATTTACATCTTAATGAACACCCTTGAAAAAATACAACTACCCTAATTCCTGGTCCATCTACTAATCCCATTGTTTCAATTGAGTGAATTCTTCCTTTAACCATTTTTCTATCCTCCTAGAACTACACCCCTGTCATTTAAGACAGGGGTATTAATTAAATTATGTTTATGAATTTATAATGATTTTAGTCTATGCTTTAATATATGTTGATATATGCATAAGCAAAGTGGACTGAGTAATTGAACTTAGGAATACTAAAATGACCATAGTCCCATTTTGGCTTGCTCCAAATATAAAATTTAGACAAGCCATAAATGTGACAATACTCATTAAGAATTCTCAAAGTCCAATTACAATGCCACTTCACCTATCATATATCAACAAATATTTAAAATATAGCTTTAATTATTTAATCTTAGATACTTTCGTGGAAAGTTCTACTTATAACTTCTAATTGTTGTTCTTTTGATAATCTGCTAAAGTTAACAGCATATCCAGAAACTCTAATTGTTAATGTCGGATATTTATCTGGATTTTCCATAGCATCTATTAATGTTTCTCTGTTAAGAACATTAACATTTAAATGATGTGCTCCTTGAACAAAATATCCATCTAAAATTGAAACTAAATTAGATATTCTTTGTTCTTCACTTTTTCCAAGTGCATCTGGTACAATTGAGAATGTGTTTGAAACACCATCTTGACAAACTTCATTGTAAGGTATTTTAGCAACTGAATTTAATGATGCTAATGCTCCATTTGCATCTCTTCCGTGCATTGGATTAGCTCCTGGTGCTAAAGGTTCACCTTTCTTTCTTCCATCTGGTGTTGTACCAGTTTTCTTACCATACATAACATTAGATGTAATTGTAAGTGCTGATAATGTATGCTTAGCATCTCTATATAAAGGATGTTTCTTAAGTTCATTTGAGAACTTAGTTACTAATTCTATTCCTAAATCATCTGCTCTATCATCATCATTTCCGTATTTAGGGAAGTCACCTTCAACTTTAAAGTCAATAGCTAATCCTTCTTCATTTCTTATTGGCTTAACTTTTGCATATTTAATAGCTGATAATGAATCTATTGCAACTGAAAGACCTGCAATACCAAACGCCATTAATCTATCTACCATAGTATCATGTAAAGCCATTTGTCCTGCTTCATAAGCATATTTATCATGCATATGATGGATTATATTCATTGTATCTACATAAATTTTAGCAACATATTCTAAAACTTTGAAATAATTCTCTTTTACTTTGTTGAAATCTAAAACTTCATCATTCATTGGTTCAATTCCAGGTATTACTTTCATACCTTTTAATTCATCACAACCACCATTTATTGCATATAAAAGTGATTTTGCAATATTACATCTTGCTCCGAAGAATTGCATTTGTTTACCAACTTTCATAGCTGATACACAACAAGCTATTGCGTAGTCATCACCATAAATTGGTCTCATTACTTCATCACTTTCATATTGAACTGCATCTGTCTTTATTGATATTTCTGCACAGTATTTTTTAAAGTTTTCTGGTAACTTATCTGACCATAAAACTGTTAAATTTGGTTCTGCTGAAGCACCTAAGTTTATTAATGTATGTAAATATCTAAATGAGTTCTTTGTTACCAATGTTTTTCCATTTATACCCATTCCACCAATTGATTCAGTTACCCATGTTGGATCTCCACCAAATAAATCATTGTATTCTGGAGTTCTTAAGTGTCTTACTAATCTTAATTTTATTATAAGTTGATCTACTAATTCTTGAGCTTCTTTTTCAGTTATTAATCCTGCTTCCAAATCTCTTTCAATATATATATCTAAGAAAGTTGAAGTTCTACCAAATGAAGTAGCAGCTCCATTATTTTCTTTAATTCCAGCTAAGTATCCAAAGTATAAAGCTTGTACAGCTTCTTTAGAATTTGATGCTGGTTTAGATATATCACAGCCATATTTAGCTGCCATTTCTTTTATTTCACTTAAAGCTCTAATTTGCATAGAAACTTCTTCTCTTTTTCTTACTAACTCATCAAGCATGTCCCCTTGAAGATTATCAAGATCATTTTTCTTTTCTTCTATTAAATAATCTATACCATAAAGAGCCACTCTTCTATAATCACCTATTATTCTTCCTCTACCATAAGCATCTGGAAGTCCTGTTAAAAGTCCTGCTGTTCTTGCAAGTCTTATTTCTTTTGTATAACCATCAAAAACTCCTTCATTGTGAGTTTTTCTATATCTTGAAAAATGTTTTTCTATATCTTTATCTAATTCATATCCATATTCTTTTAATGAAGTTTGTACCATTCTAAATCCACCAAATGGATTTACAATTCTTTTAAGTGGAGCATCAGTTTGAAGTCCTACTACTACTTCATTATCTTTATCTATATATCCTGCTTCATAATTATTTATTCCTGAAACCCTGTCGGTTGCAATATCTATTATTCCTTTTTTAACTTCTTCAACAATTAATGTGTATGCTTTGTCCCATACTTTTGATGTCTTTTCACTTATACTTTCTAAGAAGCTTGAATCTCCTTCGTATACCTTATAATTCTTTTGTATAAAGTTTCTTACGTCAATACCTTCTTGCCAAGTACCGTTTTTAAAACCTTCCCATTGTTTAAACATGATTTTGCCTCCTTGTTAATATATATCAAGAGAAAACTTTGTTAAATCTTTCTCAATCTCATTATAATATATTTTTATATAAATTCAAAGCTTTTTTATATTTTTTCTTAAATTTTATGTTATTTATATTAATAATCCCTTACACTTACTTATTTTGTATTTTCTCTTATTTATTTACTTATACTCTGCTTTATTGCATTTTTATCAAATAAATCATTATAAAGATTGTTATTTTTTTCTCAATTGAATTCACTAACACTATTAATATTACTATTTAAATGTCTTTTTAAATATAATTATTATCAATTGAAAATATATTGCAATTATTTATTTTTAAATATGTCCTTTTTGTCTAAAATTTGACACATTAAAGTGTTATAATTTTCATATATATTAATATATTTACATAATCAAAGGGGAATATCTATGACTAAAAAATCAAAAAAAACATCAATTTATTTAATTTTGCTCATCATTATAGGTTTAGCAACTTATTGCTTTATTTCTCATAGTGGTGTCCTTAAAAACAAATTAACAATTATCAACAATAAAGTACATTCAAATTTGCTACCAACAAATGATTTTAAAAGTACTTATATATCTAAAATAAATTTCGATGAAATGCCTATAGAAAATGTATCCGACTTAACTTTAAATATTTTAGATAAAACAACTATAAAAAATATACCAACTTTATTAAAAGCTCAAAGATATTATTTTCAAATCAAATCTATAGGTCAAATACTTGGCTATTCTGTTGATTACTCAAATAACGAATTAGAATTGGTAAAAGGCAATACTAATATAGTTATAAAAAATAATACATTTGAAAAAAACTCCAAAGAATTTAATCTTAGAGGAAATTCATTAATTCACAATGATGAAGTCTATATTTCATTATCTGATATAGAAAATATGTTTGATCTGATTGCAGTATTTGATTTTGATAAAAAAAGCATTAGCTTATTAAATAATGAAATAGTAAAACCTGAAAATCCTAATATTATATTTAGTAAAAAAATAGCAATGTTCAGATTTGAAGATTTTACATCTGGAGATAGTAATTTTGTAGATAAAAATCAAACTAAAGTAAAACTCATGGCAAATCTTCTATATTCTGAAGGAATAAAATTTCATGTTGGATGGATTCCTAGATTCAAAGCTCCTACAGAAGATATAGATAATGATTTATTAAAAAATACTAGTATAAATAACGTAGGTTTTATTAACTTACTAGACTATTTAATAAATAAAGGTGCTGAAATTGGCCTGCATGGTTATACCCACCAAAGTGGCAATGATAGAAGCGCTGTTGGAGAAGAATTATCTAAAGATGTAAATAATACAATAGAAGATACTAAAAAAGTAATTGAAAGTGGTATTGATGTTGCTAGTGCATTAAATATCCCTATAAGTTTTTATGAAAGTCCACATTATAAAGATACAAAACTTCAACAAAGTGTAATTGAAGAGTATTTTCAATATATATATGAACCTTACGACAACTCAACATCTAACTTATATAACAATAATAAAAATAATTTATATGTACCAACACCATTAGGATATGTTCAAGATCCTAATGATTTATCTTCCATAGTTGATGGATTAAAAAAGAATAATTCTAAAGTTTTAAATAGTTTCTTTTACCATCCATCAATAGAGTTAGATTTTATAAATTTTAAAATAGATAATGGCAAACTAGATATTGACTATAACACAAACTCTCCATTACAGCAAATTATAAAAGCAATTAAAGACTATAACTATACTACTATTCATATTACAGAATTAAAAAAATAAATAATTTAGTTATAAGTTACTGTAAAATATTGTATCTGTTTTACAGTAAAGTGTTATATATGCATAAGCAAAGTGGCATTGTAATTTGACTTTGAGAATAGTTAAATTACAATGCCACTTTATCTATTGCATATATAAACATCTATTTAAAACAAATGTTAATATTTAATTTTACTTGGCACCATATTCTTTATAATATTCATCTATTCTAGCTTTAATCTTATCATTAATTATAACTTTTCCGTTAACTTCTTTCTTATATAAATACTCTACAACTTCAGTCATTGTAACTATAGCACAAGCTTTAAAACCATACTTTTCTTCTAATTCTACTAATGCAGATTTTTCGCCTTGACCTTTTTCCATTCTATTAACTGATATAACAAGTCCTACTACATCTACATTTCCTTGTTCTTTTAATATAGGCATTGTTTCATAAATAGATTTTCCTGATGTTGTTACATCCTCTACTATTAAAACCCTATCTCTATCATTTAATTTACTTCCAAGAAGTATTCCAGTGTCTCCATGATCCTTAACTTCTTTTCTATTTGAACAATAACTTACATCTATTCCATACTTATCACTTAAAGCCATTGTAACTGTAACACTTAAAGGAATTCCTTTATACGCTGGTCCAAACACTATATTATAATCGTCATCATAATTTGCTTTTATAGCTTCAGCATAATATTCCCCTAATCTTTTTAATTGACTTCCTGTTCTATAATTTCCTGTGTTAACAAAGAAAGGTGTCTTTCTACCACTTTTAGTTACAAAATCTCCAAAAGTTAAAACCCCACACTCTATCATAAATTCAATAAACTCTTTTTTATATGCTTCCATTCTATATTCCTCCCAAATTTCATGCTGTATTTCAAATAGTGCATGTGTTGATATATGCATAAGCAAAGTGGACTGAGTAATTGAACTTAGGAATACTAAAATGAGTATAGTCCCATTTTAGCTTGCTCCCAATATAAAATTGAGACAAGCAGTAAATGTGACAATACTCATTAAGTATTCTCAAAGTCCAATTACAATGCCACTTTACCCATTGCATATATCAACACATATTTCACATTATATTTTAAATATGTATTAATATTTTTAAAAATTTCTATATCCGCCGTTTTATACTACAATATTAATAACCTTTTAAATTATACCAACAATTTCGTTTATGTCTTTTATTCCTTGTTCTTTGCAGAAAGTTTCCATTTCTTCTATGATTTCTTTTCCTGCCATAGGATTCACAAAATTTATTGTTCCTATTTGAACGGCTCTTGCTCCAGCCATGATAAATTCTATTGCATCTATCCCATTAGATATTCCACCTAGTCCTATTACTGGTATACTAACAGCTTTACTTACTTCATGTACCATTCTTAATGCTACTGGTTTTACTGCTGGTCCTGAAAGCCCTGCATATACATTGTTAAATATTGGCTTTCTTTTATATGGATCTATTGCCAACCCCTTTAATGTATTTATTAAGCTTAATGAATCTGCTCCTGCTTCTTCACATTTTGCTGCCATTTCAACTATATTTTCAGCATTTGGTGATAATTTAACCATAAGTGGTTTTTTACAAATTTTCTTTATTTCTTTTACAAAATCATAAGCTACTTCAGACTTAATTCCATATGCCATGCCACCACATTTTACATTTGGGCATGATATATTAAGTTCAATCATATTTACTGCAGTGTCATTTAACATTTCAATAGCTTTTGCATAATCTTCGAAGCATCCACCACCAACATTAGCTAAAATATTAGTGTTTAGTTCTTGCATCTTAGGTAATTCGTTTTTTATAAATCCTTCTATACCTGGATTTTGTAATCCTACAGAATTCATCATTCCAGATGGAGTTTCAAATACCCTAATGCCTTCATTACCGTCTTTAATATTAAGAGTTAATCCCTTAGAAGATATTCCCCCTAACATCCCTACATCATAAAAATTGTTATATTCTGCACCAAAACCAAAAGTTCCTGAAGCTGCTATAACTGGATTTTTAAATTCAACACCATTTATATTTACTTTTAACATAACTTCACTCTCCCCTCTGATTTACAATTCCACATAATATCCATCAAATACTGGACCATCTTTGCATGTTCTTTTATTTCCACCTTTAGTTTCACAAGTACATACTAAACAAGCACCTACACCACAAGCCATATGTTTTTCCATTGACACGTACACTTTAACCTTCTTTTCTTTGCACATTTCAACAACCTTTTTCATCATGATTTCTGGCCCACAGCATAATACAATATCATATTCTTCTGGTTTTAATATGTCTGTAACAAAACCTTTATGGCCATGCTTTCCTGTATTAGTAGTAACCTCTACTTTATTAGCATATTTAGATAACTCATCTACCAAATAAATATCATCTCTAAATCCTGCATAAACATCTATAAGCCCATAATTATTATTTCTTCTAAGAACTTTGCAAACTTCAACCATTGGTGCTGTTCCGATTCCTCCTGAAACTATTGCAACTTTTCCTAGATATTCATCTAAATCAAATCCATTTCCTAATGGACCTGTAAGGTTTATGTAATCCCCTTCTTGAAGCTTTGAAAATTCTTCTGTTCCTTTTCCTACTACTGCATATAAAAAAGTTATTTTATTATCTTCTTTTTCACATATGCTTATAGGCCTTGGAAGCAAAGTTTGACCATCAATCTTAAGCATATAGAATTGTCCTGCTTTTATGACATTATCATCTTCACACACCATTTTATATATATTATCAACTACTTTTTCATTTGAAAGTATCTTTGATTTTTTATAATTTGTACTCATTTTACCACCTCTTACAGACTATCTACTGCTTTCTTTATTTCATCTCTCATTCTTATTGCTTCTTCTCTTGCGCATAACGCAAATTCACTTTCTCTATTTTGTTTTTTATAAGCTAAAAGTATTCCCCTTGATGAATTTACAACTCCACCATTTCCATTATTTAAATACATTGCTACATCTTCTGCTTTTCCACCTTGAGCTCCATATCCAGGAATTAAGAAGAACATTGAACTAAATCTTTTTCTTAATTCTTTTCCTTCTTCAACATGAGTACATCCAATTACTCCGCCTAATGGATGATAACCACATTTTGAAATAATATTTTCTCCCATTTTCATAAGCTTATCACCAACTAAATGATAAACCTTATCTCCTGTAGTTGTATCTAAATACTCTATATCTTCAGCACCCTTATTTGATGTTCTAACTAAACTGAATATTCCCTTTTTTCCACTTTCTAAATATGGGACATATGGTTCTATACTATCCATTCCCATATAAGGACTTAGTGTTATAAAGTCTGCTTCAAAATCTCCTTCAAAATGGGCTTTAGCATACATTTTTGCAGTAGCTGCTATGTCGCCTCTTTTTATATCAGCTATTATAATTTCATCTTTTTCTCTTAGATATTCTAATGTCTTCTTATAAGCTAACAATCCATCTAATCCTAAAGCTTCATAATAAGCTATTTGCACTTTGAAACATGCTGCCACATCATATGTAGCATCTATAATTTGTTTATTAAATTCAAATATAGCTTCACTTGGTGTTTTTCCGTTTCTTATGTGTTCTGGGATATAATCTAAAGATGTATCTAATCCAACACATACAACACCTCTTTTTTCAACTCTATCATATAGCTTATTCATTATATTAATCATCATAGCAACTCTCCTCCAAATTTATATATTAAATATTATTATATTTTAAATATATGTTGATATAGGCAAAGTGGCATCTTACCAGTTCACTTTGCTTGCACATATATTAACATTTTCTTAAAACATATATATTTCTCTACTTCTTATATTTAATTTTTCCGCCCTTTACTGTAGCAAGTATTTCCCCATGATACTCCATACCTTCAAATGGTGTATTTCTTCCTTTTGATGCAAATTCTTTCGAATGTATCTTTATTTTTTTATCTATATCTATTAAAACTAAATCAGCATCTAACCCTATACTAATTTTCCCTTTATTCATTCCTAATAACTGTGCTGGATTAAGCGACATAAGTTTGCTTAGTTCATTTAATGAAATATCATTTTCTCTTACTAGCTTTGTATAACATATTGGAAAAGCAGTTTCTAATCCAACCATTCCTGGAGAACCCTTAGCTTTTTCTTCTAATGTATGTGGTGCATGATCTGTTCCTATTGTATCTATCATACCTAGCTTAATTGCTTTTATTATTTCCTCTACATCATCTTTTTTTCTTATTGGTGGATTAACTCTATAATCATTTATATCCTTAGTTAAACCTATGTGATGCGGTGTTACTTCTAATGTTATATTTACTCCTTCATTCTTAGCAGCAATAATATGTTTTAATGCCTCTTTAGTGCTTACATGGCACATATGTAGATGTGCTCCTGTTATCTTAGCAAGTTCCACATCTCTAATGGTCATCATATTTTCAGCTATTCTCATATCAATTTTAGAAAACTCTGGACTTTCAGCATGTGACATAAGCACCCAGTTGTTTTCTTTTGCAATTTTCATTGCTTCAAGCATTGTGTTAGAATTTGATACTCCAACACCATCATCTGAAATTGCTTTAACTTCCTTATCATCTTTAAATCCATTTAGATGATCTAAAGTTTTTCCATCAAAATTCTGAGTTACTGAAATGCATTGATGTATATCAATTAAATCTAAGTCTTTTGATTTATCTCTAACATATTGTACTACTTCTTTAGATGAGCATATCGGCTTCGTATTTGCCATCAAGCATACACCAGTGTAACCACCTCTTAAAGCTGCTTTTGATCCACTCTCTAGATCCTCTTTCCACGTAAGCCCTGGATCTCTAAAATGAGCATGTGTATCAATAAATGCTGGCATTAATATCTTTCCATGGCAATCAAATCTCTCAACATTGTCTTTATTTATTTCCTGCGCAATTTCACTTATCAATCCATCTTTTATATAAATATCACCATTAAAATCCTGTATTGCATCTATAATTCTTGCATTTTTAATTAAAAGTTCCACTTAACTCACTCTCCCACACTTATTACACTTCAGATAATTTTGTTATTTCATCACAATATTCACATCTATAAGTACCTTTTTCCTTATCTAGTAATACAAAAGAGTGTGCCACATATTTTTCATATTGAGTTATACATCTTGAATTTTTGCACTTTAATATATTGGTTACTTTCTTTGGTAATCTAGGTTTTATCTTACCTACTATTTCCTCATTTTCAACTTCATTTATAGTTATACTTGGAGAAAGTAATCCTAATATTGTATAATCTAACTCTCTACAGTTTTCTATCTTTATTATGTCTTTCTTACCTAATGCTTCACTTTTTGCATTTATTATTAAAGCAACACTGCAATTACTGTTATCTAAACCTAAATAGTTAAATATTTTTATTCCCATTCCAGCTTCAATATGATCTATAACTAATCCATTTTTTAAACTTGTGATTTCTAACATCTATAACACCCCCAAAAGTTTAGCCATTAATGCCATTCTTGCATACATTCCGTATTCAGCCTGTTTAAAGTATGCTGCTCTTTTATCATAATCAACTTCACATGCAATTTCATTTACTCTTGGCAGAGGATGCATAACTATCATATCGTCTTTTGCTAGATTCATTTTTTCTTTATTTAATATATAACTATCTCTCAGTCTTAGATATTCTTCCTCATTAAAGAATCTCTCTTTTTGTATTCTAGTCATATATAATATATCAACTTTATCTATGACCTCTTCTAATCGCTCTACTTCTAAAAACTCAATATTATTTTTTCTAAGTATTTCTTCTCTTATATAATCTGGTATTCTTAATTCTTTTGGCGAGATAAGTAAAAATTTATTCCCTTCATATCTAGACATTGCTTTTATTAACGAATGAACTGTTCTTCCATATTTTAGATCACCACATATGCCAATAGTGTGGTTATTTAAACCTTTCTTAAGCATTTCTATTGTTAATAAATCAGTAAGAGTTTGAGTTGGATGTTGATGTCCACCATCTCCTGCATTAATAATTGGAACATTTGAATAAAGACTTGCTACTTTAGCTGATCCTTCTTTAGGATGCCTCATTGCTATTATATCAGTATAAATTGATACCATTTTGATTGTGTCAGATAAAGTTTCACCCTTTGATGTTGATGATGAATTTGGCTCAGAAAAGCCAAGTATTTTTCCACCAAGTCTCATCATAGCTGCTTCAAAGCTAAATCTAGTTCTTGTACTTGGCTCGTAAAATAAAGTTGCTAATATTTTCCCATCACAAACATGAGAAAACTTTTCTGGATCTGAAATTATTTCATGGGCTAATTTAAAAATTTCTTCTAATTCTTCTACTGTAAAATCCATTGGATCTATTAAATGTTTGTCTTTTATCATATTGATATCACTCCTTTTTAAGTATACAGAAAAACTTATAAAAAGTTATACCAAAGCGATCTAAAAGTCTTTTAGATAGTGCCATATCTCATAGATTTAATTAATTTACTAAATTTAATTTTAGCATTTTATACCCTTAATTATTTTAAATAACCAATTACATTTGCATATAATTAATTGTATAAAAAAAGCCTTCTTCACGCATGAAGGAAGGCATAATTAATCCTAAATATGGTATTATATAACTTCCTTGCTGATCTCTCTGGATCAAATTAAAGGTTATTCTTTGTGTAAGAATAACATTTATTTTATGTCATGTCAAGAATAAAAAAGTTATTAAATTACATTTTAATTTTTCGATATTAATTACTAAGAATTTTTTATATTTTTTTCTGTACACTAAAATTGCAGTTGATTTTATATTCTATCTACTTAAAACTTAATTTATACTAGAGGCAAAAAAATTGCACTAGTAAATATTCAAATAATTCACCAGTGCAACTTTATATAATAATATTATTTTTATAGATGTGGAGTTACTATTCCTTTATACATAAGTATTGCAAATACTATACCTGCAATTATTCTATATATTGCAAACACTCTCATAGGTTTCTTCTTTAAGTAAGCAACAAACCCTTCCATTACTACTAATGAAACTATGAAAGCTACTATGAACCCTACTATTAAAGCAACCCAATTAGTTGAATTCATAAGTGCAAAATCAAATTCAAAAAGATCTTTTGCTGATGATCCAACCATTGCTGGAATTGCTAAAAAGAATGAGAACTCTGCTGCTATTGGTGTTGAAAGACCTGCTACCCAGCCACCCATAATTGTAGAAGCACTTCTTGACATTCCAGGCCACATTGATAAAACTTGAAATAATCCAATCTTTATAGATTGCATTGGAGTTATTCTATCTATATTTTTAACAGAGTGTCTTTTTTTTCTAAATATATTTTCTATTACTATTAATAAAATACCACCAACTATAAACCCTACTACTACTGCTTGTGGTTTAAATAATGCTTTTATTTTACTATAATATAATATTCCAACTACACCTGCTGGTATTGATCCTATTAAAACATTTATTCCAAATTTAAATCCAACTTCACCTTTTTTTCCACCTGTAAAAATGTATGTGAAGAATTCAATAACGCTGTCCTTTATTTTTTCCCAATATAATACAACCACTGCAAGTATTGCTCCTAATTGTATTACAACTTCAAACATCTTAACAAATTCACCTTGGAAATTTATTAAGTCTGACGCAAGTATCATATGTCCTGTTGATGATACTGGAACAAATTCAGTAAGTCCTTCAACTATTGCTACAATAATTGCTTTAAATATGAATAAAAAGTCTAATCCCATTCTTTTATCACTCTCTTTCTAATAAGTATCCAATCTAAATTATAATACTTATTATGTTGTATATTATTAATTTTTCCTTAAAATTATTTTACCTATGGAATTTACTCCATCTATAGATAAATTTAATTCTGTTTCACCTTTAGGTATTTCAATCTCTTTATATTTATTGATTTTTTCATATTCAGAATTATTAGTGCTTAAATAATATTCGTCCATAATTTTACCATCTTTAAAAGCACCCAATATCATAAATATACTATCTTTACCTTGATCTTTGCCTTGATTATTTTCAGTTATTTTAACTAAGTCTTGCTTTTCCATTAATATTAGATATGCTTTTTCATCTTGTCCTACTTTATTGTCTTCAGGACTTTTTTCAAAAAGTTTTGTTTCCTGTGTAAAAATTGTCGGTGGTGCAAATTCATCCTTAAATTTAAGTTCTAAAGCTTTTTCATTTTTTATATATGTTATTGATGTATTGCTTTTATTGTTTTTTATAGTGTTATCTATCTCTATGCTATATGAGCTAAAATACTTTTTAAGGTTATTTTTATATTCTTTTTCTTTAGTTTTTCCTACATAAAATAGTGGATTAAATTCCTTAGTCATTACTTCTGTTGCTGATAATAGAGTATCTCTTTCTCTAAAATAACCCTTATCTAACGGATCTATCATTACCCACTTGTTATTTTCATTGCTCCAATATTCAACAACATAATAATTATATTTGTCTTCAAAGGCTGCATCTTTAATTTTAAAAGCTCCTACCCTACTTTTAAAACCATATGAAGCTAATAAATCTCTTTCTATTATTGCCATATCTTTAGCAGATACTTTTCTTCTTCCACCTAATTTTTTAAAAATATCATATGCTGATTTCTGTTTTAAATCATCTATATCATCATATTGACAAATTGCATTTAAAATATCAATACTTTTTAATACTTTGTCTATTTCATTATCAGATTCATTTAATACATCTTTAACTTTATATGTACTGTCTAAAGATTTAATTTTTTCATTATTTTCATCATCATAAAAAAAAGTAATATTATTTTCATTATAATAATTATCCCAAGTTAGAACTTCAAGTTCTTTAACTTGATTTGTTTTAGAAAAATGTACAAAAAATAAAATTATACAAATTAAAAATACTAAAATCGCTTTTAGCCTATTTTTAATTTTTTTACTCACACTTTTATCCCCCTTTAATTTCACTGTTTAAATAGTATTTTAAACATGCTTTAATGTTATAAATCAGGGAATTAACTCCCTGATTTATAACATTATTATATTAATATTCTATTAATTTAAATTGTGAAATAGTTAATCCACCACTGTTGTCTTTTTTATATGTTTTAATTCTATTATAGTTTTCAGTTATTATTTCTTTTATTTTACTGTCAGTATTTTCATTTATTTCATTATAAGCTGCTTTAAAGTTAACTAATGCTCTATCCATGTCACCTTCAACGCATATGTAATAATATCCTGCATTATTTAAATTTATTATGTCATTTTCATCAATAGCATAAGCAGATCTTATAGCCTTTATAGCTTTTTCATTTTTCCCTTTATTTAGATAAACACTTCCTAAAGTTCTATAATATTTTGCATTGCTACTATCTAATTCAATGCTTTTATCTAAAAGTTTTATTCCTTCATCTTCTCTTTGATTATTTATTTTAATCAAAGCTGAATTATAATATATTTCAGCATTTTTAGAATCTATTTTAGAAGCAATTTCATAATACTCTAAAGCCTTATTTGAATCTTTAACTATATCTTGATAATATTTGGCTGTATTTACTAAAACTTCTGGATTAAATAAGTCTATTTCTAAAGCAGTTCTAAGATAAGATGTAATGTTCTCAAATTTCCCTTCTTCATCTTTAGAGTCTTTCACTATAATGTTCGGTATTAAACTACCATATACATTAGGATATTCTCTATTTAATAATATAGATTTTTTAGAATTTTCAAAAGCTTCTTTATATCGTCCACTTTCATAATCATATAAAGATAACATATACCAATTTATGTACGACTCATCATCTCTATCAACAATTTCTTTTAAAGAATTAATAGAATTTTTTTCATCACCCATATTCTTATATGCAGTATATTCTATAAAATTAACACTAAACTCTTCTGTTTCATTCAAACTTTCATTTTTTAATTTATTTACAATCTCTAAGCTTTTTGATGCATTTTTCTTATCTAATGAATACATTTGAGCAAGCCATATTTTATATATTTTTTCATCTTTATGTTTTTCTTGTAATTTTGAAATTTCTTTAATCATGGTATCTTTATCATACAATGATAATTGTTTAACTGCATCTAAAGTAAGTAATGCATCTTCATTTTTATCACATGCATCTTTTAATAGTTTTAATCCAGTTTCCCAATTTTCAAGTAAGATGTTCATTCTTGAAGTAATTATAATATCTTTTACTCTATCTGAATTACTATAACCAGCTAAAATTTCTTTTGCTTTTTCCATATTATTATTACTAACGTAAATTATAAACATTGTATTTGCTAAATCTTTATATGTTGGATTATCTTTTAAGAATAATTCACCATATTCTAATGCCTTTTTATTTTCACCATTCATAAAACTTGTTAATACTATTTCATTAGCAATTTTTTTATCTTTTTCGTTTAATTCTTCTCTATTATTTGTATCTATGGTTTTATTTCTTGATTCATATACTTTACTAATTAACTCATTTGATTTTACATAATCACCTTTTATAGAGTAAATCTCTGCAATCTTCATATTATACTCTGGCCAAGGTATTTCAGCTTGTAACTTTGTATATTCTTCAATAGCTAAATTATAATTTCCATTAAAGAATGCTTCTTCTGCTGGATTCGTTGCTATTGATACTTTTTCTTCACTTGGCATTAAGCTTTTAACTGCGACTGCAATCCCAACTACAGTTACTAATGTCAAAATCATTGTAATTATAGAAGTAAAATATTTGTTAGACTCAGAAATCTTTTTATATGTACAAAATATCTTTTGTAGAAAAGAGTTTTTATTTGTGTTTTCCATATGTACACTCCTTACATATTTCTAGTACGTTTACACTTTCTTTATATTTTAACAAACCTTTGTATAAAAATCTACATTTATTGATATATTCAAAAATGGAAAATTATTTGGCATATAAAAATTTTGTGCTATACTTATATTTGTTTTTAGTAATTTATGATAAAATTTTATATTATTAAATAAAATAATTAGGTGGTGACTACAATAAATATTAAGTCTATTTTAAGTATAATTTCAGCTAAATGCACAGCATTTCTTTCAAAACATCTAATAAAGGGAGGAAGTACTTTCCCTGGCAAAATAGCACTAAAAATCGACAAAAATATTCTAAAAAAAGTTAGTGATGGCTATAAGGTAATACTTGTAACTGGTACTAATGGAAAAACAACTACGACAAGTATGATAACAAATATACTAAAAGAAAATGGATTTGATGTCATAACTAATAATACAGGTGCTAATTTATATCCTGGTATTACAGCTTGTTTTATATCAAATTATAAATTTTTTAATAAACCTAGAAATAGATACGCTGTAATTGAAGTTGATGAAGCCAATGTTAAATTTATAACTGAGCATATTTCTCCTGAAATAATAACAGTAACAAATTTATTTAGAGATCAATTAGATAGGTATGGTGAAGTTTACACAACACTTAACAAAATTTTAGAAGGTATCGTTAAAGTTCCTGACTCAAAATTAATTTTAAATGGTGATGAATCTTTACTTGGCAAATTAGACTTTAAAAATCCAATGACTTATTATGGTTTTAATGCTCCTATAAATGAAAATCATTCTATTGATATAAATGCAGACTCAAAATTCTGTAAAGTTTGTAAGACAAGATACTCTTATAATTTTGTAACTTATAATCATCTAGGAGACTTTTATTGTACTAAATGCGGATATAAAAGACCAAAGCTAAATTATGCTGTTAATAAAATATTTGATTTAAACCCAGAAAATTCTTCTGTTCTTATTAATGATACTGAAATTTTAATAAGTCAATCAGGAGCTTATAATATTTATAATGCATTATGTGCTTACGCAATATCAAAGGAAATAGGTATTAATGATGATATTATAGTAAATTCTCTACAAAATCAAAATTCAAGTTTTGGTAGACAAGAACAAATTACTATTGGTAGTAAACATGTTGAAATAATATTAGTTAAGAATCCAGCTGGTTACAATCAAGCATTAGATACTCTATGTCTTAATAAAAATGATTTTTCAGCTACATTTTTATTAAATGATAATTATGCTGATGGAAGAGATATTTCTTGGATATGGGATGTTAATTTTGAAAAAATATCTACCCTTCCAATAAAGAATATATTTATTTCAGGAACAAGAATGTATGACATGGCCGTAAGATTAAAAATTGCTGGTCTTAATAAAGACAGCTTTATGTTAGAAGAAGATTATGAAAAATTAACTGAATCTATACAAAATGATTCATCTTCTAATAAGGTATATATTTTAGCAACTTATACTGCTATGATAAATTATAGAAAATACCTTCATTCAAAAGGTTACATTAAAAAACTATGGTAATTTAAAGGAGGTAATACTTTGGAATTAAATATTTGTCACTTATATCCTGATTTATTAAATGTATATGGGGATGTAGGTAATGTGTTAATTTTAAAACATAGAGCAGAAGAAAGAGGAATAAAAGTAAACATTAGTAATTCTTCTATAAATGATACTATAGATAAAGATGAAATAGATATTATATTCTTTGGAGGCGGTCAAGATTATGAACAATCAATAGTATCTCAAGATTTAAATACTATAAAAAAAGACTCTTTAATTTCTTATATTGAAGAAGGAAAAGTCCTATTGGCAATATGTGGTGGCTATCAATTATTAGGTAAATATTACACTGCTCCAAATGGTGAAAGAATCAATGGACTAGGCGTATTAAATATTTATACTGAAGGTGGAGACACAAGATTTATAGGTAATACTGAAATATATAATGAAGCATTTAATCAAACTTATGTTGGCTTTGAAAACCATTCTGGTAGAACCTATATAAATGATCATACTCCACTTGGAAAATGTGTTCATGGATATGGAAATAATGGTGAAGATGGAAATGAAGGTTGCATATATAGAAATACGTTTTGCTCATACTTTCATGGATCATTCTTATCTAAAAATCCAGAATTTGCTGATAAGCTTTTAACTTTAGCATTAAGAAATAAGTATGGAAATGAGATTGCTTTAGATATTTTAGATGATAATTTTGAAATAAACGCAAAAAAATCAATTCAGAAAAAACTAAATACAAATTCTTAATAAATTTAAAAATTAGCTAATATCAATACAAATTTTGATATTAGCTAATTTTTATTTATACATTTAAATTATTTATCTATTACACGTTTTCCTATTAAATATTTAACTTCCCAATCTTCCATTTCATCAAAGGTTTTAAATTCATATCCTAAATTTTTATATTTGTTTATAATACCTTGAAGTGCACTAGTCGTTGTAACTTTGTTTTCTAAATCATGCATTAAAACAACTTCTATATTATGAATACCAGCCTGACCTTCAACGTTGCCTGTTATTTGTTCTTCTGGAACCATAGCTGCACAAGTATCTCCTGAATCTATTGTCCAATCTATATAATCCAGTCCTTTTCTTCTTAACTCACTTTTTATGTTTTGTAAAGTTTGATAATCACCTACTGTATTATCAGATCCACCGGGCATTCTTACAAATCTAAATTTTTTATTTTCTCCTATAACATTATTTATGATTTCAGTACACCTATTAAGATCATCTATATAATACTGTGTTGATGAATACAATTCTTTATATTCATGATTGTTGCAATGAGGTATAAGGCCCATACCATATTCATTTAATTGTTTTAATGTTTCTTTATATCTTAAAGCATTAGAACCAACCACACAAAAAGTAGCCCTTACATTATTTTCATTTAATATTTGTAATATATTCTCCGTATTATTAGGAGATGGCCCATCATCAAATGTCAAATAGACTATTTTCCTTGGAGTTTGATCTAATGCATTAGCGTTATATGTATTAAAAATTGAAAAAATTAGAATAATAGATAATATTAGAAATTTAAAATATTTTTTCATATCTTCCACCCCTTTCTTAGCATATATATAGTTTGTTCTAAAAAACAAAATATATATATGTAAGTTATAGGTAAATATTAAATTACTATGTAAAAATACGTATTTATCACGTATTTATTTACAAAATTTCTTACATTATGCGTTGTATTTTATTGTTATTAAATATCATAAATGATATACTTATGTTGATTTAAATATTACTAAATAGAGATGGGGAGATTTTACTTGAAAAGAAATTTAATCTTAAAAACACTTGCATTAACTCTTACTATTTCACTATTTGCTCCTTTTTCAGTAAAAAGTTATGCAACTGAAAATACGGAACAAACTTCACCTAGTATTCAAGCTGAATCAGCTTTAACTATGGACTATGAAACAGGTGAAATAATTTATACTAAAGATGCTGACAGTAAAAGGTATCCTGCAAGCACTACTAAATTATTAACAGGTTTATTATTAGCTGAAAAATTCGAAAAAAATTCTGAGATTTCATTTACTCAATCAGCTAAAGAACAACCAGAATATTCCTTAAACATAAATTATATGGGTAACAGAATGCAAGTTGGAGATAAAATGCTTGCTGATGATGTTATGAAAGGATTATTACTGTTCTCTGGAAATGATACTGCATATATGATTGCAGATAATGTTGCTGGTAGTGCAGATGCATTTTCACAATTAATGAATAAAAAAGCAAAAGAGCTTGGAGCTAATAATAGTAATTTTATTACTGCTAACGGACTTCATGATCCAAACCATTATACAACTGCTTATGATTTATCTTTAATAACTAAAGCAGCTTTTGAAAGTCCATGGGAAAAAGAAACTATGGAGTTAAAAGAAGCTCCTATAGATATAAATGGTTCTAGGATTATATTAGAAAATAGAAATTTAGGATTAGGCAAAAATGGTAATATCGCTGGTAAAACTGGATCAACTAATGCTGCAGGTGGTTGTTTAGCTGCTGTGTATGAAAAAGATGGTAGAAAAATAATAGGTGTTATTTTAAAAAGTAGACAATTAGATAATGCTGATATGACTAAATTTAATGATATGGATTCTATTATAAATTATAGTTATTCTGCTGATAAACAAGTGTATAAAAAAACCAACGAAGAAGTTGGAACTACCGATTTACAATATAAATCTTTTGGTTTATTTGGACCTACAAGAACAATTACTGTACCAATAATTTTAAGTCAAGATGTTATGTACTATAAAAATGCTATTAATGACGCTGATTCTTCAATAACTTACAATGCTTCAAATACTAGCGCTTGGAAGTTAGCATTTAATAAAAATACAAACTTAACTTATTCAACTAGAAATCATACTGAAGAAGTTCAAGGTATTATAAACATATCTTTAGGTAAAATATTAAAAGATAATATTTTATTATATTCAACAGTTTTAGTAGTTGCTATAATAATAATCACATTAATAGTTCTTATAAGAAATATGGCTAAAAATAATAGAAAAAGACGTTACAGAAGAAGATATTAATAATAACTCTTTATTACAAACAATGTTTTAAAGTTTTATTTATATAAAAGGTGAAAAAATGAATAAATTAAATTTTAAAGGTAGTGTGATGTTAAATCCCACGCCTGTAGTTCTTGTTACATCTAAAAATAAAGAAGGTAAAGTAAATGTATTTACTGTTGGCTGGATAAGTACAGTATGTACAAAAGAACCTATCCTTGCAATGGGGGTAAGACCCGAAAGATTATCTTATGATTATATAAAAGAAACACAAGAATGTGTTATTAATTTGCCTAATAAACAAATGGTAAAAATAGTAGATTATTGTGGTGTTAGATCAGGTAAAAAAGAAGATAAAATTAAAAATCTTAATTTAAAATTAAATGAAGGCGTAAAAGTAGATACACCTTCATTAGAAGATGCTCCATTTGCATTAGAATGTAAGTTAAAATCTATTACACCATTAGGTACTCATGATTTATTCTTATTAGAAGTACTTAATGTTAAAGTAGATGAAAACTTATTAGACGAAAATGGTAAAATTGGCTTTAATAAAGCTAACTTAATTTGTTATAATCACGGAGAATATTTTGAAGTTAATTCAAAGCCTTTAGGCTCATTTGGATATTCTGTTATGAAGAAAAATACTAAAAAAAAGCCAAGAAAAAAATCTAAATAATATTTATAAATAAAGCTTATATGATTGAATTAAATCATATAAGCTTTATTATTTATGATCTATTTTAAATATGGTTGTGATGTATGCAATAAGTAAAATCACATTGTAATTGGACTTTAATAATATTTATTCCCATTCATTCCATATATCAGGTGTATATCCTACCGTAGCGTGTTTACCATTTCTTACAATTGGAGTATTCATAACTCTAGGATTCTTTAACACAATTTCTTTCTTTATATCAGCACTTCTTATATTATTTAAATTCAATTTATTATAATCTTTAGATTTTGAATTTATTAAATCATTAACAGATACTGAATTTAAAACACTATTAAGTTCACCCTTGCTTATTCCCTTCTCATTCAAGTCAATAAATTGAAAATTAACTCTTCTTTCCTTAAAATATCTTTCTGCCTTCTTTGTATCAAAACATTTTTTAGTTCCAAATATTTGTATATTCATTACAACTCTCCTATATTTAATATATATATTGCTTATACTAAATTTACATCTACTTTTATTTTAAATCAATACAAAAATTATTAAGGTTACTCTGGCAATGCAAACATTTTACCAATATACCCCTTTATCTCCTGGCTTATCACATTACAAAACATTGCATTATACTTCTTTATATCTTATAATATCCTATGATTAGTTGATGAAAGGAGAGAACTATTGAAAGTTACAAATAGAGACAGTTATTTTGATAATTTAAGAGGCTTCTTTTTAATTTGTGTTATAATTGGTAACTCGCTTGAATATGTAAGTCCTACATGTATAGATCCTCATTATTTTATCCTTTTTCTTTATATGTTTCACATGCCAGCATTAACTTTTATATCAGGATATTTTTGTAAAAAAAGCAACAGAACAACACAACAAAAAGTACTTGATACATTCAAACTATATTTTTATGCACAAACTTTTTATTATTTACTTAGTATAATTGTATTTCAAAATTATGGTTTAAGAATTGAATATTTGCGTCCCAACTGGACTTTATGGTACTTATTTGCATTAACAGCCTTTTATATAATTTCAGATTATATAAAAAATTCTAGAACTGCTTTACCTGTTAGTATACTAGTTTCTTTAATTTTTGGTTTTGATGTAAGTTTTACTGCACAAGCTAGTGCTGCTAGAATTATATTTTTCTTGCCATTTTTTATAGCAGGATTAGCCTTTGAAAAAAAACATCTAGAGATTGTAAAAAAACATTTGTGGAAATTTATTTTGATAAGTTTATTATCACTAGGAATTTTGTATATACTTAAAGATGAAACTTCTGTAGAGCTGTTATTTGAATATACAAACTACACATTTTATTATGATACTTCTACTTATCCCCTATTTATAAGAGTACTTCATTATATAGGAGCCTTTTCAATTTTAGGAGTTATTTTTAGTATATGTACATCAAAGAAAACTTCAATATCTTGGATTGGTAAAAATTCATTATATCTGTATGTATCACATGCAGCTATAATACAGTTAATGGTAAAATTTAGATTATTTAAAATCGATACACCTTTGCAAATTATAGTATCAGAAATAATTTTAATTTTAATCCTATGTTTAATTACATATGTATATTTAAATATAAAAAATAAAATAAAATCCAAAGCATAAAGTAGTGGCTATCTTTAAATATTAAGATAGCCACTACTTTATATCTTTTTAACTAAAGAATTTTTTTGTTTTTCATTTAACATAAATTTAATGTATTTTATACCACTTTTGCATTTTTCCATCTTCCACTCTTATATCTTAGTACAGATATTGTAGATGCTAATATCCAACCTAGTGGTATTGCCCACCATATTGCTTTTTGTCCAATAAAATATGATAAAGTATATGCAGCTATTACTCTTAATGATAAATTACATAAAGTACTTATCATAAATATCTTAATATCTCCTGCCCCTCTAAGTACCCCATTTGTTGTTACCATTAATCCCATAAGTACATAAAAAATTGAAACTACTGTAATATACTCTACTCCTATACTAATAGCTTCTTTATTAAGACTTGAATCAACAAACATTCCTATTATATTTTCTCCATATATATGCAACAATATTGCAATTATAAAACAAAATATTCCTATCATCTTTATTGCAGCTTTGTATCCATCTTTCACACGATCTATTAAATCAGCACCAATATTTTGAGCTGTAAATGTCGATACCGCACTACTTATATTAACCATTGGCATAATAATTATAGAATCTATTCTGGTAGCTGATGTATATGCAGCAATAGTTACAACTCCATAAGTATTGACTAAAGCTTGAACAAACAAATTTCCTATTGATACTATTGCCTGTTGTATTATTGATGGAATAGCTATTTTACATGTCTTTTTCAATATATTAATATCAAATATTTTATATTCTTCATGTACATCTATTCTTTTAACCTTTATTAAAAGATATATTAATGATAATATTGCAGATACACCTTGGGAAATCAAAGTTGCATATGCTGCACTTACTACTCCCATATTAAATTTTATTACAAATAATAAATCTAATCCCACATTTAAAATAGACGAAAAAATCAAAAAATATAATGGTGTTTTAGAGTTTCCTAAAGCATTAAATGCTCCAGTATTAATATTATAAACAAATAAAAAAACTACTCCCATCATATATACTTTCATATAACTATCAGCATCTGTTAATATATCAAGTGGAGTTTTTAAAATCCTTAATACTGAATTGCTAGTAATTACCCCTATTATCATTAATATTGTACTAAATATTATTATAGAAATAATAGAAGTGTATATTGCTGTTTTCATATTACCTATTTGCTTTGCTCCAAACATCTGTGATATTACAACAGAACATCCTATACTAGCTCCAGTTGCAACTGCTATAAATAAAAATGTAATAGGATACGAAGCTCCTACAGCTGCTAGTGCATTGGCTCCTATAAAGTTCCCTACAACTACTGAATCTATAATATTATAAAATTGCTGAAATACATTTCCCATAACCATAGGAATAGCAAATAAAAATACTATCTTTCCAGGGTTCCCCTTAGTCATATCTTTTATCATTAAAACCCTTCTTTCATAATTTCTAGGATTATACATTTTCTTTTAATATGCTTTTTCAAATCTTCAAGCAAATTGCAATCTACACTTTAGAATTTGGTTTATATTATTTTTCACTTTCTTAATTTATGACTTCCCCCTGTTAAAATTTGGCTCTATTTTAAATGTGTGTTGATATATACAATAATAAAGTGGCATTGTAATTTGACTTTGAGAATCCTTAATGAGTATTGTCACATTTACTGCTTGTCTCAATTTTATATTGGGAGCAAGCTAAAATGGGACTATACTCATTTTAGCATTCCTAAGTTCAATTACTCAGTCCATTTTACTTATGTATATATCAACACTTTGCTAAAACATATCCTAAAATTTAAAAAGCTCAAAAGATAAAATTTATTTAAAATTCATTTTATCCTTTGGGCTTTTTATTTATATTTATAAAATATAGTATTAATTTTCTTGTTAGTTTGTTCTTATTATTTAATTTATCTTATCCAAGCTCCATTAGAACCTAGTCTATATCCATTAACAGTTGTATTGCTAACCATTGCTCCTGAATAATCTAGATAATACCATGTACCTCTATCATCTACCCATCCAGTTAACATTTTCCCGTCTTCTCTTAAATAATACCATTTTTCATTTATATTTTGCCATCCTGTTGCCATATCACCATTATCGTTTAAGTAATACCATGAACCATTTGGATTAGCCCATCCTTTTTGCATCATTCCAAGTGAATCCATGTAATACCATCTTCCATTAATAAAGTTCCATCCAGTAACTCTATTTCCACCTAAAACATATTGCCAATTGCCATTGTTAAGTATATTCCAACCTTCTCTAAATCCTACTGTAGCTGAAAGTGGAGTTTCACTTAACACATAATCTGAACAATGAGTTATTGTAAATGATACCTTATCATCTTTTACCTTAACATTTGATGCAACTAATTCTAATGATTTTGTACTTTTATTATAATAATAAACATACATATTTTTGCCATTATATTTTGATCCTATTTTAGCTTCAATCTTTGCCTTGCCTGGTAATTTACCATCATAATTAAAATATAAATTAACTACATTTGCACCATTTAAAACATTTTTTATTTCTGATTCATTTGGAGATGTTGTTTCAATAGTTGTATCTATCTTACTGTCCATTGCAGAAAGATTATTAATATCATCTCCATCAAAAGTCCAGCTATAATCATCACCTTCAAGTACTAATGTTTTGTCATCATTATCCTTTAAACATTCAAAAACATCTTTTTCTACCTTAGGATAATTAGAAACATTATAAGATACACTGTCTGCATTTGAATCTTCAATTTTATCAGTTATTCTATCAGTATCCGCAGTGCTTCCTGAGCCTTTACTTGATGAACTATGAGATTTTGAAGATTTTTTTTCATCAATGCTACTGGTTGTATCATAAGCTTCAACATCCTCTCCATTTATATTAACCTTTGCTACTACTTTTATATATTTATCTTCATCTCTATTGGCTAATTTATATTCATTATCTTTTCCAGAAGATATTTTATCATATTCTCCATCTTTTTTCTTACATCTTTGCCATTCATATGTTACAGATTTTGGAGTTATAGCTTTTCCATTTTCATATGCTGTTACATTAGCTTCTAAAGTCTTTCCTACCTTCTCTGTTCCTGAAATTGATACCGTTGCATATCTTTGTCTTTGAGTTATTACATTTAATGATGTTTTAGCAACAGTTGTACCTTTTTCATCAAGCCAATCATATTTATATATGTTAGTGTTCTTCTCTTTAGGTGTCCAAACTTCACCACTCTTGGTTGCTATTGGTATATATTTTATATAGTTTCCATTTTGGAATGAACTTTGAACTTTATCATTTATTTTTTCATTTACTTTTACTATATTTTTTCCATATACTGCTGATGGAGTTGTAAATTTAACTCCAATATAAGCTATATTAGCTGTTGAACCAGTACTTCCATTTAAACTATCTAATTTTTTGCCTTGTTCAGCATTAAATTTATTAGGTAAATTAATTGTTACAGTGCCTGCTGTTGTAGTCTCTACCTTTATGCCGATATCATCATAATTTGAACATCCCTCAACCTGTTGTGCAACATTTCCATCTGTTGCACTAGCATAAGCTTTAACATTAACATCTGCAAAATTTGGTACAATTCCTCCAGCTTGCATTCCAGTTATAGCTGCAAGAACTAGTGCCATAGTCTTCGCATGCATATTTCTTTTCATTATAATATCTCCCCTTATCTTTTATTATCCCTAATGTGTAATCTTTTTGTATATGTATAAATTAAAATATAAATTTAATAATACTTAATAGTTTAATTCTACACACTTTATATATAATTATAACATTAATGGGAAATATTTTCACATAGCTAGCTAAACTCATTTTAGCATTCCTAAGTTCAATTACTCAGTCCACTTTGCTTATGTATATATCAACACTCTACCAAAACATAACCTTTATATAAAATAATTAAATATTAAATAGAGGAAAAGAAACAAAAAAATAGAATAGATATATCGTATATGGAATTTATTGTAAATAAGGAGGTTTTTATATGTTAAAAAATAAAAAGAAATTTTTAATGTCTATGGCGCTAACACTTGTACTTATGTCTTCATCTGTACCAGCATTGGCAATAACTACACAGGATAAAAATACTACTCAAGAAATTACTACTGAGTATTGTGATAATCTAAAAGATTTAAACGAACAATTAGTAATGGGTGTAGCTTGGATGCAATCTTCTGCCGAATACAGAGCATTATGCTATCAAGCTTATAATACAGGCCAAATGATTGTAGATCAGGAATCTTCAAAATTCAAACAAGGAGATAAACCTCTAGCTATAATTACTGATTGTGATGAAGCTGTTATTGATAATAATGAATATGAAGCTGGTTTAATAGGTGAAAATGCTGCCTACAGTGAAGAAACATGGGGGCAATGGGTAAATCATGCTGATGCAAAAGCTATGCCTGGAGCAAAAGAATTCTTAAATTATGCAGCTAATAAAGGTGTAGAAATATTCTATGTAACTGGACGAAATGAAAAAACAGGACTTGATGGAACTATGAAAAATCTTGAAAAATTAGGCTATCCATGTGTAGATCAAAAACATATGCGTTTAAAAACTGATAGTAGCAACAAACAACCTAGAATGGATGAAATCGTTAAAGATTATAATGTAATAATATATATGGGAGATGATGCAGGCGACTTTCCAATTAATTCTTACGATAAAGATGTAAAAGATAGAAATCAATTAGTTGATGTAAATAAAAATAATTTTGGAACTCATTTTATAATCTTACCAAATCCAGTATACGGACATTGGGAAAATGCACTAGACAAAGATTATTTTAAGCTAAGTCCTGCTGAAAAAGACAAAGTAAGAAAATCTTATTTAAAGACTTGGACACCTAGCCAAAATAACAACTAAATAATATAAATGCCTAAAGTAAAGTGATAATTTTCCTTTTACTTTAGGCTTATAAAATTATTACATCATAAATTTAATGTAACACTTATATATAATATATATTTATACAATACTTTTTATCTTAATTTAAATTTATTAATCATTTCTTATAATGTTTCTGCTTGAGCTGATAGTTCTGCACTTTCTTCTGCTATTGCAGAATTTGATTGAACTACATCTGCTATTTGATCTATTCCAACATATATTTGCTCTATTGATATAGATTGTTCTTCAGATAATTTGGTTATGTTATCAACTAATTCTACTGCTTCTTTAGTATGTTCAACAACTTCTTTTAATGAAATTGCTGTAGTATCTGCAATTATTTTACCTTTTTCCAACGATTCTATAGAGCTTTCAATTAATTCAGTAGTATTTTTAACTGCCTCTGAACTTTCTTCCGCAAGCTTTCTAATTTCTTCTGCAACAACTGAGAATCCTTTTCCAGCTTCTCCAGCTCTTGTTGCTTCTATAGCAGCATTAAGTGCTAAAAGATTTTTTTGTTTTGCTATACTGTCTATAATTCAAAATTTTTTATTTAAATGTAAAATATCTTAAATATTTATAATAATATAAAAGTGACTAATTGTAAAATGAAATTGAACTAATAAAAAATCCATAGTGGATTATCTGTGTTATGATTTAATCGCTAAACAAAATTCAACACGGAGGATAATCACTATGGATCATCAAAATCATAACACAGAATCACGTAAAAATAAACACTTGAATTTCAAGGAGCGTATGACTATTGAGCTTCGCCTTAATGATGGATTTTCAGCATATAAAATAGCTAAAGAGCTAAATCCGTCCAATAAATACTATTTTAAATGAGATACGTCGTGGTACAACTATACAGATTAAGCAAGGAAACTGCGTTAAAGTGTATCTTGCAGATACTGGCGAGGTTATTTATAAAAATAACCGTAAAACTTCTTGTTGTACATTTAAACGTCTGGACTGTAGTGATTTCATCAATTACGCTGTTGATAAGATAAAAAATGATTTATGGTCTCCAGATGCTTGCGTAGGCAACGCCCTTGCCACTGGCAAGTTTGAACGTTCTCAAATAGTTTGCACTAAAACTTTATACAATTATATTGATCTTGGCTTACTAGCTGTTATTAATGCAGATCTACCAATGAAGCTGCGTAGAAATACTAAGCCAGCAAGGGTAAAGAAGCATAAGAAAAAGCTAGGCAAAAGTATTGTTGAACGTCCAAGTAATATCAATGATCGTGAAGAATTTGGTCATTGGGAAATAGACACTGTTGTTGGTAAAAAATCCAACAATGACTGTGTTCTTCTAACTATTCTTGAGCGTAAAACTAGGAATGCCATCATTCATAAAATTGCATCAAAGACTGCTGAAGCAGTTACGGAAGCACTTAATAACCTCCGCAACATATACGATAAACAGTTTAGTAAAGTTTTCAAAACCATAACAGGTGATAATGGCTCTGAATTCGCTGACTTATCCACATTAGAATCAGAAACAGACACAAAGGTATATTTCACTCATCCATATTCCTCATTTGAAAAAGGTACTAATGAACGTCACAATGGTTTAATACGCCGCTTTATCCCAAAGGGAAAGCGTATGTCAGATTATAGTTCAGATGACATTGCATTTATAGAGGATTGGATGAATACTCTTCCAAGGAGAATACTTAACTATAAAACTCCAGAAGAGCTATTTGAGATACACTTAGATGATATATATTCAATCTAAGTAAATTTAAGCATTTAAGTCATAAATACAAATTAGTTCAATTTGTTATTGCAATTTGTAATAATATAAAAGTACAAAAAGAAACAGTAGTTAGTTTTGTGTAAAAATAAAACTAACTACTGTTTCTATAATTTTCTTACCGAATCGAAATGGTGCGTCTTAAGGGATTCGAACCCCTGGCCCACGCCTTAGAAGGGCGTTGCTCTATCCAGCTGAGCTAAAAACGCATATTTAAAATATCAGTATTTATATCAATACCTTATATAAAGCATCTATAAATCGTTTGTTTATCTATTATATGTTATATATATATAAATTGTCAACACTATTTTTTGAATATATAAGAAAATATTTTAGAAATGCAAAATAGCCTCTAATTATTAATCTATTTCTATTTTTTACTTTAATTTTTTAAAGATATTAATTTATAATTATAAATTAAAAACCTATACCAATGCTATACATTAATCAAATACTCTAATGTTTTAGGTGAATCTAATTCATCTATTTTTGATTTAATTTCAGAAATATTTTTATTTTTTCATTAACCCATTTATATGAATGCTTAAGCCATTCCATTGCTCCAATTTCGTATATATCATAAAATTTTTTAGGAAATTTTAAATTCAATTTGCTTTCTAAATCTTGCAAAGTATATATTGTATCCATTTCTCATTCTCTCCTTATATATAAACATTCTTATTCACATTGCAGACTCTTCTTTATAGAATTTACATAATTTTTAAACTCTTCTTTTTCTTCATTACTTTCAAATATTCTTAAAGGAACAATAAACGCTGAAATTGAACTTATGTAAAAAAATACATATTCATCCGTTATAAAAATTTTTTCTAAAGCATTTATATTTACAATTTGAGTGCTATACTCATTACTGTCTTTTATACAATTATGATTTAACTCAAAAGTTCTCTTACCTAACAGGCCTTTATTTTTTCCTTCACTTAAAATTTTTTTAATACGTTTTCTTGTAGTTTTAATAAAACTTTTTTCAAAAAAATATACCCATGCAAAATATATTAAAAAATAAAATATTACTAAAACTATTACATGATACCTTACAATTTTATTCATAATATAAACCATTACGAAAGATATTATTATAGGCAGAATGAATCTAAAAATATACATTGGTTGTTTTAAAGTTTTAGAATTATCTATATAGTACATATTAAAATTAATGTAATCCTCTTCCTCTATACTAAATTCTAATTTCATTTTACCTCCATATATAATCATAAAAATTTAACAATAAAATAAATTTTATTATTATAATTCTTAGATTTAAATTAATCACAAATATGAAGTACTTCTATAATTATTGCGCACTATTACATGTTAAAAGATTATTTTTCAAATTTCAAGGTTTTTATTTAATTTTTACCTGTTAAGTTTTATTTTTCCTATACGATATAAAAGTAGTTTTACGTATTAGTTTTTTCTAAATAAATTTCAACCCCAAATCACATTAATTTTCTCATAGTCAGCCTGTAATTTATAAATCATTTTCATTTTTGAATAATATTCTATTAATTTAAAGTCTACATACTTATTAAAAAGAAAAATATGCCTAATAGTATTGACTAGTGAAATAAAATTGTTTATACTATATATCATAGTAAAACGATACGAATTAAAAGCAACGATTAGAAAAGTAGATATTTATATTTTATGCAGAGAGAGTCTTATTTGCTGAAAAAGACTTTAAAGTAATTTATCATGAGTGCATCTATGAGCTATTTTTTCCAAAGGCTAAAGCTAAGTAGAAAAAATCGGTTAACACCCGTTACAGTGTTAAGATATGTTTGTATCTATTAAAGACGAGTTGTATGTATTTAATTATACATATAAACAGAGTGGAACCGCGGAGTATATAACTTCTGCCTCTGTAATTAAGAGGCAGGAGTTTTTTTGTATACACAATTATTAAAAAGGGGGATTTTACAATGAAAAAACTTTTTAACAACTTTATTTTCAAACTAATTATAGCTGTACTAATAGGTGTGTTAATAGGAACTTATTCTAATAATAATTTTATTCAAATTATATCTACTATTAAGTACGTGCTTGGACAAATAATATTCTTTTCAATACCATTAATTATATTAGGTTTTATTGCGCCATCCATTGCAAAACTTAAAGGAAATGCTAGTAAATTACTAAGTTATGCAGTATTAATAGCATATTCATCATCTGTATTTGCAGCACTTTTTTCTATGTTTGCAGGATATAATATAATACCTAGATTATCAATAATTTCTAATAATACTGTAACAAAAGAATTGCCAGACTTACTTTTCAAACTTGATATACCACCAATAATGAGTGTTATGAGCGCATTAGTCCTAGCATTATTCTTAGGACTAGCAACAGCATGGACTAAATCTGATTTAGTTGAGAAATTATTGGAACAATTTCAAAATATAATATTAAGTATTGTTGAAAGAGTTATAATTCCTATACTACCTGTATTTATTGCTACAAATTTTGCATGTTTAGCTTATGAAGGTGGTATAAGCAAGCAATTACCTATTTTCTTTAAAGTTATAATTATAGTAATTATCGGCCACTTTATTTGGCTTACTGTTCTATATTCAATTGCTGGAATAGTGTCAAAAGAGAATCCTTGGGAAGTTGCTAAAAATTATGGACCAGCTTATCTTACTGCTGTTGGTACAATGTCAAGTGCAGCAACATTGCCTGTTGCATTAAAATGTGCTAAAAAATCTAAAGTTTTAAGAAAAGATATTACAGATTTTGCTATACCTTTATGTGCAAACATACATTTATGTGGATCAGTTTTAACAGAAGTATTCTTTGTAATGACAGTTTCACAACTTTTATATGGAAAGTTACCTAATCTTTCAACTATGATTTTATTTATAGTGTTACTTGGAATATTTGCAATTGGAGCGCCTGGTGTCCCTGGAGGAACTGTTATGGCTTCATTAGGACTTATTACAGGTGTACTTGGATTTACTGAAGCTGGAACAGCACTTATATTAACTATATTTGCACTTCAAGACAGTTTTGGTACAGCATGTAATGTAACTGGTGATGGTGCCATTGCGTTAATGCTTACAAGAGTAAAATGTAAAAATAATTGTGAAACATCTTAATAAAATACTAAATAACTCCCAAAGGTAAAATGAACTGCCCCTTGTCAAGTAGACAGGGGGCAGTTCAATATATTTTTCCTTGGGTTTATTTTTCTAATTACTACTCTTTATACTAAGCACACTTGTTTCCTCTTCTGTAAATGGTATATAATGTAAATATATAAAATTAATAAACAACTGCATTATTATAATACATGGAGGTTTTACTATGAATCTATTAGCATTAATTTGCAATATACTTATTCCTATAATAATGATTTTCATAGGATTTTTATACAAATGCAATTTGTATAAGAAGATAGATAAAATTTTAGATTTGATCGTACCTATGGCAATGATTTTTTCAGGTTTTTCAGATGATAAAAAGATTAGTCTTTCTAAAAGTACAAGCACATTAGCTTCAGCTAATAAAAAATGCGGTTTAATATGGAGTATTTCCGGAGTATGCACATTACTACTTACTATAATACTGTTAATATTAAATAAATCAGATATTTATGATACAAGTATTATTTTATTAGAAGTTGAACTTTTCATATTAATTGCTGTATTTGTAACTGTAGAGTATGTCTTAAAAAGAAGGTTTTATAAAAAAATTTATTAACAATTTTATATAAGATATAAGAACATAATGTGTATTGTAAATTTTTACAATACACATTATGTTCTTATACTATTAACTTTTAAATTTACTATCTAACAAGATCTTATTATCTCTGGAATTTTTATATTGGTTATAATATATTGCATTATTTATATATTGATTTTAAATAAATTTTCAGTAAAAAGTAAATAATAAAAGAGTATGCTACACTACTGCTGTTAATTTGTACATCCAACTATCTCTAGCCCGCATCTTATAAGCAAATTCTTAAGTTCTTAAGTTCTTAAATTCTAAAATTTATTTATTCTAAAAATCTAAAATTCTTTTCTTCTTAAGAATTTTAGATTTTTAAAATTCAGTATATATTTTTTTTTATAAATATTGCTAAGTATCTAATCTTGTCCTTTTCCAATAATTTTTCATTTTGTATGATTTATCATTAGTCACATCTTTTCCAAACCAAGTAGGAGGAGTAAACTTTTTTGCTAATTCCCTGTCTACATTTAATATCTTTCTAAACAATATTCATAAAAGAATTCAAAAATCTTATCCCCATCATGATTATTATAAAAATCAACCATCAAAGTATTAAATTCTAATCTGTTTTTTACTTTAACATTGAATACACCTTGGCCGTTAAATATTAACATTAGATTTGATACAAGTCTTGATGTTCTCTTATTTCCATCATAATAAAACTGATTTAAAGCACCCCAAAGAAATATATCAAAAGTTAAATCAATGCTGCTTTGACTTCTTTCTATTAATATTGGTAATTCTTGCTGAAAAATATTTTCTAATTCTTCTGCTTTTGGTGGAATAAAGTCTGTGCCACCAATTCTAACCTGCCCAGTTCTAAAACTTCCACTTATTAAAGCTTCATCCTTAGCTACAATTCCATTTAAAGAATTAAATAACTCTTTGCTTATATTTATTTTATCTTTATTAACACTCTCAAAAATAAAATTCCAACCATCTCTTATTCTTAAAACTTGTTGTTCATCACTTAGTTTATGACCACCAATAGTTATTCCTTCTAAAAGAGTTTGTACTTCTGGATATGTAAAAGGATTTCCCTCTAAACTAGCCATATTAAAAACCATATCCGGTAATAACTTTTTAGTTAATATTATTAATTTACAATAACCAATTTTTACAATTTATACTCTTACAAAATTCCATGTAGCCTCATATTAATATAATTTATATCCATCTCACCATATCCATTTCCCCTAGCCCATTGATAATAAAAATCATATTCTGGATGATTTGAGTTCTTCATTATATCATAAAAATCCATAAACCCCGGTACTCCTCCAACATCTTCTGGTGGTGCTTCACCTGAAGCTTTTGTACAAATAGGATAATTTTTATTATAACTAGTTATTATTTTTCTAACTTTAATCTGATGCTTCCAACCATCACCATAATCATAATAATATATTATCTTATTTTTTCCTTTGATATAATCACCAATATTAACTTCAGATTCATATTTTATTGGAACATCACTTAACCCATCCACTACTTCCTCATGCTCTGTTATTACATTAAGTATGCACTTACCTTTTGAATCATATATTAAAAATTCATTTAAATGATAGCTTTTCCATTCATATAAATCTTGAATAATTCTATGTAAATCATTAAATGTAATATTTATAGGAGTTACTAAATTACGAATTGCCTTATAATAACCTAAATCTAAACTTATTACTAATTCTGCTACTTCACACTCTATTATATCTTCTCCATAAATTTCTTCTAAAGCCTTTACCATTAGCTCTTTTGGATCTTTGTAATTATCCTTATCTACTTTTATAATATCATTGTTCATTTTTCTAGATATACAATATTGATAAATCTCATTTGGATTTAACAGCTGCTGAAAAAAAGGTACCATTTCACAAGCTTTCACAATTCTGCTTACATATTTAGGTCCCTTTGTTTTTGTATAAGTAATTTTTCCTGCTTCCTCTATATATTTTGAAACAATTTCATCTTTTATATTTATCATTTCCAAGGATGTTTTTATACCATTTATAATAATCTCCTCTAAATTAGCAAAGTCTTTTGCTTTCAATCCATATAAAACAAAACCATATCTGCTATAATCATTTACTACTATAACTACTTTTCTTCTACTTAAAGTAATTAAGTTAGCAGTCCATGTAAATAAGTCTTTTTCCACCTTATTTATTTCTGCTTTTATTTTTAGTGTGTCTATTAGTTTTTTAGTTAATCCTATATTCATATGTAACACCTACTTATTCTATTAAAGGATAGTAATGAAAAGTTCATTTCTTTTCATAATTACTATTCAATTTCTTTTAATTCAACTTTTCCCTAGATCTTTCAATAGCTGCATGAAGTTTTCCTTGAAGTATTTCCTTAGGTTGCAATTGAGTCCTATATTCTACATGCTAAGCGTTTGAAGGCACAACAAGAGTTTAAACGATGCTTTTTATATACAGCTTCGCTTGTATAGGCAAGATATATTTAAATATGTTTTCCTTGCTTAATTTGAATGGTGGTACCACGGCATATCTCGTTCAAAATAGTATTTATTAGACGGTTTAATGCATTTCTCCTAACTCCATAACTTTCATAAAAATCCTTCATAAATCTATCTAAAAACAAAATCTCTATTATTTCAATTATAACCTATATTATTTATTTTATAAACTTAATAAAAAACATGCTACACTATGTTTTTTAGTGGAGAGTGTGGCTTTACAGATTACATTCCAACTGGTAAAAACTCTATTCAATTATTTTCAATAGAAGATAATCCAGCACCGGAAAATAAAAATATTGAAGATAATAACTCATTAATAGAAACTAAAGAAGAGGTTAATGAAACAATAAAATCAAAACCTAATAACATTAATCCTATTAATAAAACTAATAATAACACTAGTTCCAATACTCTATTATTTGATAATAGAAGTACACCTATAGCTAATGGAGCTGCACCACCTATTGATGGAGAAATAGCTAATATAAAAATAAGTTATACTTTACGAAAATCTACTGTAAGAAAAATAAATGAATTAATAAAGTATTCACCCAGATATAAATGTTTGTGTAAGCACTATTGTTGATATTGCTATAGCTTATTACCATGACCATATAATAAATGAAGATAATGGTAATTAAAAAAAACTAAAAATGAGAGTTAAAACATTAATTTAACTCTCATTTTTAGTTTATTGTAAAGCCATTTAACTATAAATTATTTTATATAACATTCTTTGCAATATTACCAATAAATCGTTCAAAATCATCAATATTATTTTGAACAATATCATATATCATCTCATCACTAATATCAAAATACATATGCACTATTCTATTTCTAAACTTAGCCATATTAAAATATATTAATACATCTTTTTCAAATATTATTCCATTATCAAATAATATTTGAAAGTGTTCCTTATTATCCTTTGGTCTTCCCCATCTATTCCTAGCAATTAGATGACTAGATATATCTAACATTGCTTCTATACTTACTTGTAACAAATATTTAGCACTATCAACCTTTGTAAAATCATCTATAAATATACGTTTATCAAAGTCTCTTAATTTCTTCAATTTATTTAGGCAAGTATCCATAAACAATAACTTTTGGTCTATTTTATTTTTATCAAATTCCATTATGCATTTCTCCTAACTCCATAACTTTCATAAAAATCCTTCATAAATCTATCTAAATAATATTTTTCATCTCTATATCTATTGAAAACTTCTTCCATAAAATCACAAACTTTATAATAATCTTTTTCATAAATGCTTCTACCCTCATCTATGACCTTAAATTTTAATGTTATAGGTGCAGATAAAAGATTAATAGTATCAATATTATCAAAATCAAGGATTTCACTAATTCTACATGATATATCCATTTCTTCCATAATACCAATTGACTTTTCAAGTAATAAAGCAATATCAATATCACTGTCTTCTCTTTCATATTCTGTTCCATAAGATCCAGTAAACCATGCTGCCACTATATTATCATTAGATTTAAAATAATTCTTTAAATCATTTATCTTATTATCTATATTAATCATCACTTCACCCCTTTAAGCTTCAAAATAAATTTCTATATTAACAAAATCTCTATTATTTCAATTATAACCTATATTATTTATTTTATAAACTAAATGAAAACATACTACCCTCTGCTTTTTAGTGGAAAGTTGACAGATGAGAATTGAGAGTTACAGTTGAAACGCTCAGCTTTTCTAATAAAATATATTTTTAAAAATTCCACAAAGAAATTTTCTCCTAAACTCTTCACTCTCAACGCTCAACTACTTCTATCTCTCAACTTTCCATTCTCAAATCTCAACTTTTTCATTTTTATCTCTGTTATAAATCTTAATTTCACACATAGATAAAATATTATCTCTAAGTCCATATATTCTCTATGTGGGAGATGATCTTAATGGATATTAATGAATTAGTAAGCCTTATTGGTAATGTTGGCTGTCCAGTAGCTGTAAGTGCATATCTACTTATAAGACTAGAAAAGAAACTAAACTCTTTAAGTGCTTCAATTAATAAATTAAATACCATAATAAGTGCTAAACTTGGAGTTGCTATTGATACTACCAAATCTAATGATAATTCTAATAATGTTGCATAAAAATAAGGCAATAAACATAATTTCTTTAATGTTTATTGCCTTTTAACATGGTCATTTTGGACCAATATTATATCACCTAAAAATAACAATATTCAAGTGGTCAAAGCTCTTAAGCAGTTTGAATATTTTTATTTCAGATTATGCACAAGTGGTTGCCAAAATCACGTCTATAACTTGTCCTTATGTTTGATAGTTTTATTTATAATTTAGTTATTGCGAATGAAATATATCAGTAAATTCGAATTATAATTTGATCAAATATATTTAAATTTTCTTTTAGCTAGTTTGGATTATAACGGTACCCCCTTAACTATCTAACAATTGTTCCTTATACAACAATTTTTTCTTTAATACCTTTATAATTATTTGTAGTATACATTTATTTAGCTATCTATAGAAGAGTGCAGAGGTTCTATCAAAATAGGACCTATACACTCTTCTATCTCATCATACGCAAAAAAATGATAACCATCACGAATTGCATATAAACGTAATGTAGCTGATGGTTCAACTCCCAATTCGTTCCCCTCATCTAAAGACATTAATATATCAAAATTCTCATTCGGAAATTTATCATTTAAGATATATTTCCAACATTCTATTGCAATTAATGCAACATTTAAAACAGCTAAAATATCATTACTATCTTCAAAACAAATATAAATTTCATTCCCATCAAATTCATAATCAGTTAATTCCTTTCCTGAATATTCGCATAAAGACTTAGTATTAAATCCACAAAAATTATTTATACAATAGTATGGTTCTCCTCTACTATTTATCCTTTTATAAATAGTAGGCGAAATTTCTTTTTTAAACTCTAATAAATCTATTAAATTTTTTTAGTTTTTGTTCTTTCAATTTCTCTAAATATACTTTCATGCCCTCGTTGATAATCATTTCATATTTCCTCCTTTAATTCATCACCACTTAGGTGCATGTAAATTATTTAAATCTATAACCATATCATGTAATTCGTATATCATAAATTCAAGAAAATTATTAAAAATTAATACGTCATCATCATAGTCATGTAAACAATATAGTTTTCCTGAAATACCCATAAAAATTTTAGCTTGATAATATATTCCCGAATCTCCAACACAAATATAATCCTCATCCGTACATCTGCTAATTAATTTAGCCCATTCATTTTCTTTATCAGAAATTGGATAAACTATTTCTCTAAAATTTTTATCAATGCATAAACGGTTAGTAAAAAATAGAAAACTAAATGACTTTTTTGACAAAATATTTTTTTTATCATCCATTACATAAAATGAAACGCCTCTTTTTAAATCAGAAAACTCTTCTAAAAATTCTTTGGCACTTTTAAATAAATTTATATTATTTTCTTTACAACTTTTTGCAAATTGTGATATATCATTTTTTCTATTTTCATACCATCCAGCTTTTTCTAATATCTTAATAGCTTGTTTCTCCATAAGTATTCTGCTATTCTTCATTATTTTTACACCTTTTTATTCCTTAATAATTTATTATCAATAATCTCCATTTCATTATACCATATTATGTAATTCTATATATTTGATTCTCACTATGTAATATTATGAATTATATAAACCTTTAGGAGATATAACTCCTATAAATCTTAATATATTAAAAAGGTAACTCTTCTATTGGAATATAAGGTTCCCACACTAAAGATTCCTCTTCTTCTTTTGAAGTTAAGCTTTTGTATCTCACTTCATATAATAATTTTGATGTTTCTAGATTAAATCTCATTTTCTCAATACTTCCCTTCTAAATTAAAATTCCCTTTTAATAATTTTCCCTTATAACCTATATTATTTATTTTATAAACTTAATAAAAAACTGGCTATGCCATATTTTTTAGTTAAAAGTGGATAGTTGAAAATCTCATCTTTTCTAAAAAACATATTTTAAAAAATTCCTCCAAAGGAATTTTCTCCTCCCCCCACTATCCATTCTTAATTCTTAACTACCTCTATCATTCCACTCTCAACTACTTCTATCTCTCAACTTTTTCATTTTTATTTCTATAAATAACCCTTAATTTCACACATCAATGAAATATTGTCTCTAAATTCATATATTCTATGTAGGAGATGAACTTCATGGATATTAATGAATTAGTAAGCCTTATTGGTAATGTTGGCTTTCCAGTAGCAGTAAGTGCATATCTACTTATACGACTAGAAAAGCAACTAAACTCTTTAAGTGCTTCAATTAATAAATTAAATACCATAATAAGTGCTAAACTTGGAATTGCTCTTGATGCTAAATCTAATGATAATTCTAATAATGTTGCATAAAAATAAGGCGATAAACATAATTTTTCATGTTTATTGCCTTTTTGCATGGTCATTTCGGACTAATATTGTATCATCTAAAAATAATAATATTCAAGAGGTCAAAGCTCTTATGCAGTTTGAGTATTTTTATTTTAGATTATGCACAAGTGGTTGCCAAAATTACATTTATAGCTTGTCCTTATGTTTAATAATTTTATTCATAATTTTGTAGTATTGTATAAAAAATATCACACTACTAAAATAATGTGATATTTCAATCTGTTACTTATTTTTGTTCATTCATTTAATATAAATGTTAAATTAGTAGCTTACTTAGTCTTCTTATTAATTATACCTGAATTATTCACCGAATTAATTTCAATAGGATTTTACAAGTATTTTCCTTTTGAAATAGATTTGGTGTTATTTTTTACTTTAAAACTATATTTTTAGATATAATTAATCCAAGAACTTTATAATAGACTTTTAAAAGCTTACTAATATTTTAATTTTATTCAATTTTGCTAACGCTTACGGCGAAATAGCAATATTATTAATTCTAGTTAGTGTATCCCAAAACTCATTTTTATATGGACAACTACTACATAGTTTAAATTTTAGATATCTTGAACTATTAATAATTTTACCTGCTATTTTGATCAGTTTTAATCTTATAGTTTCCATTCTATTTGATTTCATATTTTTTGATAAAGCTAATCTTCTAAACCAATTATTAAAATTATAAGCAAGCATTGATAATTGCAGTTTATTTGCATTAGCAATATAATCAGTGCTACTTAGTGAGTCGAAGGCGAAGCCATTTTTACTCTCTTTGATAAAATTCTCCATAGTTCCTCTATTAGAATAAAACATTATTATAGATTTAGGGGTAGATATTATGTTCGTAACTACGAATGTATAGTTGTAACACATTTGCCCTTCAGGCTTTTCGATTTTAACAATAACTCTACGTTCTTTATCCCATTTAGATGCTTTATATTTAATTTCACTATAAATAACTTTATAGTCATAAACATTATCTTTACAAGCCAATTCCATTCTTGTTGTTATATGAGCTGCTTTTTTATAGAGCGTATTATACGCTTTTAATCTTATTGCATAAAATCCTTTGTTATCTTCAATAAGTTTATATAATTCTGGCGTAGCAAAGCCGCTATCAGCACGTACAAACCTAGTTATTGATGGATATTTTTTAGAATATCTATTGAGTAATGGTCCTAAAAATCGAGTAACCTGTCGTGAAGTATACACATTTCCAGCTCTAAGTTCAGCTTTAAAAAAATCACCTGTTAATCCATCAAATGCGACTAATGGATGGAATCCATTTGTAGAATAATGAAAATTATAATTTGAACCATATTGATTACCATAAGTTGCACAATTAGTTAAATCTAAATCTATCAGTATTTGATTTGGAATTTCAACTGAATAAACCTTATCTATCAATATTTCATTGATATGCTGGTATTGCTTTACATTGTCCATATCTAATCTAGAATTAAATCTAGAAAGTGTGGGTTGAGATGCTAAATTACATTTACCGAGAACTGCTTTAAAAGCAGGGTCGATAGTCAATTCATCTGCATTATCATCTGTATGATAGCCTGCTATATGCTGATATATCTTTTGAATAACAATATCTAAATTAGAATGAATTCTAAATTTAGCAATATCTTTAACTTTAAAATTTTCATTTATTGCTTTGCTAAAACCAATCTTTTCATCAAATTCTTTATATAAAAGAATACCTGAATCTGAAGTTAAATCTCCACCTTCAAAATTAATTTTAACTTTTCTATTGAAATTTAGTCCTTTTTCTAATAAAATACCCATATGAGATTCTCCTTTGTTAAGTGTTTTTCGCAAATTAACCATAACAAATTTGAGTCTCTTTTTCTATATTTTTTTCACTTTTTAGATGAAATTCTTAATTTACATAAAACTAGCTATCGAGCCATGCTATGCATGGTTTTTCTTTTTATATGAATAATTCAGGTTATAATATTTATGGCTATCGTTCACTTTTTCATGATTTTTCTTTTGATAAAAGATATATATTGAATAAAATTCCTAGTGTGCCAAGAACGCCTGATATAATATACACCAAATCACTTGTCTTTTCCCATATTATAATTGAACTAATTATTGTACAGATTAATGCAACCCACAAAATGGAAATAACTATGTTTACAATAGTATTATTTAATGACTTTCTATTGTTGGTGCTTTTATTAAACATAATATATAATCCTTTCTTGAATGATAAGTTATAGTCATATATTACCATTTAAACTTAATTATATCACATTATTCTATTTTCAAAGAACACTTTTTATTACTTTCTACGTTAAATTTACATAACACTTAATCTTTAACTTGATACTTTCCAATCAATATCACATTGTTTTTACCTTACATATGCCTCTAATTTACCATCATGATTACAATGTAAATGAACAACAAAATAAATAATATTTTTATCTTTATCCAAAATAACTTGTGCTCCTGACACTATTCCTTTTTTAATATCAATTTTCATTTGTTTAATCATTTTAGTTTAAAGTATATTTTCTAACAATGTTATTTCTCCTTGCAAATCTATTCTATGGCTTGTCCTTAAATATTCTTTATTTTATCATAATATTGTTTCATTTTTATAGTTTAACTAATGTGGATTATTAGGAGTTATTTTCTTAATGGTCCTTATTTATGTACTAGAATGGTAATTCTTCTAATAATATATACGGTTCCCATACTAAAGATTCCTCTTCTTCTTTTTCCCAATCTATTATTATAAACTCATTAGAATATTCTTCTTTCATACGGTTTGAAATTCTCATCCATAAATTAATTTCACTTTCATCTATAAAATAATTACCTTCTCTTCCAACATAACTTTTATAAGAAATTTTAACTGCATATTCGCTATATTTTCCACCTATAAAATGTATAAAATATTCTCCATTTATATTTTTATATAATTGCTCATATGTATAGTTTTCCTTTGAATTTAAACTTTGAAATCTCACCTCATACAATAATTTTGATGTTTCTAAATTAAATCTCATTTTCTCAATACTTCCTTTCAAATAGTAAATTCCCTTTTAATAATTTTCCCTATTAATATTATTTCCATTATTAATATTTTCTATACATATCACAGAATAAATATCACAAAACAATATGGTATAATAAGTAAATAAATTAATATGTAATAGTGAATATTATGAACCATTAAAGGAGTATTTTATGAGATCATTATGGATAGTTTTTGTTATTATTCTTTTATTGTTATATGAAAAAGTATGGAGACCTATAATCTGTAAAAAAAAGATATATAGGCATATAAATGATTTAGGTGGACAAATAGATAATATAGAACGATTAACTCAAAGAGATGAAATTTATAATGTTTATTATACTGTGAATGGTCAATTGAATAACTCAATTGTGAAATTTAATCTTTTTTATAAAGCTAAATGGAACTAATTTCATGAGACTTATATAATACTTAATCACTGTAAAATTAACAACTTAATTATAGAACAAGCTTTAGGTGTTGTTTTGCCTAAAGAAAAAACCTCATAAAAAATTAATAATGTCAATCTGCTTAAGTAGCCTTGCTTCTTGACATTATTAACTTTTTTTATGATATAATCTTGGTTTGCAAAACAGAGAAAATGATAAAAGAAAAGATAATTTAGGGGTGGCGGTCGGGGTAGTATTAGTACATGATAGCACTGGTTAAAATACGTTAAATTTAGTGCTATCAATTTATCGGATTTTATCAAGTGCGGCCTTTAAAGAATAAATATTAAAACTTAGATTATTAAAAATAATAATACATTTAGTGGTGGTAAAGGTTGGTTAATATTGTGCATCAAAATTAATCAAGCTTTATCGAATACTCAGAAGATTATGTTTAATGGTATAGGTGCTGCACTCCTTGAACCTCTTCTTTAGCTACAGCACTTATACCTGGAATGTTAAGAAGATATATGACCTTTCTTTAATTTTTAGCTTACGGAGCCAAAAGGTCTTTTATCTTCTGCACCCAATCGGGTACCCTAAACATAGGACTAGATTAATCCTAGTGATTTCTTAGTATGTATGAGGTTGGAGCTTGCCGGAAAACTCATAGATGCTTAGAAATACAGGTAATATCCTGTACTATTTTGGGTGATTGAATAGGTGCCCTTAATAAATAAATTAAATGACATATACGGTATAGCTATAATAACAATAACAGTATTACTATAAACTTATAATTAAAATATTTTATAAGCTTCAGATGCAATCTTATAAACATAATTATCCACATAAAAAACTATCTTTTCCAAAAAATGTTAATAACTAAGTACTTAAATAATCCAATAATAAACTAAATAAAAAATAATCATAAATTAATAACTGGACCAGCATTTTGCCTGTCCATTTTTAACTTATGCAAAAAAAAGTAAAGTTTGAAGCAACCTTGATTCATTATATTTTCTATGTTGGACTAGCTTAATTAAAAGCATCACCAACTACAAAATTATATTCACATTTAATCTTTTTATTAAGATTGTCCATACCTTTCCTTGACCATAGAGGAATACCTATACAGTATATGATCTGTTCTTACCTGCCCTTCTTCTTTAGCACAGCTCTTATACTTTGCATGTTTAAATATAGTATAAAGGAATATAACAATTAAATATATATACCATAAACGAAGTATGAGTAGTTTGGTATATTTATATTTAGGTTGTTTTATTCCCTAAAGAATAATGTGTTTAATTCCAACTAAGTTTACAATCAAGGATTTTTTTATTTTTAGTACATACATCTTAAAAGAATAAAAAGGCATGTACATTTAGGTAAACAAAGTTTCCCGAAGTGTACTAGCTCTATAAGAGCTTGTATCATTTGCAGGACAACGTCTTGTTTACCGAAGTGGACTTGCCTTGAATATTTGATTTTGTTTTGATTTGGGCTTATTGAAAAAAGTCTTCCTTAAAATATTATTTTCGCTATCTCTTATGTATTAATATAAACTTTTATTTATGACCTTATTTGTTGTATATCTTTCTGTAATAATTTTATTGGTTTATAAACAAATTTATAGTATAGTTTATCTACTGTACTATCTTTTTTCAGCTTATTTATATGTATTTCAAATACATCAACTAGCAATTGTCTTCTTTGGTTAATATTAAGTTCATCAGGTCTATGAATATAATTAGTATATTTTATATTAGACCGTATTTCTCCAAATGTCTTAATAAAACTTTTTATTTTATTTCTTTTTATACCTGAGCATCTCTTAAATCTATTCAACAATTTATCTAACAACTGGTCTAGCTTATATGGAATTGTATAATCATCAATTTGAGAATAAAAGAAAAGCCAACCATATTTACTCTCTCGTGAATTATCTGTATCTATTTTTTTTGATATTGATCCAGTAATCTTATTGTTTAACACAAAAACAAATTGTTTTTCTGACATATTTTTATCTGACTCAAACCTAGTAAATATATTAACTATACTATTTTCAAATTTGTATAAATTTTCATTCTTTATAGTAAATCCATTGAATTTATTATATATAAATCTATAATTATATCCTAAAAATGATACATCTATTTTATTATCTATTTTATGTTTATATTCTTTATTTGTATTTATCTCTAAACGTAATTTATCATATAATAAGTTTACTATATTATCATATATTGAACTTGCTTCATCCTCATTGCATAATATAATTATATCATCAACATATCTTATATACTTTATATTTTGTTTTTTGTTAAATAAATCATCTATTTCTTTTATATATATAGCTGCTAATATATTAGAAATTGATAATCCTTGAGGGGCTCCTTTTTTATTATTTTCTTTCTTCATCTTCTTATTATATAATTCATAATCATTTATAGTTGACGTTGATATGGCATTTTTTATTAACTTTATAATAAAGTCTTCAACTCCCATATTAGTTAATATATCAATTAAAATATCATGCTTTATAGTATCATAATATTTTGAAATATCTAACTTTATTAAATAATTATAATTTATTATATTTTTCTTAAATTCATTTATGTAAAATTGAGGTATCTTTTGAATAATATCTGCACATTGATTTTTTAATAATAATTGAATATACTTAAATACAATTTTATCTCTAATTGTAGGTATAGAAATAATTCTAGGTTCTTTTTTTCTTCCTTTTAAAATAAGTTTTTCTCTAAAATATGAAAATTTATAATTTCCTGATCTAATTTTTTTAGCTATTAATTCTGAATTTTCATCAACTCTTAACTTATATTTTTCAAAATTTATATTGTCTATTCCTTTTGCCGAATTAGGTGTTATATATTTGAAAAATATTTTTTTAAAACACTCAGTACTCCCATCTAATATAAGTTCATCACTCACTATTATTTTCCTCCAACAATTATTGAAATTACTCCTATAATTATAGGTAATATAAATATCGCAGTAATACCTATATTATATTTTATTTTATACCAATAATAGTTTTGTATATAATTTTTACTGCATTTGTCACTTTGCATTGCTACTACAATATAATCAATATTTGAATGATTATATGATAATTCTAAAATATTGTCATATTCTTCTCTAATCTTTTTAAATTCTTCTGCTTCTTTATTTCCTAGGTTTTCACTTAAACTTAAACTATGTAATTTTGTTTCTATTTTACTTAATCTTAAATATGATTCCCTGTATTTAAATGCATTTTCTTTATAATTTAATGAATTAATATAGTTACTTATTCCAAACAATCCTACTGATACTATTGTTGTTAATACTACTCCTATTTTTGACTCCCAGGCTAATGTATATATAGAAACGGAGAGAACCAATAAATTATAATAATTAATTACTACACTTGATAATTTATCATTATTATTCATCCTAGATTCAGCTTCCATTCTAGCTTTTTTAGTAAACCACACCTTATTATATTTAAAGTTTTCAATAGCTTTTAATAATTCTTCATGGGATTCTTTTTTATTTACACCTATATCTATACTTTTTTCAATTCCAACAATGCATGTACTATTATCCACCATATTATCTACTACTCCTTAAATAAAAATGTAATCTTCCAAGTTTAATAATAATACTTACTTTAATAATAAAATAAGTCATCGAATAATTTTTTAGGTCATTTTATAGCACTAAGCTAAAAATATTTCTTATTTTGGAAGATTACGTTATTATTATAGCATAAAATGTTATCTTTTCTAGTATATAATTGTACTGCTTATTTATAATAAACTCAAAATTTTATTGCATATCCTCTTTCTTAAAAATTATCAAATTTCAAGTTCTACTCACTTTTATTATCAGTGTTCTTGTGTTCCTATCTAATTGTTTCTATATTCTTGTCCCATTTTTTAAGTACACTATCTTCACATGCTATGTCGTCCTTATTTACTTATGTATCATTTAAATATTTTGAAAATTTTTTTCCCTCTACCATGTAATTCCTCCCCCCAACACATATATCCTATATGAAATCAAATTAAAGGAGGTAAACATCATGGCTATTACAAGAATTCAAACTTGTTGTACTCTTGCTATCGAGGTACAAAAAGGAGAAGACAAACTTGGTGATCCTATTTACACTAAAAAGAATTTCTCATCTGTAAATCCAAAAAGAACACCTGAAGAAGTTTGGGAAGTTGCAGAAGCATTTGAAAAAGTTTTTGCAAATGACTGTAGAAATTTCTTCATAACTGATACTTCTAAACTAATGCAAGAAGATTAATTTTAGAATATCAATTTAACAAATTAAAAAGGAGGTAAATCAATATGGAATATAGTTTATCATTAGTATTTTTAAATACTGTTGGTTCAAAATCAGCGCTTACTATAACAGATGTTAAGCAAGATATATCTGCTGATGAGGTAAAGGCTTTAATGAATCTTATAGTTGAAAAAGACTTCTTCTTAACTGGAAAAGGTTCATTTGTAAAACCTTATTCAGCTCAATTAGTTCAAAGAGAAGTTAAAAAATTTGAAGTAAAATAATGTACTCTTAATTTAATAATTTTTTCTTTCTATAACAAACCACCCATGTATAAAACTAAAGCTTGTACATGGGTGGTTTGTTATTTTTAGCTACAAAAATCAATTAACTTATGTCACCTTATGCATAAAAACTTATATTTATAAATTAAATGTACTATATGACAAAATTAAACTTCTTATTTTATGAATAATTAGAAGTTGTATTTTAATCGAAATCTACTTTATTTATGATACGGTTCTCCGTATCACTACTAAGTGAGGTTTTATAAATTTTATTTTTTCTATTTAATTTAGTAATTGTAATACCATATATTGCTTAAACATATAGTATTATAATATTCTACCAACTTATTTTCTGGTTAATTTTCTTAAAAATGTATCCCAAGTTTCTAATTTTGTCTTTGAAATACTTTTCATTTCATAATCGTGCCTAAGCTTACTCTCGATATAATCATCACCTGTTCTTCCCCCAACTATAACTGTATATATATTTATATCCTTATCAGGATCAACATGCAAATTGCTGATAGGTCCCCTAAAAGAATTAAATAGTACTTCACCATTTTCTATTCTTCTTCGTACATCATGTATATTTTTCTTGAAATACATATAGTTTCTAGAAATAAAACCTAATCTAGTGTCAATCTGCTGACTTGCCTCACTTATTTTTTCATTAAACTTATAACTATTTTTATTAATAAAATTAAAATCTGCTCCCTTAATTTCAATCAAATATACATTCATTCTAGACCTTCCAGTTAATACAACATAATCAACATACCCATCTTCAATAGGGAATTCTGAAACACAAATATACTCATCTTTGGGATTTGCATATATTTCAGCAAGAATAGATAAATCTTTCTTTATTAATCTTGCAATATCTTGTTCTTTAGCTCCACTTTTTATAATATTTTCTAATTGATTTTTAGTTAACATGCTTTCCTTAATTTCAAATCTCCTTTTTATTATGTCCTGATTCTCTCTATATTCAAAATCTAATTCTGGATTAATATAATATTTAATTCTATCAATTTCTGAAATTAATCGTTTATTCTCATGTGTTAAACTAGATAATTCATTATCATCACAACCTAATAATTCTTTTACACTCTCTTCACTAATACTATGCCAGCTAGGTTTTCCGTTATTATCAAATTCTATGATATCAAAGCTTGGACAACTAAAAGTATCCTTTTCATAATGTTCTATAAAAGTTGATTTATTATTAATTAATCCTTTCTCTATTAGAGATGAACATATATATTCAATTGAATTTGTAACAGACATCGACGGATATAAATCTCCTATGTCAGTTATTAACACAAATATAGCATTACCAGCCCCAATAAAAATCCTTACTCTGCATACCCCATAATTTATACTATTTATCTTAGTTGTGAATTTAAATATAAAGTCTGATACTTTCATATATTTCACCTCATTAAAACTTTTAAGTAATTATTTATGACTCCATAGCATTAATATAATTTTATATTTGAATTTGTAGTTTTAATGCTATTTTTTCTAATTATATTTTATACAACCCTTGTACTCTCCAAGGTACTATTACCCAATCTCCATCTTTTTCATTAGATAACAGTGGTTTATCTCGTTCATCTTGATAAACTACTCCAAATTCTAAATCTTCAATAAATGTTTTATTATTGTTCTCCCATTTTGCTTCTACTAATACTCTTCTTAATGAAATTGCACGCTCTTCTACTTCGATTAATCTATATGATATTAGTTCTTTGTTTTGAAATAGCTCTCTACATAGTTTAGGTCTTAATCCCTGTGACTTTTCATAATTAAACATTTTATCTAATATCTTAGAAAGTTGTCCATAGTTCTTCTTGTTCCAATACTCAAAAATTTTAAGCACCTTTTGAATATACTCATAATCATTATATTCTTCATATTTGCCACTCTCAGGTATAGTCTCGCCAATAGTTACTATTCTTGGTTTCCATGAATTAATTATTTTTTTATCTTCCTGATTTTTATTAAGCTGTGTTATTATTTCTTTAAAGCTTACTGGCTTTTGTGCTTCAACAAATCTTTCTCTTCTAGAATCTTCGCTTTTTTTATTAGTCATCCAATCATGAATTGCAAAAAGTAATACGATACACTTACTAGAAACAAATATATTATCATAATTTAAATCTCTACCATGTAATATTCCATTTCTATATGGTAAATAAATTACTTCAGTATTTGTTTTGTTTCGTCCTTTACAATAAATATTTTTTATTTTACTTAAACCACTACTACATCCAACCAAACAATCCCAAGCACTTACATCAGTTCCTTCAGCAAAGAAACCTTTGCTTTTTGTATAATCATTTACTGCGCCATCTATAATCATTAAAAACAGAGGAACACTTGCATGATATCTTCCTTCTTTATGATCTTCAAATGCTTTTAAAATTAAATTATACCTTGCAAGAAGTTCTTCACAATTATTCTTCAAAAAAAATAGAGATTCTTCAACCTTAGAAGAATAATATGTCATTAATACTTTTTCAGCAGCCTCTACCCCATTTTCATCATATACTTTATTTACTTCTTCAATCAATGTTGAACTTAATTTATCATAAACTATCCATCCTTTATCAGAAAATCGTTCATTAAATAATTCTATTTGAATAATAAATTTATTCAAATTATTATCTGCTTCTCTTATTTGCTTTTTTAAATCCTTTCCTCCTAAGAATCCTAAGAGCTTCATACCTTTTATTTCATCCTTCATCTTTTTTATACTAGGTATTTCATCAACTATACTTTTTATATTAATCACCTCTCAAGAATTTATTTTTCACAAACCATATTTGTTATTTTATGTAATAATTATACTATATTTCATATTAAAATAATAATATTCATCTTACTTATGATACAGTATTTTCACTTATAAAAACAGCCTTAGGCAAGTTGTATCAATTCCTAAGGCTATAAACCTCATTTATTTATGATATGCTTCACCTTTCATTATCCTAAACCTATTTAATTATTAATCACTTTATTCTGATTAAGTTAACTTCCAATTATAGACATTATCTATATAATCTAATTTTTACACTTTGCCCCTTATTATACCATATTTCTCAAATTCACCACAATTAAAACACCCTGAATATTCCCATATCCACTACACCAAAATTCCTAAAAAAACAAAACCCACCATATACAACTTCCCCAAGTCATACACAGCAGGCTTTAAATACATTACGCTCTTAACCAATATTCTCTTTAAATCTTAACTTACCCTCACCAAGTCTATAATTTTTCTCCTGACTCTTCTCAATCACCAAAACATAATTCTTACACATCTCATAAACCCTAGCGCTTATCCCCTTATTAAAGTAACGCGATCCCTATCAGTAATAATGCCAGTGATTGTTATAAATATAAAATAATCAACTATCTATAATTTCTAAGCTCAAACATTACTATTATCCAATATTCTTTATACTTCACCCTTCCCCATCCCATCCAAGCAGCTTCTTTTCCAAAGAATCATAATCATATTTTCTTGCTTCAAAATTATCAAATTTTAAGTTTTAGCTATTCTTAGTAACTCTACTCTTATAATTCTCATCATCACTTGGATAGCCTTCCCTTTTCCAATTTTTAAGTATGCCATTAATGTATGTCATATTTTCCTTATTAACTTCTAAAGCCTTATTAATGGCCATTTTGACATTATCAAACCCATGCATAGAAATAGCTAACTTAATAGAACCTAAGTTAAGTCCACCTATTATTCCAGTCATATCCTCATAATACTTAAGTAGCTCTGTTGCACCATCTAAAAGCTCATCTATAGCTTTTTTATTACTAGCAACAGGTTTAACTTCACAATCTTTTTTCACCTGTGAATCCTTATTATTAGCCTCTTCTAACTCATCCCTAAAGCTAATCTGTTCTTTAAAAAAATCATCATTCTCATAGTTTTTGCTTTTATCTTCTAAGTTTTCATAACTAAGCTTATTATTTCTACTTCTACATTTGTTACTCTCACTATTATTATCCTCTAAGTTTTTATCATCTATCTCATTGTTCTTAACCTTACTTTCATTCTCTGCCTTATTTTCACTCTTATCCTTATTTTTTTCTTCAGTATTTTTCTTACTCTCTCTTATTCTCTTTCGTTACTGTAACGTTATTTTTATTTTGCATAACGTTACTTTTTAATTCAGTAACGTTACTGTTAACTTCTTCTGAATTTTGGACAGACTTATCCTCATTACAATCCAAAATTTCTGTCTCTTCATTTTCCTTAACCTTAACTGGCTCTTTAAGTTGCTTTTTCTTATCTCTAAAATTCTTTGCCCTTATTTTATTTTGTTCCCTAACTCTTTCCATGCCCTCAACATTTTGATGTTTTTCCCAATTAATAATCTTAATAAGATTATCCTCATCAACCTTTATCATTCTAAAATCCTTTAAAGTCTTTAATGCTAATCTAATAGAAGTTAACGGTCTACAAAAAATTGTAGATAACATTTCATCACTATATGGAATATTTTCCCCTAAAAATATAAACCCATTAGAATTAGTTTTGCCTGCTTGTACTAATAATCTAATACACACATAATGAATAGTATCTATTAATTTTCTTACATATAATTCATCAATTTAACACTCTTTTCTATAAAATTTCATAATATACAACAGAAAGACTTTAGTCTCAATAAAAAATGACTTAGTTAAATTAATTAAGTCATTTTTGAGCCTAATGATTACTTTATAGGAGATGCAATTTAATGAAAAAAGGGTTAAAACTTTTACTTTCTTTAACTGTAATTCTTACATTGGCTACTTCTTTGATTGCTTGTAATTCTAAGAGTTCTTCTAAAACCACTGATGAAAATGCAAAAGTAACTGTTCGTTTAAATGAAGTAACTCGTTCTGTTTTCTACGCTCCAATGTACGTTGCAATTAGCGAAGGCTTCTTTGATGAAGAAGGCATAAATATTGATTTAGCTACTGGACAAGGCGCTGATAAAGTTATGCAAGCTGTTTTAAGCAATAATGCTGATATCGGATTCTGTGGCCCTGAGCAAGTAATCTATATCAATAATCAAGGAAGAGAAGATTACCCCGTAGTATTTGCTGGGCTTACACAAAAAGATGGTTCTTTCTTAGTTGGAAGAAATAAAGAAACAAACTTTGATTGGAATACATTAAGAGGAAAAGAAGTTATTGGTGGAAGACCTGGTGGTGTTCCTGCTATGGCTTTAGAGTACGCTATGAAAAATAACAATATAACTCCTAAAGTAGATGTTAATATGGTAACTAATATAGACTTTGCTGCTACTTCTGGTGCATTTAAAGGTGGCACTGGGGATTATGTAGCATTATTTGAACCTACTGCTTCAATGCTTGAAAAAGAAGGTAGTGGAAGTATCTTAGCATCTGTTGGTGAAAATTCTGGAGTTATTCCTTATACTTGTTTCTTTGCAACTAAGTCTTACCTAGATAATAATAAGGACGTAATAGAAAAATTCACAAAAGCCATATATAAAGGACAACAATGGTATTTTTCTCATACACCTGAAGAAATAACTGATAAAATAATACAATACTTCCCTGGAACTGACAGAGATATAATTATAACAGTTATAAATAACTATAATAAAATAGATGCTTTAGCTCATGATCCTTCAATTAAAGAAGAAAATTTGGATAGATTGATAGATATAATTCAAGAGTATGATAAATCATTAATTCCATCAAAGCCTGATTTCAACAAAATTGTAGATAATAGTTTTGCTGAAAAAGCAACTAAATAAATATGATTGGTGGTTTGCTTTGAGCTTGCTTAAAATCTCTGATTTATCTATGAACTATCACTCACTAAAGGGTGAAACTAAAGCATTAAACAATATTAGTTTTGAAGTAAATGATGGTGAATTTATATCAATACTTGGTCCATCTGGGTGTGGTAAATCTACTCTTCTTAATATAATTAGTGGCTTATTAAAATCATCTAGTGGATCTATACTTTATAAAGATGAAGATATAAAGAATAACTTAAATAAAATAGGCTATATGTTTCAAAAAGATCATTTATTTGAATGGTTAAATGTATGGGATAATCTCTTAATTGGACTAAAAATAAAAAAACAAATTACTAAAGAAGCTGTTGAAAGAGTTAATGGATTAGTTGAAACCTATGGATTATCAAAATTTAAAGAACATTACCCTAATGAATTGTCAGGGGGAATGAGACAAAGAGTAGCTCTAATAAGAACATTAGCACTTAATCCCGAAATACTCTTTTTAGATGAACCTTTTTCAGCTTTAGATTATCAATCAAGACTTTTAGTATGTGATGATGTATTTAAAATAATTAAAAAAGAAAAGAAAACTGCTATAATGGTAACTCATGATATATCTGAAGCTATTTCCACTTCTAGTAGAATACTTGTATTGTCTCAAAGACCTGCACAGATAAAAAAAGATGTGGATATACTGTTTTCAAAAAAAGATATTACTCCTTTTGAAAGAAGAAAAGAACCAGAGTTTAGAGGTTACTTTAATGATTTATGGAAGGAGTTGGATCAATGCAATGAGTAAAGAGCATGATATATATTTAAAAAAATTAAAACACAATAAAATAAAGCTTGTAATTACTAGAATTTTAATTTTAGTTATTTTTATAGCACTTTGGGAAATTGCAGGTGACTTAAAATGGATTGATCCTTTCTTAACTTCTACTCCTTCTAGAATGTATAAATCTCTTGCATCTTTTTATGCAGATGGTACTTTAATGCGCCATATCTGGGTAACATGTTATGAAACAATACTAGGCTTTACTTTAGGAACTGTCCTTGGAACAGCAATTGCTGTAATTCTATGGTGGTGTCCTTTTGCTTCTAAAGTATTAGATCCTTATTTAGTAGTATTAAATGCCTTACCTAAAGTTGCTTTAGCACCAATAATTATATTTTGGGTTGGTAATGGTACTACTGCTATAATTGTAATAGCCTTATTAATTTCTATTGTTACAACAATTATAAGCGTGTTAAGTGGATTTAATGAAATAGACAGTGATAAAATCATGCTTATGAAAACTTTTAGGGCATCTAAACTTCAAATTTTAAGACATTTAATTTTCCCTTACTCAATTCCTGTTTTCATATCAGCATTAAAAATCAATGTTGGATTATCATGGGTTGGTGTAATAATGGGAGAATTTTTAGTAGCTAGAGAAGGTTTAGGATTCTTAATTGTATATGGTGGTCAAATTGCTCAATTAGATATGGTTATGATGAGTATCGTCATACTTTCTGTGATAGCTTTTATAATGTATGAAATCGTAGCCTTTTTAGAAAAACGTTTAATTAAAAATAAATCTTTAGAAAAATAATTAAATTTTATGTCTAAACCTCCAAATTAACTAATAATTACGAGTTTTTTGTAGAAAAAATCACTATACTCACTCTAATAAAAGATTTTTAGAATTATTTCTGAAAATCTTTTATTATTTTGACTTTATATACCTTTTACTTATTACTCAACAAGTGATAAATTATAGTAGGTGAACTTATTCTTTAAAAATTATATTTTTAAAATTTAAAATTTAATACATATTTTTGGGGAGGAAAAGATGAAATTATTTAAAGAAGCTTTAATTATTTTAATTATTTATTTACTAGGAGAATTTTTATCATCTTTCTTTAACTTACCTATACCAGGTAATATTTTAGGCATGATTATATTATTTTTATTATTATGTTTTAATGTAATCAAAGTTGATAATATCTCAAACGTATCAGATTTTTTACTAGATCATTTAGCATTCTTCTTTATTCCTGCTGGAGTAGGACTTATGACTTCGTTAAATATAATAAAGTCTAATTGGTTAAAATTACTTATAGTTTGCTTATGTACAACTATAATAATTATAGCCTCTACTGGTTTAATAGTTCAATTTATATCAAAAAAATCAAAAGATCAAAAAAAGGGAAGTGAATTAATTGGACATAATAGTTAATAATATTTTATTTGGATTAGTACTTTCTTTAATTGCATTTGAAATAGGAATATTTATAAATAAGAAAACCGGAATTGCTTTGTTAAATCCATTACTTATAGCAATTGTATTTATAATTTGTTTCTTATTTGCATTTAATATAGATTTTAATACTTATAATGAAGGCGGACAATTCATTAATATGTTTTTAGGACCTTCAACAGTTGTACTAGCTGTACCGCTTTATAACCAAATAGAATTGCTTAAGAAAAATGCTGTAGCAATATTTTCTGGAGTGTTTTTAGGAAGTATTATAGGTATGTTCTCTGTAATGGGTATATCTTATTTTGTTGGATTAGATTCTACTATAATAAAATCTTTAATTCCAAAATCTGTAACAACACCAATAGGTATCGAAATAAGTAGCAACTTAGGTGGACTAGTTCCTATTACTGTACTTGCAATTATAATTACTGGAATTATGGGTGCTATATTAGGACCTGCTATATGTAAAGTATTCAAAATTAAAGACAAGGTAGCAATTGGAATCTCAATTGGAACTGCGGCTCATGCTGTTGGTACTACAAAAGCTTTAGAACTTGGAGACACTGAAGGTGCTATGAGTAGCCTTTCAATAGGTGTTGCTGGACTTATGACAGTATTTATGGCTCCAATAGCTTATCATTTAGCAATATTTATGTATAATTTCATAAAATAGTTAATATAAATTATTATTACAAAAAATAGTTTATAAAAAATAGTATCCATATAACCAAAAATAGACGTTGCAAAATCTATGCAACGTCTTTTTTAGGCTCTGTTTTAGTAACGTGTTGATATATACATAAGTAAAATGGACTGAGTAATTGAACTTAGGAATGCTAAAAATGAGTATAGTCTCATTTTAGCTTGCTCCCAATATAAAATTGAGACAAGCAGTAAATGTGAATATAAAAAGGAAACTCGATTGCGCTGAGTAAGTTCGAGAAACAAAATATAAAATGCACTGTGTGAAAGTTCGTGTAGCCAAATATAAAATGCACCATGTGAAAGTTCCTATTTCCAAATGTAAAATTTGGACATTCACTTTTGGGCACTTACTTTTTGACTCTCACTTAACTATTCTCAAAGTTCAATTACAATGCCATTTTACCTATTTTATATATCAACACATATTTAAAACAGAGTCTTTTATATGAATTCTATCATCCAATTGTAATATCCTGTCTTCTCATTTTTTTCATATCTAAAATATGCTGAAAAGGTATTTCCTTTTTTGCTCTTTAAATTTCTAAAACCTACTTTACCATTCTTAAGCAACAATGCAACCATTTCTTTAGACACTTTCTTACCAAAAGATAATATATATTTATCATCTTTCCATATGGTATACTTACAACCATTCTTCCAATTTGTACATCCAAAGTTTTTTTCATTTTCAATTACTGAATTTCCACATACAGGACATTTTCCAATCTCCTCTGCACCTTCTGGAAGCTCCACTTTAAATTTAGATAAAGCTGATGTATCCTTTTTAATTTTATCAACAGCATTATTTGTAAAATCATATATCAGACTCATAAAATCAGATTTTTTAAATTTACCTTTTTCTATATCGGATAATGTGCTTTCAAGCCTACCTGTATACTCAAGGTCTAAAAGTTCTTGAACTGGAAAAACTTCCACTATATTTATGCCTAATTGTGTACATATAAGACTTTTTCCTTTAGTAGATATGTAGCCAATATCTTTAAGCTTCTTAATAGTTTCTGCTCTAGTTGCTGGCGTTCCTATGCTAAATCCATTTAAGATGGATTGCATCATTTCCTCAGAATCTTCTTTTCCTTCTATGCCCTTACCACAAGTTTCCATGACTCTAAGTAATGTTTTTTCTGTATGATGCTTTGGTGGTTTTTTAGTTACTTTATTTACTTTATTTGATACTATATCTACTTTTTCATCTACATTTACCATAGGAAGTATAGTATCTTTAGTATCTATTTTTTCAACTACTCTCCACCCCTCTACAAGTTGAACTTTTCCTTTTGATATAAATTCTCCTTGTATTTCTTCATTAGATGGTTTTAACCTTATCTTTGTTTCTTCAAATTCTGCAATAGGCATAAATTGCATTATAAATCTATTTTTAATAGCGTTATAAACAATTTCTTCATCTTTACTAAGTCCATTTGGCTTAATATATGTTGGTGTTATTGCACTATGGCTTTCAACCTTTGAATTATCAAATACTCTTTTAGTTTTTACAAATTTAACATCTTTTTCGTAAGGTAACCCTGTTTTTAATGTATTTAAAACTTTCCTTGCTCTGTCCTCTAAGCTCTCTTCTAAGACCACACTTGCAGTTCTAGGATAAGTTGTATATTTCTTTTCATAAAGGCTTTGTGCAACCTTTAATACCTTATCTGATGTCCATCCTTTATACTTACTTGTTATATATCCTTGTAAATTAGATAAGTTAAAAAGATATGGTGGATAATCTTTCTTTTTTTCAGTTTGTTTATCTGTTATAGTCGCATTAGTTCCATCTAATAGCTTTACTAAATTATCTAAAACACTTTTGTCTTCAAATTTTTCTGATTCTTTTTCATAATATAATCCATCAAATTCTTCATTACTTGAATTTTTAAAAGTTGATGTTAATTTATAATAAGTAGTGGATTTAAAATTTTCTATTTCTTTATCTCTATCATATATTATCTTTAACGTTGGTAATAATACCCTACCTATGTTAATTGTCTTATTCTCTTCAAACTTATATTTTAATGTACTAACAGAAGTTAAATTTATTCCAATGATCCAATCTGTCCATTGCCTGCCTATTCCTGCATCTTGCAAAAATTGCATTTCTTTATTTTCTTTTAAACTTCCCATGCCTTTTTTTACTTCATCTGGAGTCCATTCATTTAATAATAATCTGTATATAGGCTTTTGAATATTTAAATAATTAAATAATTCATCTGCAATTACTTGCCCTTCTCTATCAAAATCCGTAGCAGATATAACTCCATCTACATCTTTCTGCTCTATTAAGGACTTTATTATGTTAATTTGTTTTGCAGCGCCTTTATCTTCAACTGTTCTATCGATATTATCACACTTTACTTTATATTGAAAAGATTCAGGAATAAATGGAAACTTCTCCATTCTCCATCCTTTCATATTTTCATCATAATCTTTTGCATCATATAATTGTAAAAGATGACCAAAGGCCCAAGTAATATAGTAATCTTCACCTTTAAAATAACCATCTTTTCTAGTTTTTATATTTAACGCATCTGCAATATTTTTTGCAACAGAAGGTTTTTCTGCAATAATTACCTTTGCCATGCCTTACCTCCTTAAAATCACTACTCTATTTATTATCTTTTACCAACATATATATTAACATTAAAACAAAAATAAGGCTAGTTGATTGCATTCCCGTCTGCATCAACTAACCTTATTTTTTAGCATCTTTCTAATCCTATGAGAAAAATCTACATTTCATTTAACATCCATACATAAAAATTTAATACTCCTGCGTAAATAAGCCAAAGTAAATATGGAATAAATAACACTCCTGCAATTTTATCTTTATTATAAAATTTAATAAATGTTAAACCTGCAAAGAATACTATTATTAATAATTCAATAAAAGCTATTCCATATAATCTTAATCCAAAGAATATAAATGACCATAAAAAATTTAATAATAGCTGTATAGAATAAGTAAATATTGCCGAGCTTGTATCAACGCCTCTATACTTAAGTATATATACCCTATAACAGGCTATCCCTATTAATATATAAAGAATAGTCCATACAATAGGAAAAACAGTTCCTAGTGGCGCAAAAAACGGTTTATTTAGGCTATTATACAAATCTCCTATATACGGCATTGTAAAATTTATAAAACTAGCTATTATTAACGGTATACCTATTGATAGTATCAATGGTATAAAAAATATTTTTTTAGTTTTCTTTTTTTCTTCTTTCATATCAACACTCCATAATTTTAAAAAATAATACTTATCTTTTATTTAATTTATATGTTGATTTTTTTTAATTATGTTCACTTATAACTTCAATCACAAACATTAAAATTTTTAACTTAAGTTTGTTTTAAAAGGTTTTGATATATGTAATAGGCAAAGTGGCATTGTAATTGAGCTTTGAGAATACTTAAGTGAGAGTCAAAAAGTAAGTGCCAAAAAGTGAATGTCCAAATTTTACATTTGGAAACAGGAACTTTCACATGGTGCATTTTATATTTGGCTACACGAACTTTCACACAGTGCATTTTATATTTTGTTTCTCGAACTTACTCAGCGCAATCGAGTTTCCTTTTTATATTCACATTTACTGCTTGTCTCAATTTTATATTGGGAGCAAGCTAAAATGAGACTATACTCATTTTTAGCATTCCTAAGTTCAATTACTCAGTCCACTTTCCTTATACATATATCACAATACTTTGCGAAAACATAGCCTTAATTTAAACCAATAATAACTACACCTTACTTTATTAATTTAATATTGATAAGTAATAATTTCAAACTAATCCATATATATATCTGAAAATTCTATATCCACTTTTTCTTCTATATCATTAATTTCTAAATCACAGTTTATATCTGAATAACTAACATCACATGCAATAGGAAAATTTATCACAAATAAATTTTCTTTTTCATCTAATTCTAAAGCAAGCTCTCCCCCTTGTAATTCTGTCAACGATTTACTTAAGAACATTCCTAAACCGCTTCCCTCTTTAGGTCTATTAAGGGATTTGTTAATTCGTGTAAATTTATCAAATATATGTGGTATTGTGTCTTCATCAATTCTATTTCCGTTATTCTCAATTTTTATTGTAACTAAATTGCTTTCTTCTATGCTTATAGCTACATTTATATGGCTACCTTTTTGTCCATACTTAACAGAATTTGACATAATGTTTAATATAATTCTTTCAATCATGTCTTTATCACATCTTACATATATCTCTTCTTTTTCCGAATCAAATGTTAAACCAATTTCAGCCCTATCTATATATTTATTACATGCAATAGTTATATTTTCAACCACTTCAACAATATTATAAATTTTGAAATCGGGTTTAAGATATCCCTCTGATACTCTATTTGTGTCTATAAAATTATTTATAGTTCTTATTAGTCTTAAAGAATTCTGTCTTATTATTTCATTATTTTTACTTATATTATCAACCTTTTTTTGTTTTAAATAAATTTCATTAAGTTGTATAGCTGAATATATTAAATTTATTGGGGTACGTAGTTCATGAGAAATATTAGAGAAAAATTGATTTTTTAATTCCTCTTCTTTTAAATACTTCTCCAATTTATTTTTCATAGCTTTAGTTTTGTTTAATTCAGTTACATCATGTGCATATAATAACTTATTATTTTCATCTATATCTATTATAAATAGAGTTACCATTATATCAGCATTCTTTAATTTAAGCTCACTTATGCATATTTCTTTTTCATTGCTATGTTGTAAATTAAAATTGAAATTATCTAAAATAAATTTTTCTAAACTAATTCCTATAATATTCTCTTTATTTACATCATTTAATAATTTTAATCCTGCTTTATTTATATATTGTAATTTATTCTTTGAAAATAAAAGCACACCATCATATACAGAATCTATCAATTTATTATAATTGCTTTCACTTTTTTCTATCATTATATTAGTATCATTTAATATACGATTACGCTTCTTTAATGTTCTATGTAACTCTAAATTCACTTTATGAGTTCTTTCTAAATTTACTTTCATATTTTTCATTGGATTATTAATCATATAATTTACTATACCCTTAAATAATACATAAAAGGCTAATAGTTTCAATGCTCCAGCTACTATAATTAACTTATTGCTACCAATTAAGATTGTGCTAGCTATATACGTTAAATACCTTAGAATTACATATAATTTTAAATTTTCAATGAAATCTTCACTTGTCAGACTTTTGTAATTTCCTACAATTTTTATCATATATAAAATCACATAACTAACTACAATTATACTTATTATAGAAAAGGTAATTAACATTTTTTTATTTATATATATAAGCTTATGAATATGACAACTCATTATTATAAACATAATAACAAATATAGATAAAAAAATTGGTATTGTTTTTTTTAGTTCTTCTTTTTTATTAGTAAAGTAAAAACCTAAACATTGTATTATTATTTCAAAATAATATATTAGAACGCCTAAACACATATACTGTTCACTTGAAGCAACATCAAAATTTAAAATTAACCCTGATAATTTTAATGACAAAATTAATGCTACTAAAAGAAGTTCAAATGATATATACTCAATAAATAAATTCTTTATTGTATTTTCTTTAATTAAACATATGTAACAAATTGCCAATATAATTGATAAATATATTAATGTATTAACTAATAAATACAATTTATATTGTTTACTAAGATAAAAATATAAATTATAAATTAAGTATATTATAAATTCAATAGATAAAAATTTAATTTTTGTTCCTAATTTTAAACTAGATAAATTCAAATCTTCTTGCATCCTATTCACCTGAATTCTCCTTTGGAAATATTATTGTTATTTTTGTGCCCTCGTCAAGTTTACTTTTTATTTCAATTGTACCTGACTGCAATTCAACTAATTTTTTAACAACAAATAATCCTATGCCTGTGCCTTTTTTCGATTTCCTTGAATATTTATCCATTGAATACTTGCAGAAAGCTTCTTTTACAAACTCTTCAGTCATTCCTGCTCCATTATCCATTATACATATTTTCACCCTATCTTCTTCATCTGATATATCAATTATTATTTTCCCACCACTTGGAGTAAACTTTATTGAGTTTGATATTAAATTTAAAATTATTCTTTGTAAAAATTCATAATCCAAATTTAAATAGCTTTCTTCAGTGTTAGTGTTAAAGATTATCTCTATACTATTATTTTGTGCATAATCTACAAGAGATGTAACTATGTCTTCAGTTGTTTCAACAACATTAATTTCCTCTAAATTAGGCATTAAAAAATCCGAATTTATTTTTGACATATCAATTAAGTTATTAGTTAACTTAATAAGTGATATACAATTCATTTTAGATATAGAATTATATTTTTCTAATGACTTGATATCATTTTTATTAGTATATATTCGTTGAACTTGTATAGATGAATATATAACATTTATAGGTGTTTTTAAATCATGACTTATACTAGATAAAAATTCTGTTCTTATTCTTTCTTCAACCATTCTACTCTCAACTTCTTTTTTTATCTCTTCTGTTAACACTTTAGATGTGTTATCTTCTATTAAAATTAAATCTTCCATTTTATCTTTATACATTGATAAAAATTTAGCATTAACAAATCTTTCCTCAGTTTTAGAACTTAAAATAGCGTTGAAAATAAGATCTGTATCACTACTAGATGTAACAAAATGTATATACTTATTTATTTTCTTATTTATAACATCCCTAACATTTTTTACATCAACTAAATTTAAGAAAGCCTTATTCGCAAATAATATTCTATTATTTTCTAGACTAATCAATATTATTGGATGAGGCATAAATCTAAAGAATGTTTCATATAAATATTCTTTATTCTTTAAATTTAATATAGATGTTTCTAACTCCTTATTTTTTATAAATATATCTTCAGATAATTCATCTAATATTTTATTTTTCTTGTTTAATGATTCTGCTAATTCTTTATAAGGATTTCTCATAAAGTTTTTAAAAAATGTACTAAAAAATATATTAAACACACTTAGAAGTAATATTTCTCTAAATCTAAGTAAAATTCCATTTAACGGATACATAAATAAACTAAAAAAACTTGCTATTGGAATTAGTGCTACTAATATCAAATAAGTATTTATATTAAATTGATTGTATGATTTCGAATCATTGTTAATAAAAATTTTATATATTAAAAAGCATTCAATACAACTTAAAAATACTACAATTGATATTATGTCAAATATTTTATAATATAAAGCTAAAGTTAAAATACAAAAAATTTTCAAAACAATATATATAATATATCTCTTTTCTTCTGTTTTATGGTTATATTCTATAGTTTTAAATCCAAAATATAATTCAAATAATATAATAAAATTAGTAAGTATTTCAGCACTGTAATTACTATCTGGTGCAAGCTGAATACTATGTCCAAATAAAATCACATAAGCAAGACAATATATGTACATATAAATATAATTGTATTTATTATGATTATATAAGTGGAATACTTGTTTTGATAAAATGCTAAATATAATCATGCCAACTAAATAATAAATTCTAAAAGCTATAATCACTTGATCAAACTTCCATTTAAAAATAAAGTTAACTAAAAAATAAACTACTAATGTAGCCAAACAAATCTTTAACATATTTTTTCCATCTATCGATATAATGTTTATTTTTTTTCTATAATTATCCATAAAAATCACCTTTAATATCAATTTTACTGTATTATACTGTAAATGTACATAATTTTTTGTTATTTTTTACATATATAACTTTTTTTGTTGATATCTAAATAATCGTCATATTTTTACTATTCTTAAATATATGCTTATTAAATTTTAAATTGCCTTAAATAAATATAAACGTTTTCTTTTGCTGTATATTTATTTCTTTATACTTTTTTTCATGTCTTATTTATAATTTAACATATAAAATTAAGAGATGAAAAAATAATAATTAATCTTTCATCTCTTAACAATTGATTCTAATGTCTTAATATACCACTTTCAGCTAATTTTCCCATGAGTTTAGCTGTTGTTTTATTTAATAGTCTCTTTAATGATAATCCGCAAATTAATGATCCTACCATATACAAACTTAATATTATAGTATCTTTAATTAATATAGGATATACTATCCCAGCCATTATTTGTCTCATACCATTTATAGCATATGTAAATGGCAAATATGGATATATTTTTTGAAATAATACCGGTGTAACTTCTATCGGAAAATTACCACTAGTCCCTGCGATTTGTAATACTAATATTACTACTATAACAGCCTTTCCTGCATCATCTAACAGACTTCCTGCCGTATATATCACAGTCATAAATACTACACTGACAAATATAGAATAAAAAACATACATTACTGGATGCAATGAATAACTTCCTAATATCCAAATTGCACCTAAGCTTGCCACTATCGCTTGACATACTGCAAGTGATAAAAACATTAATAATTTTCCTAAATACATTTGATAAGGCTTAATTTGAGTTCCATCTTCAAATTCATGTACTTCTAATGATAATAAAGCTGATGCTAATAATCCTCCAACCCATAAACATAGTACTGTATAAAATGGTGTAGCAGTTGAACCGTAATTAGGCCATGGAAATAACCTGTTATCTTCAATATCAACTGGACTAGACATAAATGCACTTTGGGAATCCCAATCATTAGTTATCATGTCCAATAATTCATCAATTTGATCTTTCTCATCTACCGCTTTAAGTTTATGTGCTAGCTTATGTACCTTTTCTTGTATATCAGGAAATTTATCTTGTAACTTTACTAATTGCTCATTAGATAAATTTGATATTTTTGTGAAATCTCCCAATAAATTTTCAACATCTGGCAGTATTCCTCTTCCTTGTTCTAACAATACTAATCCACTATCTGATATCTCTCTAATTGAATTAAATCCATCTTCAATTGTGGATACAAGTTCTGAATCATAATTATCTACTAAGTCTGCTACTAATAAGTGAATATCATCTAGTATTTTTCTTGTATCAGTTAATGCTGGAATATCTATTCCATCAGTATCTATTTTTTCTATTTCTTCTTTAGATCTATTAATTACCACATCAAGTCTATCATAAATTAAATCCAATTTATCAATTACTCTAGCAATTTTCTTACTTACGCTTTTTAAATCTTTTTGTATTCCTTGTAAATATTTTAATTCCTTACTATCTTTTTTACTTTGATTTGGATCTGCTATCTCAGTCTCTTCAGGTTCTTTTAATTTTATTTCAATATTGCTTATTTTATCTATGTGCGACTTTATAGTTTTTAAGTCATACTTAGCAGTTTTTACTACCTTTTTTAAATCTTCTGATGAATCTGATAAAGCTATGAAAGTCTTTCTTACAACATCTGGCAATATATTTTCATCAAAATTTCCTAATGTTACTCCTAAAGTATCTAATGAATTTTCTGCCATAACAAGTTCTTCTTCTATCAATGGTGACAAATCTGAAAGACTGCTTTCTGTTTCATCTAAATAGTATTGGCTGCTATCTATAAGTTCTTTAGTTGCATCTATACTATCGTATACTACAGGAATCATTTCCTCTGATTTTTTTATTAGTTCTGAAGCATTTACAGTTCCCTCTATTGAATCATCTAATAATTCTTTTATTTCTGGCATATTTTCATCTAATTCATATATACCATCAATTATTCGTCTAAGATGTTCTCTATTATTTTCTATATCTACACCAACTTCATTACAGGCTCTAAACATTGCTCCAGATACAGTTCTTGTAATATTATCATCAAGCTGTCCCTTTAATGTTTTTACTCCTGAGTCTGTCATTTTAGGTGCTATTATATTTTTCTTTTCATTTACAGTATATATTAGTTTAGGCTTTTTAACGTCTTTTTCAGCTAATGTAGTAAGGTCTTCTGAAAAGTTTTCTGGAATTTCAATAGTAGCATAATATTTTTCCTCTAATAATCCTTTTTCTCCTGTTTCCTTATCAACAAAAGTCCATCCAAGTTTATTATTTTCTTCTAATTTTTCTACTAATTCTTCCCCTAAATTTATATCCTTTTCTTTAAACTCAGTTCCTTTGTCTTCATTAATTATAGCTACCTTAATTCCCGTTGTATTTCCATAGGGATCCCACGATGCTTTTATATTTACTAATGAATATAAAGACGGTACGATTATAAGCACTATAATCATGATTAACGCAGCCCAATTAGTTGCTATTGTAACTATATCTCTTTTGTAAATTCTAAATATATTTTTCATATTTAATTACCTCTGTTATTTAATTTCTAAATTTTTTAACCATTCATTATTGTGCTTTCTTTTAGCTTTTTAACAAATTTTTCACTCTTTTTATTCATTGTTGTTCTAAGGGTTAATCCAATAATAAGTGATACAACCATAAATACACCTAATATAATCATGTCTCTAAATAATATTGAATATACTATTCCCACCATTATCTGTCTCATTCCACTTATAGCATATGTGAATGGTAAGAATGCAAATATTTTTTGAAATATTTCTGGATTAACCTCTATTGGGAAATTCCCACTTGTTCCTGCAACTTGCATTACTAATAATACTACTCCAAATATTATTCCTGCATTTCCAAAAACACTTACAGCTGTATAAATTATTATCATAAATATAATACTTACAAATACTGTATACAACACAAATAACACAGGATGTAAGCAATATGATCCTAAAATAAATAGTGCTCCGGTACTAGCAATTAGTGCTTGTCCTATTCCAATAAATAGAAATAATAATAATTTACCAAAATAAACTTCATAAGATTTTAATTCTTGTTCATCTTCAAATGAATGTGCATCTGTTCCAAGTAAAATAGATAACATGTATCCCCCTATCCACAAGCATAGTGTTGTGTAAAATGGTGTAGATGCTGATCCATAATTAGGCCATGCAAATAACCTATTATCTTCTATTTCAATTGGACTAGCTAAAAAGTCACTTTGAACTTGCCAATCATTAGTTATCATATCAAATATTTCATTAAACTTATCTTCTTCATCAAATTCTCTAAACTTATCAGCTAACTCACGTACCTTATCTTTCATTTCTGGAAATTTATCTTTTAATTTTAATAATTCATCATTAGATAAATCTGAAATATCTGCTGAAACACTTAAAATTTCTTCAATATCTGGTAATGTATTTCTGCCTTCTTGCAAAACACTAGATGTATTATCAAAAATAATTTTCATTGAATCAAATCCATCTTCGATAGCTGGTACAAGTTCTGAATCATAATCACCAATAATCTCAGTAATTTCTTTATGAAAATCATCAAGTATATTTCTCATATCGGTAATAGCTTGAGTATCTAATTCTTTACCATTATCTAAGTCTTCTATTTCATCATCAATTCTACCTTTAACAGTATCTAATCTATCACTTAATAGATCTAATTTATCTATAGCTTTAGATATCTTTCTGCTAACATCTTTTAAATTTCCTTTTATTCCACTTATTGATTCCGATCTCTTCCTTAATTCATTCATATAGTTTTCATCAGTACTATCAAGTGCAAATTTGGAAAGATCTATTTTACTTGCTTTATCTAAGAATTTTTTTATATTTTTAAGTTGAGATTCAACACCATCAATAAGTGTATTAGCAGACTTAATAGTATCTGAAGATGCTATTAATGTTTTTTTTGCTACCTCAGGTATTATATTTTCCTGAAGATTTCCAAGCTCCACACTTGTAGTATCAAGTATATTCTCAGCTAATAATAAATCTTCCTTTATAACTGGAGATATATCTGATAATCCCCCTTGAGTCTTATCAAAAAAGCCTTGAACATCCTGTAAGAAATCATCTGTTATATCAACTGTATTAGATACATTTGGAAGTATGTCATTTACTTCTACAATTAAATCTGAAAGATCTACAGTTCCCTCTATCGCACTATCTAATAAATTTTCAAGTTCTGGCATATTTTCATCTAATTCATATATCTCATCTATTACTTCTCTATATTCAGATCTATGTTCATCCATTTCAATTCCTATTTCATCACACGCTCTAAATAATACTCCAGAAACTGTTTTTACAATATTATCATCAAGTTGTCCTTTTACGCTTTTAACTCCTGCATCAGTCATTTTCGGTGCTATAGCATTCTTTTTTTCATTCACAGTATAAATTAATTTAGGTCTTTTAACTCTTTTTTCTACTAGTGTAGTAGCATCTTCTGAAAAGTTTTCTGGTATTTCAATAGTTGCATAATATTTTTCATTTATAAGGCCATCTTTTGCAGTTTCTTTATCAACAAAAGTCCAACCCATTTTATCATTGTCTTCTAATTTTTCAACTAATTCATTTCCTAAGTTTATATCCTCATCTCTAAATGTTGTCCCCTTATCTTCATTAACAACTGCAATCAAGATTCCACTAGTACTTGAATATGGATCCCATGATGCTTTTATATTAATTAATGAGTATAATGATGGAATAACCATAAGTGCTATCACCACCACTGTTGCTACCCAGTTTTTAAATATGTTTTTAAAATCACGTTTAAAAATTTTTATTATATTCTTCATAATTAATTTATTATTGGTATTTATAATATAATACTATTATTTATTACATTATAAATACCAACTAAATCCTCCTATCATTATTATATAAATAATAAATTCTTTATCTTAATGTTAAGCTTTCATTGAATAATTACTACATAATCATAAAATTTACTTCCACACCGTTAATCTTAATTTATCTTTACGAGCATTTCATGTGCATTTAAAAATGAAATTAACCTATCGCTAAGAACTATGATTATATTATAATTGAAAGTTTTACGCTTTTAAATGCTTTTTAATACCTTTATTATTATCACATTAAAATGACTATAAGTCATTTTAATAAAAATTGCAACCCCTGAAAACATTTACTAAAATATTTTTTTATTTTAATATTCAACATTCAAAACATCTCTCATTAAAAATAACATACGTATAATTATCTACTAATAATTAAACGTATGTTATTTATTAAATATAATATGTTTTAGCATAATGTTAATATATTAATAAGCAAAGTTTATGGAGCAATTGAACTTATAAATACCAATTTACTCATTGTATAGATCAACACACCTTTAAAACATATCTAATATTTAAAATATCTATGAGCAAATAACGCATTCAAATTGTCATAAGAATACACTTGTAATCCATCTTCCATACCATAACCACCATATACTACACTTTCTTTGTTTTCCACTTGAAAAGCTTTTACTTTATTCATCGCAAGCCTTGCTAGTTCTTTATCGTCTGCTTTAGATGCTATTTGTACTATAAATGAATATATAGATGTTGATTCTATATTAGTTAAACTTTCTCCACTAGTTGAATATGAGGTAGAAATAAAGCCATCATTTATAAATTTTTGTTTTATCCAAGCTATGCTTTTACTTATATCTTCTCCATATTCTTGTTTATTTAATAATACAATCATGGATAATAAAGTATCTATATTTTGCTCATCATATGTTTTATTTTCTCTATAAAATTCTTTTTTATAAAGAGGCATTTCATCACTTACATATCCATTATTCAAAATTTGCAACGATGTTTTTAATACTTTTTCCCATGAAGAATTAAGATCTGAAAGCATCTTTATGGTTTGTAAATCTAAGTAACATAATGTTGTAGTTTTACTCTTTGAAATTCCATCATTAAAATCTACAAGAATATCATTTTCTATTAATTTTTTAGATATTCCTTTAGATATTCTAAGTGCTATACCTCGATAACCCTTATCATTCCATCTTTCTTCTGCTAAAAGAAGCGCCTTTATTATTCTCAAATCATCTATAGTTGCAGATATTTCTGATTTAGATTTATCTTCAATTCTCCAACTTATAAGATTATTTTTTAATACCATATAATTTCTTATATAATCTAAAGTTCTATCAAATGTTATTCTATCATTTTTCTCTAAACTATATAATAACATTATTCCTTGTGATTCTGATAATACAGCGTGCCCTTTTGTTATATCACCTTGTGAATCAGAGTTCATATAATTAGTATATACTCCACCATCTTCATCCATTAATTTATTATTTATAAAGTCTAGTAATGATTTTTCTTCATCACATGTATCTAATTTCAACCAAATTTTACCTGTCCCTACAGTTCTAAAATATGGTGCTGCATTATAATAAATTATAATGCCTACTATTAATATTGCTAAAACTAAAGTGATTTTCTTCTTCATTTCAACCTCATCTTTTTAGCTATATCCTAATATTTTTGTTCTCACTTTTTTGAATTAGAATATAGATATTTATAAACGTTATAATAAGTGGTTACTTTGTCTAAATATTTCTTAGTTTCATTAAATGGTATATAACTTAAATCCTTACCGTTCTCTGAAAGCTTTGAATCATTAAGCCATTTATTAACATTACCTGGACCTGCATTATATCCTGCTATTATTGATGCTAAATTTCCATCAAACATTTCTCTAAGTTCGTTTAAATACCAGCAGCCCATCCTTATATTATATTCTTCATCAAGTAATTTTTCTTTAGAAAACTCTTCTAGCTCCATTTTTTCTGCTGCCCATTCTCCAGTTTCTAAAGTAATTTGCATAAGACCAATTGCATTTTTATTAGATTCAGCTTTCCTATCAAAATTACTTTCTGTTTTCATAACTGACAATACAAAAAATGGATCTAAATTGTATTCTTCACTATATTTATTTACATATTCTTTATATTTATAAGGAAAAAAGACTTCTTTTATTAAATATTTAGATCCAATAGCCATGGCTACTATTATTATTACCCCTAATATAAGAAATTTATTTTTCTTAGATTTCATTACTTTCTCCTTACTTAATATTATTTATCCCATAGCCAGCTCCTATAATAATTTATACTATAACAGTTACTTGCTCTTAAAGTAACAATTTCTAAATTTTAAATAGAACCTAAAACTCTATCTATACCTTAGAACTCTGTTTATAAAGTTATTATCACATATTGTTTTGATATTCTATGAAATCAACTTAATCTGACTATGTCTTAAAACATTTTTCACCTTTAAAACATAGTCAATTTTTTATTATAGTGAATTAATATAATCAATCAAATCATATACTTGCTTTTGTGTTTCTATTAAATCGCCATTATTATCAATAATTACATTTGCAAAGTTCTTCTTTTCATTTAAAGACATTTGTGCATTTATACGACTTACTACTTCTATTTTACTCAAATTATCTCTGTCTCTTACTCTCTTTATTTGAGTAGAGTTTTCAGCACAAACAAGAACAACATAATCCATTTCTTCGTGCATATTATTTTCAATTAAAGTAGGTGCATCTATTATTACTACTTTTTCACCTTTTTTCTCATATAAGTTTATTGCATTGTTTATTGCTTCTTTTATATAAGGCATAATTATAGATTCATATCTTACTCTTTGTTTTGGAAATTTAAATATATGATTTCCAAATTCTTTTCTTCTGAATTCACCTCTCCAATCAAAAAATCCTGCTCCAAATTCACTTCTAATTACATCTAAAATTTGAGGATTTTTTTGTAATACTTCTCTTGCAATTACATCTGCATCAATAATATTAAAATTTTCACTTCTAAATATATCTGATATAGTGCTTTTTCCTGTGCCTATACCCCCTGTTAACCCTATCTTTATCATTTAAAAAGTTCATCTCCCATTTTTATTTTGCATCATACCATGTATAACCATACTTTAAATCTACATCAAGTGCTACATTTAACTTAATGGCTTTTTCCATTTCTTCAATAACTAATTGTTTAACTATATCAAACTCATCTTTTTTAACATTTAATATAAGTTCATCGTGTACTTGAAGAATTAATTCACTATTTAAATTCTTTTCTCTTAACTTATTATAAACATTAACCATTGCAAGTTTAATAATATCAGCTGCACTTCCTTGTATTGGAGCATTCATAGCTAATCTTTCACCTAATGCTTTTACAATTTTATTTGAAGATTTTATTTCTGGTATGAATCTTCTTCTATTTAATATAGTTAATACATAACCTTTTTCTTTAGCATACTCACTTACATAATTTAAGTATTCTTTTATCTTAGGATATCTTTCAAAATAAATAGCCATATACTCTGATGCTTCTTTTTTAGTAATTTTTAAATCTTGTGCTAAGCTAAAATCACTTATTCCATACACTATACCAAAGTTTACTGCTTTAGCATTACTTCTCATTGTAGATGTAACCTCATCTAAAGGAACTTTAAACACTTCTGAAGCTGTTTTGGTATGTATATCACTATGATGTTCAAATGCATCTATCATATTTTTATCATCTGCTACATGTGCAAGTACTCTTAATTCTATTTGGGAATAATCACAAGATATTAATATGTCATCACTTTCCTGTGGTATAAACACTTTTCTTATTTCTTTTCCCATTTCATATTTTATTGGTATATTTTGAAGATTAGGTTCAGTACTTGATAATCTTCCTGTAGTTGTGACAGTTTGATTGAAATTTGAATGTATACATCCATCTATATCTATTACATTCTTAAGTCCTTCTACATAAGTAGAATTAATTTTAGTAATTTGTCTATAATACATAACTTTAGCTATTATAGGATGTTTGTCTATTAATTTTTCTAAAACTTCTTGATTTGTTGAATACCCTGTTTTAGTTTTCTTAATTACTGGCAAATCAAGTTTTTCAAATAATATTTTTCCAAGTTGCTTTGGTGAGCTTACATTAAATTCTTCGTCTGCTAATTCATAGATTTCTTTTTCTGTTTTTTCTATTTGTTCTTTAAATTTTATTCTAAGTTCTTCTAATTTATCTTTATTTATCTTGAATCCAATACTTTCCATTGAAGAAAGTACATATATTAATGGATGTTCTACTTTATAATATAATTCATCCATATCTTCTTTATGAAGCATTTCTTTTAATTTTTCATATAATTTTTTTAGATAACTACTGCATATTGCTTTTAGATCATTTGAATCAGACTTTATATCTTTTTCTAAAAACCTATTAATTAAATCAAAAACTTCATAATTAGCTTTTGAAGAGTCTATTAAATAAGCTGCTATAGCTGTATCAAAATCAAAACCTTGAATATCTATATCATACTTGTTTAAAAATGTAATTAAATTTTTGCTATCATGTATTACTTTTTTAATAGTGCCATCTTCCATAAAGGTTCTTAATAAATTTAAAGCTTTTTCCCTATTTGACATACTTACTAATTTAAAATCTATAACATGTGATATACCTTCTTCACCTAATATTAAATATTCTAATTCTAGGGTAGAATATTTAGATGCATCATTTAATGTAAATAAGATATAACTTCTATCTTTAATTCTTGATAATACTTCTTCCATCTCTTCAATTGTTTCTATTTTACTTATTTCTATATTAGCTATCTCTTGTAACTCTGCTTCATTATTATCCAAATCATACTTTGATAGTACTGATTTTAATTTAAGATTTTTAGCTAATTTTTTAAGTTCTACTAAATTTACTTCATCAGCATTTTCTATATCATCTATCTTAATATCTAAAGGTACTTCCCTTATTATTGTAGCTAATTTCTTAGAAAATATTGCTTGTTCCATATTATTTTCTAAGTTTTCTTTTAATTTCTTACCACTTATTTCTGGGATATGTCTTAAAACATCTTCAAGTGTCCCGTATTCTTTAATAAGCTTAAATGCTGTTTTCTCTCCAACCCCTGGTACCCCTGGTATATTATCTGATTTATCTCCCATAAGACCTTTTACATCTATGAATTGTAGAGGTTTAATTTCAAACTCTTCAATAAAAGCCTTTTCATCATATACAGCTGTTTCTGTAACACCTTTTTTAGTTATAACAACTTTTGTTTTATTTGACGCCAATTGAAGAGCATCCTTATCTCCTGTCACTATAAATATTTCCATATCATTTTCTTCACCGAATTTTGATATAGTTCCTATTATGTCATCTGCTTCAAAGCCATCTATTTCAAAAGTTTTTATTCCCATATATTTAAGTAATTCTTTTATAATCGGAAATTGTTCACCAAGTTCCGGTGGCATTTTCTTTCTACCAGCTTTATATTCTGCATATTCTTTATGTCTAAATGTTGGTGACTTCTTATCAAATGTTGCAATTATATTATCTGGATTTATTTCATCTTTCATTTTAAATAACATATTTGTAAAGCCATAAATAGCATTAGTATTTACACCGTCATCATTAGTAAGAGGAGGTAAAGCATAAAATGCCCTATTCATAAGCGAATTTGAATCTAAAATTAATAATCTTTTCATTGATATAATCCTCCTGAATATCTTTAAGATATTTTTATTGTATATAAAATTAGTTATACATTAATATTATACTATCTTTATCAATTAAAATCATTATTCTTTAATAAAGGTAACCATATTTTCTAATATTAATTCATATATTATGAAAAACACACATTACGATTTTCATCTATAAATATTATAGTCATTATTTATTAATAAATATTTGCATAAATAGAAAAACTAAATTAATATGTACTATAAAAATCAATTTCTCTGTAATATCTATCCAATCTAAAATACAAGTATAATTATTATTTGATTTTTAAATAATAACTTAGACAAACAATAAAAATAGTGACATAATTATTATAAAAAACATAAAGAAAGGGAAAGTATAGTAAATTTACATTAATTTATTATACAAGGTGATTAAATGAATATAGAATTACTAAAAAAATATGCTAAACTTACTGTTAATAAAGGTGTTAATCTTCAAAAAGATGGAATTTTAGTTATTAACTCTCCTATAGAGTGCTATGATTTTGCAAGACTTATGGCTGAAGAAGGATATGCATCTGGTGCTAAAGACGTTTATATAAATTACTCTGATGCTAGCTTTAATAAAATTAAATTAATTAATTCATCTAAAGAAACACTTAGTGATGTTTATGATTTTGAACGTGATAAATACGATTACTTTACAGAAAAAGGTGCTTCATTTATAAGTATTTCCGCTGCTGATCCAGATCTTTTAAAAGATGTTGATTCTTCAAAAATTTCTATATATCAAAAAAGTAGAAATATAGCATTAAAAAACTACCGCAATAAATGTTCATCAAATAAGAATGCTTGGTGTATAGTTTCAATTCCAACAGAAGGTTGGGCAAAAAAGGTATTCCCTAATATTTCTACTGAAGAAGCTATAGAAAAATTATGGGATGTAATATTCGATATAATGAGAATCAAAGAAAATGATCCAGTTGAAGCTTGGAACAAACATACAAAGTTACTTAGTTCTAAAGTTGAAACATTAAATAATGATAGATTTAAATATCTTAAGTTTAAAAACTCTTTAGGTACTGATTTACAAATAGAATTAGTTAAAGACCATCTTTGGTGCGGTGGCGCTGATAAATGTGAAAATGGCGGATTTGATTTTATTGCAAATATGCCTACTGAAGAAGTATACTCAACACCTAAATACGCTGGGGTTAATGGAGTCGTATTTAGTTCTAAACCATTAAGTTATTGTGGAAATATAATAAATGATTTTTCTTTAACATTTAAAGATGGTAAAGTTATTGATTGTTCTGCAAAAGAAGGTCTTGATGTATTAAAAGAACTTTTAAATACAGATGAAGGTTCAAAACATTTAGGAGAAGTTGCATTAGTTCCTTATGATTCTCCAATTTCTAATTCTAATATTATTTTTTACAATACTCTTTATGATGAAAATGCTTCTTGCCATTTAGCACTTGGAAGTTCATATGCTTCTTGTATTAAAAATGGTGAAAATATGTCAGAAGATAAATTATTTGAATTAGGTTGTAATCAATCTTTAAGTCATGTAGACTTTATGATTGGTACAAAAGACACAAATATCATAGGAATTAAAGAAGATGGTACAGAAGTTCAAATATTTAAAGATGGTAATTGGGCTTAATATACTTTTGTTATTTTAGGCTCTGTTTTAAATATGTGTTAATATATACAATAGGTAAATTGGCATTGTAATTGGAGTTATCCTGAGCTTCCTTAATAATACAAATTCCTAAAGAATAAAAAAGTATTGATATTATAGTATAAGGTTATAATGAATTTCTTAAATTGCTTTTTAAAAAGTATTTAAAGTAAGCTTTTCATTTACATCCTCTACACTATAATATCAATTTTACTTTATTAAGAACTCCGATTTCAATATTGATTTTAATCTAATAAACTAACAAAGTCCTTATTACAATATCAATACACAATTTACTTTTTAATAATATTACTTTGGCTATGTTTTAAGTAAATGTTGATATTATAGTATAAGAGCGAACTGGCATTGGAATTTGCTTTTTAGAACTCTTAATGAAGATTTGTACAATTAATTGCTTGTCAACAATCTTTGATTGGGAACATGCATTAATTGGACTAAGCTTTATTTTAGAGTTCTTAAAGTAAATTCCTCTGTCCATGAGCTTTATACTACAATATCAACACTATTTTAAAACATAGCCATTACTTTTAATTAACCTTACTCTATTGGTTCACCATTAAAATTTTCATAGTATGATGGTTTTTGATCCTCTCCAACATTATTTTGATTTTTATGTAATCTTTGTCTTCTTTTTCCCTTTTGTATTGGATTAATTGCTCCTTCTTTACTTACCATATAAAACACATCCTTTCCTAAATATTTTGTGTTTATAGAGAAATTTAATTCCCTTTAAATTTAGTTAAGAATGTAAATTTTTATTTTTCAAAATCTTTGTACATAAGACTCGGTTGTATTCCCTTATTGTTTTGATATTTTCCACTATTGTATAAATCATATTCACCATCAATATTATGATAATAAATTTGACATATCTCTGTATTAGGATATATTTTTATAGGTTGAACACAAAATATTTCCAATGTCCAATATCCTGCAAAACCAATATCACCAAACCCTGCTGTTACATGGATAAATAAACCTAATCTTCCAGTTGAAGAACGCCCTTCTAACATAGGAACATATTTATTAGTTTGAGTAAATTCATTTGTTCTCCCTAAGTATAATTTCCCTGGTTCTAATAATAATCCTTCTTCAGGTATTATAAGTTTCTCAGTTTCATTTGGAATCTTCATATCTAGTGTATCATTTTTATATACTAATAATTCATTAAATAACGTTAAATTATAACTATTAGGATTGATTCTTTCTTCATTAAATGGTTCTATAACTATATCTTTTCCTATATGCTTTAATATCTCTTTTCCTGACAATATCATATATAGTGTCCTCTCTTTCGTAATTCATATTTTAAAATTAGTTTTCTCCATAATAATTTTTTAATTAATCTATGTTTTAAATATGTCTTCATATATACAATAGGTAAAATGAAATATTACTCAATCCCATTTACTTATGCATATGTCACTACTCTACTAAAACATAGCCTTTAATTAAAACTAGTATTATTAATTTATTATAATATAATAGACCAAATCTGAAAAATCAAATTTGGTCTTAATATAAAAATATATTATAAAATCACTTCTAAATTCTTTCTTATTTCTTTTATGAATTCAAATGTATTAACCTTTTTTATATTATCGTGAATTGCAATTGCTGCTAAATCACCTGTCATTGTTCCATTCTCTATTGTTTTTAAAGATGCAGCTTCAAGCTTGTTTGCAAAATCCATTAAAGGTTGATTATTATCTAGATTTCCTCTTTTTTTCAATGCACCTGTCCATGCAAATATTGTTGCTATAGAATTAGTTGATGTTTCTTTACCCTTTAAGTGATCATAATATTGATCTTGAACAGTTCCATGAGCCGCTTCATATTCATAATTTCCTTCTGGTGAAACTAGTATTGATGTCATCATAGCTATTGATCCAAATGCTGCTGCAATCATATCACTCATAACATCACCATCATAATTTTTGCAAGCCCAAATCATCCCACCATGTGATTTAATTACATTTGCTACTGCTGAATCTATAAGCATATAAGTATATTTTATACCTAGTGCTTCAAACTTTTCTTTATACTCATTTTCATAAATTTCTTCAAATATATCTTTGAAAGTATGGTCATATTTTTTTGAAATTGTATCTTTAGCCCCAAACCATAAATCTTGTTTTAAATCTATTGAATACTTAAAGCAGCTTCTTGCAAAGCTTTCAATTGATTTATTTATATTATGCATACCCATAACAACACCATCACCATTAAAGTTATGTATAAGTTCTCTCTTTTCTTGTCCACTTTCTGATGTAAATACAAGTTCACATTTACCTTTTCCTTCTATTTTCATTTCAGATGCTTTGTATATATCACCATAAGCATGTCTAGCTATTGTTATTGGTTTACTCCAAGTTCTAACATAAGGTTTAACTGGATCAACTATAATAGGAGCTCTAAATACTGTTCCATCTAAAATGGCTCTAATAGTTCCATTTGGACTTTTCCACATTTCTTTAAGATTGTATTCTTTTACTCTTGCTGCATTAGGAGTTATTGTTGCACATTTAACCCCTACTTTGTGTTTTTTTATTGCTTCTGCTGCTTGTACAGTAACATTATCATCTGTTGCATTTCTATGTTCTAAACCTAAGTCATAATACTCTGTATTTAATTCGATAAATGGATTTAACAACTCGTCCTTTATCATTCCCCAAACTATTCTTGTCATTTCATCTCCGTCAATTTCAACTAACGGATTAGACATTTTTATTTTTTCCATTTAATTGCCCCCTTGTTTTAGATGATAGTGTAAAGTTTTTTACACCATTTTTTTAAATTAAGCTCTATTTTAGGAAAGTGTTGATATATGCATAAGCAAAGTGAACTGAGTAATTGAACTTAGGAATACTAAAATGAGTATAGTCCCATTTTAGCTTGCTCCCAATATAAAATTGAGACAAGCAGTAAATGTGAATATAAAAGGGAAACTCGACTTCGTTGAGTAAGTTCGAAAAGCTAAATATAAAATTTAGATTCTCACTTAAGAATTCTCAAAGTCCAATTACAATGCCATTTTACCTATTGCATATATCAACACATATTTAAAACAGAGCTAAAATTAAAAACACTATGATTTTTAACCTTTTATCTAAATAAATTTTATAAATATTATACATTACTTACATTATATATACAACTTTATATAGTTCTGATATATTTTAATTTATATCATTCTCTTAAGTCTTCTATCATACTAATGTAAAATAGCTAATAACTTTAAATAAAAATTATTAGTTATTTTGCATTACATTTCCTAAACATAAAAAAGATACGCCAAACTGTTATCTGAATTTGACATATCTTAATTAATTTATATTAAATTTTTAATTACTATTGCTTAATACAAAATAGTTATCTTTATATGTTTTCTATATTTTTAATAAAATATCTTAATTTGTTTTTACTAATTAAATTCACATATGTATTATTTTTAAAGTACAAATCTTATTAATGTAAGAGCAAATATTATTTGGAAACTTCCAACTATTAATCCGTACATCATTGATTTTGGTCCTTCTTTTATTAAGTCTTCAAACTTAACTCTCATACCAATTGCAGCTAGTGCAATAATTTCAAAATTATTGCTTATTAATTTAAATAACCTTTGAATTGAGTTAGGTACAAATCCTAAACTATTTATTATACAGAAGATAAAGAATCCTATTATATACCAAGGTACACTAACTTTAGCTTTCTTTTCTCTTTCAATTATAGCCTTTTCTGACATATCCTCATTTTCATCAACTTTAAATCTTGAAAAAACTATAACAACAACTACTAAAAATATTATTCTTATTATCTTAAATATAGTAGCTAATGTGACAACATCTTCATTTATAAACTTAGCTGATGCTATTACTTGACCAACTGATTGTAAAGTTCCACCAATCATTGCTGATGTTTCTGTTAAACTATTTTTGTATACTGCCATTGTAATTAATGGAAGTACAAACATTAATATTATACCAGTTAAATTTACAATAGTTACTGAAATAGCTTTATCTTTAGAATCTGCATTAATTGTTGGTGCTACTGCTGCTATTGCAGATGATCCGCAAACTGCATTTCCTGATGCCATAAGTAATGAATATTTTTTAGAAAACCCTAATTTTTTTCCAACAAAATATGTAAGTAATATCGTTAAAGTCATTTGGATTGCTATAAATAAAACACCTCTAAATCCAAGTGATTTTATTTCCATAAAGCTTATAGTTGACCCCATAAGTACTATTGAATATGATAAAAGATCCTTTTCTGAAAACTGAGAACCCTTATCAAATTTCGGTTTATTAAATATAGTATTTCCTAAAATAATTCCTAAAATTATTGAAAAACTCGTTCCGCCAATAGAAGGAAAAAAACTGCCTAATACTTTTCCTAATAAAGCTATAAGTATACATATTAAAAATCCTGGGATAATATCTATTATTTTTTCTTTCATTAACAATCACCTCTAAATCACTGTTTTTGTAACAGCTTTCTTTCATTTGAGTTAATTATAATAAATTTGAGATTGAAAATGAAATACTTATTATAATATGATATTAATAGGTTTTTACTTATATATTATTTTAATGAATAACTTATAAAATTCTTCATATTTTTGCTTAAAAATTTATCACGATGATGTATAAGTCTTAAATCTCTAGTTATTTTTCCTTCTTTTAATCTATATCCTTTTAAACATCTACTTTTTATTTTTTCATCCACACTTCTAGAAGATAAACAACTTACTCCTAAATTAGCTTCTACACTTTTTTTAATAGCTTCTGTATTTCCAAGTTCCATAAAGATTCTATAATCTATATTATTATTTTTTAAATAAGCTTCTATTATTTCTCTAGTTCCACTTCCCTGTTCTCTCATTATGAGTTTCTCTTTTATTATATCTTTTGTACTTATCATTTCTTTTTTACTCCAAGGATGATTTAAGCTAGATATAAATATAAGTTCATCTTCCCATATCTTTGATTGAACTACTTCATCTAAATTAGTTGTTCCTTCAATATAAGCAAAGTCAATTTTATTTTCCAATATCATTTTTTCTATATTTGCAGTATTATCTATTGCTAGAGAAATTTCTATTCCACTATGCTCTTTTAAAAATCCTTTTATTATATCAGGTAATATGTATATTCCAATAGTTGTACTAGCACCTATTTTTATTTTTCCCTTTTCATTTGTATTTATATCATTAATAGTTCTTATAGATTCATCATATAAATTAAGTATTCTTCTTGTATAATTTAAATAAATCTCACCTTCATTAGTTAAATAAAGTTTTTTACCTATTCTATCAAATAGTTTGACTTCTAATTCGTCTTCTATTTCATGTATTGCTTGACTTATTGAAGGTTGACTTATATATAATTTTTTAGCTACATTAGTCATATTTAATTCAGTTGCTGTTTCATAAAATATCTTTAACTTTCTAAAATTCATGTTGCTCACCCCATTTAAATTTTTGTAATATTTATATGTACTACACCTTATTATACCCTTATATTGCATAAAAAAGTGACTATTCCACTATCAATTCTCAACTACTATTTTTCAAGCTTTAAAAATTCTATAATTTTCTGTACAACAAAAAAAGAATGTCATTTTGATTAAAATGGACCCTATGTCAAGGACATTTAAAAAGAGGATTAAGCAGCTAAAAGC
>NZ_CAURTC010000006.1:0-132144 GCF_963527835.1 uncultured Clostridium sp. | reverse complement strand
AGCTTTTAGCTGCTTAATCCTCTTTTTAAATGTCCTTGACATAGGGTCCATTTTACTAAGTCATAGCCCTTTGTTTTTTATACTATATTATATTAGATAAGTTTTTCATTAAGCTTTAATTATAAGAAAAATATATTAAAATTTACTTAATTAATTATTATAAATAAACTATTTATTTTTATAAATTTAATTAAAAATAAAGTTATTAATATTAGTAAATGCAATGGTTTATAGCTATGCATGGTTACTTTTACTGTAACTAATAATATAACTAATATTGTAACAAAATTAGCTACATATTTTATAACAAAATATGTAACGTTTTTATTATCTATAAATTTATATTATTAAAGTAATTTTGCGTTATTAAAACATATATATTACAATTATAATGAAATTTTAGTAAATAAAGGAGATTAATATAATGAAAAAGTTAATGCTTTGCTTATTATTTTTTACAATTTTTCTAATAGCATGCTCAGCAAATGATTCTAAAAGTACAAATAATTCGGTAGATGATAATTCAAATAAATCTGCTATAGAAAACTCTAATGATATTAATGAATCAGAAAATATAGAAAAAAATTCTGCTAATACTAATGATTCAAAAAATACATTACAAAATTCCAAGGATACTCATAAGGAAAAAGATAAGCCAAAAAATTCTAATGGCACTTCTAATGAAAAAGCAACATCTTCAAATCATAATTCAGCAGATGAAAATATTAAAGAAAAAGTTATAAATTATATAATTAATGGACAAGAAAATAAACCAGAAGCAGAAAAAATAAAGTGGAGTAAAACATTTTTAAATAAAGTTGATATTGAAAATTTATATAAGCAATATATGAAAAATGGGGGTAAAGCTGATGATTTAGAAAAGTTTGCTGATTATATGACCTTAAATGCTCCTATACCTAATGATTGGGAAAAATTATTTGAAAAAGATCTATATGACACATATGGAGAAAAAGTGGTCAGATTAGAGCATTTACAAGATGATTTGTATCAGGCCTATATAAAAAAAGATGGTGTAGAAATACCTTATGTTGTAGTCTCATCAAGAACAGGTTATTTCCATGGGTAGTTATTAAGTATAAGAAATTCGATAAGGCCACTGTGGAGACGTGTATTTTTTAGAGGTATATCTCTTTCCAAATGCAGTGTAGGAACAATGATACGGTATATGATTATTTTACATTTAAATTTTAGTCTCTGTTTTAAACCAGTGTTGATAATAGAACGTATAAAAGTGGACAAATTAATTTGTCCACTTTACTTCTTAATCCTAATAATTTAAAATTGTTCATAAACTCTAATTGATAAATTGGATTTTATATATTTCGGTTATCTTCAAACTGAGCACAATAAAAATCAAAACTAATCAAAAAACTTCCCCTTATAAAAATTCTCATTGTCAAGTTTCTTTGCCGTCAGCCTGAACATGACGCAGCCATCTGGGCATACAATATCCTTGCCATATTTACCATTTCCACCAATGTTCTCTAAATCTCCGCCACTTCTGACCGACTCCATGATTGGGAACATAATCATCATAACCTTGGAACAGATACCCTGTCCATCCGAATTTATGGGACAGCCATAGGTGCAGGTATACTTATCCCCCACTTCCTCACCGTTTCGGCAGTACCGCTCTGTATGGTCACTGCGAAGAAACCCAGTTACCTCAATTTCAAATTTGTACTCCTCATCATACCATTTTTTCATGATTAACCTCCAAATTCTAATTTATCGAACAGTTTAATAAACAACTCACTCGCATAATAATACGATTGTTCAATACTTTATATTCTTATTATACATAATTTATGGATTATAATTCCATTAATTATGTAAATAAAATTAAATTTATACAAATATCGGTTGTATTCTCTTAAAATCCTTTACCATAGTATAACTATGAGTATATTACTGTGAACTATCAAGTTTTTAGTTTTTACAGTTTCTTTATCTGTGCTAAATGTATTTATCCACTTATTCCATTTAAGGTAGTTATTTAGATATTTTGTTGCAACTCCATTAAACCTACTCATCCATCTTTTTAAATTGGAGTGAAGGCTGTTGATGTGTTGAATATGGTATATATCCTCTTTATGCCTACCTCTTTTAATTCTCTTATGTTCCAATTCCATATCTATAGCAAGTTGCATATAACTCTTGTGGCTATCTGTACATAGTATAGAATGCTCCCCTATACGATTACCATATAGACGTTTCAATTCGTTAGAAGTCATCCTGCCTGTGCATAATAACTCTATAATTAAATTACTTTGCCTATCAAGAGCAGTTGCAACACAAACTTGTTCTTTACTAATACCACGCTTTTTAATCTCTTTACCTCTATGACGAGAAGGTCTTGGCATATTTGTTGGTTTAGTTCCTTTATATGAGTAAGCAAAGAAAACTTCATCTGCTTCAACAACTCCATCAACAGAACCTGCACCAAGAAATTCACTAATACAGTTAAGTATTTTATGTCGCCAGTAAAAAGAAGTTGCAATATTAATTTCTACTTCTTCTGCTGATTTTCTTATGGAATAACCATTTAACATACACTTAGCATACCTAAGCCATTTATCTAAGGTTTTCTTACTTCTATAAGTAGCAGAGTTAGTTAAATCCGAGAAACTACGATGACAATTTCTACATAAATATCTCTGAACACCTTTATTTTTACCATTTCTAACTACATCAGTACCATTACAATGACAACAAACTCTGCCTTTAGAAAATCTCATTTCTTTAACTTCTTTAGTTATTTGTGCAACTTGAGAACCTAAAACAAGATATTCTTCTAATTGAGTTAATAGTTCTTGTTGTTCTTGTTCAGATAAGGCTTTTGCTTGTGCTAATACTGATGATACGTTATTCATAGATACTCCTCCTAAAATTGGTTATATTTGTATAATAACCCATTTTAATAAAAGTATCACAAATCAACATTTAAAACAGAACCAAATTTTAAAAAAGCTACTGTTATTAAAGTTAATGAGCAGTATTAACTTATTAATACTGCCCATTAACTTTAATATATAATTATATTTATTCAATATATTATATAGTTTATTTTTGGAAAGAAAATTTACAAATTACTTTTTAATTTTAAGAACTTGTCCAACAGAGATTTTATTAGGGTTAGTGATTCCGTTCCATGATTGAATTTGGCTCACAGTAACACCGAATTTTACAGCGATTCCACTTAAAGTATCACCAGATTTAATAGTGTATGTGATGTTTCCAGTAGATCCTCCAGAAGTTCCTTTTACTTTAAGAACTTGTCCAACATAGATTTTATTAGGATTACTAATTCCATTCCATGATTGAAGCTGAGCTACAGTAACACCAAACTTTACAGCAATTCCACTTAAAGTATCACCAGATTTAATAGTATATGTGCCATCTCCAGTAGATGGTGTAGATGGAGCATCCGCTTTCACTTTAAGAACTTGTCCAACAGAGATTTTATTAGGATTACTGATTCCATTCCATGATTGAAGCTGAGCTACAGTAACACCAAATTTTACAGCAATTCCACTTAAAGTATCACCAGATTTAACAGTATATGTGTTTCCACCAGTAGGTGGTGTAGTTGGAGTTGTAATAGAACCTCCATCAACTAAAACATTATACCATTGTTCAGCCCAAACACCTCTTTGAGGTTGATTAGGATTAGCAGGTCTTTCATAATTGTTTATAAATACCTTTGCTAAATAAGTAGGGCTATCTGTACTTTGAGTAAAGCTTTTAAAGTTCATTGGATAAGCTTTTGTTGCATAAAACTGTTGACTATTTTCAAGCTCCCATTGGATTCTTTTACATTGAGTATCAACAGTTTTATAATTTAGCCCATTTCTGTTTGCCCAATTAGTAAGATTAGATTTTGGTGTCCATTGTACTAAACCGTATCCTCCACCGCCGCCTCTTTCATTCATATCTGCGATAATTCCAGATTCTCCTTGCATATTTCCTAACATTGCACAAATAGAATTACTTGTCCAACCCTTGTTTCTAAAAAATGAATATATATACTTTGCATTTTCGTTCATATTTTCTGACATTTTATTATACCTCTCAATTCTAAATTAGTTTTTAATGTAAATTAAAAGTTAATTTAATCAAGCTTGATTTATAATTTACACTTACTAAAAGAGGTAATTATTAAATTATGTAAACCTAAATCTAAAAATTACTTTCTAGATTTCATATTTAAATAAAAAATATATTATTTATTAAAATGGCCTTATAGAATCCAAGGTATACTATAAGGCGTACCGCCAACATTTCCGACAAAACTCACTCTAAGGAACTAAATGGATAAAAAAGACGAGGAGATTTATTTATAGAACAATTTAATTTGAAATCAATTGGTAAAATTCATGTAGATGACAAAGGGATGAGATTAGTATTAGATATATTATTGGTTTAGCCTATATAGATGCTGATAAAATGATGAATGGTAATGGCTACACGCATGTAGGTTCGATTTGTAAATGAGTAAAAATTAACTTATTTTGAATTCATTAATAACAGCTTTTGTATTTTCAAATATCAAGGTTATTTTCTTAGAATTAAAATCATAATAATAAATTGCATTCGACATTGTAGGAGTGCTTCCTTTAACCTCTGCAATAATCTTAGATTTTGGAGTAGTACCTAAAAAATAAAATCCGTTTCCGCCTAATAAGAATTTTGGTTTTTTAACTAAACTAAAATTAGTATCTTCAAATTTATCATTAGGTTCTACAAGTATTTGCTCTGTATTATCATTTAAATTTAATAAATAAATTCTATTTATAGGCATATTATTTTCTATTGTTGTTGCATCAAATATAATCTTATTACCTTGATTATTAACAGATATATTATTTATATCTTTATCTGTTGAATATAGCAACTGTTTATTTTCTCCATTTTCATCATATTTAAATATCTTATGAATTGTCTTTTCTTGAGTTTCCATTTCATTAACTGAACGCTCTATTGTATATATTTTATGGTTATATTTATCCCAATAAAAATTAAATATATATACATCATTATCTTCATTATTCCATAATTCTGTTGTATTGTCTTTTAAAGAAAATACTCCAATTGTATAGCTTCTTGGATTTTTGGTAAGTGTTCTGAAAAATATTTTGTTATCACTTACATCAAATATATCACCGGCATACTCATTCCCTAATAAACCTATTGCTTTTTTGTCCTTATCTGATAGATCTACCTTATATATCTCATATTTTTTATTGCCAAGCTCTGAATAATATATTGTATTATTTATTTCATCTATACTAAAATCAGAATAATTTGTATTTTCCCTAGAAAAAATGTTTTTAACTAATTTATTATATATATTGTATATAATATAGGTTGTTTTATAATCTTTATCAGTATACATAATAGATATATTATTTTTAATATTAGCATTAACCTTAATAGTACTGGTATTACAATATCCTACTATTATTAATAATACCGCTGATATTATTATCACTATACCACCACTAAACAATGATTTTCTTCTCATAGCAATCCTCCTGCTTATAATATTAAATACATACTATTATATTGCTATTAAAATAAGTCAGATATTCTAAATTTATCTGACTTATTTTAATGATACTATTTAACATTAACCATGGAAGTATCTTCCTCTCAAATATCCTTCATCAAGAGAATGTCCAAATGATTTCCATCCAGTCTTAGTTAAATCTAATACAACGTCTTCTGGGCAATTACATACATCATATTTATAAAATTCTTTTGACTTCCCAGTAGTGTCATCATTTACGTATATTTTGGTTCCAGCTGGTGGATTATCACGTTCTTGGTCTGTAGCACAATCACTGCTAGTTAATTTTTTCTCATCATAACCTATTTTGCCCTCGCCATTATACCATGAAATATATCCTGAAGCCGAATAATATGTTGCATGTGCTGCTGTAGGTATAAATAGACAACTTAGCAATGCTGCACTCAATGCGCTAAATGCGATCTTTTTATTTTTTTGTTTTCATCTGTTCTTATGATACTATTAATGTCTTTAAATCATTCTTTAACATATTCAACATCAATTCCTACGAAAGAACTATAAGCCTTATTTCTATTGGCTATAATTGGCTTAACGTGATTAAAATTTTAAATTTATATTCAATTATTGCCTTAGCGTGGGATTTGTCGGAAATGTTGATGATACCCTTATATGGACTAATACTAAAATTTATAATTTAACGTTGAAATATAGATATCCTTTAAAGCAATATATCTCTAGCAAATGATAAAACATTCACTAGAGATATATTATTTATACTATAAGTTAAAAGTTTTCTTAACAACTACAGTGCTTTCTTCAACTGCATCATAAATCTTATCCATTTCCATGCATAAATTACTCATCTCACAGTTCTTGCATTTTTGTATTCCTAATTCTTTAGCGGAACATTCAGCACCTAAAAAAGCAGCCTTTAATATAACCTGATTCATTGCAAATTTATCAATAATTTTTTTGGTGATGAAATGGAACTTTCTGAAATTCCGATTAATGTTGGCGATACTATAAAAACATTTTCTGTTAACAATTCAAATGATAATTTAAATAACAATTATAACAAAATCATTTCAAATTCAATTGATAATAAAACTAAAAACAATTTTTATGCTCCAAAGGGACTTACTACTCCAATAGATGGTGAATTATTTAATATAAAACGTAGTTATCAATTCAGAGAATCTACTTTAAGAGAGTTAAATAAACTTAAAGCTATGGATTCTGATATAAATATTTATCTAAATCAAATTTTAGATAAAGCTATATGTTTTTATTATAATCATATAACAAAAGAAGGTTCTTAGAAAAAATTTAATCTTAAATTCTTTCTAAGTTAAAATAAGATAAGAAAAATAGTGAAATATATTGTAGTTGATATTATTAATTTTCTATCTTTTACATCATCAGAAGAATATAAAATAAACCATTTAGGCCACTTTAAATTCTTCATATAATAATATAACTCTTTGTGAAATAAAATAAGAAGACTAAATAAAAAATACATTACTAAACACAAACTATACAATATAAATGTTAATTTAGAGTTTCCTAAAGTAACAAATAAATAATGTCCTATTAAATTTAGTACTAAAATAGTAATTAAGGAACTTAATATACATATAAATTTTGATTTTACTTTTTTTATTAACCCAATAGGCATTAATTGAGCCATAGTAAAACCTGGAATGAAAATGCGTTGAAATGAATAATTATAATTTACTTCATAATAAGCATAATCCACTGGCTGCATGTCCCTTTTCAATATATAAAGAATAGCTGTTGAAAATATAAATAGTATTGATATTAAAGTATTATGCGAGTTTTCGCATTTCTTTTCAGACTTTTTTTTCCGTATTTCATGTAATAAAGTATTTACATTATCTTCTTTAAAAATTATAGGTTCAGTTTCATTAAATTCTGAATATTTATTACCAAATGCCCTCCCCTAAAACAGTTTTTAATTTTTTAAACTATATTACATATATTCCATATATCTTATCGCCAACCTTCCAGAAAAAGAATACTGCAAAGCTACAACTGCTGCTCTATCGAGCAAATCAGTATACATATTAACATACATAGCTGTTAATCCAATTCCTACTGAGAATAATTCAAATGAATTTGCAGTAATGCTAAATAATGCATCTAATATAATGCTAATTTCATCTTGAACATAAGTAGTATTAGGTTTTAATTAATAAATTCAAAGAATACTTTTATGTTTCCTCCACAAACCATTCCAAGTTTTGCAGAAGCAGAATTTGATAAATCATATTCTTCTAAAATGGATTCTTTTTCTTCAAATAACTTTAGTGCTCTTTTATAAACTGAATTTTCTACACTTCCCCCGCCAACAGTACCAATAAATTCTCCATTTTTATATACAAGCATTTTAGTTCCAGCATCTCTAGGACCTGATCCATGTTTTTCAATTATTGTAGCTAAAATCATTGGTTCATTTCTATTTAATATAGCATTAGAAATGTTATCTGGTATAGTACTTATTATTTTTTCATTCTTAACCTGTACTATTTCCGCTAAAATGCTTACTGCTAATTCTGCTGGTGTTTTTGCTCCTATACTAATACCTATTGGGGTATGCACTTTATCAATTTCTTCTTTTTTATATCCCGTTTCTAGTAAACTATTTATCACAAATTTTACTTTTCCTTTACTTCCAATCATGCCAACGTAGTAAAAATCATTTTCAAGAACTATTTCTAAACAAGTTCTATCATCTTTATGACCTCTTGTAACTATAACAAAATAAGTATTTTTATTAAATGTTACTTCCTTAAGTGCTTCACTAAAATCTTTGCATATAATCTTATCTGCAATAGGAAATCTTTCTTTATTAGCAAATTCTTTTCTACTATCAATTACTGTAGTATTAAACTCTAATAAATTAGCCATTTGACATAAAGGTAAAGCTACATGTCCTCCACCACATATAACCAAATTAAGCTGTCCTATAATATACTCTACAAATAATTTTATTTTATTATCTAATTCTAAAACATATGTCCCTTTATTAAAATCTACTCTGCTTAAAATTTCATTCCAGAAATTTTTAATACTATTGTCCTCTATAGATATATTTTCTTTACTTTTAAATAACTTCTGTCCTGCTATATTTTTACCATCATATTCTCCCTCTATAACAGTAACTACAAATGCTTCTTCATTTAACTTTAATTTTTTAAAAAGATCTTTATAAAAATTTTTCTTCATACTCTCTTACCTCACTATATTATTATACGATACCTTAATTAATTCTTCTTTAGTATCTATATCCTTAATTTCTATTTCATTTTCTATTGAAACTTTTTCTAAATCATCAAGATGTTTTTTCATAACTGCTTTTCCTCCGACATCACCTTTTAAATCCAACAATTCATTAATATATTTTTTAGAAAATATAGTTGGATTGCATAAGTTCCCATTAAATTCAACACATGCCATTCCTTTTTTACTTTTCACGAATCTAAATATCAAATTTTCTATAGTTTTTGATGATATAAATGGTTGATCACATACCATAAACATATATGCATCTGCTTCAATATCATTTTTCATTCCAAGCTCAATAGAATGAGATATTCCAAGTTCACTATTTCTATTCATAATAACTTCTATAGGCTTTTTTAATAACGCTGATTTAATTTCCTTATATTGAGTAACTAAAATTATCTTATTAAAATTTATTCTTAGGACTTCATCTATTACATTCATATACATTGGCTTATTATTAACAATAGTTAATAACTTGTTACTTTTAAACCTACTGCTGTTCCCTGATGCTAATAATATTAAATTTATTTTCATCATATTATTTTTAATTACACATAATAATATTGCTATTTTGTGTAACTTCCCTTCATCATTTTTTATTTAACTTTTTATATCCAATAGTAGCTGCACCAATTGCACCTGCAAACTGACTTAATTTATTAATTGATACTTTTTTGTTAAGATAACTTTCAAGGGTTGCTCTAAAAGCTTCAGAGGATGCAAGTCCACCACTAAAAAATATCTCATCTTGTAAATTCAATTTTTGCGCAAAATTAGCTGTTCGTCTACAGATTGAATGAATAATTCCGAGAGCAATATCCCCCCTATGAACATCTCTTGCAAGAAGGCTAATAATTTCACTTTCTGCAAAAACAGTACACATACTAGTTATATTTACTGGTTTTCTATTTTTCACAAAATCATCAATATCAGTTATATCTTCCTCTAAAATTCTCATCATAACTTCAACAAATCTACCAGTTCCAGCAGCACATTTATCATTCATTAAAAAATCTACAACATTTGAAGATTTATCTAATAAAATAACTTTAGAATCTTGTCCGCCTATATCTATAACCCCTTTAATACTAGGATTTAGAAAAGCTGCACCTTTTGCATGACAAGTTATTTCAGTAACAGTTTTATTAGCTTCTTCCAACAATTTCCTACCATAACCTGTGGCTATTGTATATTCTACATCCTTAGAATAAAGTTCATTATAGATTTTATAAATGCTTTCCTTTGGTTTTGCAGCTGTTTTTATAAGCATTGTTTTTACAATTGTTTTACCATCAAATAATACACCTTTTGTAGTTGTTGACCCTGAATCAATTCCTAAAGTATATTTACTCATAATTTACTTCCTCGTATATTCTTAACATTTGCATATTCCCATATAAAATTTAAAGCATCTCTATAAATGCAGCCATTCTAGTATTTAATTGACCAATATCATTCATAGAAAAGTCAGTTTCAACACTCATATAAGGCCTGCTTTTTTCATCATTTACAAATCTTTTAATTGATAAAGTTTCAACATTATATGTGTGACAAGCTGTTAATATCACATCAACTACAGCATCTACTTTGTATTCATCAATCATTTTATTAAGAAGTTTAATTCTATTTGGATTAGGAGTCATACAAGAACATCCAATAGATAAATATTTACGAGCAAGTGCATCATAAACATCTGGATTTTCTTCATCAACTAATTCATCAACTGCTTTCGCAACACTACAATTTTCAAAAGCAACTACATAAGCTCCATTATCTTCAATTGCTTTAATAACTTTTTCAGTAGCTCCGCCAATAGGACAACCAGTAATTAATATACGAGGCTTAGATTCATATTTTTTTTCCGATTCATATTCTGAATTAACCTTATTAATTAATTCCTCCATTTGATTTGGAATTTTTTCTTTGTCAAAGCTAAATGTTGTTCCATTTATAACTTTAAACATATCTTGTCCTAACATTGTAACTGGCTCTTTTTTACCTAATTCATAGAATTTCTTTAATGCTTTACGTTCATTATTTTTTATTTTAATTGCTTTTCTTATATCATCTTCTGTTATTTCTACATTAAACATTTCTTCTAAAGCTGATTTTAATCTAATAATTTCATTTTTCCATAATTTTAATCCATCTTCACGTTGAGAATTTGGAAGTTCCATAACATGTACAGGTTTAAACTCCGAAAGATATTCATACATTTTCTTTTTTCCATCACAAGTTGTTTCTCCAACAATTAAATCAGAAAAGAAAAAGAAAGGACATTTATCAGTTTTAGCAAACCCATAACTAGATTTTATTAAAGGACATAAATTACGCGGAAGATCTTGTTCTGCATCAGCTATAGTTTCATCAGATGTTGAACATACTGAAACAGTAGCTGCTCCCATAGCTAATCCTAATTCTTGTGGAAAATACGTACAGAATGCTCCAATTAAAGGCACATTCTTATCTTTAAGCTCTTTAGCCTTAATAAAAGCATTTCTTCTTCCTTCTGCAAATTCTTCAAATATCTCTGGTAAATTTTTTTGTAATTCCATAATACCCTCCATTTATTTATAATGTTTTTTATATTTTTTAAAATTACTCAGTCACCTTTGCTTATTCATATATGAAGCACATACTAAAACATATTCAAATTATTTAATAACTATAGCTTTATCACCTTTTTCAACAACTTGACCTATTATCCTAGCATATAGAGTGAAATTTTCCATTCTTGATAAAAATTCTTTTGCATGTTTTTCTGGAAGTGAAAGTAATAGCCCTCCTGATGTTTGTGGATCTATTAGCACATCTTGTAACTCTTGTGATATGTTTGATCCTACTGCAAACTTATCTTTTAAATAATCAAGATTATTGTACATACCTTCAGGTATAATTCCCATTTTGGCATAATCCAATGTTCCATCTATAATTGGTACAGATTCACTAAAAATTTCTATTGTTTTTTGACTTCCACTTGCCATTTCATAACTATGTCCAACAAGTCCAAAACCAGTGACATCAGTACATGAATGAATTTCTAATCCTGAAGTACATTCCTTAGCATACTTATTTAATGTAGACATAATTGATGTAACTTCTTTAATTTTATTTTCATCTATTAATTCTGCCTTAGCAGCAGTATTCATAATTCCTATTCCTAAAGGTTTAGTAAGTACGATTACATCTCCAGTTTTAGCATTACTATTTGAAAGTATTTCTTTTGGATGTGCAAATCCACTTACACAAAGTCCATATTTAGGTGTTGGATCAGCTATAGTATGTCCACCTGCAATTACTGCACCTGCTTCTTTTACCTTGTCATAACCTCCAGCAAGTATCTCTCGCATGATTGATATATCTAAACAAGATGGAAAACAAATTAAATTCATAGCTATTGAAGGATTTCCTCCCATAGCATAAATATCGCTAAGTGCATTAGCTGCTGCAACTTGTCCAAAAGTATATGGATCATCTACCATTGGTGGAAAAAAGTCTACTGTTTTTATTACTACCGTATCATCATTAATTTTGTATACACACGCGTCATCACTTGTATCAAAGCCTATAATTAAATTTTCATCTTCAAATTTAGGTAGACTACTTAATACATTTTGAAGAACTCCAGGTCCTATCTTAGCTGCACACCCTGAATTTTTAGTTAAACTCGTAAGTTTTATATCTTTTGACATGTCTTCTCTCCCCCTAACTTATTACTTTAAAATGTTTTTAATTTCTGACTATGCTTTAATATAATGTTGATATATTAAATAGGCGAAATAGTGCTATAATGAGACTATACTCATTTTTAGTGTTCCTAAGTTCGATTACTCAGTCCATTTTACTTATGCATATATCAACACACTTCTTAAACACATCTTAATTCTATATAGTAATAACTTTTGCTGCTTCTTTCATGTAATTAGATATTTCATACATGTTACTTACTCTTCCAACTTTCAATTCCTCTTCTAAGCCATAGAAATTAAGACATGTACCACATACTAAAATTTCAACGCCCTTATTTTCTAGTTCTTTTAAGTGTTCTACAACTTGTTCATTTAAGCTTGGTACTTTAACTCCATCATTCATAAATAAAATTGATTTTGGTAAATCATCAGATTCCACCATTGTGTAAAAATACATTTTCATAAGTGACTTTCCAAGGTCTTCACTTCCAGAACCTATAATTTCTTTACCAACAAATATTGACCATGTACCTAATTTATCTTTTTTAATTTCCTCTATTATTTCATTACACTCTTCGCAAATTTCTGATTCATTATTCTGGGCCTTATCTTTTAAAAAATGTACTTTAAATATTCCATTAACTTCTTCTGATTTTGTTTCAAAGTTCATACTATTTCCTAATTTTTTTAAATTTTCATTAGCTATTTTATTATCAATTTCAACTACAAAATCAATATTTCCATTATCAATTTCCTTCTTTGCCATTATTACAGGTATTGGACAGTTCTTTCCCTTTGCATTAATTATTTTATTCATAATAAATCCTCCTAACCATACTCTTCTAAATTTGCTGTTTGTCCTAATTTTACATTTGGAACAAACTAAAATCGGACTATACTTTTTTACATGTAAATTTAAAAATAATTGTTTACATTATAGTATAATGACGCAGTGGCATTGGAATTTGCTTTTTAGAATTCTTAAAGTAAATTCCTAAGTCCACGAGCTTTATACTATAATATAAACTTAATTTTTAAATTACTTAATTTATATTTTGTTTTTTAGTTCATGTCGATATATGCAATATGTGAAGTAGCATTGCAATTGGACTTTGAGAATTCTTAATGAGTATTGTCAAATTTACTGCTTGTCTAAATTTTATATTTGGAACAAGCTAAAATTGGACTATACTCATTTTTAGTATTCCTAAGTTCAATTGCTCAGTCTGCTTCATGTATGCACATATCAACATTCTACTAAAACTTAAAATTACTCAAATGCAGAATTGCTTCTAAAACCCCTCCCCCTATTGATCTAGCTTTATCTGAAATTGTAAAACAATGATTTTTTTCACATCTTGGATCAATGTCTCCACTCTTCATTCCCTTAAAAACATTGACATCTTTTTGAAGCATTCCACGTACTATACCATCCAATTTTGCAAAAACTGGAATTCCATTAACATATGCTACAATATCACCCTTGTTCACATAATCTCCTATTTTAGAAACAGGTTCTATTTTTCCATCATCTATAGCTCTTATTATTCTTTCTTTACTATATCCACCAATTTCTCCTGGAACTCCTGTATTTGGTATAGCACTTCCTTTATATATAGGTTTTCCTAAATAATGACCTCGTTTCGTTTCAATAACACAATGACAATCAACGCCTGCTGTAAATCCAGGACCTAAAGCGATTACAATATTAGCATCATCAATTTCTGTACCTAAATTTTTCTTAGCTATAATAGCATCAATTATTACTTCTGGCTTAATTTCATCTATTATTTCTGCCTTTTCATCAACTACAATTGCCACATTACCTTCTTCAACAATCTTATTTATGTCTTTTTTATTTGAAGCAAGTACTGCTGTTATACCCTCAACTTCTACTTTTTTATCATAAACAGCTTGTGAAAAAGCTACTGTTCGTCTTACTGTAGTTGGCTCTGGAATTTCTGTCATAACTATATCAAACCCGCATTTTTTTAATCTAGTGGCAACTCCAGTTGCCAAGTCTCCAGCACCCTTTATTACTATCATAATTCCGTACTCCTTTTAATATTTATAAACTATATACTTTAAATTTTTATGAACTGATTTAATTACTCAATCCACTTTTTCTTATACATATATCACATTCCGTTAAAACTTTATGCTTTTAAATATCACCTTTAAAAGTTGTTAATATTAATTCATTAACTCCTAACTTTAAAAATTCACTTAAAATATTCCTACCTATATTTAGTTTTTCACTATCATCTACTTTATTTATAATTACTTTATAATCACACTTAACATTTTTCTTTTGACCTTTTTCACTTAATAGAATCTTAGCTACATCTTCTTCATTGATTTTATGTTCTTCATCTACATTTAAAAACTTTGTAACTAATTCTTTTCTATGACACGTCTCTTTAATGCTTTTCCCTACTGCATCAATACCGCATACCCCTATAACTAAATTACTTTGTTCTAATATTACTGGCTCATGATTTGCAGGCATTTTTAAAGGTAATCTTTTAGCTCCATCTGCTTCTATCAATAAAAAATCACAATACTCTATTAGCTCTCTAGTAAATTCAATTGAAAAACCTTGTATTTTTTCTACCTTTACTTCTTCAACACATTGAATATTTTCTTTATTTATTAAATTGCTGTATTTATGAACATTAGATTTATTAATACATTTCTGTCCTACAGTAATCATATTTTTGCTATACAATAAATTTAAAACATCATCTTTTTTATCTGTTAAAACTACATTTTCTTCAGGCATGTGCATATGGGTTGTAGTAGTTATAATAACCTTTTTTCCTAATTTACTTAGCTCAGAGCCTAATTCATATATCAAGCTTGTCTTACCGCCACCCCCAACAAATGAAATTATCATTTTTTTATTAATATCTATATTTAAGGCTTGTACTAGTGATGTTACCTTATTTATTTTTCCATTCTCACATTTTAAAAATTTCATATTATGTTAACTTGTCTCCTTTATGTGCTTTTTTAATTTTAAACCTTATTGTATTAATTTATTATTTAAAAAAAACAATCTATATTGTGTGTTAACAGACTATAAATGGGCCAAACTTCGTATAAGAAACTTCAAGTTTTTTGTTATAAATTTTCTCCATTAAACTTATAAATTTTTTCTCATAGCCTTCAATCTTACAATCAACAATATCAACTATTTCGTTTTCATTTAATATCACTATCTTATCTGCATATCTTAATGCTAAATTAATATCATGTACTGTAATCAAATTTATTAAATTATTTTCTCTGATTAAGTCACTAATAAATTTAAAAAATTCATGCTGTTTTACATAATCTAAAAAAGTATTTGGTTCATCCAAAAGTATGATATTAGAATTTTGAATAAATATCCTTGCTAAATAAACTAACCTTCTTTCGCCGCCACTTATGTCACCTATATACTTGTCTTTTAAATACTCTATATTTAGTTTTTTAAGTATTTCTTCAACTAATTTATAGTGTTCTTTAGTTGGCATATCAAATACTCCAAGGTATGGTGTAATTCCCATAAGAATAATATCTTTTACACTATAATTTTGACTTGTATGCAAGTTTTGAGAAATATAAGATATTAATTTTCCTCTCTCTTTATTAGATAGTTTTAATATATCTTTATTATCATAAATCACTTCACCACTTATGCTCTTCATAAGTCCAATCATAGACTTTAATAAAGTTGTTTTTCCTGCTCCATTTAATCCCAAAAGAATGGTAACTTCGCCTTTATTAAGTACTAAATTAATATTTTTTAAAACTGTTTTATTTGAATATCTAACACTTAAATTATTTATTTCTAAATCGCTTTTCATCTAATAATATTTTCCTTTCGATTAAGAATATAAACTAAAAATGGTGCACCTACTAACGAAGTTAATATACTTACTGGGATTTCTGTTGAAGTTAAACTTCTTGCAATAGTATCTGCTATTATAAGTATTATTGCTCCAACAATCATAGTTAATCCCATAACTTCTGATATATCATCCTTAGCATAGAACTTTACTATATGAGGTGCTAGTAGACCTATCCAACTTATAATTCCAGCAACAGAAACTACCGTTGATACTGAAAGAGTTGCTGAAAATATAGCAATTATTCTAATAACTTTAACATTTACACCTAAAAGCTTTGCCTGTTCATCTCCCATAGTAAGTACCTTTAATCTCCATCTAAATAAAAATAATATTACTGTTGATATAGTTGTTAATATAAATACATAAACTACACTGTTCCATGAACTATTATAAAATCCGCCCATTAACCAAAAATCTATTGATGGTAATTCTTTATATGGGTCTGCTAAGTACTTTATAATCATTAAAAATGATGATGATATTGCACCAGTTACAATCCCTGCTATAATAAGAGCTAATATTCTATTACTTCTCATTTGCCTAGATAAAAGTAATGAAAAAATCACTGCTCCTATTCCAAAAATAAATGCCATTATTTGAATTATTATTGGCGAGAAAGGCAAAAACACTATGGCAATTGCTGCACCTAGTGAAGCTCCTGAGCTTACGCCAAGTACATCAGCAGATACTATAGGATTTTGAAATATACTTTGAAAAACAATTCCTGATAGTGATAATGCAGCTCCGCTTATTGAAACTAATATCACTCTTGAAAATCTTATATTCCAAATCAAGTTAAATTCTAATGAATTAGATTGTCCACAAAACATAGTACTTATTATATCTATTGGTTTAATATTATATCTTCCTATTAATAGAGACATAATTATTAATATCAATAAAACAATGCTACTTATAATTTTAGAAGATTTTAATTTCATATTCCAATATCCTTATTATCTACTTCTAAGTTAAAAAATTTCTTATAAAAATCTTTTGCCATCTTTTCAAATTCATCTTTCGAATACTTATCTGGATTAATATTATTTGTCATCCAAAGAATACCTAGAATTGATGATGGAGTTGGATAATCCCAAGGTTCTATTACTGATGGTATTGAGAAAACTTTCTTATTCTTTATTGCATTTACATCTTTTAATCTTTCATCATTAAGCACATCTTCTACACTATACTTAGCATATTGAACTATATAAATAATATCTGGATTATAAGCTAATAATTGTTCAGCTGATATATCTACCCAATAACCATCTTCAAGAGATGAAGTTACATTATTTCCACCAGAAGCTTTTATCATATAATCTTGATACATTTTTGATGTACATGTTCTTAAAACATTTGCACTTCCTGCTAAGTAAACATTAGGTTTATTAGCACTATCTTCATTTATTTTCTTTACTTTTTCTAAATTATCTTCATAATATTTTACTATTTCATTAGCTCTTTCTTCTGTATTAGTAGACTTTCCTATAAGTTTTACACATTCTAAAAATGAATCCAATGATTCTGGTTCCACAGCTATAACTGGAATATTAAGTTGTTCAAATTTAGGAATAATATCTTTAATTCTAGTTGGAATTATAACTAAATCTGGATTTATTTTCGCACACTCTTCTACATTTATGCTTTTAGCAGAACCAACTTGTGGGATTTCAAAAAATTCTGTTGCAACTCTCTTATAAAGTTCTCTATCTTTAGGTTGCATTTCAACACCTGCGACTTTATCTTTAATACCTAAAGCTATTAAAAGTGAGGTTGAAATAGGATAGCTTGAAACTATCTTATTTACTTCACCTTTGATTTCTACTTTTCTTCCTAATTGATCTTCAACAGTAATGGCTTTATCCACATTACTTGTTACTTCTTTACTTTTTCCACATCCAATAAAAAAAGTTGTCATAAATATAACTGCTAGTACGATTGACGAAATTCTTTTTATTTTTCTCATATGGTACCCCTTCCTTATTATGTATTTTAGTTATATTATTGCATATGTATCCTTACATTCCCAGTATATATCTTACATTTATGTTTAAAGTATGATTTATTTTTAATCATATTTTTAGTTAAAATCAAACCTAGTATAAATAAAATACTAGGTTTGATATAAAGTTTTACTTTTAATAAGTTAATATTTATTAGTTTTATATAAATTTTTCAATATAAATATAAATTTCTTATTATTAAATTATTTTATATAATCAATTTCTTTATTAATTAAATTTGCATCATTATTACCTTTATAACTGTCATTAGAAAAATTTTCTGTTTCACCATGATTTAACCAAGCATTTAAAACTATTGCTACTATTGAACCTGAAACTATTCCACTTCCAAAGATTGATTGTATAAATTGAGGTGTTTGAGATAATAAAGTTGGTACAGCAGTTATTCCTAGACCAACAGCTAAAGAAGTAGCTACTATCAATATATTAGAGGTTTTTTCTAAATCTATATCAAGTAACATTTTAATTCCTGCAACAGCAACAGTACCAAACATTATTGTTGTAGCCCCACCAATTACTGGTTGAGGAATTATAGTTGCTAACGCAGCAAATTTAGGTATAAGTCCCAAAGTAATAAGTATGATTCCTGAAGCAACAACTACAAATCTACTAAATACTTTACTTAATGAAAGTAAACCAAGATTTTGATTAAATGTTGTATAAGGGAATGAATTAAATATGCCACCTAAAATAGTTGCAATACCTTCTGCTCTTAAACCTTTAACAATATCCTTTTCAGTCAACGTCTTACCGCAAAGTTTAGAGACTCCTAAAAAAGTACCTGTTGATTCAACCATGACAGTTATCATAACTAATGTCATCATAAATATTGCACCAGTATCGAATTTAGGAATACCAAAAGTAAATGGTTTAACAAAACTTACCCATTTAGCTTCTGAAACGATTGAAAAATCTACCATTCCCATAAATGATCCTACAATTGTTCCAAGAACAATACCATTTAATACAGCAATAGATTGAAAGAAACCTTTTAAGTATTTATTAGATATAAGAATAACTAGCATTACAAATATAGAAAGCAATATGTTACGTATACTACCAAAATCAGTTGCATCAGCACCGCCTCCACAACTAGTAACCCCTACATTAATTAAAGATAATCCAATAATTGTTACAACAGAACCAGTTACTACAGTAGGAAAAAATTTAAGTAGTTTTCCATACAATGGTGCTATAAGTATTACTATTATAGCTCCAACTATTATTGATCCATAAGCATAATCCATACCAAGACTTTTACCAATAATAATTAGTGGACCTACAGCTGCAAATGTACAGCCTAGTATTACTGGTAGCTTGATACCTGCAAAATTACTAATACCTAAAGCTTGAAGTAAGGTTGCTATACCACAAGTAAAAAGGTCAGCGGCTACTAAAAGAGATAATTGTTCCGGACTTAAACCTACAGCTGCTCCAATTATTAGTGGAACTGCAACAGCTCCTGCATACATAGCTAGAACGTGCTGTAATCCAAAAGTTGCCAATTGACCAATAGGTAACATTTCATTTACTTTATCAACTGTTTCGGTGTTATTTTCTGATGACATAAAAGATACCTCCTATAAATTTATATATATTTAACTAATACATTTCTAGAATATACACTCATTATTCATTATTTATAAATAACCTAGGTAACTTGTAGTACCCTTCCTTAGTATCAATATTCAAAATAACATATTCATCTTTCACCAAAAAACATTATTATTGTACTTACCAATTTTTATCTCCTGCATATTTAATTTTCAAATTATATAACTCATATTTTTTTAACTTTAATTTTTAACTTTAAAACATAATTTTATCTGTAAATTTTTAATTTTTATTAGTTTCTTTATAGTTATATATTCTTAGTGATTTTCAGCAATAGTACTTTATTTAAATTCATCATTTTTGTAGAGATTTTTTAGTTGCATTAAATATTTTTTGATATCCTGTACAACGGCATAAATGACCTGAAATCTCTCTTTTTATTTCAGCATCAGTATATTTCTTTCCACTATTAACAAGAGCTGTAGATGTTAATACTAATCCCGGTGTACAAAAACCACATTGGACAGCTCCTTCATCAATAAAGGCTTGTTGAACTTTTGATAAATTGCCATCTTTCTTAACACCTTCAATAGTTACAATACTCTTGCCATTTGCCCAAACTGCCATATATATACATGAATCAGTAGGAACTCCATCAATTAATACAGTACAAGCTCCACACTCTCCAACATGGCACCCACACTTTACTCCTGTGCAATGTAATTTATTTCTTAAAACATCAAGTAAAGATTCTCTTATATCAACTTCTAATGTATAAGATTTATCATTTACTATCATTGATATTTTTTTCATTTTTACATTATTCATTTTCTTATTCCCCTTCTACTTCTATAGTCTTTTTTATTCCTCTTTTAGTTAATTCTTTAATTAGATGCTCTCTAAAATCCTTAGATGCACGCCATGAATTTCTTGATTTTGATGATTTGACTGCAAGCTCAGCAATTTTTTCAATATTCTCTTCTGTTGTCTCAATTCCTTTAGCATAATCTTCAGCTTCATTACATCTTATTGGAGTTGGTGCTGATACTCCTAATGCAATCCTTAAATCATTAAATCTACCGCTTTCAATTGAAGATACAACAGCTACACTAACCATAGCTATATCCATAGCTTTTCTATTACTAAACTTTATATAGTGTCCTGTTAAATTTTCATAATCTTCTTTTTTTATTATTAAATGAGTTAAGATTTCATTATTTTTTATATCTACTTTTCCTGGACCTAAATAAAATTCTTGTATTGGTACGATCCTTTCGTTATCTTTACTTCTTAACCTCAATTTAGCATTAACAGAAAATAAAGCTGGTGCACTATCTGCTGAAACAGCACCATTACAAACGTTTCCACCTATGGTAGCCATATTTCTAACTTGTGGCCCTCCCATAGAAACCGCTCCTTCTGCTAATATTTTTATATTCTTTTGTACAATATCATCTCTAAATATCTTTGAGAATGATGCCATTGCACCAACTTCTATGGATTTATCATCTAACATATTAATTTCATCAAGTCCTTTTATTTTTCTAAGACTTAATAATTCTGCATCTTTCATTTTATTGTGGTGCAATTTTATTAAAACATCTGTACCACCTGCTATTATCTTAAGTTCCTTATTTTTATCTAATAATTCCAATGCTTCCTCCAAAGTTTCTGGTTCTAATATTTCATTAATATCAAACATTTTAAGTCCTCCTTAAATTACACTAATCCAACTTCCTTAAATCTTTCAAAAACTGATTGTGGATTCATAGGTATTTTATTAAACGCCACCCCTGTCGCATCCAAAACAGCATTACGAATTGCTGGTGCTGGTGAAACTGTTGTATTCTCACCAATAGATTTTTGTCCAAACCCACCTGCTGGTTCATATTTTTCTACAAAAGCTGAACCAATAGTCGGAGTATCCATTATTGTTTGTAACTTATAATCTAAAAGATTATTATTTAGTGGCTTACCAGTTTTCTCATCAAACAACATTTGTTCTGATAAGGCATATCCAAGTCCCATACTTACTCCACCGTGTACTTGTCCTTCAGCTAGCATAGGATTCATAATCATACCAGAATCATGAATATTATATATTTCCGAAACTTCTATTTTACCTGTTTTAATATCAACTTCTACTGCTGCAAATGTAGCACCATAGGCTATTGAATTAACTCTAACATTAACTGATGTATCACTAGTTATAGGACAACATTTAATCCTATCATAATATGATTCCATAGCAATTTCCTCAAGTGGACATATTACTCTACCTAATCTTTTTTCTACAATTTGGCAATCTACAATATCTAATTCACTAGCTTCTAAACCACATTTGCTACTTGCAAATGCTAGTACTTTGTCTTTAACTTCTAATGCACATTTTTTAACTGCAGCTCCACTTACAAATGTTTGCCTAGATGCATAAGAACCAGTATCAAAAGGAGTTATATCTGTATCTTGATTTGAAATTACATGTACCATATCTATTTTTAATCCAAGAACTTCTGCTACCATTTGTCCAAAAACCGTATCACTACCTTGTCCTATTTCAGTTGCTCCTATTTGCAATTGAACTGATCCATCTTGATTCATTACTATTCTTGCTCCAGCAGGTTCTAATGCCACGGGATGAGTTCCTGTGAAATAACTAAAGCAAGCCATTCCTACTCCTCTTCTTTTATCTCCGCTCTTATCTTTATACGTTTTCTTTTTTTCATCCCATTTAATTAATTCTTTTCCCTTTTCAATACATTCTGGTAATGCAAATGCACGAACTACATTTTTACTAAGAGGTTCAACATAACCTTCAGTAATAAAATTCTTAGTTCTAAATTCTATAGGATCCATATTAAGCGCTCTACAAATATCTTCTATATGACTTTCTAGTGCATAACACATTTGAGGTGCTCCATATCCCCTCATTGCACCTGCTGCTGGTAAATTTGTATACACTGTTGTTGGACTATATTTAATTGATTTAAAATCATATACTCCTCTAAATTTTCCTCCAGCACTCAAAGCAACAGAATGACCATGTGAAGCATAAGCTCCATTGTTTACAAGATTTTTTATATCTAATGATATTAATTTTCCATCCTTTGATACTGCTGTTTTAAATTTAATTTTCATAGAATGTCTTGTCCTTGTATCAATGAAACATTCCTCTCTATCTAATGTATATCTTACTGGTCTTCCATCTACTGCAAGGGACATAGCTGCTGTTAATGGTTCAATAACTACATCTTGCTTATTTCCAAACCCTCCACCAATATAAGGTTTAATAACTTTTATCTTACCCCATTGAATTCCTAATGCTTGTCCAACGATTCTTCTTACAATATGAGGAATTTGAGTTGAAGAAACTATTACTATACGATCTTCACCATCTACATAAGCATAAGTGCTATGATTTTCCATATGACAATGCTGAACTATACTTGTTTCAAAATTTCCTTCAAATATTCTATCTGCATTTTTTAAATCTTCTTCTACATCTCCAATTTCTGATCCAAAAGAGCTTAAAATATTATCAGGTCTTTCTTCATGAATTATTGGAGCATTCTCTTTTAGAGCATCCTCACTATTTACTATTGGTTCAAGAACTTCATATTCAACATCTATAAGTTCTAAAGCTTTTACTGCCACTATTTCATCTACTGCTACAACAGCTGCAATTGCATCTCCAACAAATCTAGCTTTGTTAGTAAGAATTAACCTATCCTCTATATCTCTATGGCTTGGATCTAAAGACCATGGATGCCCAGCAGTAGCAAATTTAATTTCAGGTAAATCTTTATGTGTAATAACTGCTTCTACCCCTTCTAATGCTTTCGCCTTACTAGTATCTATATTTTTAACTATAGCATGTGCATAAGGACTTCTTAAAACCTTACCTATAAGCATATCACTTACAAAAAAATCATCTATATACTTTGCTTTACCAGTAACTTTAGCCACAGCATCAAATCTAATTACGCTATTTCCTACTATATTATTTGTCATATTACACCTCCATAAAATTTACATAGCATAGAATTATATTTCATTGCTACATTTTAACATAAATTCAAATAAAATGTATTTACTTATTAAATATTTCAATATCATAATATCTTTTTATAATATTCCTTTAATACTAGTAAATAGCATATTTCATGCCAAAATTAAATTTATAGGCTTTTTCATGTTTTTATACTAGTTTTCTATTATTTATTGATTAATTTAAATGTATTTCTTTTGATATAATAAAAACTTTTTAGAAACTTAAGTAATTGTTTACACATTTATTTGGAAATTTTAATTTTTGATATAAATTTTTTTATCATTTTGGTAATTTTAAATTATTAAATTACATATTATTGACTATGAGCTGTTTTTGAAATTATCAAAATGAGAAACATCATTATCGTTTTGATAATTTTATAAATTTATTTAAATTAATAAATCTAAACCTTGTATTTATTTTTAATTTTAAAACAATACAAATATATAAGTTCTAATTAACAAAACCATAAATCAAATTTAAGTTAAAAACACTAAAATATCTATACACTTATGGCATAATAATTGCTATTAATATTAAGTAATTCTAGTTTATATCTAAAGGGTTTTCATGAAAACTCAATCATATTATGGAGGATGTTCAAATGCAAAAAAAAGAGATAATGGATTTATGTGTTAAACAATGTAAAGAAGGTATGTTAAATTTAGAAGGTGGACCTTTCGGAGCTGCTATAGTAAAAGATGGTGAAATTATAGCTCTTGCTAATAATACAGTAATTAAAGATAATGATCCTACTGCTCATGGTGAAATGAATGCAATAAGACAAGCTTGCAATAAACTATCTACATTTGATCTATCTGGTTGTGAATTATACACAACATCTGAGCCGTGTCCAATGTGTATGTCAGCAATAATATGGTCTAATATATCAAAAGTTTATTATGGCTGTACTGTTAAAGATGCAGCAGATATAGGATTTAGAGATGAGCACATTTTAGAATTTTTAAAAGGTGACTGCACTAATAAAAATGTTTTAGATTTAGAACAAATATATAAATCAAATTGTATGACTGCATTTGAAATGTGGACAAATAATCAAAACAAAACAAGTTATTGATATCTCCTAAAATAAATTAATTAAATATATATAATAAGAGGTTGCCTTAAATGTATTTTTAAGACAACCTCTCGTTTTATTTTTATATTACTTTTTTGCTTTCTTATAAAATGTATTCTTTAATGGTAATTCTGTTCTAAATATCCCATCCAACTTATAATAAGCTCCTTGAACTGCTGGTGCTGTTGGTATACATGTTATTTCTCCAACTCCCTTTGCTCCAAAGGATAATTCTTGTGTATTTTTTTCTATTATAATAGGTACAATTTCTGGCACTTGAGTTGCTCTTAAAAGTCCTAATGTTCCAAATTTAACCTTAGGCACTGAATTTTCTATTATATAATCCTCTGTTAATCCATAACCTAATCCCATGACAACGCCACCTTCAATTTGTCCTTCTACATTCTTAGGATTTATTGCTTTTCCTACATCATGAGCCGCAACTACTTTTTCAAGTTTTCCTTTTTCATCAATAACAACAACTTGAGTTGCAAATCCATAAGCAACATGACTTATTGGGTTTTCTTTAGGACTACCCATTTTATCTGTAATTCCTATATACTCTCCTAAAAATTCTATACCCTCTAACTCTTGCAATGACTTGCCTTTCAATGCTTCTTTTAATTTTAGTGATGCAATTCTCGTAGCTTCCCCTGTGAATACAGTTTGTCTTGATGCTGTTGTTGTTCCTGAGTCTGGAGTTATTTTTGTATCTGGCATTTCATAAACTATTTGTGAAGCAGGTATTCCTAAAACTTCACAAACAACTTGAACAACTATAGTTCCTACTCCTTGTCCAATACATGCTGCTGATGTTCTTATATGAACTTTTCCATCTATAACTTTAACCTTGCACCTTCCTGTATCAGGTATTCCTACACCAACACCTGCATTTTTAAATGTACATGCTATTCCAGCATATTTACTACTATAATAAACATCTTTAACAGCTTCTAAAGTTTCAACTAAAGCAGTTCCTTCATCAGCAATTTGACCATTTGGAAGAACTTCACCTGGTCTTATTGCATTTAACATTCTTATTTCAAAAGGATCTATGCCAACCATTTTAGCTAACTGATTTAAATTACATTCAGTTGCAAATGCTGATTGAGTTACTCCAAATCCTCTAAATGCCCCGCCTGGAGTATTATTTGTATAAACAGCGATTCCATCAACAACCATATTTTGATAGTTATATGGACCTGCTGCATGAGTGCATGCTCTTTGAAGAACAGGTCCTCCAAGGGATGCATATGCACCTGTATCTGCTATTATTTCTGCTTTCATAGCAGTTAATTTTCCATTTTCATCACAAGCTGTTGTAAATTCCATTTCCATGGCATGTCTTTTGGTATCAACCATGATACTTTCTTGTCTTGTAAGACACATCTTTACTGGCTTTTTAATAAGATATGCAAGCAATGCAGTATGATGTTGGCAGCTCATATCTTCCTTACCACCAAATCCTCCCCCTACATATTCTGAAATAATTCTTAACTTATCTTCACCTAAATTTAATAAAGATCCTATCTCCCTCAAGTCATCATATATACTTTGAGTTCCTGTATAAACTATTAATCCATCTTCTCCATCAGGAACTGCAACTGCTGCCTCTGGTTCTAAAAAAGCATGTTCGGTAAATGGAACACTATACTTATTTGTAACAACATATTTAGAATTTTTTATAGCTTCATCAGCATTTCCTCTTACTAAATGTTCATGTACTAAAATATTTCCACCTTCATGTATCTTTGGAGCGTCATCCTTTAAAGCTTCCATTGGAGATGATAATGGTTTTAATTCCTCAAAATCCACTTTTATATATTTTAGTGCTTCTTTTGCTATCTCTTCTGTTTCTGCTGCAACTAAAGCTACTGCATCTCCAAGATACCTTGTTTCTTCTCCTACTTTTATTAACGCTGGAGTGTCCTTCTTTAAATGTCCTAAATACCTTTGTCCTGGAATATCTTCTGCTGTTATAATCTTAATTACACCCTTCAAATTTTCTGCTTCCGTTATATCCATGCTCTTTACTAAAGCTCTAGGATACTTACTTCTTAAGGCTACACCATAAACCATTCCATCAATTCTTATATCATCAGTATATTCCCCTAAACCTAAAGTCTTATCTCTTGCATCAACCCTTGCCATTGGCTCTCCTATTAAACCTTTACAAGAAACTTTAGGCACTTCTTTATTTTCTCTAAATATTTCTGCTGCCATCATGATAGCTTTTTCTATTTTTACATACCCTGTACATCTACATATATTACCGATTAAAGCTTTCTTAACTTCTTCACTTGTTGGGTCTAAAGTTCTATTAAATAAAGCTTTTGCACTAATAACCATTCCTGGTATACAAAATCCACATTGCACTGCTCCTGCTTCAGTAAAGGCATAGGAAAATATGTCTCTTTCTCTCTCAGTGAAACCCTCTATTGTTGTTATTTTCTTACCATTTACCTTTTCAGTAGTAAGAATGCAAGCTTTAACTGCCTTTCCATCAACTATAATCATGCATGTCCCACATGCACCTTCTGAGCATCCATTTTTTACAGATGTTATATTACAATCATCTCTTAAATATTTTAAAAACTTTTTATTTTCATCGACACTTTTTTCCTGTCCATTAAGAATGAATTTAAACAATCTTATCACTCCTCATAATTCCAATTTTAAATATTACCCATTTTATTTTTTATCTTATAATTTACAACTAACCTACACTTTAAATTATTATTTTTATATTTAGTTTTACTGATGTATTTCTACTGATTCGTTACCTATATATATATCCTTAATTTTATTAACTACTGTTTCTTCTTCATTCTCATTTCCTATTACATTAAAAAATATATTTAATAAAATTGCAGATATACTTCCTGTAGTTATTCCACTATGAAAAATTGTTTGCACCCATGTTGGAAAATTATCATAAAATGTTAAATTAGCTAATGGTATCATGGAAAGTCCTATACTAACAGCAACTATTACTGAATTTTTATTTCCATCAAAATTCACTTTTGATAGTGTTTTTATTCCTCCAACTAGAACCATTCCAAACATTGCAAATCCCACACCACCTAATACTGGTTTTGGTATAGCACCCATTGTTGCAGCAAATTTTGGTGTAAAGCTTAATATTAAAAGAATTATTCCTGCATAAATGCTTATAAATCTAGATTTTATATTTGTTAATCCAACAAGACCTGTGTTTTGAGCAAATGGTGTAATTGGAAAAGTATTAAATATACCCGCTAAAAATGTTGAAATACCATCTCCAGCTAAACCTTTTCTTATATTTCCTTTAGTTACTTCCTTATCTGTTATTTCATGTATTGCTATCATGTTTCCAACTGATTCAGTCATTAAAACAAGCATTATTAGAATCATAGAAATTATTGCTGATATATTAAATGTAGGCATTCCAAATTTTAAAGGTACATTTAAACTAAACCAAGCTGCATCTTTAACTTTACTAAAATCAGCTATTCCAAAAATCATAGCTAATAAAGTTCCTATTACTATAGAAAATAGTATTGCTGCACTATTCCAAATTCCTTTTATATATTTAAATAACAATAGAGTTATAACCAAAACTGCTAATGCTAATCCCACCTCTTGCGTAGTTGCTGGTTTAGCTGTTCCTCCAGTTATCCATTTTATACCTACTGGCATTATAGAAATACCTATTACTAACACAACTGTTCCTGTAACTACCTTTGGAAAGAATTTTATTAATTTACCAAATACAGGTGATATGATAAAACAAAATAATCCTGCTATAATTACTGATCCAAAAACAGTTGTCATTGCCAAATATTTATCACCATGAGCCCCCGCTATAATAGCAAGAATACCCGATACTGCTGCAAAGCTTGTACCTTCTATCACTGGTATTTTAGCTCCTGCAACATTTTTAAGACCATAACCTTGGATCAAAGTACCTATTCCAGCCATAAATAACCCTGCATTTATAAGAAAAACTATCTCTAAATTATTTAAACCTGCTGCTTCTCCAATCATAAGTGGAACAGCTACTGCACCTGCACACATTGACATTACATGTTGAAGTGAAAATATCCATGCTTTTGAAAAAGGTATTTTTTCATCAACTGCAGGTATTAAATTATCCCCATCTTTTTCCCTCATAATTCTCAAATCCCTTCAATGAATTCTATTAAAGTTAATATCTTTATATTTTTCTATATTTAATAAATATCTCATAACCCACTTTTCCGCCTATGATAACGTTGTCTTATGTAGCATCTAAATTTACACCATTATAAAAAAATTTTAAAATCTCTCACTATAATTAATTACCTGTTTTTACATCTTATTATATTTTCACCTTACTACTATCTGTATTTTTAACTATAATATAAATATAAGAACTACCTTAAATTTTACTTATTTTTGATATTCATTTTATTACTAGTAAGTAGCATTTTTCATGCCAAAATTAGATTTTAGTTTTTTTCGTGTTTTTGTACTAATTTTCTATTATTTCCTGCTCAATTTAAATGTATTTATGCTTAAATAATAATTTTTTTATAAATTTCAGTAATTGTTTACACCTTTATTACAAATTTAATTTTTAATTACTTATGCTTTTTATCATTTTGGTAACTTAAAATTATTAAATTATATATTCTTATTCATAATTTATACATTGAAATTATCAAAAAGATAATTCTTTATCACTTTGATAATTATATTTTTATAATTTATTTAAAATATAAAATGTACATTTTATACTTATTTTTAGTTTTAAAACAATGTTCACATATAGATTTATAAAGACGTGTTTATATTAATAAAAATTTAATTATATTAATATAGATGCTAGAATCCTAAAAGCATACACACTAGATTCATATATTATTAATATAAAAAATATTTTAAATTTAAAAATATTATCGAGTAAGGCACATAAATGATAATAATAAGCCTTAATATATTTAACTTACTATTATCTTTCATGTGCCTAATAATTTATCTCATATTTATTATTTTTAAATGTAATTCTATCTAAATCTCTTATATACTCTTTAAATTCACCTTTGATCTTTTAATAAACTTTCCATATCCTTTTTTACCTATAAACTTATTATCTCTAACTATTATTTCACCACGTGAAATAGTCATTATTGGATAACCCTTTACCTTTATTCCTTCATATGCAGAATAGTCTACATTAGAATGTAAATTTGAATTTGACATAGTAACTTCTTTTTGTGGGTCAATTATTACTATATCCCCATCCGAACCAACTTGTATTGTTCCTTTCTTCGGATATAATCCAAATATTTTCGCCGGTTTTGTACAGCATAGATCAACAAACTTATTTATACTAATCCTTCCATTCATAACCCCCTCAGAAAATATAAGTGGAATTCTTTCTTCTATTCCAGGTGCTCCATTTGGACACTTAGTAAAGTCATCTTTGCCCTTTTGTTTGTCTTCTTTAAAGGAGAATGGACAATGATCTGATGCTATAGTTTGTATATATCCATCATTAATTCCTTTCCACAATTTTTCTATATCCCTTTTTGATCTTAATGGAGGGCTAATTACATACTTCAATGATTCATTATTAGGAAGATTATATTTGCTTTCATCTAATACTAAATATTGTGGACATGTCTCACTATATATCCTTTGACCTCTTTCTCTTGCCATTTTTACATAATCTAATCCTAACTCTGATGATAAATGAACTATATAAAGAGGTGCATCCTTTACTATTGATTCCATATTTATCATTCTATTCACAGCTTCAGCTTCAGTTTCAACTGGTCTGCTTAAACAATGATATAAAGGACTTGTAAGTCCTTTTCTTATATAATTTTCTTTTAAAAGTTTTATACTTCCATCATTTTCACAATGAACAGTCATAATTCCCTGCAATTCTTTTAATCTATTTAAAATTTTAAGTACACCTTTATCATCAATCATATAATCATATGTTAAATAAACTTTAAAACTCGGTATCCCCTCTTCATCAACTATTTTTTTCATTTCATCAATTATGCTGTCATTTACATGTTGAACAACACCATGAAAACTATAATCTATTACTGCCTTATCATCAGCATATCCATGATAAACATCTACTTGATGCTTTAAATTGCATCCCTTAGGACCAAATCCCATATGATCTACAACAGTAGTTGTTCCACCACAAGCTGCTGCAACTGTTCCTGTGTAAAAATCATCATTTGCAACAGATATCCCTACATCTAAATTTAAATGAGTATGAGCATCTACTCCACCAGGAATAACATATTTTCCTTTAGCATCTACTATTTCATCAACTTCTTTTATAAGATTAGTTCCAATTTCTCTTATAATGCCATCTTTAATATAAATATCTCCATTATAAATATCACTAGCAGTGATCACAGTTCCATTTTTTATTAATAAAGACATTCTTATCACCTCATTTTATAAAATGTTTTTAGAAAAATTACTTTTATAGATTAATAAATTTAGTTATAACTACATTTAAATACACTTTCTATATATTCAATAATTTGTTTTTTCATAATTCTTCGTTCTTCCTCTGTACTATTTTCTATATCTACAATGAAAGTGTCCTCTCGTTCACTTATTCTATTTAAAAACTCATCATCCTTCTTTTTCAAAACTCCAATTACTAATTTATCACTATCAAGACAATTATGAATTTCTTCTATGAATTTTAAAGAGGATTTTTCTAAAACTCCAATCTCATCTAATAAAATTATTTTAGAAACTTCATCTTCAATACTCATCTTTAAAATTTCCACACCGGTAATGTCAAACCCATCAACAAGAGCAATACATTTTTGTGATGATGCATTTACTGAAATTTTATCTTTTAATTTGCTTTTTAAATTCACCCCTTCTATATAATAACCATCTTTTTCTTTGTTTTTATAATAAGGTAATGTTCTATATCCTGAATAAGCAATTGTCAATTCATTAAGTATTTTATTAATTAATGTACTTTTTCCGCATTGTATTCTACCTGTAATTAATATATTCTTATACATAACTAAATTTCCTTTTATAATTAATATGATGAGGTAGATAGCCTACCTCATCATATTAATTATAATAATGTAGCAATTACCTCTATTTCTACTGGAGCGTCCATTGGCAATTTAGCTACTTGCACACAACTTCTTGCGGGAAAATTTTGTGTGAAATATTTTGCGTATACTTCATTTACAGCTGAAAAATCATTTAGATTTTTTACAAAAACTGTAGTTTTAATTACATTCTCAAGATTTGTTCCTGCTTCTTCTAAAATGCCTTTACAGTTTTCTATACTTTGCTTAGTTGCTTGCTTTATTTCTGTTTCTAATACCTTTGTCTTTGGATTTATAGGTAATTGACCAGATGTATATACTAACTTATCTATAATTACTCCTTGTGAATATGGTCCAATTGCTTCTGGTGCATTTTGTGTATTAATTATTTTCTTCATAGTAAATTCTCCTTTTTTTGCGTTATTTATTTTTTTACTTTCCATAATAATATTTAAATATATTAGCTTTTACTACTAATTCTTAATTTACTTATATTGCATTGATAATGCATTCTTTGGACATCTAGTTACACATAATCCACATCCAAAACATTTCTTACTATCAATGATTAGCTCATTTGAAACTTCTATTGCATCATATACACAACTTGTTTTACAGACTCCACATTTTATACAAGCTTCTTGTTTTACTGTAGGTGCTATTGACTCTGTTCTAAAGTTTCTTTCCCCACATTTTTTATGAGCAAGTCCTATTATTTCATTTACATCTTTATATCCATGACTATCTAAAAAGTCATTTAATTCTTTTGCAATTTTTCCATAAACAGTTGGTCCTTTTAAAATAGCTTCTGTGCATACTTGTACAGATTGCGCTCCTGCCATTAGCATTTCTGCTGCATCTTTTCCAGACGTAATTCCACCAACACCTATTATTGGTATCTTTATGACTTTAGAAGCATCATAAATATTTCTAATAGCTACTGGTTTTACAGGCGATCCTGATAACCATCCATATCCTGTTTGACTTCCCATAATTGGATATCCTGTTTCTACATCAATTGCCATACATGGACCTACTGAATTTATCATTACAAGTCCATCTGCACCTGCATCTTCTAATGCTTTAGCTATTTTTTGAATATCTGTATGAGGACTCATTTTCATAAATACAGGACAGTCAAGTGCTGCTTTAGCTGCCTTCATTGATTCAACGATTGGAGCAATATCAGTTCCAACATAATGAGTCGATAGCTCAACAGCATCTGCATATGGTCTTACTAATGGTGCAACTTTACTTATTTGATCTGCAGTATATCCCATACTAATGATCATTGGTACTCCAGCTTCTTTTGCTCTTTTATATTCTTTTTCTACCCATTGCTCTTTTGGAAGCTCTGACCAAAGTTCTGTATTTAAAAAACCTGCGTTGATTTTTGCCATACAAGGTCTTGGAACATCTGCTGGTTTTTCAGATATTGTTTTTGTAACTAATCCACCAGCACCTCCCTTTACTGCTAAAACACATAATTCTCCATCTTTTGCACCGGGTCCCGCTGCTGTAAATACTGGGTTATTAAACTCCATTCCGAGTATATTAACTTTTAAATTTGCCATAACACTGCTCCCCCTATTAACTAATTCCTTAATAATTTTTATCCTTTACCTACACTTAATTCTCCAATATCATTTCTTCCAAGTACATTTGCACTTCCTATAGTTGCAAGTTTAAGTATTTCATATCTATATATTCTTATTTGCAATACTTTTATTTTTACTAAAACTACTATTATTCCACATATCTAATAAAGTATAGTGACTATATGCATCAAAATTATAATTTAATATTTTTGCTGAAAAACGTATTAAATATCCAATAAACATTGCTACAAAAATAGATCCAATTCCAATAGGTCCTTTTAAGATTGTTCCTATTATTAAAGCTATTATCTCCATAACAGGTCTTATTTTTTCAACTGATTTCCCAGTTGTTCCTATTAAGTATTCCATGAGTTGATCTCTTGAGCCTACTCCTAATCCAGCTTTTAAAGCTGTAACTATTCCAAAAGCAAGCATTGCTACACCAACTGCTAACATTAGTATTCTAAACATAATTCCATCTGGAGTATAAACTGGAATGTATTTATAAATTAGGTCAATGAAAAATCCAATAAAAAAGGCTTCTGCCAAAGTTCCAACTCCTGGTATTATACCTTTATACCATGTAAAAGCTAATATTACCATTGAAACAAATTGAGACGCTTGGCCTATTGAAATCGGTAGCTGAATTGACAATCCTACTTGTAAAACATCCCACGGACTTGGTCCTAAATTACTTTGTATAGCTAATACAATCCCTAATGCACACAAAAATAATCCTAATATATCTAATGGGACTTTTACAAACCATTGTTTCAATCCAAGTTTTTCTTTCATTAAAATCTCCTTTTAATTAAAATTGCTCCAAAACTCTTCAGAAATTTTTCTTGATTTTTTAAATATATTGTCCTCATTTACTGTCATAATTTTTCTATTTTTCATTATAATTTTCCCATTAATTATTGTTGTATCTACACCTCTTCCACTCATGCCAAACATTATATGACCATTTAAATTATTTTCATTCATAGGTGTTAATGGATTATAATCAACAATTATTAAATCAGCATATGCTCCTTCTTTTAATATTCCAAGTGGTTTTTTAAAATACTTAGCTGCTATACATCTATTATTTTCAAATAGCATTTTATTAGTTTCTACGAATCCTACATTAGAATCACATAAATTATGCTTATGAATTATATTTTCAACTTTCATTGATTCAAACATATCTGATGTATAACCATCAGTGCCAAGACCTACTACTACTTTATTTTTCATCATTTCTATTACTGGTGCACAACCAACAGCATTTCCCATATTAGATTCGGGATTATTAACTACATTAGTATTAGTTTCCTTTAAAATATTAATTTCCCTATTATTTATATGAATACAATGAGCGCATATTGTTTTTTCTCCTAATATCCCAAAGTCATTTAATCTTTCTATTACTCTCTTGCTGTTGTTTTTTAAGCAATGATTCAAATCATCAATTCCTTCTGCTGCATGAATATGATATCCTGCATCAAGACCCTTCATACTATCCACGCATTTTTTTAAGCTATCATCACTAAGAGTAAATGATGCATGCATTCCAAACATGCCCCTTACCATATCGTCTTCTCTTTCATTTGATGCCTTAATAAAGTTAACGTTTTCTTCTATGCCTTCATTTAGGATTTTCTCTCCATCTCTATCGGAAACTTCATAAGCATAAACTCCTCTTACACCTAAATGAGTAGCTGCATCTGCTATGGTAAACAAACTTCTACTTGCTGACATAGGACTAGCATGATGATCAAATACAGTTGTAACTCCATTTTTAACACATTCAATTAAAGTTGTATAAGCACTATATTTAACATCTTCTAAATTTAATTTCTTATCTATTTTCCACCAAACATTTTCAAGAATATCAACAAGACTTTTTGCTGGAGGATTATTTAATGTTAGTCCCCTTGCAAATGCGCTATATATATGATGATGAGTATTTATTAATCCAGGCATTATAACTTTTTCTTCTGCATCTATAAACTCATAATCTTTATATTTTGTTTTTAGCTCATTTGTATTACCAACTTCTAGTATAATATTGTTTTTTACTGCAATACAACCATCTTCTATATAGGGATTTTTAATATCTTGAGTTATTACCCTTCCATTTCCAATTAATAGCATTGTGCCACCCTCTTTAACTATAATTTTTTTATTTGTTATATTGGCCTCTCCAAACTATTTCTTTATACTTCTCTGGATCTGTATCTCCTTCTGTACTAAATAGTAATACTTTTGAATTTTCATCTAATTCTAATGATTCTTTTAAGTCCTTATGTTTATCGTTTTTCATTATTTCATAAAGTAATCCTGACGTAACAGCACCTGACTCCCCAGAAATAACCTTCTTATCTCCTCTTAATGGATTTCCAAGTATTCTCATACCATTTGCTGCAACATAATCTGGAGATGAAACAAATGTATCAGAGTACTCTTTTAAAACTTTCCAACCAATTGTATTTGCTTCTCCACAAGCTAATCCAGCCATTATTGTTTGCATATCTCCGCCTACAGCTATTAAATTTCCATCATTAGCTTTTGCTGATTTATATAAACAATCTGCCAAATTTGATTCTACTATTACTGTTTTTGGACAATTTTCCTTAAATACAGAAGCAAAAAAACCTTGAATTGCACCTGCTAAAGAACCTACACCAGCTTGTATAAATATATGAGTTGGTCTTTCAACTCCATACTCAGCTAATTGATTTAATGCTTCAAGTCCCATAGTTCCATAGCCTTGCATTATCCAAGCTGGAATTTCTTCGTATCCTTCCCATGCAGTATCTTGTATAACTATACCATTATTTTCACTTGCATATTTTGCTGCAAGTCTTACTGCATCATCATAATTCATGTCAGTTATAGAGGCCTCTGCTCCTTCTTTTCTTATATTTTCTAATCTTGTTTTTGATGATCCTTTTGGCATATAAACTACTGATTTTTGTTTTAGTTTATTTGCAGTCCAAGCAACTCCTCTTCCATGATTTCCATCTGTAGCTGTTACAAATGTAATTTCTCCAAGTTCTTCTCTTAACTCTGGTGAAATTAACTTTTCATATGGTAATTCAGATATATCTTTATTTAATTTTTGTGCCATGTATTTTGCCATAGCCAAAGAACCACCTAGCACTTTAAAAGCATTTAATCCAAATCTATACGATTCATCTTTTATATAAATACCACCTAATCCTATATCCTTGCTTAAATTTTCTAAATTAACTAATGGTGTTTCCTTATATTGAGGAAAACTTTTATGAAATTCCCTAGCTTTAGTTATTTCCTCTTTATTTAAGAAATCTAGTAAATTTTCATTATTAGTTTTAGGTAGTTCATTTTTTTTCCACATTATATTTTCCATTATTTCCCCTCCATTTAACTATGTTTTAAATATGTGTTCATATGTGTACTAGGTCAGATTACCCGATCCAGCTCGCTTATACATATATAAACACTCTCCTAAAACATAGAATTCCATTTACATCTGATAAAACTACTGAGTTATTTATATTTAGATCTTGCTAATACTTTATTCTAGTACCAGTCTTTCCAGTTATACCATCCTTTGCTTTTTCAAGAAGAGTAATCAATGAATATCTATCTTCTTTTGATGAAGCAAACTCTATTCCAGCTTCTACCTTTGGTTTCATTGAACCTGGTGCAAAATGACCTTCTTCCAAATACTTTTTCATATCATTTACACTAACGTCATCTAACCATTGTTCATTTTCTTTACCAAAATTTATAGCAACTTTTTCAACAGCAGTTAAAATAATTAAGCAATCTGCATCAAGTTCCTTAGCAAGTGTACAACTTGCAAAATCTTTATCAATTACAGCTCCTATGCCATTTAAGTGATTTCCTTCTTTTACAACAGGAATTCCCCCTCCACCGCAAGCAATTACAACTTGTCCATCTTTTATTAAATTCTTTATAGTTCCGATTTCAACGATACCAATAGGTTTTGGTGAAGCAACTACTCTCCTGTAACCCCTACCAGAATCTTCAATTATATTTTCTCCATTCTTAATAGCTAGTTCTGCTTCTTCTTTTGTCATAAAGCTTCCTATTGGTTTAGTTGGATTTTTAAAAGCCTCGTCTTTTGAATCTACTTCAACTTGTGTAATAATAGTTGCTACATTTTTATTTATATTTCTATTTAACAGCTCTTCCTTAATTTGATTCTGTAAATCATATCCTATATATCCTTGACTCATAGCTACACAAACTGACATAGGACAAATAGAGTACTTTGGATCTAATTTATGAAGTTCACTCATGGCTACATTTATCATTCCAACTTGAGGACCATTTCCATGAGAAATAACAACTTCATTTCCATCTTCAATTAAATCTGCTATTGCTTTAGCAGTAGTATTTACAGCATTCATCTGTTCTTTTAATGTATTTCCTAACGCATTTCCACCTAATGCGATTACAATTTTCTTTTTCATATTTCTCACCTCAATATCTATGTTTTAGAACAACGTGGCTAACTCCACGCTTTGTTAGTTAAAAGTGGATAGATGAGAGTTGAGAGTTTTGGTCAAAAGTCTTATTGACTTTCTAAAATAATGTATTTTAAAATTCCATATTAGAATTTTTTCCTTCACTCTCAATTCTCAACTTTCAATTCTCAACTAATATTTGCTTAAACCTATTCAACGTGACGTGATTTATTTTTTTCCACTAATTTTGTTAAAGTCTCTTGTGGATTTTTAACTTTACTTAAGAAAATCATAGCAGCTATAATATATGGCTTAAAGCTTGCTTCTTTATATAGTGATTTTCTATATCTATCAAATACACTAGCATCAACTTCACCAACTTCACAGCTTACCCCTGTGATATCTGCTGGTAAACAATGCATGTATATAGCCTTACCATCTTTAGTAAGCTTCATTAATTCCTCAGTACATTGCCAATCAACATGTTCTGCATTTTGTTTTAGTAATTCTTTTTCTAGTTCATCAATACCAACTTGATCTCCTTTTGCATATAAATCTGTTCTTTTTTCCATTGCAACATAAGGAGCCCAACTCTTTGGATATACTATATCAGCATCTTTAAATGCTTCTTCCATAGAATTTGTCTTTGTAAATGATCCACCTGATTCTTTTGCATTTTTCTTTGCAACTTCTTCAACTTCACTCATAACTTCATAACCTTCTGGGTGAGCTAATACTACATCCATTCCAAATCTAGTTAATAATCCAATAATACCTTGTGGAACTGAAAGTGGCTTACCATATGATGGTGAATAAGCCCAAGTCATAGCAACTTTTTTACCTTTTAAGTTTTCAACACCACCAAGTTCATTTATTAAATGAAGTGTATCTGCCATTGCTTGTGTTGGATGGTCTATATCACATTGTAAGTTAACAAGAGTTGGTCTTTGTTCTAATGTTCCATTTTCATTTCCTTCTTGAACATACTCTGAAACATTTTTCATGTAGGTATGTCCTTTTCCTATAAACATATCATCACGAATACCAATAACATCAGCCATAAATGAAATCATATTAGCAGTTTCTTTTACTGTTTCTCCATGAGCTACTTGTGATTTACCTTCATCTAAATCTTGTACCTCAAGACCTAAAAGATTACATGCAGATGCAAAACTAAATCTTGTTCTTGTTGAATTATCTCTAAATAATGAAATTCCAAGTCCACTATCAAATATCTTTGGAGATATGTTATTTTCTCTTAAATTTCTTAAAGCTTCTGCTATTGTAAAAACAGCCTCAAGCTCATCATTACTTTTATCCCAAGTTAGCATAAAATCATTTTCATGCATGTTCTCAAAATTTAATGTATTTAATTTATCAATATATTTATCCATTATACTCATTGTAAATCCTCCAATATTTCTTTTTCTCTATTTCTTTATCTATCTATCTTCTTATCTTTATTTATTTCTGCAATAAATTGTTGGTACTGCAACATATACAGCAGCGCATTTTACTAAATCAGCCTTCCAAGTCTTTTCATTTGGAGCATGTGCTTCTTCTTCTTTTCCTGGTCCAAATCCTATACATGGGATTCCATATCTACCCATTATTGATACTCCATTAGTTGAGAATGTCCATTTATCTACTAGTGGTTTTCCATACATTCCTTCATAAGCTTCAACCATTGATTTAGTTGCTGGTGCATCTTCTGGTATTACCCAAGTTGGAAAATAACAGTCTGTCGGATATACAAGGTTTGTCCAACTCGGTCTTTCATATTTATACATAGTTACTTTTGCATTATATTTTTTAGCAAATGGAAGATTTCTTACCTCTTCTAATGCTGATTCAAAAGTTTCACCATCAGTTAATCTACGATCTAAAGAAATTGCACACATATCTGCTACTGCACAACGAGATGGTGAATTATAGAATACTTCTGAAACGGTTACAGTTCCTTTACCTAAAAATTCATCATAGTGTAAATTATCATTTAATACTCTAACTTCTTGTAATATGTCTGCCATTTTATAAATTGCATTATCTCCACGTTCCGGAGCAGAACCATGGCAAGATACACCCTTAACCTCAACTCTTATTTCCATACGACCACGTTGGCCCCTATAGATATTTCCATTAGTTGGTTCAGTTATTACAACGAATTCTGGTTTTACCTTATCTTCATTATGAATATATTGCCAACATAATCCATCACAATCTTCTTCTTGTACTGTACCAGTCACTAAAACTGTATACTTATCAGATAAAAGATTTAAATCCTTCATTATTTTTGCTCCATAAGTAGCAGATACTATTCCACCTAATTGATCTGATGCTCCACGACCACCTATTTCTTCTTCAGTTTCATATCCCTTATAAGGATCAAATGTCCAGTTACTTATTTCACCTATTCCAACAGTATCTATATGAGCATCATAGGCAATTAAAGTTTCACCGGTTCCCATATATCCTAAAACATTTCCCATATTATCGATTTCAACTTTGTCAAATCCTAGTTTTTTCATTTCTTGTGATATTCTTTTTATCACTAACTCCTCATTAGCACTTTCTCCTGGGATAGCAATTAAATCCCTTAAAAATTTTGTCATATCTGCTTCATAAGCCTTTGCTCTTACCTTAATGTTTTCAAAATCCATAGTTATTCCCCCGCCTTTTTATGAAAATATTATTTTATATCATTGGTTTTATGATGATTTTATTTACATTTCATCACTAACTATTACTTTAGCAATTACCTTGCCAAAACTGAAAAGCATTTCTTTGATTTTTTATGAAAAATCCTACCTCCACCTTGCCTAACAGCATTGCTTTAAGCACTTATTTTATTTCTAAATTATATAATTATCATTTTGATAATTATTTTTATCAAAATAATAAGAAAGATAAAAAAATAACAGACCAATATACTTATATAGTGTATCTGTTAAATTCTGTAACATACCTAGTTTTGAGCTTATTTTACCTAACTTAAGTTGACATAATAAAATATAATTTATCATTATGATAAATTATATTTTATTCTTCTAACTTTCTATAAAGAGTGGCTATTCCTATGCCTAATTTTTTTGCCACTTTCATTTTACTTTTAGTTGAGTTTCCATACTTTCCCAAAGCTTTTTTAATATATATCTTTTCAATTTCCTTTAATGTCATTATGTCATCATCCATACATATTTCATCATTTCTATTTTTAAGTTCCTCATTATAACTTTGTACAAATGATATTGGTAACATAGATTTTTCAAGTAATCCATTTTCCCCTGATAAACTCACCATAAATTCTACTATATTTTCTAATTCCCTTATATTTCCTGGCCAACTATAATCCTTAAATATTTTAATTAATTCTCTATCTATAGTATGTATATATTTATTGCATCTTATATTGTATTTTTCTATTAACATTTTAGTTATTAATACAACATCCTCTCCCCTGTCTTTTAAACTTGGTACTTCGATAGGAATTATATTTAATCTATAATATAAATCCGCTCTAAATTTACCTTCATCAACTAATTTTTTTAAGTTTTTATTTGTAGCTGCTATTACTCTTATATTTAAATTTATTAACTTATTAGAACCTATTTTCACAATTGTTTTTTCTTGTAACACTCTTAGAATTTTTACTTGAAGATATAATGGCATATCACCTATTTCATCTAAAAAAATCACTCCATTATTAGCAAGTTCAAACTTTCCTATTCTTCCACCAGAACTTGCTCCTGAAAATGCACCTTTAACATATCCAAAAAGTTCACTTTCTAATAAATTTTCTGGAATAGCTCCACAGTTTATAGCTATAAATGGCATGTTTTTTCTATTACCTTCAGAATGTACTGACCTGGCTACCAGCTCTTTCCCGGTGCCACTTTCTCCTGTAATTAAGATTGTAGCGTCAGTGTACGAGACCTTTTTTATTTTCTTTTTAAGTTCTACTATATTATCTGCTTGGCCAATTATTGAATCACAGTTAATACTATTATTTTTCAACTCTTCTTCAATAGTAATTAATTCTTTAAAAATAATTATTTTGTTACAATCTTTATTATTAATACAGTTTTTCACTACTTTTCCTATAATTTTAAATTTTTCATTTTCAATATTGAAATTATAAATACCTCCTTTAGGAGTATATTCATCTGTTTCTTCTATAGTAATTCTCTTACCTACAATACTAGGCTTAACTTTCAATAGCTTTAATGAATTATTATTTGCTGTTATAATCTCATCTTTTATATCTACAGTTATAATACCATCATCTATGGAATTTACTATTTCTTTAAAAAAATTAATACTGTTCTCATTTTCAAATATTTGATTTTGTTCTATTACTTTAATTGAAATAAATTCAGCTATTTGCTCTAAAAACGTAATCATAATAGGTAGATTATTTTTTAATTTTTCCTTTTGATCTTCATTAGAACATACTAAACCTATTACTCCAAATGTAGTTTCTTCATATTTAATAGGTACACATATTTCCATAAATTCATTGCAGTTTCCTCTTTTTTTACATTCATCACATAGTGTATCTTTTCCTGGATTTTCTATAACTAATGTTTTTCCTGTATCTAAAGCTTTCTTATATACATACCCTTGATCTCTTATGTTTTCTCCAATTCTTTTTTCGTATATTCCTGTTGCAGCAACTCTTACTAATTTATCATCAACTATTTCTACATCAATTGTTAACAAATTTGATAATAATACCGAATATTTATTTATTATTTCTTTTATATCAACTAAATTTATTTTCATCTTATAACCCACCTATTATATTATAAATTTGTTTTTAATTTGTTGTTTTTCTTATCGTTTTTAATTTTAAATACTTTACTATTATACCATATAGCACCATGATAACTCTAAGCATATCAATCTGTTTTTTATCCTTAATATAGTATTAATTGTTTATACTATATTAATATAAGAAAAGCCTCGGTCTTACTTTGTTAATTATAATTTTATATACAATAAAAATAGCTAATGGATTTGAAATATAATTTCTTAAATCCACTAGCTATTTCTTGCTATATTTATTATTTATATTCTGTTATTCAGTAACACTTTTTTCATTTTGAGCTATTATCAGCAAAATGTTGGCAAAATCATAATTTTAAACTTAATTATTTTCTATTGTTTCTTTTGAATTATTCTTTATTTCCTTTTCGGAATTATCTATAAGTTCATCTTTTAAATTATCTTCTATTACTTCTTCATCCATTGTTGTCTCTTTTTGCAATTCTTCTGTACTATCTATTATTTTTTCTTTTAACTTATCTTCTTCCATTTCTTTTAATTCTTCTTTTATTGTTGATTCATCTGATGTTATTTCTTTTGGTAATTCTTCGGTCATTTCTTTTGTTACTTCTTCTATTGTTTCTTTTGGCACTTCTTCAATTCCATCTCTCAATTCATCGATTTCTATTTCTTTAGCTTTATCCATGCTCGGTCCTATTGGATTCATACCATTAAATGTTATATTTCTAACTCCTGAGAAGCATAATCCAATCATTCCTTGAATTGCAACAGTTGCTCCTGGTTCAATGCTTTGCCAATCACCTGATTTTATTGTAACTGTTTTAAAATCTCCATTATCCTTTAAAGAATATGTTCCTCCCCATGAAGATTTATATAATGCTGATTTAGGTAAATCAAATGATACATTCCATCCACCATCTATTTTTTTATCAGTACAATTTTTTATTTTTATATCATAAGTATAATTAGGATGATCATATTTTCCACTTAAACTTACCTCAACATTTACTGGTTCTAATGAACTAGTGCTATCATCATATGTCTCTTTACAATTCCCAATATTTTTTAACCCATTGCTTAACAGTTTAGTTAATGTATCTCCGAATGTATATTTACCTTCATTTATTTTATTAGATCCTTCTACGTAATTAGGATTTAATCCATAATCACCATTCATTACCCAAATTAAGGCTCCACCAAGATTTTTATTTTTTATATACTTAACTCTTTCATCAATAGATTTTTCGTTTTCAAAAGATAAAAAAACGCTTTCTTCACTTTGCCAAACATGTGGTACCTTTTCAACATCATCCCAATATAATTTTAAATTAGGATCTTGTTCCATAAGATTTAATACATGCCATAATGGATTAGCACCTGCTGGTTCTAATTCTCCATCATTGTCTAAATCATCACCCCAAATATTATATTTTCCTGATGCTGGTGTCCTACTTGAACCATGAAGTCCATTTTGTCCACCTTGAACGTTTTCCCATCCTCTTGTATAATATGGAATACCCATGATTATTTTTTCTGATGGTAACACACCTCTATAGAATCTGTATGCCCAATCCATGCAAAGTGTAGGCATTATTTGTGATGCTGTCTCTCTATCTGCTTGATCTGGATAAATACCGGCTAAATTTTCAACATATTCATTCCATCCACCATGATAATCATAAGACATTACACTTAGAAAATCTAAATATTTAGCATATGTGTTATCATTAACTCCTCCAAGAACCCAAGGAGATGCAGTAACAGCTGCTGATAAAATATAATCTTTATTATATTTTTCAGATGCTTCATCTATCTTTTCTCTTAATGTTTTCATTAATATATTATATCTTTCATTTAAGTTCGATCTTCTAGGTTCTGATAAATCAAAATCTGCTGGATTTCCTGATTGACTTGTAGATGATGGATATTCAAAGTCAATATCTATCCCATCAAAATTATATTTTCTTATAAAATCAACACATGAATCTGCAAAAGTATTTATTCCTTCATCTGTATCTAGCATTGTATAAAAGCCACGTGATCCTGCCCATCCTCCTACAGACATTAACAATTTAACATTAGGATAATTTTTTTTCATAGTTTGTAATACATTAAAGTGACCTTTATATGGTAGCGTAGGATCAAGGTCTATTTTTTTCCCTTTATAAGATAAATCATAATTAGCAAAGTCTTCTTCTAATGCTGCATATTTATCACCTAATTTTATTTTATTTGTAGATGGATCTACTAATCCAAATGAGTATTGAATATGGGTTAATGAATCCCATTGTAAATCAGTTACATTAAAATATCCCTGAACTTCACTTTTATAAGCCCACTCTGGAAAATATCCTATTATTTTCCTCTTCAAATCTTTCTTACTGCTTTGCCTTACTACTTTTTTTTGATCTTTATTTGTGATTGTTTTTGCATGTGTTGGTATTCCTAAAAAGGATAATGACATTGTAGTTACAACTAATCCAGCTAAAAGTTTCTTTAATCTCATAACTTTCATTTTTTGATTCCCCCTATCTTATTTTTATTTACACCTATCACTATACATATGTATTTTTTCAAAACAAATTACATTTTAAGCAAAATAGTATATTGTATTTTTATAAAAATTATATAATATTACCATTTTAAATTATTATTTTATTAATTATTAGTGATAAATACTATTTTTTTGTTTATATATGAAACTATTTATACAGTATTAATATATTATTTTCTTGTTTTGATAAATTAAATAAAAAAGTAAAAAATATCTCTAAATAACATTTAAAATTATTTAGAGATATTTTTATACTTATATCTTCTTATTATTTATTAACTTTCTATATATATGTTCTAATAAAGCTTCTACATTTTAATGCATAGCCTATCTATTATTTGTGTAGAACTTTATTTATTGTTTCAATGAATTTTTGTACAGCAACTCTAACTTTAAATATACTTTTGTTTAATGGTCCAATTTTTTCTTTATATATGAAGGATTCGGCCGTTTTTTGTATAAAAAACAATGTCCCCCTTAATTTCGTGCTAAAATTGAATCTCTAAACAAGCAAAATAACTACGAAAGGTGGTCATTGTCATTGATTCAATTATAACTTATTTACTTTTATATAATCGATACTTAGTTAAAACTATTTATGAATTGTTACTATTCATTTGGGAATATATACCACTTAAACATAACTCTTTCTTTAAATTGAAAAGTAATGACACCAGCTATCTATTTCACAACAAAAATTTTCCTATTTATTTCATTTCTTGTATTACTTTTTTTACTATTGGAAGTACATAACCACTTCCACCCTTTCCTTTTACATCTTCTACAAATGTAGTTACTAAGATATTATTATCTTTGTTTGTTGTGGTTGCTACTACCCATCCTATTTCAGTCCCACTTTCATCATCTTGAGCTAACTTTATCTCAGCAGTACCTGTTTTAGCTGCAATATTAATTTCTTGCTCGAACAGTGCATGTGCAGTTCCATTTGGTTTACTTACAACACTATGTAAATCATTTAATATAATTTCTGCAGTTTGCCTTGATATAACATTATTCTTCCAAACACCTTTTTCAGAGTTTTCTTTGTATTCTAAATACGGCTTTAAAATATTTCCATCATTAGTGAACATTGTATACATCATAGAAAGTTGTAATGGATTCATTAAAATATCACCTTGTCCATATCCACTATCAGCAAGTAATATCTCATTATCAATCATACCTTTTGATGAAGATTGAGATACAGAAACCCCATATTCAAATGGTATTTTTTCACCAATACCAAATTCTTTAAGTTTTTTTCCAAAATTCTCTGACCCTATATCTAATGCAACTCTAGCAAAATATATGTTATCAGAAAATATTAAAGCATTTTCTAAATTAGAAGGTAATCCATAATCATGTACCCTTGTCACCTTATATCCTCCCCATGAATCGTCCTTTTGCCATTTTAGTCCCACTATTCCCTTATCATAATTAGGATCAAGTACATTTGACTCTATGCCAATAGCTGCTGTAATAGGTTTAAATGCCGATCCAGGAGTTATATTACTCTGAAATCTATTATATAATGGCTTGTTTTCATTTGTATTTAAATCATTCCATTTATCAGTAGACATTCCAATAACGAAATCATTTGGATTATATGATGGTGTACTTACAAGTGTTAAAACTTCTCCAGTATAAGGATTTATACTTACAGTTGCACCCTTATTATCTTCTAAAGCATCATATGCAGTTTGTTGAATATTACTGTCTATGGTTAATTTTATATCCTCTCCATTTTTAACTTCCCTATTATAAATCACTTTAATCTCATTTGAATTTTTATCAACTACATTTATTTTAATTCCATCAATACCTCTTAATCTATCCTCATATATTGCTTCTAGTCCAGACTTACCTATTACTGATGAAGCAGAATAATTTTTATCACTATTTTTTTCTAAATCTTCTGCTGTAACATTTTGAATATATCCAATTAAATGTGCTGCCTTTTCTGCTAAAGGATAAACTCTTGACGGCTTGTCTTTTATAGCTATTCCTGGAAGCTTCGATACTTTATTAACTATATCACTACTATAAGGAATCACTTTAATTGGTACAAACATGTATGGTTTAACATATGACTGACTTAATTGTTTCTCTATGTACTCACTAGATATTTCTAATTCCTTTGATATCTCATTTATTGATTCTTTTTGATTTTCTCCAAACTCTTCAATAACAATTCCTATTTCAGCTACATCATCATCAGTCGCAAGTTTAATATTATTTCTATCTAGAATATCACCTCGTCTGGAATCTGTTATTTGAACTTTAACTTTGTAGTCATTATTAAGTTCAGGAAAAATTAAATTTGAAGACCAATTTACTTTAATCTCATCACGAATTCTGTTTATATCCATTGTATTATTAAAATTTAGATTTCCTGCAATAGTGTTCATATTACATTGAAATGTTGTTAAGATATCACTACCATCTACTTTCACTTTTATACTATCTATCGTGATATTTTTAGCCCCTATTCCTTCATAAATATTTTTATTTCTTTCTATGAAGTCCTCTTTAGATATTTCATTTTTACTTTCATCAGATAACTTATCATACATTAAATCATACTTTTTCTCATTTAATAATTGAAAATATTCCTGTACTAAGTTTTCACTTTGTTTTACATTTATACTATTTGCTTTCATAGATGCAAATATAAATGCTGCTACTACTAAAATACCTATACCTATTAATGAAAAAATAAATAGTTTCTTTATTTTATTCTCCAATAAAAACTACTCCTCCTTTAATATATTTCATTTTAAAACTTCTATATAAATAAAATTTTGATAACAATATATAGCAAATTAATAATATTATATAATAAAGATATAAATTAGAAAATAAAAAAGCTTAAACATTCTCTCATATGTTTAAGCTCTATTCAATCATTTTAAGCAACTGATACTATACTAATAACATTCCTTCTAAATATGAATACTTCAAATATTCTGGAAATAATATCAAAAATGCCAACATCTTAATTGATGTCGGCAAAATGTTGGCAAATAGCCTATTTAAATAGTATTTATTCTTTTTATAAATGAACACATTACTCCGTTAACTACGTAATGCGGGCTTTCATACTAAATTCAATCTTTGCTACGCTTGATTTCATTAAGTATTCAATGCCTATTACTTGATTAGCTTAACTATAGTTTCAGCGTGAGGTGTGTTCGGGAACATGTCTTTCACTTGTGTTTGAATTATTTTATAACCTCTTTCAATTAATACTTTAAGGTCTGTTACTAAAGTCTTTGGATTACATGAAACATATATTATTTCTGGTGCATTAAATTTTATTACGTAATCTAAAGCTTTAGGATGGACCCCACTTCTTGGCGGATCTAATATTATTATATCTGGTTTATCTTTTACCGTTTTTATTATTTCCGCTACATCTCCTGCCAAGAATTCGCAGTTATTTAATCCATTTAATTTAGCATTTTCTTTTGCTGCTTCAACTGCTTCCTCTATAAGTTCTATACCTACAACTTTTTTAGCATTAGGAGCAACTATTTGACCTATTGTTCCTGTTCCACAGTAAAGATCAAATACAACTTTATTTTCTGAACTTCCCATAAAATCTCTAACTAATGAATAAAGGCTTTCTGCACCCTTTGTGTTAGTTTGGAAGAATGAGAATGGTGAAATTTTGAAATTAAGTCCTAATAATTTTTCTTGTATATAATCTCTTCCATATAATACATTTACCTTTTCTGGTATTACTGCATCTGAGAATGAATTATTTTCAGTGTGAAGCACTGATACCAATGTACCCTTATAGTCTTGAGATTTTAGTAATTCAACATAGTCACTTAAATCAAAATCTATTTGAGTAGTTGTAACAAGATTCACTAATACTTCACCTGTATTTTGAGCTTTTCTTATTACAAGATGTCTTAAATATCCTTCTCTTTTCATAACTCTATAATATGGTAAGTCTTGCTTTCCAAAATAATCTGCAGTTAATCTTATTATTCTTCTATAGTCTTCATCAACTATTTTACAATGATCAACTGTCATTATTCCAAAAGATTTACCTCTCATATGCATTCCAATTGAAAGATCTCCACCTTTTTCTTCATCACCAAATGTGAATTCCATCTTATTTCTATATTCCCATTGTTCTGAGCTTCCAAGTACCCCTAAAAACTCGCCAGTAGTTACATCAGCTTCTTTGAATAAATCTTTTATTTCATCTTCTAAAACTTGTAACTGCTTTTCATAAGATAATGTTTGAGATGAACATCCTCCACAAAATCCAAAATGAGGACATATCGCATCTATTTCATAATCTGCTCTTTCCTCTACACCTGTTAATTTTAATTCAGCGTATTCTTTTCTATTCTTTTTAACTCTACCAGTTACTACCTGACCTGGATATGTGTTTTTCACATATACTGGCTTATCTTCTAAATATCCTATCCCTGTCGATGGAAATTGTGTTTTTTCGATTTTAACCTTTACTTCGCTTCCTCTTTTCATATATGTTCTCCTATAATTACTTTATATTAATAATTCTTTTTCCTATGCTTTTACTTAATTTAGTTTTATCCATTAATGGCATATATAATGCATTTACTATAAAATAGAATATAATTAAAATTCCTATTGGCATAGATACCTTATATCCCATAAATCCTATAATAAAATCAAATATAATTAATGCTATTCCTGAAATAGAAATTGTAACCAACTGATCTATAACACTCGCAAATATTTTTTTTAGCAATGATGGGTTTTCTTCTTCTTCATTACTATTATTTTCATTTGTCTCTCCCATTAACAATTCTTTTGTTTCATTGTTAGTTTCTTCTTTCGCTTTTGTGTCATTCAATATAGTCTCTTCTTTTTCATTAATATTATTTTCTTCTTTACTCAAGGTATTTTCCCCCTTATTAATTATATTAATTATTATTTTCTAAAGTTGGATTTGGATTTTTAAAATCATACATTTTAGTGCTTAATTTATATACTATATAATTTTTATTAAATCTTATTTCTTCCTTTAATCCATCTATTGAATTCTCTATAACGCCTTCAGCTTTTTCACTTTTTAATCCATCTATTATTTGTTTATTTATTTCTGAATAATCTCTGCTACTTTGTCCTGTAAATGCAGCTATGTATTTACTAAAAGATGTATTTCCTAAATCAAAATTTCCTGATTTTATTACTTCTGCACTATCAAAATTTAAACTTAACTTTAATTCGATTTCTCCTGATGATAAATCTTCTCCAAATACTTTCATTCCAAAATACATACTTTCTATTTTGTTTGGATCTGGTTTTTCATTATCAAAGTATATTGAATTAACACTTATCGTGCTTCCATCATTTTCTTTTACTACATCTTCCTTAGAATACTTCATTCCAAGTTCTTCTGTTACTTTTTCCATTTTAGATAAATAGTCTTTAAAATATCCTTTTGTTTTTTCTAAACTATAATCTTCTGCCCACGATCCTTGTAAATTTTCGTCTGAATTCTTTACTTCAGTTGCAGTACTAGCATTATTCTTGTCTTTTGCTTTATTACTATCTATACTAATGCATCCAATTAATGATATTGTAATCATCGAAGTCATTATTATAGTGCAAATTTTTTTGGACATTAAAAATCCCCCTAGTTTTTATTTTTGATTATATTTATATAAATTTATATTATATTTTTGAATTAATACTACTTATTAGAATACCACAATACAATAAATTATTGTATCATTATTATATTTCAAATATGTGTCAATCGCAAAAATATAACAACTATTTTTAAATATATAATGCATTTATATTCTAAACATCTATCTGGTCTTTTAGCTTTTCAAAACTTTTTTCACCAATTCCATCAATATTTTTAATATCTTCTACTGAATTAAATGCGCCTATGTTTTCTCTATATTCTATTATTCTTTTGGCTTTTGCTTCGCCTATTCCATTAATATTTTTTAATTCTTCAAGTTGTGCACAATTTATATTTATTTTTCCAATATTATTAGATGTAGTAACAGTATTTTGTGAATAACTCACATTATCTTTAACTTCATTTTTATTATTTATATATATTAATTCATGATTTTTAAGCTTTTGAGCTCTATTTATATTTGATATATCTGCCTCTTCTGTTAATCCACCAGCTATTTCAATAACATCTTTAACTATACTCTCATCATTTAATTCATATACATCAGGGCTTTTTACTTCTCCCTTTATTTCAACTACTATATTTTTATCTTTTAATTTTTCTATTTTTGCATCTTCATCACTATCTTGACTCTCTTCTTCAACAAAAATTGAAGTATTATCGTTCTTTACTAATTTGTCTTTTCCACTTTTCATATATGTAAATAAACATGCTATCAGCATTATAATTAAAATTGCTATTATTCCAATTTTTTTATTAGCTTTATTAATCACATTGAAAACCTCCTTTAGTTTTTAATATTTCTTAAACTAATATTTACATTTTAGTATAATAATAAGTTTATTATTAAATTTATCAACAGTATTCCATCCATTTATTTAAATTATATACATAATAATGCAATTTTATTATCAAAATTCATATTTTTATAGCATAATATATTTTTCTTTGGTAAAATAAAACTGTTGTAATAAAAAATTTTAATATTATGGAGAATGTTATGAAATCACATTTTAAAACACTTATTTTTTTCCTATTTATATTTCTTATTTCATCCGTTAATGTAACGGCAGTGTCAGCCCCTCCTGAAATAAATTCAGAAGGTTCTGTTTTGATGGATGCATCAACTGGAGAAATATTATTTAGTAAAAATCCCGATAAAGTTTTGGAGCCGGCCTCAACGACTAAGGTAATGACTGCTATATTAACTTTAGAAAATTGTGATTTAAATGAAGAAGTTGTAGTTACTGAAGATTTTACAAATGTTGATGGTACAACTATAGGCCTTTTAAAAGGTGATATTGTTACTGTAAAAGATTTATTACTTGGGCTTTTATTAGAATCTGGGAATGATGCAGCTAACGCTTTAGCTTGCCATGTTTCTTCTTCTATTGATAAATTTGCAGTGCTTATGAATAAAAAAGCTACTGAAATTGGAGCCGTTAATACCCATTTTAAAAATCCAAGTGGATTACCTGATCCAGAACATTTAACTACTGCTCATGATTTAGCTCTAATTATGAATGAAGCTATTAAAAATGATAAATTCTTAGAACTATCTAAAGTTATGACATATGAAATACCAATAAAAAATGATTCATCTAGAACAATATGGATTAATAATAAAAATCATATGATAAATAAGAATTCAATGTATTATTATCAATATACCCTTGCAGGTAAAAACGGTTATACAACTAAATCAAACCATACATATGCAATAGCCGCTGAAAATAATGGACATATTTTAGTAGCATCGTATCTTAATGCTCTAGATAAAAATAAAAACTTTGAAGATATGAAAACTGTATTTAATTATGGATTTAATAATTTTTGTTTTTCTAATATCTATAAAAAAGGACAAGAAATAGATTCTATTAAGCTACGTAATGGCCTAGCAGTTCCTCTTATTGCTTCAAAAGATGTAAATTGCGTTATTCCAAATGAAGATAAAGACAAACTTAATACTTATATTAAATTCGAAGATAAAAATCTAAATAGATTATCTTTTAATGAAGGCGATGTTATATTAAAAGGTACTGTATATTTAAATGATGAAGAGCTATGTAAATTAGATTTATATGCCGGTATTTCTAGAAATTATTCTATAAAAGAAGAGATTGATTCTTTTGTAGAGAAAAATCAAAAGAATTTAATTATAGGAGCTAGTGTTTCTGGAGTTGCATTGCTTATTATATTAACATTAGTAATAGAATATAAAAAGAAAAAGAATCGAAAAAAGAGACTATTGGAAATTACAACTTCTATACCCAAAATTCAAGATGATCAATTGAAGAAAAGAAGAAGAAGACGGGATTAAACCCTATCTTCTTCTATTTTATTTTTTCTAATAATTCTTTCATATCATCTGGCAACTCGGCTCTTAATGAAAGTTCTTTTAAAGATCTTGGTGACTCAAAATTCAATCCATAAGCATGTAGTGCTTGGCGCTTTATTAAGTTTTCTTCCGCTCCAACTCCATATAGTTCATCCCCATATATAGGATGACCTAAATGACTTAAATGAACTCTTATTTGATGGGTTCTACCTGTTTCTAGAAGACATTCAACTAAATCTCCACCTTCAAAGCTTTCTATTACTTTATAATGAGTTATACTTCTTTGTCCTCTCTCATCAACAACTCTCATACTCCCATACTCTATACCTTCTGGTTTATAAATAGGCAAGTCTATTGTTCCTTCTTTTTCTTCTAAATTACCATGAACAATTGCTAAATATCTTTTTTGTAATTTTTCTTTCATATCTTTTGATAATCTACTATGAGAAAATTGATTTTTAGCAATTATAATAAGTCCTGATGTATTCATATCTAATCTAGAAACTAATCTTACTATACAGTTTTGATTTGTTTCTTGAAAATAGTATAATATTCCGTTTGCTAATGTGCCACTTTGAAAATTTTTAGTTGGATGAACTATGATAAATGGTTGTTTGTTAATAACTAAAACATCTTCATCTTCATATACTATGTCTAAATCTATTTTTTCTGGATTTATATTTTGACTTTCATTTCTATTTAAATCAATCTTTATAACATCACCATTTTTAATCATATAATTCATTCTAACTGCAGAATTATTAACATATATCCTTTGATCTTTTGATGCACTTCTTATCAATCTAGTTGATAAATCTAACTTTTCCTTTAGATACTCTCTTATTTTTATCTTACCATCAACATTACTAACTTTATCTTGTAAAATGCTCATATATTAAAAGTCTCCCTTTGGTTTTTATTCAAATTTTTTAAAATCTTTACCTAATATTATAACTACATCATAATCTTTGTATTCTGGTTTATCTGGTTTTTTTTCAATTTTACTTATTCCAATACTAGATTCAACTTTGCTTGCAATGTTATCATTATTGGTTAAAATTGAACTATCATTTCTCTCTTGAATATTTCCTACGTCAACCCTTGTATATCCAAGCTTTGTTAACTCATCCCTCAATGTTGCTGCTAACCCAGTAATTTTAGTTCCATTGAATATTTTTATTGTAATATCAGACTTAGAAATATCTTCTGTTCCTTTTCCTGTTGATGATAAAGATGTAATTATATCTTTATTTAAATTTTTATCAAATACAAGAAAAGATTCTCCATTTATATCTTTCGGTATACCCTGAGCTATTTTCATATCAATTTTTTCTGAATTAATTCTAACAAACTTTAAACCATATGATATAACTTTAAATGGTGGCATATTAGTATCTATATTATCTCCTAAAGCTTTTATTATGCTTGGAATTTTAAAAATAATCATAGGGCTTGTACATTTATCTACAACCTTTGATATAAATTTTTGTTGATTTTCTATTCTGTCTAAATCCCCATTTGCAAATCCTGAACCATCATTATTTTTTCTCCATCTAAAAAATTCTTCTGCTTTTTTACCATCTAATTTAGCTACTTCACCTTTTTTAAAATTAATATGAAGATTTTGTCCCTCATCATCATATATCATATTTCTTTCTATCTGCATTTTGATGCCTCCGATAGCATCAATAAATTCTCTAAATGCATTATAATCAATTTTAGCAATATAGTTTACACTTATATTAAGTAATTTTTCTACTTCTGATTTTACTCTTTTTTCTCCACCTATTGCATAAGCTGAATTTATTTTTAAATTTTTACCATTAACATCTATCAATGTATCTCTTGGAATTGAAACAACTTGTAATTTTTTATTATCAGGATTATAATTCAAAACCATAATTGTATCTGTTCGCTTTATTGCATTATTATTTGGCTGATTAGGGTCTCCAATATCAGTTCCTAATAACAAAATATTAACTGGTTTATTCATTGAAACCTTAGTTGGCCCTATCATATCATTTTTATTTATTTTTCCTAAAAATAAAAATCCTGATCCTATAACTACTATGGTAAATGTTATTACCAAAGCTAATATCAACAAAATTCCTTCTTCTAATAAATTTTGCGTTTTAACACTTTTCTTTGGTTTCTTGGATTTATTAGATCTTTTAGCCCTTCTTTTTCCCATATCTTGCCTCTCACCCCTAACAACAAGTTCTTAAATTACTAATATTTTTATCCTGCTATGTTTTATAACATGTGTTTATATATGCATAAATAAATTACCTAGTCTACTTTATTTATGCATATATAAACATTCTTTTAATACATAGTATCTTTTAATAAAAAATAATTCCTTGCTTTTATAGTATTTAAATCAATAATTAAATTTCTATTTAATAAATCTTTCATGCTTTCAGTTAAACCTAATAAAACCCCACTATCTAAATTCTCAAAAGTAGTTTGTCTTATTTTTTCTACTCCAGGGAAATCTCTACCTGGTTCTATCATGTCAGCTATATATATTATCTTAGTTAAAATAGACATATTTTCTTTTCCCGTAGTATGCCACCTTACTGCATCTAATATATCTTCATTATCAATTTTTAATTTGCTTCTAGCTTCCATTGGTGCAATTATGCTATGCCATAAATTAGAATTTTCCTTTTCTGTATTTGTTAATTCAATATTATTTTCATCTATTATTGATTGCATCTTTTCTAAAGATAAATTTTTAGCCACATCATGAGCAAGCGCTGCTATCTCAGCTTTTTCTATTGAAACTTTATTAACTTCAGCTAATTTTTTTGCAGTTTCAACAACTCCTAATGTGTGATTATATCTATTAATCTTTAAATTTTCTTTAAGATATAATTTCATTTCTTCTATACTTAACAAAATATTATTCCTCCTTGTATAAACTGTTTTCTTCTATTAATTTTATGATAGATTTAGGAATAAAGAAATCTACTCTTTCTTTATTTTTAATTCTCTCTCTTATATCTGTTGAAGATATTTCTAATCTTTTTAGTGTTAATACAATTATACTTACACCATATTTTTTTTCTATATATTCTTTTTGTTTAATTAATTCCTTATTACTAAATCCACCTCTAGAAAACACCACTAGATTACTTAAAGATAATATTTTATCAGCACTTTCCCATTTTTCTATATCCATTAAGCAATCTGCTCCAGTGATAAAAAATAATTCTACATCATTGTCCTTAAAATGCTCTAACGTTTCATATGTATAGCTGAATCCTTTTTTCTCTATCTCATAATTAGAAATAGAAAAACCAGAAAAATCTTCTATTGCTTTCTTTACCATTTCATATCTTAGCATCGCAGATGTTACTTTTTTACCTTCTTTATGAGGCGGACTACCTGCTGGCATAAAAATCATATTGTCTAAGTTTAATTGTTTTTTAGCTTCATAAGCTATATATAAATGTCCATAATGAATAGGATCAAATGTCCCTCCTATTATACCATATCGTTTCATTAAATATTTCCTCCCAGAATTTATTTACAATACATCAAGCTCTATGCTTTATTATTTTTCAATTAGAAAAATATATTACACTCATAATATAATAAATTAATTGATTTTGTAAATTCTTCTATATTATTATATCATGAACATAATCTATATTATAAATTCACAAGAAACCTAAACTAAAAAAGTTCTCTACTCTTAAATATTATTAGATTTTTATATAAAAAAATAAAACCCTTATAATAAAGGGTTTTATTTCTTATCTAATTATTTAGTTGGTATTTCTATTTTAGGTTTATTTTTAGATTTCTTATATAGTACCATCTTATTTCCTATTGCTTGAACGCCTTCACATCTTAAAGATTTGCATATTAAATCTGAAGTTTCTCTAGTGTCTAAACCACTATTTTCTAAAACTTTTATTTTAATAAGTTCTCTTTTTTCTAAAGCTTGAGCAACTTGAGTTAAAAAGTTTTCTTCTATCCCATTTTTACCTACTTGAAATATTGGAGCTATATTACTACCTAATCCTCTTAAGTAAGCTCTTTGTTTTCCAGTTAACATTCATTTTCCTCCAAAATTTTATTATAATAAGTATTCAAATTCGAAATCATTTAATCTAACAACATCTCCGTCTTCTATACCCATTTCTCTTAATTCATTCATAATGCCTTTATTTCTTAATACTTTATGGAAATATCTTAATGAATCTGCATCATGTATATTTACTGCACTTAATAATCTATCTACGAAAGTTCCTGAAACAACATAAGTATTGTATTCTTCATCTTTCTCAATATCTATATAATATGTAAATCTCTTTTCTTCTGGTACATACATTTCATCTTCTGATATTTCTAATTCCTTAACAGGAATTTCTTTAAGCATTCTTGCTGCTTCTTTTATTACTTCATCAACACCATCTCTTGTAGCTGCTGACATCTTATAAACTTTAGCAAATCCAAGTTCTTTAACTTTTCTTTCAAACTCTTCAAAAACTTCATCATCATAAAGTAAATCTGATTTATTAGCTACTACTATTTGTGGTCTATCCCATAGTTTAACTGAATATTTTTTTAATTCTTCATTGATCTTAACGAAATCTTCAAAAGGTTCTCTTCCTTCTAATCCAGAAATATCAACTATATGAACTAATAATCTTGTTCTTTCTATGTGCTTTAAGAATTGTATTCCTAATCCTACACCTTCTGCAGCACCTTCTATTATACCTGGGATATCTGCCATAACAAATGGTTCTATACCATCTACTGCTACAACACCTAAATTAGGCTTTAAAGTAGTAAAATGATAATTGGCTATCTTTGGAGTAGCTTTAGTTGTCATTGATAATAAAGTTGATTTACCTACATTAGGGAATCCTAATAATCCAACATCAGCTAATAATTTTAACTCTAAAACTATTGATAATTCGTCACCTGGCATTCCTGGTTCAGCATAGTGAGGTGCTTGCCTTGTTGGGGTAGCAAATTTAGCATTACCCTTACCGCCTTTTCCGCCTCTTACTAGTACAAACTCTTCATCTTTATGAGATAAGTCTACTATTACTTTATTACTTTCTTCTTCTCTTATTATCGTTCCCATTGGAACTCTTATAATAAGATCTTGACCAGCTCTACCATAGCATTTAGACGCTCCACCATTTTCACCATCTTCTGCAATGAATTTCTTTTTGTATTTAAAGTCTAACAGTGTAGTTATTCCAGTGTCAACTTTAAGTATTATGTCTCCACCATCTCCACCATCTCCACCATTTGGACCTCCAAGTGGTACATACTTTTCTCTTCTAAATGAAATGGCTCCATCTCCGCCTTTTCCTGATTTTATGAATACTTTGGCTTTATCTATAAACATGCTATCACCCTTCTTAATTAAATTCTTTTCCTAAATAGAATATTTTTAAACTCAATTATGATTAAACTATTATTTTACTAATTATTATGTCTTCAAAAATCACACTTTATTATAACACATTAAAAATCTCTTATAATTAATTTAACTAATTATATAATAATTTAATCATAAATAATCTAAAATGATGTTTAATTACCAAAGTTCTATTAATTTTTTCAACTCAATAAAACTATTAATTTATTTTAATGTTATTTTTTCAAAGTAATGTCACATTATATTATAAACAATTACTTAAAGCATAACCTTTTTTATAAATTATAATCCGTAATCATACAATATTATAAGTTAGATAACGAATAAATCCTTATGAATAAATTTATTTTCAATCTTTAAATATTATAAAAACATTTGAGGTTAAAAACTATATATATGTATTATTATATTAATAATTCAATATAACTTAAAAAGCACCCTGTTGGGTGCTTTATTTCAAAAAATAATTATTCAGCTATTGCTTCAACGTCTACTGGGTAAACACTAGCTTTTTTCTTATCTTTACCCACTCTTTCGAATTTAACAACTCCGTCGATTTTTGCGAATAAAGTATCATCTTTACCTCTTCCAACGTTGTTTCCTGGGTGAATCTTAGTTCCTCTTTGTCTTACTATGATGTTTCCAGCAAGAACAAATTCTCCGTCTGTAGATTTAACTCCTAATCTCTTAGATTCAGAGTCTCTACCATTCTTAGAACTACCCACTCCTTTTTTATGAGCGAATAATTGAAGGTTCATAATTAACATAAGGCTACACCTCCTCTTTCAATAAAGTTATATATTCTTTACGTTTCTTACTTCCAAACATTTCATCTAAACTTAAAATTACACTTTCTAAGCTTTTTTCAAAAGTTTGTAGTAAAACCTGTGCTTGTTCTATCTCTTCTTCGTTAAAATCATTAAGATCTAACTTTAAATATCCATCACTTATTTCATAAGTAGAATTAAGTTTTAAAACTTCATCCAAACCTATAATAACGCTTTGTGACAAAACTGAAACAGAATTACATATCATATCAAATGTCTCGCCAACTAAAGAAACATCATTTCTAAAGTCTCTATCTCCACATAAGGCATGATTGTTTATTACAAATCCAATAATACTACTGTCTTTATAATTAATTCCTACTTTAATCATGATATTAAGCTTCTATCTTTTCGATTACTAACTTAGTATAAGGTTGTCTATGACCATTTTTTCTTCTATAGTCTTTTTTAGCCTTATATTTGAAAACTATAACCTTCTTTTGCTTTCCTTGAGCTAAAACCTTAGCTGTAACTTTAGCACCTTCAACTACTGGCGCACCAACTTTGATACCTTCTCCGTTAGCTACTGCTAAAACTTCTGTTAATTCAACTGTTGAATCCACTTCAGCGTCAAGCTTTTCAACGTATATAACGTCTCCTTCTTGAACTCTGTATTGTTTTCCTCCTGTTGCTAATACTGCGTACATTAAAACACCTCCTCATTTAACGGTCTCGCCACTTTTGGTACAAAGATTAAACTTTGTTCATTAAAACCTTACGTGTGCGGTCTACAAAAGCCATTTTATCACATTATTATTTTTTTGTAAATTAAAATTTACTATTTTATATTGTAAATCTATTATATTTCTTGTTTTTTACTTATTATAGTCTATTTCTGGTATTAAATAGTGTCAAATTCTGTTATTTTATATTTTTCTAAATTAACTTTTTGACTTTGAAAAATTAAAGGTTCTATCTTAAATCCTTCCATATTTTCAATATAATTTAAATATATTTCTTTATTAAGACCATCTATTTCTTTCAGAAAATTAAACAAATCACCTTGTATTCTTTCTTTATAAACATTATCAATTTCAATATAAAAAGAATTTATTGTATTCTCTTCCTTTATTCTTAAAATTTCATTTCTTATAAGATCTTGAATATATGATAATTTTAAAATCATTCCATGCCCATTACAAGTCATGCATCCTTCTTCCATATACTCATAAATGCTTTTTCCTTGCCTTCTTCTTGATATTTGAACCAAATCTAATTCTGTAAATTTAAATATCTTAGTATTACCCTTATCTGATGAAAAACTTTCTTCTAATTCTCTCATAACTATGTTCTTCTGAGATTTATCTCTCATATCTATAAAATCTATGACAATTATACCGCTTAAATTTCTAACTTTTACTTGATTTCCAATTTCTTTTGCTGCTTCTAAATTAGTTTCTAAAATGGTTTTATCAAAACTTCTTCCTTTTATGTTTTTTCCACTATTAACATCAATAACATACATTGCTTCTGTTTTGTCTATAACTATATAACCACCACATGGAAGATTAACTTTATTATGCCTTAACTTTAAAAGCTCCTTTTCAAGTCCATAAAAATCAAATATATTTCTCATCCCAGAATATAATTCTAATACTACATTATTTTCATCTTTACTAAAATCTTTAATCTTTTCAAAATCTTCTTTATTATCTACATATATTTTTACAGTATTCTGTCCAATTGTATTTCTTAAAAGTCTAAATAAACTCAAATCTTCACCATAAATTTTTTTTACTTCAGTAGAATACTTTAAACTTTGATTAATATTAAGAAATTCATTATACAGTCTATCAACTTCATTTCTTAAAGTTTCAATATGAACATTTATTGCTTCTGTTCTAATTGTTATTCCTACATTATTTAACTCTTGTAAATTTTCTAAAATCTCTTTTTTCTTTTCTTCATCAACTATTCTCTTAGAAAAGTTGATTCCTTTATCATAACAATTTAATACTGCATATTTACCAGGGATACTAACTTTAGTAGTAAGCTTAGCCCCCTTATCATTTATTGGCTCTTTTACAACTTCCACAAGTATATCTTCACCTTTTTTTATGCCAGTATTCTTTAACTCTTCGCTATAATATAAGTATCCTTCTTTGTTTAATCCCAAGTCTACAAAGATTGAATTAATGGCAGGAAGTATCTTTTTTACTCTTGCCTTATATATTTCACCTATTATTGGTTCATTCTTATTTTCTTCTACTATACTCTCTACTAATTTTTCATTTTCTCTTATACCAATTCTTAATAAAGATTCTTTTCTTTCAATAAAAATCTCTTTCAATACACTCACATCCTAAATGAATTAGCTTTTATTATTAAATATCAACACTATTTTTAAACATAGACGTATTTTATAATTACTATTTATTAAATTCTAATGCTTTATATAGTGGTAATAATCTTTCACCCTTTAAAAAATACATCTCTTCTCTTTTTATATCTACAAAAGATTCTGTTTTAGCATTAGAAGTTCTTTCTTGAATATATTTAACTACTAATTCTGGTGCCAAATGTTCTCTACTACCTGAATTAATAACCATATTTATAACTAGATAATCATCTTTTATCCAAAATTTAAATTCTCTAATCATTGGTTTTATATCTACTTCTTTTTCGCCTTTTTTGCTCTTCTTTATTGTCTGCCAATCACTCTTGCTTAAAAGTTCATTAACTTCATTTTCAAGATTTTCTGTATTTTCATAAGGAACTTTTGCTGTATATCTAGCAGCATCAATTAATGCCATACCTTGAGGAACTTTCTTTTCACCTTCTACATATGGAATTCTAGTGGCTTCTTTAAATTTTATTCCACTTGAAGATACTGAGTTTAATCTATTTATAATTTCTTTTTCATTCATTTCATCTGCAAATACTAGATCCATGTATTCTCCATCAGAATACACACCAACAGCTAGTGGTTGAGCTATAGACATAGTCATATGTGGATTAAATCCTTTTGAATACTCCATAGGAAGATCAGCTCTTCTAATATTTTTTTGTATGGTTCTCATTAAATCTAAATGAGAAATAAACTTTACATTTGCTTCTTTAGTATATTTAATTAAGTATCGCACTTTCGAAACATTCCCCTTCCTTAAAGTTCACATTAACACCGCAACCTGTACATCCTTTTCTACAGTTTTGAGTTAATTCTGCTCTTTTAGCTTTTTCATTTTCTATTTCTAGATATTTTCTATTTACTCCAATATTAATAAAGTCCCAAGGTAATATTTCTGAATATTCTCTTTCTCTATATACATAGAATTCTCCATCTACATTACATTCTTCTAATGATTCCATCCAAGCATCGTATTTAAAGTATTCTGACCATCCATCAAATTTAGCACCTTTTTCAAAAGCTTTTATTAAAACATCGCATAATCTTCTGTCGCCTCTAGCAAATAATGATTCCATAAATGATGTTTTTTGCTCATGATAATTATAATTTATTGCTCTAGTTTTGATTGAACCTTTTACTGCTTGTATTTTTTCTTTTACATTTTCCATTTTTTCCATAGCACTCCATTGGAATGGTGTAAATGGCTTTGGTACTAGTATTGAAGTACTCACTGTAACTCTAAGCCCCTTATTTCTAACACCCTTAGGAATTTCATAATATTTTGCAACTATTTTTTCAGCTAATTCTCCAATTGCAGCACAATCTTCTATATTTTCGTATGGTAATCCAATCATAAAGTAAAGCTTTAATTTACTCCAACCTGATTCAAATGCACTTTTTGCTGCTTCTAATATTCTTTCTTCAGTTAACCCTTTATTTATTATATCTCTCATTCTTTGAGATCCTGCTTCTGGAGCAAAGGTTAAACCTGTTTTTCTAACTTTTTGAATTTCTTTTATTAAATCAACTGAAAAAGCATCAACTCTTATTGAAGGTAACGCTATTGCAACTTTATTCGGTTCATGTTCTTCCATTAAATCTTTTATTAATTTTTCTATTTCAGAATAATCACACGTACTTAATGATGATAATGAAATTTCTTGATATCCCGTATTTTTAACTAGTGTTCTAGCTTGTTTTACTAAATCTTCTCTTTTCTTTTCTCTAACTGGTCTATAGATCATTCCAGCTTGGCAAAATCTACATCCATTAGTACATCCTCTAAACGTTTCTAATACCACTCTATCATGAACTACTTCTGTATAAGGAACTATGATGTTCTCTGGAAAATCAACCTCTGTATAATTGTTTATAATTCTCTTTGTAACAACTTTTGGAACATCCTCATATTTAGGTTTAAATTCTTTTATTGTTCCATCTTCCTTATAAGTAACATCATATAATGAAGGTACATAAACACCTTGAATTTTTGATATTTCTCTTAAGAATTCTTTCTTTTTGCCTTTACCTTTATATTTTTTATATACTTCTAAAACATCATCCATCATTTCTTCGCCTTCACCAATTTCAAAGAAATCTACTATGTCATATAAAGGCTCTGGATTGTATGCACAAGGACCACCAGCCATAACTATTGGCTCATCTTCGCCTCTTTCTGATGCTCTAATAGTTAGTCCTGACATATCAAGCATATTTAATATATTTGTATAACTCATTTCATATTGTAATGTGAATCCTAATATATCAAATTCGCCTAATGATTCTTGAGTTTCTAATGTAAATAATGGAATATTATTTTTTCTTAACTGTTCTTCCATATCTGGCCATGGTGCAAATGTTCTTTCACAATATGTATCATTTCTTTTATTTATTGTATGATAAAGTATTCTACTTCCTAAATGAGACATTCCAACCTCATAAACATCTGGAAAACAAAATGCAAATCTTATATCAACTTCCTTGGGTTCTTTAATAACTTGGTTTAATTCTCCCCCAGTATATCTACACGGCTTTTCAACCTTAAATAAAATATCATCTGAAATTTTGTTCATTCTAAAAAATTTCCTCCTTAAAATATGTTTATGTTTATATAACTCTTTTATCTAAAATCTAGTAAATTTCAATTTATGCATATTCAAAAAAAATAACAAATCAGTATAATAGTCTATTTGCATCATACTACCTGGCATCTTTTACTTGTTATTTTCTTTCATATGCTTTATTTAAAATATTTTAGTCTATAAAAGTAAATAAAAGAAGTATCTAAATCATCTACTTCCTATTTGCTACACCTATTCTAACACAATCAAACCACATTTTGAATAACGTTATTTTCCCAAATAACAACTAATCCCAACTAACATTAAAAATATTTTCAACTCAATTTTATTACTATATATTCTTAGTTTTAATTAATTATCTACTTTATTTTATAATTACTAGGAATATCACCAGTATATTTTTTAAAATTATAAGTAAACTTTCTATAATCACTATAACCTACATTCTTTGCTATTATTGATAGTGGATATCCCCTTTTTAGCAGTTCTATAGCTCTCTCCATTCTGAGTTTTCTTATATATTCTAAAAATCCCATACCTAAAACTTGCTTTAACTCTCTAGATAGATAGCTTTCGTTTAAATACACGCTGTTAGCAACAATTGTTAATGATATATTGTTATTATAATTATCATTTATAAATTTAATAGCTCTTTTTATACTACTATCCTCCAATTCACCCTTATATTCCCTTACATTTTCAATAGCCAAATTCATAAATTTCTCTAAATCATTTTTTAAATCACTCATTTTATTATACTCATCTTCTAATTCTATGTTTTCTAAATTATTAGTAGTAACGCCTAAATCTTTAAGTTTTTCCTTGATCTTTAAAATCAATTCAAATACCATCTTAATTATCACACTTTTTTTTATCATATAATCACTTAATATTTTAAATAACTGATTACTACTTTTATTTAATCCCTTTGTATTTGCATTTAATATTTCATCAATTATTTCACCAATTATATTATTTATTTTTCCATAGTCACTATATAAACTAATTTGTTCTCCCTCCTCTAAAATGATTCCATATCCTTCATAGAAACATCTTTCATAAATTCCCTTTGCTATTCTGTAAAGTTCTTTTAATTTTATTACAGGTTCTGCTTTAGTTATTGATATTGTAATTATTCCCTCCGTACTCTTTTTAACTTTTTTTATTAGTTCCTTAAACTCTATATCCATATCTTCATATAGTACTAGTCCTATTTTATTAGCATGTGGTACAAATACATAACATTTCTCTATATTATCTAAAACCCACTTTCTTATTATAGATATAATTTGTATATTTAAGTATTCTTTGTTTTTATCAACAAAATGCTGATAACTATCATTATTTATAAGTACTACTTTTACATTTTTTGAATTATCCAGGTGATTATTTACTTCTTCTATGGAACTTTGTCCCCTCATAATACTTAATAAATGTTTTTCCACTTTTGATTTAGCATATTCTTTTTCTTTTTGAATAGTATTTACAGCATTCATGATTGCTTCTGTAAATTCTGATACTTCTATTGGTTTTAAAATAAAATCTAAAGCATTTATTTTCACTGCACCTCTAGCATATTGAAATTCATCATGTCCTGTGATTACTATAAATTTTACATTAGGTAAGAATTGTTTAATACTTTTAGCCATCTCTATTCCATCTACTTCTGGCATATTTATGTCTGTAACTATAATATCTGGCTTAAGTTCTTTACATATATCTATACATTCATAAGCATTTGTTGCTTCAGCACAAACATTACACTTCATTTTTTCCCATGGAATTATACACCTAAGGCCCTTCCTAGAATAGTATTCATCATCAACTATAATTACTTTAATCACTTATTTTCTCCCCCTTTTCAGGTACTATTACAGAAAATACAGTAAGTTCTTCTTCTTTAGTATAAAATACTCCATAACCTTCTCCATAAAATAATTTTATTCTCTTATTAAGATTCTTAAGACCAATTCCTTCACCTTTTATTTTGCTATTTTCAACCCCAACTCCATCATCCTTAATTTGAAAACATAAGTTGTCACCATCTTTGAATCCCTTAATAATTAAAGTTCCATTTCCTACTTTTTCTTCTAATCCGTGTACAAAAGCATTTTCAACCAATGGTTGTAGCATTAATTTTAAAATTCTACATTCTAAAATATCTTCTTGTATATCGATATTAATTTTAAATTTATCTTTATATCTATAATTTTGTATAATCAAATAATTATTTATTTGTTGATATTCTTTTTTAACGATTACAGTATCCTCATTATTATTAACATTATATCTAAAAAACTTAGCTAATGAATCTGTAGCTTCAATTATAGAATCACTTTCTCCAAGTCTTGCCATCCAACTTATAACCCCTAATGAATTATAAAGAAAATGTGGATTTACTTGAGACTTTAATGATTTAAATTCAGCTTGTTGAACTAAAAGTTCCTTTTTGTAATCTTCTAAAATAAGTCTATCCAATTCCTTTATCATATCATTAAATCCTCTTGATAATTCTCCAATTTCATCATTAGCACAATTTATTGTTGATACTTTTAAGTTTCCTTTTTCAACTTCTTTCATTAACGTTATAATTTCTACAATTGGTTTAGAGATTTTTTTAGACATAATGAGAGCAAAGAAAATTGCTATAATTACCACAAAAAGTGTTAATATAATTATTAATTTTATATTACTTAATACCTCCTCTAAGAAGTACTCTTTGGGTATTAATTCCATAACCTTTATTTTTGTTTTATTAGCACTAGTATAATATCCTAAATAATCCTTTCCATTTACAGATATTTCTATAATTCCAGAATCATCCTTCATCTTAAGTAAATATTTAGAATCTAATTTTAATCCAGTAGCATTTTTATACTTTTTATCAGTAATAATATATCCATTATTATCAAGTATCATAACATTTGAATTTTTTACAAATGATATAGATTCAAAAATATCATCAAAATAACTATCGTAAACATCTGCTATAACATATCCAATTATTTGTTTTGTATTTTTATCTACTATTGATTTTCCGATAGAAAAAACAGTATCCTTAGAATTTTCTCCTTCTACTCTTCTATGAATTTTATTTACAACTGTATCTTCATTCTTAATCAATTCTTCATAAAAATCTCCTCTAACATCTTTATAGATAGGATAATAATAATTTGTAGTTGAAAACCTACTAGTTTTGTCTAAACTAATAATATGAAGTGGTATTTCTGTATTTTGAGTAGCTAATATAGCCCTTGAAATTTTATATAATTCCTGTGTATCATCAAATCTATCTTCTATGTTATTTTCTTTTTTCATTATCCTTTGTACGTCCTCGTTCTCAGAAATATAATTAACCATCTTCTCATATGTATCAACATTATTATCTATTAATTTTGCTGCTATTTTTACATTACTATTTGTAAAAGAACCTATTTTCTCATAAGTTGATTTTATAATAAATACTGTATCATATATCCACAGTGAAATTAAAGGAATTATCCCCATAACTAAAAATATAATAAGCAACTTTCTTTTAAAACTAAAATTGTTTTTCACCATAATAAAATCTCCCATTAGGATTATTATTTTTACAAATACCTTATTTATAATACCTAAAAAAATTGTTTTTATATTATTTATAATAAACTATTTGCCTAAAAAAAAATATAGTGATATAAGAAATCTTATATCGCTATATTTTATCAATTCTCAAGAAAATTAAGTAATCAATATATTCAGTTATTATTTTTTAGATATTTTAATCCTTTACTTCATGAACTTTATTTATATATTCATTTGCTCCACACTTCAATAAAAATTCATCTAAAGTAAAATGTTTAGGTATTTTAACTGAAAGCAAACAACTTTTTATTTTTTTGTTTTCCTCATATTCATCTAAATAAAACTCAATATTTATAATTTTTATACCTTTTGTTGCCACAAATCCCTCAATATATTTCATAGCTTCCCCTTTATCAGTATAACTCATATAAATTTTGTAATTACCAGCATTGATTATAAATTTCTTTTCAAATCTTTTTAAACTTACCAATACTAAAACTATTGATATTCCACCTAATATACTTATAGAATAATATCCAAGACCAACAGCTAAGCCAATACATCCTACCACCCATACTGATGCAGCTGTTGTAAGTCCTTTTATTGATCCTTTAGTGTGAATTATAGTTCCTGCCCCTAAAAAACCTATTCCACTTATTACTTGAGCACCCAGTCTCCCCATGTCAATTTTTATGGAATTAGCTAAAACTTCATCTGAACCTATCAATATTATAGATTTACTCACCATTTCAACTTGTATTAAGGAAATTATAGTAGCACCTAGCGAAACCAAAATGTGGGTTCTAAAACCAGCTGGACTATTTGTTGACTCTCTTTCATATCCTATAACTCCACTAATTAAAATTGATAGTATTAACCTTAATCCAATTTCTTGCAAAGACATAATTTTTTCCTTTACCTAATTATATAATATGAACATTATTCTTATTAAAATTAATAAATATATCTTGTCCTTCTTCATATACTTTTTTAATTTGAGGATTAAAGTCTTCACATTTTACAACAGTATTATCTAATTGTATTGTATAATCTTGAAATGCTCCCATAAATGTAGAATTTATTATTTTCCCTTTAAATAATCCTTTATCACATACTTCAATAGCTTCTGGTCTTAATACTAGCTTACATGTTTCTCCTTTTACCTTGTCGCCTTTATATGGTAATTGGAACTTTGTATCTTCAAATTTGATGGTAGCCATTCCATCTTCTACATCTAATATTTCTCCAGGTATAAAGTTTGCTGTTCCAATAAAATCTGCAACAAATTGTGTAGCTGGTGTATAATAAATTTCTTTAGGAGTTCCAACCTGTTCAACTATACCTTTATTCATTATAATAATTCTATCTGAAAGACTCATAGCCTCAGATTGGTCATGTGTTACATAAACAGCTGTAATACCAATCTTCTTTTGAATTTTTCTTATTTCAGTTCTCATATATACTCTTAATTTAGCATCTAAATTAGATAGAGGTTCATCAAATAATAGAACTCCTGGCTCCATAACTAAAGCTCTTGCAAGTGCTACTCTTTGTTGTTGTCCGCCAGATAATTGATTAGGATATCTTTTTTCCATTCCATTCAATCCAACTAATTCTATTATATTTTTAACTTTTATATTTATTTCATCTTTATTCATCTTCTTAATTTTCAATCCATATGCTATGTTGTCATAAATATTTAAATGAGGAAATAATGCATAACTTTGAAATACCATAGCTGTATCTCTCTTATCAGGAGTTAAATTATTTATCTTATCTCCTCCTAAAAAAATATCACCTTCTGTAGGAATTTCAAATCCTGCTATCATTCTTAAAGTAGTTGTTTTTCCACAGCCTGATGGTCCAAGCAATGTTACAAACTCCCCTGGCTTTATATCAATTGAAATATTATCTACTGCTTTAAATTCAGAATTTCCACCATGAATTATATATGTTCTTGTCAAATTTTTTATATTTACACCTTTGCTTCTTTGCATATCTACCACTCCTATTATAATAAATTATCATCACTTTTACTTACACCAAATTTATTTAATGCAAAATACATTAATCCAATGGCAACTAATACTATTATAATCAACACTGTTGAAAATGCTGATGCAACACCAAATCTTCCATTGTCTACTTGGGATAAAATTGATGCTGTAAGTAATTGATATTTTGGTGTTACTAAAAAAATCACTGCACTTACTGCTGTCATACTTCTTACAAATGTATATACTAATCCACTAAAAAATGCTGATTTTATTAATGGTAATGTAACTGAAGTAAATATTTTTGTTGAGCTGGCACCTAAATCTTGTGCTGCCTCTTCTATAGCTGGATCTATTTGTTGTAATGATGCAATCCCTGATCTAACACCAACTGGTAAACTTCTAACAATAAATGCTATAACTATTATAAATGCTGTTCCTGTTAATACTAATGGTTTTGTATTATATGCATTTATGTACCCTAAACCTAATACTGTTCCTGGTACTGCCATTGCTAAAAGTGAAGTGAATTCTATAAAGCTTCTTCCTATAAACTTCTTTCTTACTATTAAGAATGCAATAATCATACCTAATACTCCTGTTATTGGAGTTGCATAAATTGATAATAATGTAGTATCTTTTAATGGTTTCATGCCCAAATTAAATACATATTTAAAATGATCTAAAGTTAATGTATAATCTATTCCCATTACCTTAAATATTCCGCCCAATGGCACCAATAGATAAAATGAAATTACAAAAACTGAAATTAATAAGCATACTATATCAATTGGCCAAACAATACGATTTTCTGTTATCAATTCTCTTTCCTTTGCAGCTTTACCCGTAACTGTTACATAAGACTTCTTTTCTATCCAGAATTTTTCCACTACAAAAAGTAATACTGATAATGTTAATAATACTACTGCGATTGCAGCTCCACCTCTCATATCGTAATTTCCTATGGCTTGCATATAAATTTTAGTAGCTAAAGTAGAGAAATTTCCACCTATAACCATAGGATTTGAAAAATCTGCGACAACTTCAATAAATGTAAGTAAAAAAGCGTTTGCAAGACCTGGTAACATCAATGGCACTGTTACCTTTATGAAAGTTTGCCACCTTGATGAACCCATACTTCTAGCTGCTTCTTCTAATGATGGATCTATCTTTTTTAATAAACCTATCAATAAAAGATATGCCACTGGAAAAAATGTCATAGTTTGAACCATTACAATCCCTTTAAAACCATATATATTAGCATCTGTAATTCCCAATAATTGTCTTGTTATAATTCCGAATTGACCAAACAACATAATTGCTGATAATGCCAAAACAAATGGTGGAGAAACTATTGGTAACATTGATACCACTTTGAACAGTTTTTTGAAATGGGATTTTAGATACGCATCTGCATATGCAAAGATAAATCCTATTACTGTTGATAATATTCCTACAGTAATGCCTAACACTAATGTATTTACTAGGGTTTGTCTAAAATCTACATCTCTTAATATTTGCTTATAAGCACTGAGTGAAAATCCTCCATTTTCAATAAAACTAACTTTTAATATAGAATATAAAGGATAAAGGATAAATATAGATAGTGTAATTATTAAAAATATTATAGTTGTTAATAGCATTGGATCCCTACATATCTTTTTCATGCTATCTAAGTTATGTCTTGCATGCATTTTGTAATTACTAATTTTCACTATGTATCACCTCGTATTAATTATTATTCATGGAAATGCCCCAAAATAAATTTTCAATATATCTTATATTAACAATCTAAATAAAATGTCTTGCTAAAATTTAGTTTTGAGGCATTCCTAATTATTTATTATTTAATTGCATTATTCCATTTTTCTACAAGTGAACTTCTTATTTTTCCTGCCAATTCTAAATCATAATCTATTAGTTTAGTATCTTTAATTTCATTTGAAATTTCAGGTTGATTAGCAGTTTCATTAGTTAAAAATTGATATGATCCAACTGTTTGACCAATTTCTTGTCCTTTTTTACTTAATACAAAATCAATAAACTTTTTAGCAGAATCTTGGTCTGGACCACCCTTAAGTATTGCAGTTGCTCCTATTTCATATCCTGTACCATCACTTGGTGAAGTTAAAACAATATCCTTCATTCCCTCTTCTCTATATTTAATTCCATCATGTAAAAATGAAACTCCAACCATTACCTCTCCTTGACCTGCAAGTCTTGCTGGAGCTGTTCCTGATTTTTCGTAAGACTTAATATTATCATTAAGCTTTTTCATATAGTTGAGACCTTCTTCTTCTCCTTTAAGTTGAATTATTGTTGCAAGTGCTGTATAAGCTGTTCCTGATGACCCTGGATTAGAAATAGATACTTGTCCTTTAAATTCAGGTTTTAATAAATCATCCCAGCTCTTTGGAGCTTCTATACTTTTTTCATCTAATAACTTTTTATTTGAAGCAAATCCTAAGTATCCAACATAAATTCCTGTCCATGCTCCATTCTTATCTTTATATTTTTCTGAAATATCTTTTGAATTTTCTGAAACATACTTCTCTAATAAACCATCTTCATTTGCTTGCACAAATGCATCTGCTGGACCACCATACCATACCGAAGCTTTAGGATTATCTTTTTCTGCTCTTATTCTTCCAAGAATTTCACCTGAAGACATTCTGACAGCTTCAGCATTAATTCCAGTTTCATTTTTAAACTCTTCTACAACTTTAACCATGTGATCTTCCATTAATCCACAATAAATTGTTAGTTGTTCTTGTTCTTTAGCTGAATTGCTTGAGCTTCCACATCCTGTAAATAATCCTGTAATCATTAATGTAGCAATTGAAAATGCTATTAGTTTCTTTTTATTCATTAATTACTCCCCCTTGAGTTTTTTATAATTAAATTATAGTGTAAACTTTTACTTATATTATATATAAGTAAATATTTCTCACCTAATATGTAAAATTTTCGTTGTTATAATTACTTTTCCTATTATATATATGTAATAGATAAAACTACTTAATATTAATTAAGATCTCTTAAAAATAAAAAACTACAAATTGAAAATATTTGTAGCTTTTTATTTTTATATTATTCTATTAATAGTAAGTTAATACTTTGAAATTATTTGATTTTCTTTTTCACATACTCTTCTAAAGTTATATTTCCATACGCCTTTAAAGCTCTTAACAATTCATCTTCATGGATTATTTTAAGTAATTGCATATCATCATCAATAACATAAAATGTATTAAATTTATTTTTATCCACTAATGTTAGTACATTAACTAAGCCCTTTTTACAATATACTGATATGCTTTTATTTTCTATATAATCATATTTTTCTAATTTTCTTGATTTTTTAATCATGTCACTCATGATTATATACATTGTCTTCTCTTTCTCTATAATTGTGGCGTATGTCATCAGTATAGAAGCTAAAAATAGACTTATATTTATTTTATGTAAAAATATCATTATAATAAATAATATAAAAAATATACTAGAAACAATAAAACTAAAAATTTCTGTTATTTTTTTAGATTCCTTATATAAAAACTTTTTTGATAGCAATATTTCATATATTCTTGAACCATCCAATGGATATGCTGGTAAAAGATTAAATATTCCCAAACTCAAGTTAATATCTATACTGCTTTTTATAAAATTAGAATCTACATATTCCTGAATAAAAAATAAAAATACAACCATAAAAATATTAAATGCAGGACCAGATAAATATAAAATAAGCTTTTTCTTTTCTGATAATTCATCAATATCACCTAGTTCCGCATGTGTTCCTGATAAATTAAGCTGTATATTATAAAACTTACACCCAAACTTTTTAGCAACAAATATATGAATACATTCATGTGCTATAATCCAAAAAAAACTTATAAATAGTGTACTCTTAAAATCTAAGATAGCAAATATTATTAAAATTTCTATAATAAAAATACTATACCATTTTTTCATGTTCAACTCCTATGTCATTGATATTGCATTATACATTTTTCAAATTAGAAAAATCTAAATATTCAGTTGGATCTTGTTCCTTACCCATATAAATAAACTTAAATATTACCCCTGTCTTCTCAGTATTAGATATTTTATTACAATCTCCCAAATACTCTCCTTTTTTTATTTCATCTCCTTCTTTAATATCAGAATTTTTAATCATTCCATAGTATGTTTCAATTCCATTACCATGATTTATTAATATATTTTGACCTTCATCATTAGTAGTAGATTTGACTACAGTTCCATCCATACTACAAATAACTTGTTCACCTTCTTTACCTTCAAGCAAAACCCCTTGAATATCACCTTGCAATTTCATATACGAAGCTAGAACTGGTAAACAATAATTATCTTTTATTTTTGATTTAATACTGGTCTTTTCAACTTTATTTGTTTTTTCTTTAAGTAAATTCATACAATCTACTGCTTTGCCTTTTATATCAGTGCTCTTTATTTTGTTAATAACACTAATAACATAAGAATAATTAATATCTTTACTAAAATCTTGAGTTAAGTATTGTTTTGATAACGTATATACATCTTTAGTTTTTTGTATTGGCATAATTTTAAAAGAAAATATTATAGCAAATAATATTATCGAAGTTACACATTGGAATATTATTTTATTAATAATTCCAGGTCTCTTTTTCGAATTTCTATAATCATTAGTATGCATTTGTCTATTATTATAATGATTCATTGATTTTCCTGTATTAATACCTCTTTTTTGATTCAATATATTCTTATAGTATCTTTCATATTGACTTCTATAGTTACTCATATTTCCTCCCCATTGATGATTAAATTTTATATTAGAGAAATAACTAGAATTAAAGATTATTAATTCTAGTTATTCCTTTAATACTAGGCATAATATAACGCCTTATTAAATTATATTTATGAAAAACATATATTATGAAATATTTTACTACTAAATAAAAAAATCTATTATTTTATTTAAGTATATTTTTTCTTTTGCCTCTGTTTTATTAGAGTATTTATATAAAAGCAAAGTACACAGAGTAATTGAACTTTACCTATTGCATATATCAACATACATTTAAAACACACAAAAAAAGCAGATGATTATTCTATCATCTGCTTCTATATAGCTTCTAATTATAAATTTAATAACTTTTATTAAAACTGTTTAATTATTAAATCTGCTGTGCCTGAGTTAGTAACAACTGGTATATTATGTACATCACATACCCTAAGCAATGCTGATACATCTGGTTCATGTGGTTGAGCTGTAAAAGGATCCCTGAAGAATACAACTAAACCTATTGTTCCTTCAGCTATACGTCCTCCTATTTGTTGATCTCCACCATATGGTCCTGATAAATATCTTTTTATATTAAGTCCAGTTTCTTCTGATATCATTTTTCCTGTTGTGCCAGTTGCTAATAATTCATGTTTTTCAAGAGTTTCTTTGTTTCTTTTTGCAAACTCTATTATCTCTTGTTTTTTCTTATCATGAGCTATTAATGCTATTCTCAAATACCCCACTCCCTCTTCTAAACCATTTAATCTAGATTTTTCTTTTATCTAAAAATGTATTTTCTTTCTTCTCATACCTATATTCAATACTAAAGCTATAGACATAATAGTTGTTAAAAGTGAACTTCCACCATAACTTATTAATGGTAATGTTATCCCTGTTATAGGTAACAGTCCAATTGTCATACCTATATTTTGAAATATTGCAAACAAGAAATATGCGATTATTCCAACGCATATAATAGATCCAAAAATGTCCTTTGATGTTCTTGCAATAGAAATCATTTTATATATTAAAAACCCATACAATGTTAACAATGTTATGGCTCCAATAAGTCCCCATTGTTCAGCTATTGCTGCAAATATAAAATCTGTTTGAACTTCCGGTACATTTTGAGCTGCATACCCTGTTGTTCCATCATTTTTTAGTGATGGTCTACTTCCAAGTATTCCACCTGAACCTATTCCTACTAAGGATTGTGTTAAATGATATCCAGATGTAGCATCTGCTGCTTCTGGATTTAAAAACCCTGTAAATCTTTGTTTTTGATATGAATGAATAAGTCCTGAGTTCCAAACAATAGCTATTAAAAGTACTAAGCTTAACAACCCTCCGCCTATTATTTTCATATCAAGTCCTGCTATATAAAATATACCAAGAACTATAAAGAAACAAACCATAGTCATACCCATATCAGGTTGAGTTACGATAAATATAACTGGTATCAATGCATAAAAGACAAGAATAAAGAAATTTTTAATATTGTTTATTTCTCCATCCATATCATCTAGTTTTTTAGCTAGCATAAGTATAATTCCAAGTTTTGCGAGTTCAGCTGGTTGCAATTGAAATCCTCCAATTCTAATCCATCCTCTAGCACCATTTACTACAACACCAATACCTGGTATTTTAGCTGCTAAAAGTAATATTACTGAACCCCAATAAAATACTGGAACATAATTAAATATTATTGTATAATCTATCGCAACAAAAAAATAAAGTGCAATTATAGATAAAACAAGCCAAAAAAATTGTTTCTTTGCAAAGTCAAGACCATAATCTCCTTTAGTACACATATATATATTTAAAATACCATATAGCACTAAAAGTACTGTAGAAATTAATACGGTTTTATCAATTTCTTTTATTAATCTTAAATCAATTTTAAAATTTTTAAGCAATTCCTCACCTCAAATATATAGAGATTTATAATAATATAACATTATATATACATTATCTTATTTTTCTCTATAAAAAGCTATTAATTCAACAAATTATAATAAAATTTTAATATTTTATTACTCTTATCTTCTTATACTTTTAATAGGAATACTTGCAATTAATGCAGAAGTATTTTCACCTTCCATATCTTCACTCTTGTTTACAGATATTTCAACATCATCTACTTGAATTTCTATATATTTAGATATTACACCAAGTATTTCTTTTCTTATTTTTTCTAAAGTATCTGTAGGAATTTCACCTCTATCGTGTATAAGTATAAGCTTCAATCTATCCTTTGCAACTTGCTTAGGTGTTGGTCTACTGCTCAACCCCTTAAAAAATCCCATTTAAGCCCCTCCTTACTTACGTTTAAATAATCTTTTTAATGATGTAAAGAAACCAGTTGATTCTTGCTGTAAATTCATTATATCAACTTTTTCCCCTGTAATCCTTTTAGCTATGTTCCTAAAGGCTTGACCTGAATATGACTGATCTTCTAATACTATTGGTTCTCCCTTATTAGTAGAAACAGTTATATTCTTATCATCAGGAACAACTCCTAAAAGTTCAACTGATAAAGTTTCTATAATATCACTTATGTCAAGCATATCTCCATTTTTAGTCATTTCATAATTAAGTCTATTTATAATTAATTTATGATCTTCTAGACCCTTAGCATCTAACTTTCCAATGACTCTATCTGCATCTCTAACTGATGTTATTTCTGGATTTACAACAATGATAGCACTGTCTGCACCAATAACAGCATTTTCAAATCCTTGTTCTATTCCCGCTGGTGAGTCTATAATAACATAATCAAATTCTTCCTTTAATTCATTTACTATTCTAAGCATTTCTTGTGGGCTTATATCGTCTTTATCTTTAGTTTGGGCAGTTGGAAGTAAACACATATTTTGAAATCTTTTATCTTTTATAAGTGCTTGTTTTAACCTACATCTTCCCTCTAGTACATCAACTAATGTATATACTATTCTATTTTCTAGACCTAATAATACATCTAAATTTCTAAGTCCTGTATCTCCATCAATAACTACAACTCTTTTACCAAGTGCAGCTAATGCAGTACCTATATTTGCTGTTGTAGTTGTCTTTCCAACTCCACCCTTACCTGAAGTTACTACAATAGATTCTCCCATTTACATTCTCCTCCGATATTATATATATTTATTTGCTAAATATGGTTCAACTATAATGGTTCCGTCTTTCACTTTTGCTATTTCTGGATACCTGGGTTTATCTAATCCATCTGGTGAAATAGTTATTACATCTGCTATTTTTAATATTTCTGGTTCTAATAAAAAAGCAGCAATGATAGATTTTTTATTTCCTGTATTCCCTGCATTTACACTTCCTTTTAGTGATCCTAAAACGATTATATTGCCACCTGCATGAACTTCTGCTCCGCTATTAACATCTCCTATAATTACAATATTACCTGGGTAATTCAAGCATTGACCACTTCTTACAGTACGTCTTATAAATTTAGTTTTTCCTTCGTATACCCCATTAAATATTCTCGTTTGTTTATTGCTTTCTTCTAATTCTAATTGTTCAAAAATAATTTCATTTAATTCTATTTCATTTAAAAGGGATTCTTTAAGTTTTTTAATATCATTTTTTTTTATTAAACTTAAATTAACATTAAGAATTAAGGTTGTACCTTTATAGAAATGCTTACCTTTTGATAACTTTTTTATTAACATATTTAACATGTCTTCAAAGCTCGCGAATTTCTCCATATCAATTGTCGCATTTATACCTTCCCTGTTTCCCTTTATTAAAACACCATCCTTATGCATTGCTACCTCCAATCAAGTGATTATTATTTATGTAAAGCAATAAAATTCAACTATCTAGTTCATCACTTCTTAAACATAGCATTAACTAAAATATTATTTAATGTGATAATATTAGCAATGATATATTAGGATAAATTATGTATATATTAAATATAAAATTAATACTCATTTTTGATATTACAACCTAATTTAAATTATAACATTATTATATTATTGTTGTACATATTAATTTGGCTTTAACACTTAAAACTGCTTGTTAAAAAGTGACTTTTAGAAAGTTTAAAAAACTTCTTATAACTTTCTATTCGTAAATAAAAAAGTTATCTTAAACTTAAATTTGTTTAAGATAACTTTTTATTATTTTTCTATATATTAATCTTGAGTAACAGTTGTTTCATTTGTTGATGGTTTGCTTGTATTAAAAGGATTTTCTAATACATATTTTTTAAATGATTCTGATTGTGAGGCATAATTAGTGCCAATTAATTCATCTTTAAAATATGCCTCATAAACAGCTTTAACTGCTGGAGCTATCTCTCCACCATGTCCTCCATCAAATACAACTGCAACTACTGCTATTTTAGGATCATCAGATGGAGCAAAACTTATATATGTTGCATAAGGTGCTCTACCTATAAATTTTTGATTTTCTTGAAAATCAGCAGTACCTGTTTTACCTGCTGTTGGTATAGGGAAATTTCTAAATGTAGCTGAAGCAGTACCACCTTCCGCTTCATTAACACTTGACATACCATTTCTCACAGCATTTATTGTATCACTTTTCATTTCCACTTTATTTAAAACTTCTGAACCAAATTCTTGAACTACATTTCCATCATTATCGGTAATTTTATCTACTAAATGAAGTTTATATCTAGTTCCACCATTTGCTACAGTTGAAACATATGATGCTAATTGCATAGGTGTATATAAATTAATACCTTGACCTATTGAAGCATATACTAACTGCGCTGGTGATGTTATTTCTGCTGGTTTGTCATTAACTGCAAACCTAGTAATTATTCTAGTAACTGCAGCAACCTGTTCATCTGCATTAAACTTTTTGCCTTCACTTTCCCATTTAGCCACGCTTTGTTTATATTTATCTGAATTATCTACTATTGTTTTTATATAAGGTTTTATACTCTTAGAAAACTCATCTTCGCTTTCTTCAATGCCCTTTCCTGGTTCAATTTTTTTTAATCTTTCCTCAACCTTATCTTTTATAGACTTTTTAGCTTCTTTTATTTTTTCAGTATCATCTTCTGAAAATCCTATATCAAACGGAACAAAATTTCTTTCTGCTCCCTTATAATCTCCTTTTTCCAAATAATCTACTAATTCGTATTTAGCATAGTATACTGATTGATTTTTAAATGACTCAAAATTATATGTTTGACCGAAATTTTCTTCTATCTCTATTCCAGTTGTAGCTTTTTCCTTAGAATCAGGTGGAATTCCTAATCCAAATTCCCATGCATATTTTGCTATAGAATTTAATCCTTCAATTCCCTTACCATTCAACATATACATTCTATAAGCAACTTCATAAAAATAATAGTTACATGATACTTGTATTGCCTTTGAAACATCAGTAGGACCATGAGTAGCACCACTATTGTGATAAATTAAACATGTTGGACCAAACGCTGGTCCAAATGTTTCAGGATGTTCTTTAAATATCCCCTTATCTACTATTGTTTCACTTGGAGTAACTGCCCCTTCTTCAAGACCAGCAATTGATGTTAATACTTTAAATGTTGATCCTGGTGGAATTTTTCCCATTGTAGCATAATTATAAAATGGTTTTGGATATAAATCATAAACATCTTCTCTATACCCATTCGCATCTTCCGGAAATAATTGATTAACACTTTTATTTAATCCCTTATTTTGTATTAATTGTTTTGCAAAAGCTTCATAATCTGGTGAAAAATATTCTTTAGTTTCTTCTTCACTTACTGTTCCTGGTATTGTAAATACATTAGGATTATAGTTTGGATAACTAACTAAAGATAAAATCTTACCACTATTAACATCTACTGCAATTAATGCACCTCTTGTTGCATTAGAGTATCTTGACCCATCACTATCATAAACATTTTCTCTTATATTCTTTATCTCGTCTGCAAAAGCATGCTCTGCCGCATATTGAATTTCACTATCTATTGTAAGATGAACATCATTACCTGGATATGATTGAAGTTTAAATAATTCCTCTGTAACTCTACCTTGAGAATTTACTTTTACTGTTGTTCCACCTTTTACACCTTTTAATTGTTCCTCAAAAGATGATTCTATACCAGATTTACCTATTAAATCTGATGATACATCATATCCTCTTAATTCATACTTATCACTTTGTGAACTATCAATAGATGATACATAACCTAAAATTGAAGATGCTAACTCTTGATTTGGGTAATATCTTACTGGTTCTAAGCTAACATCTATTCCTGGTAATGAATTAAGCTTTTGATATACTATAAAAGCAGTATCTTTTTTTATATTACTTGCTATTGTTACAGCTTTATATCCTTTAAAACTTTGCATTTTTATAGCATCTTTTATTACAATAAATTTTCTGATATCATTTAATGAATATCCATTTTGTAATAATATATCTGTTATTTCTTTTCCGCTCATTTTACTATATAATGCACTTTGCTCTTCACTAGGACTCGGATCAACACATTGAATTAAATTATAAGACTTAACTAAATAATAAAAAGTTTCTTCTGGAGTTATTTTCACTAGTTCCTCATTAATTTTTTCATTTTGCTTATCATCAAGTTCTTCTACATCTTTAAAAAGTTTATTTCGAATTTCATCATTTAGTCCTCTGTCTCGTTTAAATCTAATTTCTTCATATTTTCTTGATTCTGAATCAGATGTCTTATACTCAAAATAAATTTCATTATTCTCATTTAACTTTAAACTTAAAGTATCTTGAAAGGATTCTCCATTTTCCTCCAATATCTTTAAGAGCTCAGTCATAGTTGAATAAAAATATTTATCTGCATCTGAAGTTTTAGTGTATGTAAGAGTATATGTTTGTATATTAGTAGCTAGTAAATTACCACTTTGATCATATATCTTTCCTCTTGGTGCTTTTTCTGATACAAATCTTGTTGAATTGGCATTAGCTCGCTCTTTATAATTGTCATAGTTTAACACTTGAAGATATATAAGCTTCATAGTAATAGCACCAAAGATAATAAACATGATTACGCCCAAAATAGTATATCTTGAAATTTTCTTTTTCTTTGTTGGCTTATTTACTATCATTTAAACCTCCATGGTCTTTTTTTATATTCCTCATCTGGAATTTTCATAATTAGTTCATATACAAAAAACATAATTATAGAATTGTATAGTGCCATTCCCATACTTTTAAATACATGCATATCTACTCTTAAAAAATAACATATAATGAATATTCCCATATATTTTAAAATAGTAATTAAAAACATAGAAATTACAGGAATCACCTTTTTAGTTTTAAATATATTTTCACCAATTATACTTGCAAAAAGACATAATAATAAATTTAATATAGAATTTATTCCAAAAACGTTAAAGAAAAATAAATCCTGTAATATTCCACTTATTGTTCCAATAAAAACTGCTTTTTCTCTTCCATATACAAGTGAGTATGCAATGGCAAAAATAAATAATATGCTTGGATATACTCCATGTATAGAAAAGAACGGAATTAAAGAATTATCCAATATAGCTAATCCTATAGATATTAAAATAACTATTAATTTCTCCATACTAAACTCCTAATATTTTATTTCTCTTGTGTCTTTAGGAGATACAATAAATAATTCTTCTAGCTTATTGAAATCTACATAAGGTTTTACAACAGCACTCTTCATAACTTTTATTTTATCTTCCTGAACATCAGTAACTTCCCCTATTTTAATTTCCTTAGGATAAATCATTCCAACACCTGATGTAATTATTACATCACCCTCTTTTACTTCTGAATCAATTGGTAGATTGTATACCTTAGCTAAATTTCTATTTTTATTGTCTTTATATCCTTTTAAGTATCCAGTTGATTCTCTAGTACTTTCAACCATAACGCTTACAGCTATGTTTTCATTTATTAATGATTGAACTATACTCCAGTTACTTCCCACTGATGTTACTTGACCTACAAGACCTTGTGCAGCCATAACAACCATACCTTTTTTTATACCCTCATTCTCACCCTTATTAACTATATATCCATCTAAAAAATTTCCACCGCTATATCCGATTATATCGCATCCTATGTAATTGTAATTGTTATTTTGCTCTGCAAAATTTACAATTGATCTTAATCTTTCATTTTCTTCTTCTAAATTTGAATATTGTATAAGTTTACTTTTAAGTTCTTCATTTTCTAATGTTAGATTTTTACTTTGATTTTTAACTTCTGAAAAATTTAAAAAGAAATCTAATGTTTCTTTCACTGTATTTGTTGCCTTATAAATAAGCGTTTGAGCTGGTTTCAACGCATTACTAGCACCATTTTCAATAACAGTTTTATTCTCTCTCTTGACTGTATAAACTATAAGTCCTAAAAATGTAACTGACAGCACTATAATAGTTACTGCCAGTTTGTTTTTAAGAAATTTCATTTACTAACCTCTTTGATCTTTGCTTATCTTATCAAAATCTTCTAGAGCTTTACCAGCGCCTAAAACTACACAATCAAGAGGTGCCTCTGCTATATGTACAGGCATATTTGTTTCTTCATTTATTAAAATATCCAAGCCTTTTAATAAAGCTCCTCCACCAGCTAACATGATTCCCTTATCCATAATATCTGCTGCTAATTCTGGTGGTGTTTTTTCTAGTGTTGTTTTTATTGCTTCAATAATAGCACATACTGGCTCTCTTAAAGCTTCTCTTATTTGAGATTCTGTAATTTCTATTACTTTAGGTAAACCACTTATCATGTCTCTACCTTTTATTTCCATAGTTCTATTATCATCATTGAACTCAACTACTTCATTTACCTTATCATTTTCTTCATCAGCTTCACTTGCTGCTTCAACATTTACTGAATTATTAAATTGTTTTTTAGTTACGTGAGCTGAGCCTATTTCCATTTTAATTTGTTCTGATGTTCTTTCACCAATCATTAAATTAAATTCTTTCTTAATATAAGAAATTATTGCTTGATCTAATTCATCTCCAGCAACCCTTAATGATCTGCTTGTTACTATACCACCTAATGATATAATAGCAACTTCAGTTGTTCCTCCACCGATATCTACTATCATACTACCTGTTGGTTCACTAACTGGTAATCCTGCTCCAATAGCTGCTGCCATTGGTTCTTCCATTAATATAACATCTCTTGCACCAGCTAATTTAGTAGCTTCTTCGATTGCTCTTTTTTCTACCTCTGTAATTCCTGATGGATAACAAACTATTATTCTTGGGCTCTTAAATGCGTTTTTAGTAGAAACTTTTTCTATTAATTTCTTTAACATTGTTTGAGCTACATCAAAATCTGCAATTACTCCATCTCTTAAAGGTCTTATTGCAACTATGTTTCCTGGTGTTCTTCCTATCATAAGTTTAGCTTCTGAACCTACTGCTAGTGGTTTTCTAGTTATATTGTTCATTGCTACAACAGAAGGTTCTCTTAAAACTATTCCTTTTCCTTTCGCAAATACTAAAGTGTTTGCTGTTCCTAAATCTATTCCCATATCTTTTCCAGATCCAAAAAATGCCATTGTATTTTCCCCTTTCAATTATATAAATCCTTTTTCTTTTAAGCTTATAAAACCATTCTTTCCAATTATTATATGATCAAGCAATTGAATACCCATAATTTCACCACACTCTTTTATTCTAAGAGTTATATTTATATCCTCTTTACTTGGCGTGGGATCTCCTGATGGATGATTATGAGATATTATTATTTTAGCACTACTTTTATTTACTGCTTCCTTAAAGATTTCTCTTGGATGGACGATAGATGTATTAAGACTACCTTTAAATACATCTTTTGTGCCAATGACAATATTTTTAGTATTTAGAAATATTACTTTTAATATTTCTTGCTTTAATAAACTCATTTCTCCATTAATTAGCATTGCTAAATCATTAGGATACATAATTTTTATATCTCTATCCGCTGATTTAAATGTTCTAAATCTCTTAAAAAGTTCAGCTAAAGCTAATATTTGAGAAGCCTTACCTTCTTTTATTCCCTTTATTGATGTTATATCATCTAAACTGGCTTCTAAAATTCCATCTAACCCTTGAAATTCTGATAATAGCCTATTGCTAAGTTGAAGCACATTTTCACCTTTAGTACCAGTTCTAAGTATTATTGCTAATAATTCTGAATTATTTAAAGTATCCGCTCCATACGATAATAATTTCTCTTTAGGTCTTTCATTTTTAGGTATATCCTTAATTTTAAGACTATTTTCCATAAATACTCTCCTCTTAATATTTTAGATACCCCATCCCTTAATACTATATAGCTTCTTCAAGCATAGTTTTTAATTTATTTAAAGGAAGTCCTACAACATTGTAGTAACAGCCTCTAATTTCTTTAACAAAAATCCCACCTATACCTTGTATTCCATAGGCTCCTGCCTTATCCAAAGGTTCCTTAGTTTTTATGTATTTTCTAATCTCATCGTCATTCATTTTTGAAAAAACAACTTCTGTAGCAACACTATTTTTTATAATTAAATCTTTTTTAATGTTAATAACCACTACTCCTGAATAAACCTTATGGCTTCTTCCTTGAAGTAATTTAATCATGTTGAATGCATCTTCTTCATCTTTAGGTTTTCCAAGTATCTTATCATCTAATGTAACTATAGTATCTGCTGATATTATTATAGCATCTTCTTTTATTTTCTCTTTAATGTCCATTGCTTTTCCTAATGCTATATTTTGAACATACTCATCAATTGAATTTTCAAAGACCACTTTTTCTTCATCAAAATCACTAACCATTATATCAAAATCATCACATAATCTGATTAGTAATTCTTGCCTTCTTTGTGATGCAGATGCCAATATTACTTTCATATAATCACATCCCTTTAATAATTATCATCAAATAAATTTTTCTTAATTTATAATAATTATAGACATACTATATATTTTTAATAATTAAAATATATAAGGTGTAGTAATTGTGACAACTTATTACAGTCACTTACTACACCAATATAGTTTATCATTTAACTAGTTCTTAAACAAGTACGTTAAAGCAACTTGTAACACTTTTATAAAAATTTAATTTTATTGTAATAATTATTCTATTACATATTTTTTAATCTTTCATAAAAGTATTTTAAATATTCATTTACATTGCTTTTATTTACTTCATCTGGCAAATTATTTATATAATCACTGATTTTTTTTAAGCTATTATTTTCATCCAAGTTATCTTTATTTGTAATATTTAAACACCAAGCTTTATAATCAGATGTTTTTACACTTTTTACATTTTCATCTTCTAAGGTGTTATTTATCTTTAAAAATGCATTTATAAGTTCTGCAATTTTATTTTGTTCTAAATTTTCTTTAGATATACTAAAATTAATTTTCACAGCATTTATTCCTTGAGATATTAAATTTTCTAATTCCTTTTCACTATCTTCTTTAGAATATAATCCTATAACAACTCTATAATGATCCTCTTCTTCAACGATATAAGAATTATATTTAGAAGGTATTGTTTTCATTGCTGTTTCTGCATTATCTTTATTAGAATAATATCCAAATTGTAGCGCTATAAATTCTTGATCTGAAATAACAGTTTCTTGTTGATTGAATGAACTAATATCTAAATTCCCCTTAAATATGAATTTACTAAAATACATTCCCATTAAAATTGATAATAAAGCTATTATCAGTATTATAAATATAGGTTTCATCTTCCCATGTTTTTTATATTCATATCTAGTATATTTCATAAAATACCTCCTAAAATTAAGTTATGTAAAATTTATTAATTACATTTGTAATAATATATTTATTATTAACTTTACATTTATATGAATTATGTTAGGTATTTTAATTTATAAATTTATTTTTAATTATGATATCTTATTTAAGATTACTAAGTCCGATGTTTCATATTTATTATCTTCAAAAAAGTTTTTTGTGATTCTTAGTTTATTAAATCCAACATTATTCCAAAATTTAATAGCTTTTTCGTTTTTTAAATTTACACCTACTTTAAAAGAGTCTATATAATATCGACTCTTAAAATATTGTAAAATTTCCATTAAAATATTTTTTCCAAGACCTTTATTTCTGAATCTTGAATCTATTAAATATAGCCATATAAATAGCTCTGATTTCTCTTGTAAATCCAGTCGTCCTTTGAACACTCCATAAATCTCATTATCTTTTTCTATTTTTAAAAATAGTTCCTCTTCTGTTAAATAATATTCTAAAAATCTTCTAAAGAATAATTGTTTGTCTAAAGAAAATAAGTCTACACTAAATTTATCATTTAATATTATCCATTCATTTAATATATTTATATCACTTTTTTTTACACTGGTTATTTTAAAGTCTTCATAATAAAATTCAATATCTATCAATACATATATCCCCTCTTTCAATTTGTTATAATATAGTAATTCTATATTAAGTAATAATTCTTTATGAAGATATATTTTTCCTTTATTAAATAGAAATATTCGTTATATTATTTTAAATTTTAAATAATAGTTTCCCCCCTAATCTTTACGCTTTCCAATTTCAATTCTCATCTAAATTTTTCTCTACCTTAATTTGCCTTAATTTTAAGACCACTATAAAACCTTATAAAATAAAGGTATGTAATAAAAACTAAAAAAGCTTTACTACATACCTTTAATCATTTGCATATAAAATTATGACTTAATATATTACTATTTGATTTTCTTTAATACTTCTAATAAATAACTCCATACTCTTTCTACAGAAGAAATACTCATATGTTCATTTGGAGTATGTGCATCAAATATATCTGGTCCGAAACTTATCATATCTAAGTCTCCTAATTTTTCCTTAAATAATCCACATTCTACACCAGCATGAATTGCCACAACTTCTGCTTCTTCATTATACATTTGTTTGTAAACATCTTTACAAATTTCTCTTATCTTAGATTCTTCTTTATATTGCCATTCTGGATATCCTGCTGTATTAGAAACAGTACCTCCTAAAATTTCAGTTAAGCATCTTATTCTTTCAACTATTTCCTCTCTTAAAGAAAATACTGAACTTCTAACAGCACTATCATATTCTACATGATCTTCTTTTGTTGTAAGAACTCCTATATTAGTTGAACTTTCAGTTAAACCTTCAATATCAGAACTTACTGTATTTATTCCATTAGGATATAAGTATAAGAGATTTATTACATTCTCTGTGCTTTCTTTTGAAAATACTTTTTCTATATTTTCTTTTAATTCTTCTATTTCTAATTGAACATTAGGATCTTTAATTCTAAATTCATTTTTAAACTCTTCTCTTAAAGTAGAAATTATATTTAAAAGTTCTTGTTCCTTATTTGTATCTATTAATAATTCTGCAATTGCTTCTCTTGGTATAGCATTATTTTTAGATCCACCGTTTAATGATACTAAATTCAATTCCATTTGGTTAAGTATATTTTTTAATACTCTTCCTATAAGTTTATTAGAGTTTCCTCTTCCTAAATGTATGTCAGACCCTGAATGCCCTCCACTTAAACCTTTTATAATAAGTTTAAAAGCTTTTTTACCTTTTTTAGCATTCTCCCATTGTACATTTAAAGTAGATTTTGTTCTTATACCACCTGCACAGCTTACTAATAACTTACCTTCATCTTCAGAATCTAAATTTATTACTATTTTTCCATCTAAACATCCTGACTTTAAAGCCATTGCTCCACTCATACCTGCTTCTTCATCACTTGTAAGTAGAACTTCTATTGCTGGATGTTCTAATGTATTATCTTCTAATATTGCCATTGCATACGCTACTGCAATACCGTCATCAGCTCCAAGTGTTGTACCACTGGCATAAATAAAATCATCTTTAGTCACTAGTTCTATAGGATCTTTGGTAAAATCATGCACTTTTTCGTTATTTTTTTCACAGACCATATCCATATGACCTTGGATTATTACCTTTGGAGATTTTTTATATCCTGGTGACGCTGGTTTTTTTATAATTATATTTAAAGCATCATCTTGGATTGCTTCTAATCCTAGACTTTTCCCGAAATTAAGCAAATAATCGCTTATTCCCTTCTCATTCCCTGAACCTCTAGGTATTCTAGATATTTCATTGAAGTAATAAAAAACTTTTTCACAATTAATTTGTTGAAATTTTCTCATAATTATTCTTTCCTCCCTAAATATGTGATAAAATTAACATATGTACTAATTAAGCTTATTATTAAAATAAAATGTATTATTTATTAATTTTATCATAAAACTAAATTAATATTATATAATTTAGCTAATTTTATTATTAGGCTTTAATATTACATAAATATAAAAAGGTATTAAAATTTATAGGAGAGGTGTTTATATGCAAAAAACTAAAATGATTTTTACTATTGGACCTGCAAGTGATAATGAGGAGATTATAAGAAAATTTATAGGAATCGGCATGAATGCGGCAAGATTAAATTTTTCGCATGGTACTTATGAATCACACAGAGAGAAGATAGAATTAATAAAAAAAGTAAGAGAAGATATGGGGACTCCTACTGCAATCGTCTTAGATATAAAAGGACCTAAGATAAGAACACATAACTTTATAAACGATGGCGTAGAATTAAAAACTGGCCAAGAATTCTGTTTTGTATGCGGAGATGAACTTCTTGGTGATGAAGAAAGATGCTCTATTACTTATGAAGAACTTTACAAAGACATACAAATAGGTGGAGAAATTCTTGTTGATGATGGTCTTTTAAGATTCAAAGTTATAGCAGTTGAAGGTAAATCTATTAGATGTGCTGTAACTGTTGGCGGAATGATTAAAAATCACAAAGGTGTTAACGTTCCTAACGTAATAATAAGACTACCTTCAGTAACAGAAAAAGATATAGCTGATATAAAATTCGGTTGTGAAATGGGTGTAGACTTTATAGCAGCATCTTTTATAAGAAAAGCTAGTGATGTAGCTGATGTAAAGAAAATACTTTCTGAAAATAATGGTAAACATATTAAAGTAATAGCTAAAATTGAAAATCAAGAAGGCGTAGATAACATAGATTCTATAATAGAACAAACTGACTCGGTAATGGTTGCTAGAGGAGATATGGGAGTTGAAATTCCTATTCAAAAAGTTCCTATAATTCAAAAAATGATAATTAGAAAATGTAATGATGCAGGAAAATTCGTTGTAACAGCAACTCAAATGCTTGATTCAATGATTAGAAACTCTTTACCAACTAGAGCTGAAGCAAGTGATATTTGTAATGCTATATTTGATGGAACTGATGCTATCATGTTAAGTGGCGAAAGTGCATCTGGAAATTTCCCAATTGAAGCTGCCACAACAATGTCTGAAATTGCACAAGAAGCAGAGGCTCATTTGGATTATGATAACTTAACAGCAAGATTAAGAGAACCCTCTCTTACTGATTATGCTGGTGCAATAAGTTATACAGCTTGTAGAACTTCAAACTTATTAAATGCAGCTGCAATAGTAGCTGCTACTAAAAGTGGTGCTACTGCTACTATAATTTCAAGATATAGACCAAAGTCTCCTATTATAGCAATAACTCCTTACGAACAAGTAAGAAGAAGCTTATCTTTAACTTTTGGTGTATTACCAATGCTTTGTGAAATATATAATACTACTGATGAAATCTTAGTAGAAGCTAGAAGATCAGTATTCGAATTAAACTTTGCTCTACCAGGTGATGATATTGTAGTTGCTGCTGGAATGCCAACAACTCAAACTGGCGGAACAAATATGTTAAAAATAGAGAAATTATAATATTTATTTTTAAATTTAAAATACTTTAAAACTAAAATAAGCTGTTTCAACATACAATATCCCTTGTATTTGAAACAGCTTATTTAAATCTATGTATTAATATATGTATAAGTAAAGTAGACTGAGTAATTGAACTTAGGAATACTAAAAATGAATATAGTCCCATTTTAGCTTACTCCCAATATAAAATTGAGACAAGCAGTAAATGTGACAATATTCATTAAGTATTCTCAAAATCCAATTACAATGCTACTTTGCCTATTACATATATGAATACACATTTAAAACATAGCCTTACTAATTTTTTTAACTATTGATGTATACAATATATAAATTTGCATGTATCATATGTAATAAAATTATTCAAATTTAAAATTTTTAAATAATTCTCCTAATGATACTCCATCTTCTTCATCTACATATTGTAAATATTCTTTACTAGTTTCTACTGCATCTTTTATACTTAAAGATAATCTCTTACCTTCTTTGTTAAAGTCTAATACCTTAACTTTTACCTTTTGATTTAATTCCAATACGTCAGATGGTTTAGCAATATTTTCATCAGTTATTTCTGAAATATGAACTAACCCTTCTATTCCTTCAAATATTTCAACAAATGCTCCAAATGAAGTAAACTTTACAACTTTACCTTCAAATATCATTCCTGACTTAATTTCATTTGTATGTAAAGTCCAAGGTTCTTTATTTATATCTTTTAATACTAAAGATAATTTTTGTTTTTCTATATCAACTGAACCTATATACACTTCAACTTTATCATTTTCTTTTACTACTTCTTCTGGTCTACTTACTCTAGTCCAAGATAAATCTGATATATGAACTAATCCTTCTACTCCACCAATATCAACAAAAGCACCATATTTAACTAACTTTTTAACTACTCCTGTTCTTTTTTCTCCTTCTTTTAAAGAATTCCATATAACTTTTCTATTCTTTTCATATTCCTCATTTTCAATTACTTTTCTTGATGCAACTATTTTGTTATTTCTAAAATCTAGTTCTATTATTCTAATTTCTAATTCTTTATTCTTTAATGTACTTAAATCTATCATATTTCTTGATGCTAATGAAGCTGGGATAAATACTCTTATATTACCATAATAAGAAATTAGTCCACCCTTAATTTCATCTTTTACATATACCTTAACATTTTTTTCTTCCTTAAAAGCTTTTTGTAATTGTTCTTTTTCTTTAATAACTAATGCCTTAATAAGTGATAGCTTAACATAGCCCTCACCATCATTTGGAGATATAACGTATACATCTATCTCGTCATCAACTTTAAGTACATCCATAGGATTTTTATCATCTATTGATACTTCTTCTTTAGCTATTAATCCATCAAATGCATAATTTATATTTACTACTGCTTCCTTTTCATTAACTTCTAAAACTTTTCCTTTTAGTATTTGACCCTTATTTATTCTTTTCACATCATATTCTTCTAAAAAACTTTTCATAGTATTATCTGACATTTAATCACTTCCTTAATATTATTTAGCTATCCTTTTAATACTTATTAATATTTAATCTATAGCCAATCATTTAAAATATCTAATAAACTAAAGCTTAATTAATATAATTTTAATCTATTAATCTAATTTATACAAGAATTCACACATTTTAATTTATCTCTATTTTAATTATATGTTGATATATCCAATAAGTGAAGTGGCTTTATAATTGGAATTTTATAATTGTTAGGTAAAAATCATAAAATGAAAATCAAGATTTGCATATTTTTATATCAATACATTTTTAAAACATAATTTTTAATTTACGCTTAAATTTAAAGGGTTATATCATAACTCTTTAAAAGTTTTTATTTATCATTAAATATTAGATAAATAGAGATATAAAGAGTTACTTAACTTTATTTTTCTCTCTTTAACATTTTTAGTTGTTTTTCCATATTGTGTAGTCTAGGTATTTTATCTATAATAAATCTATAATCTTTTAGGGGGTGCTCACTATTTTTAAGATTAAGAAAAAACATATATTTACTATATTACTAGTTTTTTTATTTAGCATTTCCAGTTTACCATTAGAACTTATATCTAATGTAAACCATAATACTAATAATAATTTAATTGCTTACGCAGATAGTAATATAGATGCTAGTATATTGAAATCAACAAGCACTAACTTATTAGCTAAATCTGGTGGTAAGAGTTCAAGTGGATCCAAATCTAGCAGTAAGAGCTCAAGTAGTTCAAAATCTAGCAGTAAAAGTTCTGGAAGCTCTAGTGGATTTAAATCAGGAAGTTTTAACAGCTCTTCTTCAAGTAAATCTTCTAGTGAAAATAACAGTTCCAGTAGCTCTAGTAAAAAAAATACCACTGATAAGAGTGCTGAAGGATTTAAATCAGGAAGTTTTTCTGACACAAAAAACAATAGTAATACAAATTCTTCAAACATAGATAAAACAACTACTGATTCCAATGAAACTAGCAGTGGTGCTTCAAAAGGGTTTAGCAGTGGATCATATTCTTCTACTGATAATCAAAACGATTCAAATTCATCAAGTACAAATAGTAGTACGCAGAAAAGTGAATCAAAAACATATACACCATCATCAAATTCAGGGGGACTTGGCTGGTATGGAGGTTCTAGATTTTTTAGTCCTATGTATTTGGGATCACCTTCAAGCTTAATAATTAATGCTTTAGTATTAGCACTAATGTTCTTTGTAATTTTAATGTTAATAAAACTTTATTTAAAAATAAAAAGAAAATAATAGATAATAATAAAAAATATTTAGGAGGCATTTTCATGGGAGTTTTTTCAAGAATATCAAATATGTTTAAGGCAAAGGTAAATAATACTTTAGATGAAATGGAAAATCCAATAGAATTATTAGATCAAAAATTAAGAGAAATGGAAGAACAACTTAGTAAAGCTAAATTAAATTCTGCACAAATTTTAGGAAATGTTCATGAAATAGAAAAGAATATGAATGATGCAAAGAAACAATCTGAAGATTTTGAATCAAAGGTAAAACTTGCTTTATCTAAAGGTGATGAAGAGTTAGCTAAAAAAGCTTTATCTAGAAAAATGGAAATTGATAAAAAATATGATTCTTTAAAATTAAGCTATGATAATTCTAAAGTTCAAGCTGATGCATTAAAGAAAAGCTTAAAAGAATTAGAAGAAGAAATAACTAAGACTAGAAACTATAGGGATGAAGCTGCTGCTAGATACTCTAATGCTCAAGCTTCAGAAAAAATAAACGAAGTATTAGCCAATGTACAAACTAAAAATAACTCAATACAAATTGATAATATAGAAAGAAAAATTCAAAGAACTGAATCTCGTGCAAAAGGTTTAAGTGAACTAAAAGATTTAGATGATTTTGATAGCCAATTTGAAAAATTAAATGAAGTTGATTTAGACCTTGAATTAGAAAAATACAAAGATAATAACTAGGTGAATTTATATGAGTAAAGATTTAGATTTTATTAATGATGAGAAGAATTATTGGGGGAAAATTTATACTGATATAGCTTATTCTATAAGTGAAAATGCCCCATTTCTCTCTGAAGAAAAATTAAAAAACAGAAAATATTATGTTAAATCTTCTGTATTAAAAAATTATATTAAACTTTTAGATTCCGCAGAATTAGATTGCAAAAAAGGTGGATTATTAAAATTATTTAAATCAAATAGCTCTTTAAATAATTTAGAATCTTTCAAGAATGAAAATAAGCAATCTTTTAAAGAATTAGAAAATTGCAGTAAATGTGCTTGTCTAAATTGTACTTTTGATTGTAAATTTAAATCATGCACAAGCTGTAGATTCGGATCTTATATTAAATCATGTGATAAAGAAAAGGTCAATGTCAGAAAACATGATAACTTTATTATAGATTTAACAAATAATGATACTGGTAATTCATCTAAATATAAAGTTTTAGCTACACTTGAAAATTGCATTAATGATAAACAATATATAATACTAGAAAATGTATCTTCATCTAATGATAAATTAGTATTATACTACTATCCCGAAATAAGAGGAAATTCTTATGGAGAGATTACTGATGTAGATGAATTTGATTTTATAGTTGAAACTTATCAAAACGCTGATTATTAAAGATGTAATTTTATTAGACTATGTTTTAGTATAGTGTTGATATATGCATAAGCAAAGTGGACTGAGTAATTGAACTTAGGAATACTAAAAATGATTATAGTCCCATTTTAGCTTGCTCCCAATATAAAATTGTACTGTGTGAAAGTTCATGTTACCAAATATAAAATTTGGACATTCACTTTTGACAAGCAGTAAATGTGACAATACTCATTAAGTATTCCAAAAGCCCAATTACAATGCCACTTTGCCTATTGTATATATCAACATATATTTACAACATAGTCAATTATTATAACAATAAAGCTGTATTGAATTAATTTCAATACAGCTTTATCATTTATACTATTTCTTTTTTCTTCTTCATTTCATTGTTTTTCTTTATTTCGTTAAAGCAATAATTTATTATATCACTTCTCTTTATTATTCCTATAAATATTCCATTATCATCAACTACTGAAACAAAATTCTGGCTTATAGCTAATGATATTAAATTCTCTATATCAGCATTAATGGAAACAGATTTATGAGATATTCTTCGGCTTATATCACTTACGTTTACACATTCAGTATTCTTAAAATTTAGGTCAGGAGTATTTTTTAATTTCCATAACAAATCTCCTTCTGTTAATGTTCCAACATACTTTCCTTCTTTATCAATAAGTGGAATAGCTGTGTATCCGTATCGCTCCATCTTCTCCATAACTTGTCTCATTGTTGCATCTTCACTTTCATATACAACTTCATTCTTTGGAGTAAGAAAAAATGCTATATTCATGACAAAATCCTCTCTTGTACTAATATTATTTATTCTTGTATACTTATATATTAACATATTTTTATAAAAAAATCTTTAATGAAAACCTTTATTGCTGTGAAAACCTTTATTACTATGAATTTAATTTCTCCAATTTATAGTAATAATTTAGATAAGCCTCTTCTTTAAGTATAGTGTTTACTTCATTATAGGCATTTTTACCTTGAAGTGTTCTTTTAACTATTAACTCACTTAATATCTTACTATTACATTTAGGACAAATACCTATTGATACAAATCTCCAATTTAGTAACTTGAAATTTTCTTTTAAATCTATTCTTTTGTTACACTTAGGACATCTTATATCTAACTTTTCTTCATTTATATTTATATTTTCTAAATCTTTTACGTGTATTGCAGGCATACTATATATATCATTAATTATATAATTTTTAACTATTCTAGAATTGTATATGTGCTTAAATACAAGTAAAGTGTATTCAGCATCATTTAATGCATCATGAAGTTTTGTATTATCAACCTTAATTTTCAATTCATCTAATGCACTCTTTAATCCCATTGCTTTTTTATGTCCTAGAATCTTAGTTGAATATTCTTGTAAATCTAAATACTCCTTTATCCAACTTAAATCAGTATAATTATGATAATTAGAATTTATTATAATTTCAGCAATATCATCTTTAGCCCATGAACATATAACATCCCCATCTTCAATCATATCCTTTAATTTATCCATACCTTGTTTAAATGCTATTCCTTCTTTTTCTAAAGTATCCATAGTTATCTTTGTTATATTAGTTACTATTGGATTCATAACAGGAAATACAGATGGCTTTATATATTCTCTCATTTCAGCCACTTGCTTCATATATTTATCAACTTTTATAGCACCTATCTCTATAATTTCATTATCTAAATTTATATTTTCTAAATGCTTATACTTCTCAAAAAAATTTTCATCATATTTAATTATATTTTTTAAATTATTAAATTCTAAATCAATTATTACATACCCCATACCCAATTCCTCTCTTAATACAATGCTTCTGGTTAAAATTTAATTAATATTTTAGTATAAAAATATACTCTATACTAAAATATTAATTATATTTAAGACTAAAATGCTGTTACACCCTACATGAAATCTATTCCTGCTAATTTCATTAAATTAATAGCATTTTGAGTCTCACTCTTTCCTCTTCTAAGTATATAATCAAACTTTATTTTATCATCTTCATAAAATTCTCTAAAATTATAATTTATTATTTTGTTATCTTCTTTTTCTAAATCACATAATTCTAAATCATGAGTTGAAACAAGTCCTATAGCACCGTATTTTATTAATTGATTTATTAATACAGTAGCTCCAGTATGCCTATCTCTAGAATTAGTTCCTTTAAATATTTCATCTAAAAGGAAAAATACTTTTTCTCCTCTTTTACAAGCTTCTATAAGTATCTTTATTCTTAAAATTTCTGCATAAAATGAAGAAATACTTTCTTCTAAACTATCTCTTGTTGTAATGCATGTATATAAACTCATTATTCCACAGTTAAACCTTTTTGCACATACAGGAGCTCCTATATAACTTAATACCAAATTACAACCTATGCTTCTTAAAAATGTACTTTTGCCAGACATATTTGAACCTGTAATTAATGCAACCTTTTGAATTCCATTTAAAGAAAAACTATTTTTTACTGCTTTATCTCCTATTAATGGATGACCTATCTCTTCTCCATATACTTCACTAGTATCTACTATATTAGGATATACCCACTCCTCATGATCAAATGCTATATTAGAAATACTATTTAATGCATCAAATTCATTCATTACATTAAGCCATTCCATTAACCTTAATCCATTATTTTTTCTCCATTTTTCTAAATTATTCATTATAAATACATCAGAAAAAAACAATATATTTATTACTAAATAATATGCATTATAAGAACTATCCCCTATCCATTCTGCTAAATTAGCTAGTTTTTTCATTTCTCTCTTACAACTAACTTCTTTATGAGATATTTTGTTTTTTAGTTCCTTTAAATATTCTGAATTAAAATTTTCATCTTCTATAAGTTCTAATATTTCACTATATCCATTAATATCTTGTTTTATATTATTAAATAATACTATGTCTTTATTTATTGATTTTGTTAACATTTTAAGTACAACAAAATCAACCATAAATACTAATAGAACAAATGACCATGGTAATATAGTACTTAATGCTAAAAATATTGATACAAAATTAGTCACTATAAAAATACAGCTAATAATTACATTTATTTTGCTTACTTTGCTTTCCTCTTTACCCCAACTAATTAAATCATTCAAATTAAATTTTGATGACTTATTCATTAAACCTTTTACTATAAATTTTTGTCTCCATTGAACTTTTGAAGATAACTCTTTTATAGCTTCTTGTCTTATTAGTATCTCTTTTTTATTTATATTTTGTTCAATGCTTAATATTTGTGCTAATCTCTTTCTTCCCCCAGATGTAACTGTAGAATTTGTAAGTTGAAAAAGAGAATTAGATCCAAATATATTTAAATCATTTGTAAATTTATGTTTATAATTTAAGTATTCTGCACCATTATCCTCAAACTTTTTAAAATCTCCATTTATTCTATCAATACCTTTTTGATTTATGTCTATTAATATATCTGCAATATTTTTATCTCTTAGCTTGCTTGAATGAAGTAATGCTACCGTTATAAACATAATTAGAAATATAGTGGTTATAAATATTATGGCTATATAATTGTTTGTCTTATATAATAAATAATCAATTATTAACATAAAAAGAACTATTACCAACCTAATAACACTTATAATATTTATTTTTTTTAATAATGACTCTCTTTTTATTATATTTTCTTTTAAAGTACTCTTATAAAATTCTTTTGAATTCCTCATATTCTCTCCCTCTATTATTAGTAATAATATAGTAATTTTAACACATATATCATCATTTAATAAAAAAATTATGAACAAAATTGCTATAAAGTTATATATAATTAAAAAAGTGAACCTAAATTGGTTCACTTTTTATTTACTTACTTAAAGAATTATATATCTTATCTAGATTATTTCTCATTGCATCTAAATAACGCATATCATCTTCACTTGATTCTAATGTATAGATAGGAACTACCTCTGCACCAACTTCTGATGCTAATGTTTCTGAAACCTTAGGACTTGCTAAAGATTCAGAAAAAATAACTTTAATACTATTTCCTTTACAGAAATTAACTAAATTCTCTAATTCTTTAGGAGTAGGTTCGCCCTCTCCATATAAATTTTCAACAGATTTTTGAGCTAACCCAAAATCCCTACATAAATAACCAAAAGCAGCATGACCTGTTATAAAATCTTTTTGACTTAACTCATTAAACTTAGCTGAGTATTCATCATATAAACCTTGTAACTCTTCTTTAAATTTATTATAGTTTGTTTCATATGTATCTTTATTTGCTTCATCCAAGCTTATAAGTGCATCTTTTATATTTTCACATTGTTTCTGTACTTGTATTAAACTTAACCATGAATGAGGATCTACTAATTCGCCCTCTTTTCTAACATCAATGCCATCGCTTGAATTTACTTTTAATACTTTATCATCAGAAACTACATTGTTAACTGAATCAATCCAATGTTCCATTCCTAATCCATTATAAATAAAAATATCACTATTCATAAGCTTTTCAAAATCTTTAGTTTTTGGTTCATAATCATGTGGTTCCATATTTTCAGGAACTAAACAAGTAACCTGAATTTTATCTCCGCCTATTTTTTCAGTAAATTCTTTTAATGGATAAATTGAAACCATAACCTGTAGCTTTTTACTATCATCATTTACTTTATTAGATTCATTCGTTGAATTTGAATTAGAACATCCAATAATAAATAAACTCATTAGAATGCATGATAGTGCTAAAAAAAATCTTTTTTTCATTAAGTCCTCCTATTTGCATATGATTTGCATTTGCAAATATAATTTTAATTTATTTTATTATAATTGTCAAACTATAATATAATTATTAACTTAATTGGATTAAATTATAATGTTCTGAAATATTATCTAAAATATTTTTTTCTATTGTTTGGCATGTAAAAAATATTACTTGATTAAAGTCTTCTTTTATTAATAATCTTAATGCTCTTTCTCTTCTATTGTCATCATATTGTATAAATGCATCATCTAAAAATATGGGTACTTTCTTATTTTCAAATAACAGATTTATAAATGATAACCTTAGGGATAAATATAACTGATCCTTAGCTCCATTACTTAATATTTCAGAATCAAACAATAAGCTATTATCTCTCACCTTTAACTTATAGTCCTCAGATATTTTAACATCTTTATAATTTTTTAATGTTAAGTAATTAAAATTTTTTAACACTTCATCGTTCAACTTAGGCCCTATATTACTTCTTAGTTCTTTAAATGATTCTTGTAACTTTAAAGAAGCTACTTCTAAAGCCTTAAATTCTTTTTCACATTTTAAAATTTTTTCTTGAGCATCATATAGCTCTTCTTCTATCTCAGCTATTGATCGTTTACCTAAATATCGTTTTTCTATAAGATGCTCTAAATCTTTTATTTGTTTTTCTGTTTTTAATAATTTATTAGAACTTTTCTTTATTTCTTTTTCTATCTCTTCTTCTGATTCATAAGAATAGCTCAAATCATCGGGTAATATATTTTTTATTTCTTTTTTTATTTCTTCTATATTCTTATCTTTTAAAAGCACCTTATATGTTTCTTCTACACTATTAAGATTACTTTTTACTTCTCTTATTTTATTAACTTTATCCTTATACTCTTTGATTTTTATATGAAAATCTAATATGTCAATATTTTCGAATTCCATTCCCTTTGTCTTTTTTCTTAAATCTTCTTCCTTATCCTTTAGTTGAATATCTATTTCTTTTAGTTCTAACGCTAATGAATTAATTTTATATTCCATTGGTAATAATTCTTTTTTAAATTTACTGTATATATTTACTTTATTTATTGCTTCTTCTATAGAATTACACTCTAATAATTTAAATAATGATTCTAATACTTTCTTATTTTTATTATATTTATTCTTTAATTCTTCTATATTAAAGTCATTAAGTTCTTTAACTTTAGAGTTTATAGATATATAAATATTCTCTTTATAGATTTTATATGAATCATATTGTGATAATTGTTTTATTAAATTCTCATAATCCTTGCAATTAAATTCCTTCATATATAAATTCAATTTTTCTTCATATTTCTCTACTTCATTTTTAAGCTTTTGTATGCTAATTTTATCTTTTTCTTTAATAGAAGCTTCCTTCATTATTAGTGAATACTTTAAATAAAATTTAGTCAAAATAGCTAGTAAAGGTACTGTTAAAATATCTATTATAAAATTCCTCTTAAAAATACCTATAAATAAAGCTACTAAAAACACAGCAAACAATACATAAATAAAAATCATCTTGTTCTTAATACTTTTTATAGAACAAATCTCATTGTTTGATGAATATGATTCTAATTTATATTTTAGTTCTTTTAATTTATCTTTATATAAATTAATATTTTCCTCTATCTCATCTCTATATTTAGCTATATACCCAAAGTTACTCACTTTGTTAGATCTAATGTTTAAATCTTTTTTTAAAGTTTCTATAGCACTTTCTATAGATTCAATTTTATATAATTTTTCCTTTAAATTTTCCTGTTCTATTTTTAATACATATAATTTATCTTTTATATCCTCTTCACAAATAGAATCTAACACTTTATATTCTTTAAAATCATTATTTTTTTCATTTAATTTATTTTGTAAAATATTTAATTCTCTTTTCTTTTCTTGCTTTATATCATTTAGATTTAAATATCTGTTGTATTCTTTATTTAATTCTTCTAAAAACTCACTATTTATATTAGTATAATTTTTATTTAGATCTTCATTTATTGCTTCTTCTTTTTTCTTAAGTTCTTCACTCTTCTTTAAATATTGAGCAATTTCTAAATAATCCTTTTGTAAATTACTCTTTTTTATATACTTCTTATATAATTCTAAACTATCTAATTTTTTTATTGTTTCTTCTTTTTCATTTTTATTATTTAATAATTTTTCTTCATTTTCTATATTTTCTTGTGAAAGAGTATACGCATTCCACAGTTCTTCTTTTAGTAAGTTTTTCTTTTCTATAAGTAAATCTAATTCCCCAGATTTTCTAGTTGTCTTAATTTGCTTTTTTCCTTTTTCTAATACTTCTATTGCTTTTTTAAACGACACATTTTCTTCTCCTGAATTATAAGTATTAGTTATTTTCTCCATTATCTCTTCTTCTTTATCCTTATTTACCATAACCCCCAATTGGTTTATAAATAAAGTTTTAGAAAATGTTGATGAATTTATATCTAAAAAATATTTTCCTGGTTCATTATTATATGGTATCTCTATTCTATCCCCAGTTATTTCATCAAATATCTCACACGTGTCTTCTTTTTTAGTTAATCCAAAACTTCTTCTTATAACATATGTCGTACCTTCATGTTCAACTGTTAATTCGCCACTTATCTTTCCTCCAGTTAATGGAGTGAACTTTTTCCTGTCATTATCTTTGCCACGATTTTTTTCAAATCCATAAAGCCATATCTTTATAAAATTTTCTATTGTACTTTTACCTTTTTCATTTTCACCATATATTAAGTTAAATTTATTAGCAAAGCTTATAATTCTTCCTTTTATCCCTGCAAAATTTTCTATATTAACTTGCTTAATAATTATAATCTCTCACCTCTTCACCCGATAAACTTTGAAGTCCTTTCTTTAAAGCTAATTTTATTATTTCTTTTTCTTCTTCTGTTTCTGCTTTTTCTAGTTCTTCATATATTTTTCTTGCAAATAAGCTCTTTATTGAATACCCCTTCAGTAGCTCATCCATATCTATTTTCACTTCAGTTTTATCTATGACTCTTATATCGTAATCATCTTTTCTTATCATATCTTCTATGATTTCTTCTCTTAAATTAAATTCCTCATTAATTTCTCCTGTTAATATTACTTTATAAGAATTATTTTTAATATTTTCTTTATCTATACAATTAAAAATTTTACTTTTAACTTGATTGTATCCAAAACAACCTTCTATATTTATTTCTTTTTCATAATAATTTCTAATAGAGGTTTTTATAAATTTATAATCACAATATCTATTAGAAATTTCTAATAATATAATTCCTTTATCATCTAATTCATCAAATCCTCTTCCTTGTGGGCATCCACTATATGCATAACAGGTGTTTAATACTTTATTAACACCAATATACTTATGTCTATGTCCTAATGCTATATAATCCATATCACTTTTAGCAATTTCTTCTTCAGTTATAGGATTATACTCATTCTTTTCTTTTGATGATATCTCTCCATGAATAACCATTATATTGTTATATCCATCAATTCTATTTACATCTTTTATTAAAGATTCATAAATGTAATTGTGAGTAAAAGCAGCTCCCCATACAATAGTTTTTAAATCTTCTAAAACCACTTTTTCCATATTGCCTTTAAATATATATACATTTTTAGGCCACTCGATCATACTATAAAAAGATTTTTCATTATATGGATCATGATTACCTGGACTTATAAATATTTTTACTTTATCTATTTTTTCAAAACATGATTTCAAAAAATACAATGTACTTTTATTTACTGATAAATTATCAAACATATCTCCTGCAATTAATAAAATATCGATATTATTTTCTAATGAAATTTTTATTATTTTTTCAAAAACTTCTTTAAGTTCTTCTCTACATTTGATAGATTGATTATTTTTCATTCCACTAAACGGAGTATCAAAATGTAAATCGGATGTATGCAAAATTTTTATTTTTTTCATAATATCACCTTTTTTATCGAACTTTAGTTCTCATTTTATCATGAAATTTAATAACAGTCCAAAATTAATACTCCCTTTAGAACGTTTCATTCTTGAATTTTATACTATTAATTCAAATATCTACTATTTTCATATAATTTGAAAATTTTACATAAAATAAGTTCTTTCGTAATAATCTTCTCTATTACGAAAGAACTTTTTTACACTGTGTTTTAAAACAATACCTATATTTGAGCACTAACGATAGTTCACAACTTTTATTCTAAACTATTTTTGAATATTTTTATAATAGAAGTAATTATCCTATATTTAGCTAAAATTTAATATTAATAGTATTTTTTATTATTGGTCAACTCTTATATTTAATTTATCAACTAAATTTTATTAAACATTATTAGCTTGTACTCTTGTGAAATTATAAAATTTTATATAAATAAAAAGAAAGGGTACACTACCTTTTAAAGTAGTGTACCCTCCTAGTTTCACAATACAATACAACTAATTAAAGTTATATTTTATTCTCTTTTCAATTTTTATTGAATTGAGTTTTCGTATTGCTCTACCATTCTTTTAACCATTTCGCCACCTACGGAACCACATTGTCTTGAACTTAGATCACCATTATATTCGCTAAATGGTACTCCTAGTTCATTAGCTACTTCGTTCTTGAATCTAGCTAATCCTTGTTTTGCTTCTGGAACTAATACGCTGTTTGACATAACAATCCCTCCTCGGCTATTGGTATATTTATATAATCAAGAAGATTTAAATTTTATTTAACTCTTCCTGGCTACACTATTATATTACCCACTATAGATATATATATTCTTGGTAATATAACGTATTTATTCTATATCGTGCATTAAAAAATCATCTCATATGAATTAATATAATATTTAAGGGTTGTTAATATCTAACTTTTAAATTATAATATAATAAATACTTTGATAATCAAAATATTTAATAATCAAATTTGTTTGAAAGGATAAATGAATATGAAATTTAGTTCACTTAAAATAGGTAATTTAATAGCACGCCTTCCAATAATACAAGGTGGAATGGGAGTTGGAGTATCAGCTTCAAAGCTTGCTTCTGCTGTTGCTAATGCTGGAGGAATAGGAATTATTTCTTCTGCTCAATTAGGATATAAAGATTTAAATTTTAATAAAGATGCTTTAAGTTCAAATTTAAATGCATTAAAAGAACATATAACAATTGCTAAAAATAATGCTCCCAATGGAATAATTGGAGTTAATATAATGGTTGCAAGCACTAACTATGCCGAATATGTAAAAACAGCTATTAATGCTGGTATTGATTTAATAATATCTGGTGCTGGACTTCCTACAATGCTACCTAAAATAGCAAAAGATTCAAAAGTAAAACTTGCACCTATAGTTTCATCATTAAAATCTGCAAAAGTAACTTTAAAATTATGGGATAGACATGATAACATAGCTCCAGATTTAGTTATTATAGAAGGTCCTAAAGCCGGTGGACATTTAGGATTTAAAGAAGAAGAACTAAGAAATGAAAATATAAATTTTGATGATACTGTTGTTCAAATAATTGAAGAAACAAAAAAATATAGTGAAAAATATAATAAAGAAATTCCTGTTGTAGTAGCAGGAGGAGTTTATGATGGATATGATATTGCTAAATATTTAAAATTAGGAGCAAATGGAGTTCAAATGGCCACAAGGTTTGTAGCTACTTATGAATGTGATGCTTCACAAGAATTTAAAGATGCATATATTAATTGTTCAAAAGAAGATATTGATATAGTTAAGAGCCCTGTTGGTATGCCTGGTAGAGCAATTAAAAATGATTTTATAAAAAAGACAATGTTGGGAAGAGAAAAAATAACTAAATGTTATAATTGTTTAACTCCTTGTGATCCTAAAGTAACTCCTTATTGCATAAGTAAAGCACTTATGAATGCTGTTAATGGAAACATTAATGAAGGACTTATATTTTGTGGTGAAAATGCAAGTAGAATTAATAAAATGATGTCTGTTAAAGAACTTATGAATGAATTAGAAAAAGATTTAATAAATGCTTAATATAATTCATTCACACTTTATTGATATATTCATAAGTAAAGTTGTATAAATTAATTAAACTTATCCATAATAAAATAAATATATTCTCATTTTAACCTAAATATATAATATTTTAATAATTACCCTTATTTTTAATTTTATTTGATAATCCTCAAAGTTAAATTAAAGCACAACTTTACTTATTATATATAATAGTAAAAATTATCTATTTAATTATTTACTTTTTAAAAGGTATTGATATTTATAAATTTACTTAATATCAATATTTTATATTTAATTTTAAATATAAAAAAAGCTAGAATATATATTCTAGCTTTTTCTTATGGCAGGGGCACTAGGATTTGAACCCAGAACCAATGGTTTTGGAGACCACTACTCTACCGTTGAGCCATACCCCTAAGTCGACTTTAATTTTAACATGAATATCACATTTATGTCAACAATATTTCAAAAATAACTTAATAGTATAATTAAATTTATTTTCTTTTTTATACTTATGAATCTAAAATCCTAAAATATACTTGATAATATATAATTAAATAGACTTATTTTGGGAAATCTCTACGATATATCGGAACTGTTAAAGTGTCATGTATTTCACCTTCCTACCTGGTTTCTATTAAAGTTTGATATAACTAAATTTTATGGCAAATGATTAAAAACATCAATTATGCTTTTCCAACCAGAGCGTTATATAATATAAACAACACGTACAAAAAATCAAACTGTTTTATGTAGCTACAGCTACCATAGATGAAAGTAATATCACCTGCTTTCAAAAACTGCTATCCTGATTTATAAGTAAGAAAGAGAGGCAAGTAATATGAAAATGAAAACAATTAGGTTTGTGAAAGAAACAGATGCTGCGGAAATTCTGGAAATATATGAGCCTTATATCAAGAAAACAGCTATTACTTTTGAATGTGAAACCCCATCATTAGATGAATTTAGAAATCGCATAAAGGAAATATCATCTTATTATCCTTATATCGTCTGCGTTTTGGACGGCAAAATCATTGGATACGCATATGCACATAGACAAATGGAACGGGCAGCATACCAATGGAATGCGGAGTTATCTGTTTATATTTATAAAACCTGTTTGCGTTGCGGAGTGGGTAAAGCACTCTACAGCGCCTTGATTGAGATATTACAGATGCAAAATGTACACAACGTATATGGAGGTGTTACATACCCTAACGAGAATAGCGAAAGGTTGCATAAACACTTCGGATTTAAAAAACTGGATATATACCACAACACAGGATATAAATGCGGTGCATGGCATGATGTTGCATGGTTTGAAAAGAACATTGGTGACTATGATCTTGACCCCAATCCATTTATATCAATTCAAGAGATTGACAAGAACATGATTATAGAAATACTGAATCGCCATAATAAACTACTTCTTTCCATATGAGCCATTTCAAGATGAGATTACAAGTAGATTTATTTATTAAATACGTTGCAGCTGTATTATTATAATTGCTATACATTATATCTCAAAATTAAAAAAATCTATATTTTAGTATTAGTGCTATTCTTCCCCATTCTTAGTATGATTTCATATTATTTTATGTATATGGAACAAGTAGCAGCAAAGGTTCCATTAGCAACCTATTTTACAATGTTATCAGTTGTCCAATTTGCCATTTTCCTTTTTGTATTAAATATTATTTTGAAAAAAGCCAATTACTTATTTCATTTTTAACATCAAATGTAGTTTAAATAATTTTATCATCATTACTGGTGATTATTTGGAACAAAGCAAACCACATTTAGGGTAGACTTTTAAATAAGAACTTATTACGAAATAGAGAAGGTGCTATAGTAAATAGAAAAGCAAGGAAGAGAACCCAACTAAAAATCAACAGTTTTATTAAAGCTGTTGATTAAAAATTAATCAAAATTTACTTATATTATCATTTAAATTTAATAGTTCAGATCTTACTATAGACCCCTTGCCATATTTTTTCCTTATCGTATCCATTGCATTATCTAAATTCTTCTGTTTTTCATTATTTTTAAAATCAAAAAGACTAGGTTGATAATATTTATTATCGCACAATTTAGTAAGTCTAACTCCTAATAAACGTATTTTTTCTCCTCTATAACATTCATAAAAAGCTTTTTTTATTCCTTTAAAAATTTCCATAGTATTATCTGTGTAGTTGCTTAAAATCTTTTGATGAGAATATTGTATAAAATTATTAGTTTTTATGCTTACAGTAACAATAGAGCATAAATTTTTACTTTCTCTAAGCCTTCTTGAAACATTTTCTGTAAGAGAAAGTAGGATTTTTAAAGCTTCTTCAATATTATCAATATCCTTAGAAAGAGTTGTAGAATTTCCTATTCCTTTTATTTTTAAAGATTCTGATTCAACTAACTCAGAATTATCTATTCCATTAGCATATTCATATATAAGTTTTCCATGTGAATGCATTTTTTCAATTAAAAAATTAACATCTAAATTAGCTAGCTCTCTTATTGTTTTAATATTTAATTTAGCCAATTTCAATTTAGTTGATTTACCAACCATAAATAATTCTTCAACTGGAAGTGGCCACATCTTTTGTTTAATTTCATTTTTAAATAAAGTGTGTACTGAATTCTTAGGTTTAAAGTCACTTGCCATTTTAGCTAATAATTTATTTGTTGATATTCCTATATTACAATTAAACCCAAGCTCCGTACTTATCCTGTTTTTGATATTTACAGCCATCATATTATAATTATCTTTATAATGAGTACAATCCATAAAGCATTCATCAATACTATATCTCTCTATCTTAGGAGAATACTCCTTTAATATTTTTATCATTTCATTGCTAAGTTTAAAATACCAATTGTGATTTGGTGGATATATAACTAAATTAGGACATTTCTTTTTAGCTTCATATAAACTCTCGCCTGTCTTTACTCCTAAGTTCTTAGCTGATATTGATGCTGCTAAAACAACACCATGACGTTTTTCCTCATCTCCACCTATTGCTGATGGTATTTTTCTTATGTCTATATTACTACCTTCATTTAAAAGTTTAAGTGCTGTCCAAGAAAGATATGCAGAATTAACATCTATATGAAAAATCAATTTATCACTTCTACCCAAAATATCTACAACTCCCTAAATATATTCTTACTTTACTATAATCTTATACGAACATTAGTTCTGTTGTAAAGTATTTGATTTCTTTATTTATTATATTGTGAATTTTCTAAAATAAAAATCAATAGCTCTAACAACACTGTTGACTCAATAGTATAATTATTTATGTTAATATTACCCATCTTGTAAAACGGCTCTATCACTAATTTTACAGCTTTTATTTTTGTATAAAAAAATAAAAGCCGCAACACAACTAAAATGTTCTTTAATTTCTTCGTTTTTATATAGATACGCTTTTGTAACCCCAGATTCTTTAGCTACAATATTAAAATTTATTGCACTTTCTGATTTAATTAGCCTTCTAACAGCATCATCTACTTTAAGAATCCTTTCACTTAATTGAACTTTTATGATATTAGAATTTAGTCTTTATCAGCAGTTTAATGTTATTAAGAAGACCCTATTTAATTATGATTACATCAAATACAAACTTTAATTAGATTATCTTCTATTTCAAATTTTCATTATGTTTTTCATAAGTAGAAAACCCTCGACAAATTTGTCAAGGGTTTCAATATTAGAGGCAAATCTTAACGTTGCAAATGTACAAAAATATATGCAATTATAGAAATAATAAAGGTAGATAGTAACCTACCTACCCCTAGATTATTACTTTATTGCCTTTGAAATTTCTGTGAATATTACACCTAATCCATATGCTCCTGCATCTGGATGCCCTAAGCTTCTATCCCCAACTGTTCCTGCTCTCCCCATACGTGCTACGATTTCTTCAGTTTTCTTAGCACCCTCAACAGCTGCTTTAGCTCCTTTTTCAAAAGCTTCTTTAAAATTATTATTTGCTTTTGCACAATCTGTCCAAGCATCGGCACATGGCACTAATGCATCTATTAAGGTCTTATCTCCAACTACAGCTCCTCTACCAAAAGAACGTTCTCCTGTAGCTTGAATTCCTCTAACTGCTGCTTGCATCATTTCTGCAAATTCTGAAACTGTTAATTTAGTCTTCGTCCCTACTTGCTTTCCTGCTGTTCTAAAAGCCGATCCCCATATTGGACCTGACGCTCCCCCGCAGTATTCCATTATTACTAATGAACATGCATTTAAGAATTCACCAATGCTCATATGTTCTTCTAAAAGAATCTCTTTCCATTCTCTCTTTAACTGCTTAAATCCTTTAGCTATACTCATACCAAAGTCACCATCTCCAGCATGAGAGTCTAATTCACAGAATGGTACTTCATTTTCAATAATAACTTGGCTCATCTTATCAACAATGTAAATCATATTATCTAAGCTTACTTTTTCATTATTAATACCTGAAAAGCTTTCACAAGTTTCTACATCAAATGATACTTCCTTTTCTATGTCATCAAAAACTTCTAATCCTATATATTCAACCTCTTCTACTGGTCCTAAAACCTTAAATGCTGGAGTATCACTTTCTTCTGATAATAGCTCCTTAAGTTGTGCATCCAACTTCATTATTGATACAGAAGCACCTTCCATATCTATACTTGTCATATAATTCCCTACAAAAGTTCTACATATCTTAATATTTCTCTTTGCTAACTCTGCAGTAACAGAGTTATTGAATAAGTATAGTTCTTGTAGTGGAGTTCCTCCAAACCCATTTATCAAAAGTGCAACCTCTTCATTATTTGTACCATCAATTTTCATATCCTTTAAAATAGAATCTACAATTCTTTCAGCTAATTCATCAGCTGTAGCTATTTTTTCTCTTTTAATCCCAGGTTCACCATGAATTCCAACTCCAAATTCCATTTCATCCTCTGCTATTTGAAAAGTTGGAGTTCCCTTAGCTGGTACAGTACATGATGAAAATGCAAATCCTAAACTTCTAACATTTGAATTGGCCTTTTCAGCTATTTCTTTAACTTCTTCTAATGACAATCCTAACTCTGCTGCAGCACCTGCCATCTTGTGTACTAATACAGTTCCAGCAACTCCACGACGTCCTATAGTATATAAACTGTCTTTAACAGCAATATCATCATCTACCTTAACATAATCAACTTTAATTCCGTCTTCACTTGCTAGATAAGCCGCATTCTTAAAGTTCATCATATCTCCACTATAATTTTTTATAATTAATAATGTTCCTTTTTTACTAGCAGTTGCTTTTATGGCTTTATAAACTTGAATTTGAGATGGTGATGCAAATACATCTCCACATACAGCTGCATCTAACATACCTTTTCCTATAAATCCTGCATGAGCTGGTTCGTGTCCACTTCCACCACCACTTATTAAGCTGACTTTATTAGGATTGATATTTTTCTTTTTCATAACTTTATATTTTCTTACGAATTCTAATTCTGGATGTGCCATGGCTATACCATTGCACATCTCCATTACTACAGTTTCTGGTCTATTTATTATTTTTTTCATTAGTTATACTCCTCTATTTGCCTTGTAATCTTTCCCTATCTTATCTGCTGCAATAATTGCTGCTGCTACTGCTTCAACAGTTATTGGGAATGGCATAGAATGAACTGATTCTTCTTCAATACATGCCTTTTTAGCAACTTCCATAAGTTCATCTTCTGTAATAGTGTCTACACCAATATCTGATAAACAAACTGGCAATCCAACTTCTAAACAGAAATCTAATACTTGATTTAATTCTTCTTTAGGTGCATTTTCTAATACTAGTTGTGCAATAGTACCAAATGCAACTTTTTCACCATGGAAATATTTATGAGTTCCTTCTAATATAGTTAATCCATCGTGAATTGCATGAGCTCCAGCTAATCCACCACTTTCAAAACCAATACCTGATAAAAGGATATTTGCTTCTATAACATTTTCTAATGATTGTGTAACTAAGTTACAGTCTGAGGCTACTTTTGCCTTTGCTCCATCATTAATAAGAGTTTCATAACATAGCTTTGCAAGTGCTAATGCTGTATTAGTTCCCTTAGCTTCACCGCATAATCCTTCTCTATATCCACAAGGTAACCCTGCATTTACGTTGGAATATGAATTTGAAGTTGCTCTTGCTTCGAAGTATGTTGATAATGCATCTCCCATTCCTGAAACTAAAAAACGAGTTGGTGCTTTTGCAATTACTGTAGTATCTATTAAAACTACGCTTGGACTTTGCTTAAAGTAAGCATAATCATCAAATGCTCCTTCTGGTGTATAAAGTACAGCTGAATGGCTTGTCGGTGCATCTGTAGCAGCTATAGTTGGAACTATAATTACTGCTTCTCCTTCTGCAACACACTTAGCAGTATCAATTGCTTTACCTCCACCAAGACCTACTGTACAATCACACTTATTTTCTGCAGCAATTTTTTGTAATCTAGCTACTTCTTCTCTAGAACATTCTCCTGTGAATCCACTCTCAACAAAAGTAATTCCAAATTTTTCACAAGTTTTATCTAATTTATCTTTAACACGTGCAACATCATCTTTATGTGCTATTAATAGAGCTGATTTTCCAAAACTTTTAACAAAATAACCTAAATTTAATAATTCATCCTCACCCTGTACATATTTAGTTGGACAAATAAATGCTTTTCTCATAATAATCTTTCCTCCTTATGTAAAAAAAAATCGTTTTGTTTTTAACTTGTCTTTATTATAATATCGATTACAAAGAAATACATTAGATTAAAACGACAAAAAATTGCAATTTCAGACCGTAATTTTTTGTTGTGAAATCGTTTTGTTGTAATTTTATTATTTCCCGAATATTCAACAAATATTCTAAGTAGATAAAAAAGCTGTTTAAAAATGATATGACATCCTTAAACAACTTTTTAATACTTATTTTTTCTTACAATACTTCCTATAAAGAAGTGGTGTTATCCCTTCATATCGTTTAAATATTTTTATAAAGTATCCTGATTCACTAAATCCAAGTTCATCACTAATTTCATTAATATTCATATCTGTTTCTTCTAATATGCTCTTTGCCCATTCAATCTTTAGCTTGGATACGTAGGTTGAAAATTTTTCTCCAGTTTCCTTTATAAAAAGCCTACTAAAATAGCTTGAACTAATATGACAAATCTTAGACATTTTCTCTGCCGTAACGTTTTCACTTTTATGTTTATAAAGATACTCTATTCCTGGTTTTAGAGTGTTGCTTACTGTAATCATTTCCCCATTACTAGAAGGCTTTTCTCCAGTGTAGGCATTTATTATAGCATTAGACATTTCCTTTTTTGCATGTTCAATACTTTTTATTGTGTAACCTGTTAAGATATTTGAATCTATTTCAGATTGATTTTTTATGGTGTTTCGATACATCTCTGAAATCAAGTTTTTATCTAGTGCCTCTTCTATTAGATAGTTACACAAAGAAAATAACATATTTGCAATTTCCTTTACTTCTCCATAAGATAAAATAGGCAATTCATCATAATAATTTTTAAAATCCTCTAAAGCTTTTTTAACTATGAAGTTATTAGATGTACCTACTATTTGCTCTAGTATATCTGAAGCATTAGTATCTGACAATTTTACTTGCCCTGCCATAACTGCTCCAATATATTTACCATCAATTATTATTGGAATAGCTATATCTACTATATTATAATGACATAAATATATGTATGGTTCATTTAAACGAACTGCCTCAAGCCCACCTCTTGAATCGCACTTTTGACAATACTTCACAAGCTCTGGATTAGCTCTTACTGCTTTACAAAATCTATGACATCCACTATGCTTAGTAATTGGATTACCCTTATAGTCAACAATTATTATTGCTACCTTTGTAACTACTGCAAGAGATTCTTGTAAATTGACCCATTTTTCTAAATCTATAACCTTGTTTAAATTTAAATTATCTTTTATCAATTTTTACTACTCCCTCACCCTTATTCATATGCATATATTTATGTCTTATTTTATCATATTATTTGAATTGTTATATAGATTTTAGTAATAAAGGCCTACATGTAATATTTTACAGGTAATGTAGAGAAAGATTTAATAATTGACTTCAATAATAGATATTTCCGATTATTGTATGATTTTACAGAAAATAAGTTAGGAAGCTAATATATCAACTTTTTTAACTTAGGTTATAGTTGGTCTTTTTATTTCAACAACAAACTTCAAAATTAATTCAATTTTGAAAGGTATTATTGTCTCTAGTCTTGTATTTATTCCATCAATTATTTTTGTAATAAAGTCTAATTTGGTAGGTGCAATTTGGATTGTAGTACTAATTTTAATTTTTGGTAGTTTATTAAGCTACTTGATCGATAGGTTTTGTAAAAATAAATAATATTGAAATATATTATAGGCTAGAATAAAAAATTTTATATATAAAAAATTCCTTCTTGTAAATAATTAAAATCATAAATTATTACAAGAAGGATTATATTTTTCAACTTACATAAAATTTCTACAAAGCAATCTAATGCTTATTGTCTGATAAAAAATAGAAGCACAATTTTACCCAAAGAAAACTATTAAAACAACAATTAATTATTCACTTTCTATATAATATAACTAAAAATATCTTATGTTAATTACTGGAGTATAAATTAATATTTGATAAAAGTTATAAAAAAACTAGTCCCTTCTCCTTTAGCACAGCTCTTATACCTTACATGTTTAAAGATAATACAAAGGAATATAACAATTAAATATAAGGATGCCATAAACGAAGTATGAGTGGCTTGGCAAAGTTATATTTAGGTTGTTTTATTCTCTAAAGAATCTTATATTTAACTCGAACTAAGTTTACAATCAAGGATTTTTTTATTCTGTCTTCTCCAAGTAACATTTCAATATTTGTTATTATACTTTCAGAATGACTATCATCATGTAAACTATAGTGAGGATAATTCATTACTACAGTTTTCAAAACACTCTTATATGTTTTTTTATTTAAATTCCAAGTTGCATATAAATTTGTATATTCTTCATTAGAATCACAAATAAGTTTTAAATGAGTTTTAAGCTTATATGTATACTGTAAGTAGTCTTTCATTTTGATACTCCTTATTATATATAAAATCATTTTATTATAATCTTATATTTCTATAACAAATTATTGATTCCATTTATAATTCTTATAATAAAAAAATTCTTAGTAATATCTTTATCCTTGATATTACTAAGAATTTATATAGCTTTTATAAACCTTAATATATATTTATAATTATTCATATCTAAATTTCTTTTAATAAATTCTATAAAATCTTTTAAAAATTTAAAATTTCCAGCACATTTTAAATCTAGCTCGTATAACTTTGCCCCTTTTTTTGCCCCTTATTGCCCCTCACAAATAAGTATTAGTTAGTACATGTTAATATTATCCACCTTGTGAAACGGCTCTATCACTAACTTTACAGCATTTATCTTTAGACAAAAAAAATAAAAGCCGCAACACAACGTGCTACGACCTTTTCTGGCAGGGGCACTAGGATTTGAACCCAGAACCAATGGTTTTGGAGACCACTACTCTACCGTTGAGCCATACCCCTTCACAACAGTATTTATTATATAACATGATTACTAAAAAATCAACTATTTTCTACAATAAATCTGTTAATACTTTTATGTTGTATAATATTAGCTCATCAAAAGACATATCTCCGTAATATTTCCAAAGATTCGCTACTTTATATTTAGATAAATCCATATTTGTTTGCTCAGTACCATCTTTTAATACAATAAGCTTCTTTTCATCTAAATTATTAACTTTTACAAACTCTGATATTTCATAATTATTTAGTTTTACCACATGTAATCCTAAATCTTTAGTTAAATAATCAAAATTATCATTTAAAGCTAAGAAGGTATAATCTTTTAATCCTTTTATTTTTTCATTATAGGGTTCTATTTGATTATTTAATTCTTTTATAGCATTATTATAGTTTTCTTCATAATAATCTCTATTTTTAGGGTCTCTATCTTGAATAGCAGCTTTTACATTATATAAAGCTATTTTATATGAATCTATTCCTTCAAAGTAATAAGGATTTTCTTTTGATCCTTCATTTCCATCATAATTTAAAAGTCTCATACCTCTTGATAAATTAATTATTCCCATACTACCCTTTTTAAGTTCATTTATAAAACTATTTGCCCAAGGTTCAAAACTAGTTCCAGAATAAATAAAAAGATCCATATTAGATACGTTTTCTATAATCTCTTTATTGTACTTAAATTCATTAATATCCATTTCCTCTGTCATCATGTATTGAACATTGTGTTTATCTTTAACAATTTTTCTTACCATTTTATATTGTGGTTTATTAATAGTCATTATATTTAAATATTTCTCTCGATCTTCTTTTTGATTATTTTCAGTATTCGCTAATAATGGATTCGCAAATACTCCCATACCTATAGAAAATGTAAGAGTTATTATAATCATAATAAAGGTAATCTTTTTCAAATTGATCTCCTCCGAAAATATATATATAAATTATTTCCAAATAAAACTCTAGTAACATTATATCAACTAACTATATTAAATGTATATATTTTTATAATAAAATTTATTTATATTTAATTTTATATGTGTATTTTTGTATATTCTTTTACTTATATTCATTAATTTACCTTAACATTATAATTCAAAATGTAATATTTTCATACCTTAACCTTTATAATTAAAATTATAAGCTTTGATTTTATAATTAAAATTAGATAAAATAAAAAGATGGCAATAATTTTTAATATAAAAGCAATTTAAATGCTAGTGAAAGGAGTTCTTTCTATGGAATTTAATGTTTGTAGCATAAATGAAACTACTAGTTTAGGTATAGAAATCGGAAAATTACTTAATTCAGGAGATATAATTTGTCTAACAGGAGATTTAGGTACTGGTAAAACTCATATAACAAAAGGTATTGCTCTTGGTTTAGATATAAAAGATGATATTACAAGCCCTACCTTCACAATTGTAAATGAATATGATGAAGGAAGATTAAAATTAAATCACTTCGATGTATATAGAGTAAATGACCCAGATGAAATTTATGCTATCGGTTTTGATGATTATATTTTTTCAGATAGCGTATCTATAATAGAATGGGCAAATTATATTGAAGATATTCTTCCTGATGAATTTCTTCATATAAATATAGAAAAGAATTTAGAAAAAGGTGACAATTATAGAAAAATAACATTAACACCTTATGGAAAAAGATATGATTACATAAAGGAGTTGAAAATATGATCGTATTGAGTATAGATTCCTCTTCTAAAGTTGCTACTGCTGCTTTACTTGAAGATGATACATTACTTGGAGAAGTAACTTTAAATAATAAAAAAGAGCATTCTACAATATTAATGACTTTAGTTGAAAATTTATTAGATAGTTGTAATTTAGATATAGATTCAGTTGATGGATTTGTTGTATCTAAAGGCCCAGGATCTTTTACAGGTTTAAGAATAGGGATGGCTACAATTAAGGGACTAAGTTTCGGCTCAAACAAACCTTATGTAAGTATTTCTAGTCTTGATGCACTTGCATATAGTATTGCTCCATTCAATGGTATAATATGTCCCGTAATGGATGCATTAAGAAACAATGTTTATACTGCTTTGTATAAATCTTGTAATGGAAAATTAGAACAAATAATGGATTACTCTGCTCTTGATATAAATGAGCTAGTTGACATGCTTAATGAAAAAGGTGAAAATGTTATGTTCATTGGTGATGGACTTAATAATACCAAGGAATATATATTACAAAATTGTAATAATTGCTTCTTCCCACCAAATCATCTTAATTTAGTCAGAGCCTCTTCTTTAGGTGAATTAGGAATGCTAAAACTAAAAAATGGTGAATATGATGATTCTAACTCTGCTCCATTTTATTTAAAAAAGCCTCAAGCTGAGAGAGAGTATGAAAAAAGGATGAAATTAAAAAGTGAAACTAACAACTAGTTTAATGACTGAAGCTGATATTGATGCAGTTTTAGAAATTAGTTCATTAAGTTTTCCTACCCCATGGAGTAAAGAATCTTATATTCAAGAATTAGCAAATCCACTTGCTAATTATATAATTGCCAAATACGATGATAAAATTATAGGTTTTGTAGGTGCTTGGTTAATAATAGATGAAGCTCATATTACCAATATAGCTGTATGCCCTGATTTTAGAAGAAAAAATGTTGCTTCAGCTTTATTAGATTCATTAATTGAACTTAATAAAAAAGCTGGATGTGCTTCTTATACTTTAGAAGTAAGAGTTAGTAATATTCCAGCTCAAGAATTATATAAAAAATATGGCTTTGTTGAAAAAGGAATTCGAAAAAATTATTATCAAGATAATAAAGAAGATGCAATGATTATGTGGCGTATAGATGAAAAAAATAATTCGTAAGCTAATTTGGCCTACGAATTATTTTTTATATTTTTAATTATTCAGTTATAGTCTTTGAATTTTTTTCTGGACTTCCAAAGTTAGGTTCTGCCTTAAATATAGATACAGATATCTTTTTATATAAAATATATGTTAATGTTGATACTATTACAGCTTTAATACCATTAAAAGGTAGTAGACCTACAGTGACATACTTTAATAATTCTGCACTACTCATTTGCATACCGTATGCCGGTAAAAGCAAGTATACATTTGATATAATTCCTACAATTTCAATACAAATTCCACCTAAAACCATACCTAAAATAGCTGATTTTTTAGATTTATTTCTCTTATAAATAATTCCTGCTGGTAATACCAAAGATACTCCAATTAAAAAGTTAGCAAGTTCTCCAACAAATCCACTTTGACTTCCTTTAATTAAAAGTATTAATATATTTTTAATTAATTCTATTACCACACCTGCTAATGGTCCAAATCCAAACGCTCCTAGTAATGCTGGTACATCACTAAAATCAATTTTAAGCCATGGAAATATTGGATAAGGAATTTCAATATACATAAGTATAAGTGCTAATGCTGATAATAATGAAATTTTAATTGTTTTGTTTGTGTTTTTGTTCATTTTTACGCCTCCCAAAAGATTATCTCCCTGGTGTAGCTTATTAGGTTTTAAGATAACGTTTTACTACTCTTTGTAAGATTAAATTACAAATTAAGCTGTCCTTAAATTTAATATTTTCATTCTTTAGATTTTATGTTTTCTTAAAACATATCTTTATATAAATTTTATGCTAAATTAAATTTTATAACTACCTAAAAAACAAAAAAACTGATGCATAAATACATCAGGGCATATACCAAATTATTAAGAATAAAACTATCTTAATTCCTAATAGGTTACCTTCTTTCATCCAGACTATACTGTTGGCTTCGGAGTTACACCGAATCTGCTATAAATTTAGCTCGCGGGCTTTACCGCCAGTAGGGATTCACACCCTGCCCTGAAGATAAGTATTAAATTATTTTTTACTATATCTTCATTATATATTCTTGGAATAACTTTTACAACACATTTTTAAACAGTATACATATTATTTATTATTTACTTTTTTTAATTTTTTATAATATGCATATACTTTAAATATGTGTTGATATATGCAATAGGCAAAGTAGCATTGTAATTGGACTTTGATAATAGTTAAGTGAGAATCTAAATTTTATATTTATATTTTCGAACTTACTCAGCGAAGTCGAGTTTCCTTTTAATATTCACACTTACTGCTTGTCTCAATTTTATATTAGGAGTAAGCTAAAATGGGACTATACTCATTTTTAGTGTTCCTAAATTCAATTACTCAGTCGACTTTGCTTATGCATATATCAACACTATGCTTAAAACATATAGTATAACATAAAATAGCCACTAAAGTACTTTTATTGTACTTTAGTGGCTTAATATTAATTATGCTAATTGTGGAGAAAACATACTGTTATTATTTTTTATTGTATCTATTGATTCTTTAACATCATTTTTACAACTTTCATAATTTTCTTTAACAGCATTACTTACTTCTTCAATTTCATTGTAAACAGTGTTTTTAACGTCATTAGTAGTGTTCTTTAATGTGTTAACTACATTAATACTGCCTTCTTTAACATCGTTTGCTACAACCTTTACACTTGATATAACATCTTTACCTGTAGAAATTATTGTATTAGGAATATCTTTTGCAATATCCATTGAGTCTTTTAAGTTATTAAAATTCTTTACTACCTCACCATAACTCTTAGACATATCTTCATACCCTTTTACTAGAGTATTTTGAATTCTATTAATAGGCTCTTTTATTGAATCCACTCCATTTTTTACAATATTAAATGTTGCAACAGCCTTTTTTATTATATTGTCATTAGGATTACTTGTTGCCATTTTAACTCCTACTACAGTACTTCCAATCTTGCCTGCTACTTCCATAACATCAGCTCCAACAGATACTAATGTTTTGCTTCCAACACTAATCATATCAGTAACAGCATTTTTCACATTTAATATAGCTTCTTTTAATTGCGATGCTGTAGTTGTTACTTGTTTTACCGTACTAGCTATTTGTGCTGATGTCTTATTTATAGTGTTTGTTACTGATTCAGAAACATCTATTATAGTTTTATTTATTGCATTTGAAGCATCTATTACACTTTTAGAAACTGAAGTTACAGTATTTTTAACACTTTCACTTACAGATATAATTGTCTTATTAACATTATTAGCAATTGATGTAACTGCATTTTTCACAGCATTTGCAGTAGATGTTAATCCTTCAAAAAAGTTTCCTAATGAACTTTTAGTTGTATTTTTTACTTTAGAAACTTCATTTTCTGTAGAAGCATTTTTTAAAATTGATGCTTTATATTCATCAATATTCATGCTATTTTCATTACTAGATACAGTTTTTTTACTTTGAACTTTACTATTTTTTTGATTTATATTATTTATGTTTTCATTAAGATTTGTATTAACATTGATAGCTTTTATCATGCTTACTCACTTCACTTTCACTATTTAGTAATTCATTTTTCCTTGAGCTGTATAAGAAGTGTTTTCTAACAATTTAATTTGATCTTCTAAAACAAATTCCCCATCAATAAACAATTTAATTGTCCAAACCCCACAGTTACTTCTATGAGTATTATTTAAATCCATCCAAAACCACATTAATATTGGATCTTTTTCATTTTCTTTCGTAGCAAATAAATTATTTTCTACTACTTGAAATAGTTCTCCTTTAGGGGTAAACCATGCTGTTGTAATACTATGCAATCCTGTTACATTAGTAAAACCTAGTCTTGTAACAACTTTTTTATCTAACAATACATTAAAATTCTTTCTATTTACAGATTTTTGTTCCTCATTGATATTACAAGTTACATTATATGAATCAACATGAACAGTATATTGATTATTGTTATACATTCTTTGATTCTTATCATTTATTATAACTACAGACCAAAGTTCTTCATTATCATCTGGTAAATATACATTTGCTGATGGATCATTAAGTTTAAGTTCATTATTGATAAGAAATTTATAATAATGTTCTCCCTCTAAAAGATCACATTTTAAAACCCATTTGCTTCCTTCTCTTACCATATTTCCATTAGTATAATCAAAATTATTAAAACTTCCTATAACAGATACACTATTAACTTCTAAATTCCCTTTTCCTTCGTATTCAAAAATCATCTCCATAACTACCTCCTTTACTAATATTTTCGTTATTTTTTTCAGGATATTTACCATTATACTTTATAAAAACAAGAATTTATGGAATAAAAAAATATAAGAAGTAAAATTTAACAATTAATAACTTCTTATATCTTAAAATTAGTACATTAATATTTAAATTAACTTTTAGTCACTTCTATTCTTTATTAGTTTCCTTCTTTGTTAATTTAAGATTTAAATGTAACCCTTTTTCGTTATAAACTAAAAAAATACCTGAACAAACTAGTATCAAGGATATTAAAATTTTAATATCAAATATATTCTCCTTAAGAAATATAGCTGATAGTAATGTTCCAAATATCGGTACTAAAAAGTTAAAGACTGATATGACTCCAACCTTATTAAATTTCAATAGTTGACTCCAAATAGCAAATGCTATTGATGATAATAGAGCCATATATATTAAAAGTACAGTTGATTTTAAAGTAAATCCTTTTAAAGATCCTCCAAATACAAATCCCAATATCACCAATATAGTTCCACCTATAAATAATTGATAACCTGTAACTGTTGATGCATCTTTATTTTGAGTAACTTTTTTACCATATATTGCCGATGCCGCAAAAATTATTGCTGCTATCATCAAAGAACCTTCTCCCTTAATAGAAAAAGCTTGTCCCGTAATTGCTTTACCATTTAAATTAACAATGATTACACCAATAAATCCTATAATACATCCTAATACTTTATTAAAATTTAATTTATCGTTTTTGTATATTATATGAGCTAATATTATACTTGCAAATGTTCCTGTTCCATTTATTATAGATCCTCTTACTCCTGTTGTATAAGATAATCCAACATAAAAAAATAAGTATTGGAGCGCTGTTTGAGTAGAACCTAATAATGTAATCTCTCCAAATTCTTTTAATGAATAATTAAAGATATTTTTTCTATTAATTAACTCCAAGACTAATACTAAAATCCCCGCAATAGCAAATCTATATCCTGCAAATATCAGTTTTGAACATATATGATTTGTTCCTATATTAAATAATTCGTAACCAACTTTTATAGCAGGATATGCACTTCCCCATAAAATGCAGCATATAATTGCTAATATAACTATATTTTTTCTGTTAGTATAAATTTTTTCCTTATCCATATGTAAATCCCCCAATTTAAGTTATATTGTATTTTTGCTATGTTTTAAAAATATGTGTTGGTATAAGCAACGTGGCATTATAATTGGACTTTGAGAATTCTTAATTAGTATTCCTAAGTTCAATTACTCAGTACACTTTGCTTATGCATATATCAACATCCTGTTAAAACATAGCCTGTATTTAAACAAATAATTAATTACAAAAGACTGTTTCTTAAATAATATTCTCTAGAATTATTTTGAAACAGTCTTTTTATATTCTTAGCTTATATATTATAAACTTTTTATAATATTAATACTATTTTAAAATAGTTTAATTCTTTATTTTTAAGCATCTAATTTTTCATCTACATCTTTCATGCTTAAAGAAATTCTTTTTCTTTTTTGATCAACTTCTAATATATTAACCTTTACTATGTCTCCAACCTTTACTATATCTAATGGATGTTTTACAAATCTATTTGCCATTTGACTTTTATGAACTAAACCATCTTGATGAACTCCAATATCAACAAAAGCTCCAAAATCAGATACATTCCTTACTGTTCCATTTAAAACCATTCCTGGCTTTAAATCTTTAAGCTCTATTATTCCAGTTTTTAATATAGGCGTTGGCATTTCATCTCTAGGATCTCTACCAGGCTTCTTTAATTCTTTTATTATATCTTTTAATGTAAGTTCTCCAATATCTAAATCCTTACTTAATTTACTTATTCCATTTAGTTCTGCTCTCTTATCTATATCATCTAAATTATTATTTTTTAAATCATCTTTATTATATCCTAAAGTTTCAATTAACTTCTTTGCAACATTATATGACTCTGGATGTACAGAAGTATTATCAAGGTATTCCTTACTTTCAGAAACTCTTAAAAATCCTGCACATTGTTCATATGCCTTTTGGCCTAACCTTTTTACTTTTAGTAATTCTTTTCTTGATTTAAATTGTCCTAGTTCTTCTCTATAGGCTACAATGTTTTGTGCAATAGTAGAATTTATTCCTGATATATATGTTAATAATGATGGTGTTGCTATATTTAAATCTACACCAACAGTATTAACAGAATCTTCAACCACACCAGCTAATGACTGTTCTAATTTTTTAGGAGTAACATCATGTTGATATTGACCTACACCTATAGCCTTTGGATCAATCTTTACTAGTTCTGCAAGTGGATCTTGAAGTCTTCTACCTATAGATATAGCTCCTCTTACAGTAACATCTAAATTGGGGTATTCCTTAGTTGCAAGCTCTGACGCTGAATAAACTGATGCACCTGCTTCAGATACAATTACATATGATACTTCTTTTCCTTTTTCATCTTTTATTTCTTTTATCATTTCAGCTATCACTTCTTCTGATTCTCTTGAAGCTGTACCATTTCCAAGAGATATAACATCCACATCATGCTTATAAATTAATTCTTTTAATACTTTTTTAGTTCCAGCAATATCTTTCTTAGGTAGTGTAGGATATACTGCTGTATTTTCTAAAAACTTACCTGTTTCATCTAATATTGCAATTTTACACCCTGTTCTAAATCCAGGATCAAATCCCATTACAACTTTACCTTTTATAGGTGCTTGTAATAATAATGCTTTTAAATTTTCTTTAAATATATTTATAGCACCTTCTTCACCAATATTAGTTAATTCATTTCTTATTTCTCTTTCTATTGATGGATATATTAATCTTTTTAAAGAATCCTTTATAGAAAGCTTTAATTTTTCATCTAAAATTTCATTTCCAGTCAAAATATTATTTTCTAAATATCTTATTATCTTATCTTCATTAACTGTAATCTTTACACTTAATACTTTTTCTTTTTCACCTCTATTAATAGCTAATATTCTATGTGGAGGTATATTTTTAACTTCTTCCTTATAATCATAATACATTTCATAAGGAGTAGTATCTTTTGAATCACCTTTTGACTCTATAAAACCTTCTTTTATAATTAATTCTCTTATATGTTTTCTAAATTTAGCTTCATCAGATATATTTTCTGCAATTATATCTAACGCACCTTGAACAGCTTCTTCTGCCTTTAATACATCTTTTTCTTCATTAATGTATTTAGATGCTTCTTCATTTAAATTACCCCTAAAAGCTCCGCTTTGTATTAATTCTGCTAGTGGTTTTAATCCTTTTGCTACTGCTATTGTGGCTTTAGTCTTCTTTTTAGGTTTATATGGTCTATATATATCTTCAACTTCTGTTAATGTTGTTGCTTTTTCTAATGCATTTTCTATTTCAGTATTTAATTTTCCTTGCTCATTAATTAATCTCTTAATGTCATCTTTTCTTTCATCTAGATTTCTTAAATAAGTAAGTCTTTCTGATAACTTTCTTAACACTTCATCAGAAAGACCCCCTGTTGCTTCTTTTCTATATCTTGATATAAACGGAACTGTATTTCCATCATCTAAAAGACTTACTACATTGTTAATTTGAGTTAATCCTAAATTCAATTCTGCTGCTAATCTTTCTTCTATAGATTTCATGCTTTCCTCCTAATGACTATATTAAATTATCCACTCTGTTTTATAATTAACTGTTTATATTAAAATATTAACATACTTCTAAACAAATAAACTTTATAAAATATCTAAGTGACTACTAATATTATAAACTTATTTACATTAATAGCAATATTATATGTATATATCAACCAAAATATAAAATTAAACACTATGTTAATTTTAAAAGTTAACATAACTTTTAAATAATTAGCTTTATCATTTTACATTAAATGTAATATAACCTATATTTTTATTGCTCTTATGTAAAGCTAACTGTATAATTATAATTGGAAATATTTGTAATAAGAGGTGCTGCAGATGATTAAAGTTGTTAATAAAGTTACTTCATTTTTATTATTATTTTTTATATTAGTACTATCTTTAAATAAGTTAAAAGTTATAGATTACTCTGAAGAATTAAGAAACATATTTTATTTTTTAACTCTTATATTAACTATATTTTCAGCTATAAATGTAATCTTAACTACTAATTCCAAACTTTTTAAATTTATTAATATAGTCATAATATTAAATTTAATTATTGGTGGAATAATTTCTATATTGGAATCTGGATTAAATATGTATATTTATAGTTGCTTAGCTTTTACATCTATTTATTGCATTATTGACATGTTTTATAAAAAAGTATAAATAAAAAATATAAGCTATTCGTATAAAAATACGAATAGCTTATATTTTTTATATTCTTTTTAGTACTACATTGTAGATGCTAATCCAGCTATTAATGCACTAAAAACAAATATGTATAATAATATTATTACGAACGTAAATACAAAGTATGCTAGTCCAGCTCTATTCCAAGTTTTTTGAACTAATAAAAATTCTTCAACACTTGAATAATTTCCTTTTTTCCATGCCCATTCGTTTCCTTTTGCTCCACATACAAATATCCATACTATATTAAGTAAAGGAATTAAACATAAAAGAGGAAGATAACTATTATTACCTATTCCCCAAAATATATTTAGCATAAATGCTCCCCAATTCCACTTTTTCACTTCTCGTGGAACTTGATTGTTTGAAATATTCTCCATAAATAATGCCTCCGTTTTATAAATTATGTACACCATATTTTAACTTATTTAATTTTATTTTGCAATTATTTCTTTTTGTGTAATTATTTACACAGGGCATTTTTTTATTTTACATTTATATTTATATAAAAATATAGTTCATATTGTTAATTAATTATTAATAAACTCTATTATGAGAAATAATTTAAGAGAGGTTAACAATGAAAAAGATTATTTATTACAGTAGTTTATTATTAGTATTCATAGCTCTAGTTTTTTCAATATTTCTTCAAACTACATATTATCACTTTAACTCTTCAAACGTTAAAAATAATATTAAAATAATTTCATCTGATGAATATGAAGGTAGATTAACAGGTTCAAAGGGAAATGAAAAAACTGCTGATTTTATAGAAAATTGGTTTAAAGATATTGATTTAATTCCATTAACTGAGAATTATAAAGAAATTTTTTATGTTAATACACCCTTTGAAAATGGAAATAAGCCATCATTTAAAATATTGAATAATGATAAAATCTTGTATGATTACAAATATGGTGTTGATTATAAAGAAGACTTGCTCAATTTTAATGAAAGTTCAGTTACTTTTAATAAAGAAGATATTCTTAATATTTTCCCTACTTCTTTAACCATAAAGCATAATGGAAAAATATATTTATTTTATACACCTTCATACAACAACTTTTCTTTTAGAAGTTCCTTTAATGATAAATCTGATTATCAATTTTCAATTGCTATAACTACTGAGCTATATAATAATATATTAGACTCTTTAAGAATTAATAACTTAATAAAAATTACTCTGCCTTATTCTAAACATGAAAAAGCAACTTCTAATGTAATTGGAGTAATAAAAGGTACTTCTAAAAATTTGCCACCACTTGTTATTACTGCTCATTTCGATCATGTTGGAAAAGATTATTTAAATAATTGTTATGGTGGTGCATTAGATAATGCTTCTGGGACAGCCTTTTTAATGGAGTTATCTAGGAATTTATCAAGTTTTATAAAACCTAAAAGAGACATTATTTTTGTAGCATTGACTGGAGAAGAATTTGGATTACTTGGCTCTTCAAACTTTGCTCAAAATCATGAGAATCTTATAAAGGATAGTAAAATAATTAATTTTGATATGATAGGTGCTCCTAATACCCCTATTTCTATAATGAGCGGATCATTATGTAAAAGTAATAAAAATGCTAATACAAATCTATTAAATTCATTAGAAACAATATGTTCAAATAAAAATATCAATTATAAAGTTGAATTTGAAGATTGTAGTGATCATGCAAGTTTTACTAACATGGGAATGGATGCTGTTACATTATGTCATTCTGATGTATCTAAAATTCATACTCCAAATGATAAAGTGGAATATATTGATACTAAAGCAATTGATGATGTCTATTCTCTTGTCAAAGATGAAATTTCTAATTATGCTTATGATGATTTTAGATTAGTATTTTATAATCATAATTTCATTTTATTTTTATTTGCTTTATTTTTATTTATATTCTTTTTACCTACTATCAATAAAAAATTAAAACAATATGTTAATAAAAATAAAATTCGTGTAATTTAAATTTTGTTTTTCTACTTAGTATATATTTTTTAGAAAACAATTAATCTAAATTTTTAAGTGAATAAATCAAAAAGTTGAGGGTTAAAAATTTCTAATTAACTCTCAACTTTCTTATTTTAATTACTAACTAAAATTTTCTTAACTTTAAATATTTTAACCTTTATAATCTAAAAAATCTTATGTTTTAATGCCTACTAAAAAATATCTTATATTTAAACAAAAATAAAGTTATTTTGAGCTTTTTAAGTATGAATTTATAAATAAATCCAAATCTCCATCCATAACTGCAGTAACATTAGAAACTTCTACATTCGTTCTATGGTCTTTAACTAAATTATATGGGTGAAATACATATGAACGTATTTGACTTCCCCATCCCATATCTTTTAATTCTCCAGTTAAATCTTCAATTTTTTCTTTATGAGCTCTTTCTTTTAATTCTATCAACTTTGCTTTAAGCATTCCCATTGCTGTATCTTTATTAGAAAACTGACTTCTTTCATTTTGACACTGTACTACTACACCTGTAGGAAGATGTGTTATTCTAACTGCTGAATCAGTTTTATTTATATGCTGTCCTCCAGCCCCTGATGCTCTATAAGTATCAATTTTGATATCTTCTGACCTTATATCAATATCCTGTTCTTTTGTAAGCTCCGGTAATACTTCCATTGAAGCAAATGATGTTTGTCTTTTCCCATTAGCATTAAAAGGTGATATTCTAACTAATCTATGAATTCCTTTTTCAGCTTTAAGATATCCATAAGCATATTCTCCTATAACTTTTAGAGTAACGCTCTTTATCCCTGCTTCATCACCTTCAAGTAAGTCGATCATTTCAACTTTATAATTCTTCTTTTCACACCATCTTGTGTACATTCTAAGAAGCATTTCGGTCCAATCATTTGCATCTGTTCCACCAACACCTACGTGCAATGTAAGTATGGCATTATTTTTATCATATTCACCTGATAATAAAATTTCCATATTATAATTATCAATTTCTTCTTCAATTTCTCTTATATTATTAATTATTTCAACTGCTGATTCTTCATCGTCATCGTCCATCATTTCTTTTAAAACTTCAATGTCCTCAAGTTTAGACTGAACGCTTTCTACTCTTTGAATCTTGTCTTTTATTTTTTTACTCTCTTTAGTTATCTCTTCTGCTCTTTTAATGTCATTCCAAAAGCCATCTTCTTGCATTTGAAATTCTAATTCACTTAATTGTTTGCCCAAATATTCTTTGTCAAAGAGATTCACTCATTTCAAATATAGATTTTTTTATATTAGAAAGTTTTAATAATTCTTTTTCTAATTCAATAATCAATATATTCACCTCTTTTATTTTATTTTTATATCATTAAATTTATTTATAAACAATATAGCTTAAGTTATCCACATATTTCACTTTTTCAAAGTTAATAAATAAGAATAAACTTCCTAAAGCTACTATGGAACCGTAGATTTTTTACACCAATACCTTTTAAATGTATGTGAAAAAACTCCGTAGTAAATTTCATAACGTTATTTTATTATGAAACTTCTACGGAATTTATTATACTATGTTTATAAATATTTTAATATTTATTTTTAAGCTTCTCTACCACAGCAATTTTTAAATTTCTTTCCACTTCCGCATGGACATGCATCATTTCTTCCAAATTTATTAAGATTTCTAACTGGTCCTACTGGAGCTGATGGTTTATCTCCATGCACAGCATTTGTTTCTTGTGCAACTCTGACTCTTTCAGGTGCTCTTTCCACTTTAACATGGAATAACATCTTTACAGTTTCATTCTTAATAGAATCTATCATTTCTTCAAACATAGCGCTACCTTCCATTTGATACGCTTGAACAGGATCCACTTGTTTGAATGCTCTAAGTCCAATACCTTGTTTTAAGTTATCCATATTGTTAATATGATCCATCCATTTTGTATCAACAGATCTTAAAAGAACAACTCTTTCTATTTCTCTTAATCTTTCAGGTGTAAAGTCAGCTTCTTTATCTTCGTAGCTTTTAACTGCAACATCATATAAATGATCTATGATTTCTTCCTTTGACATATCTGTAAGTGCAGGTAAATTAACTTCATCTGTTGGTATACATATATCATTTAAATAAGATAGTAGATATAAGAAACTTTCTCTATAATCTTCAGCATCTTCTTTAATATGAGTATTAACTGCATCTGATATTACATCTCTTAGCATATGTAATATTTCTTCTTTTACATCTTCACCTTCAAGAACTTCTGATCTTTGTTTGTAAATAACTTCTCTTTGTTTGTTCATAACATCATCATATCCTAATAATGTTTTTCTTATATCAAAGTTATTACCTTCAACTTTCTTTTGAGCATTTTCTATAGACTTAGAAACAAGTTTACTTTCAATTGCTTCATCTTCTTCGAGACCAAGTTTTTCAACAACACCTTGAATCTTTTCTGATCCAAAAATTCTCATTAAATCATCTTCTAATGAGATAAAGAATGTTGATTCACCGCTATCTCCTTGTCTACCAGAACGTCCTCTTAATTGGTTATCTATTCTTCTTGATTCATGTCTTTCAGTACCTATTATCTTAAGTCCACCAATTTCAAGAACACCATCACCAAGTTTAATATCAGTACCTCTACCAGCCATATTAGTAGCTATAGTAACCATACCTTTTTCACCAGCATGAGTTATTATTTCTGCTTCTTGTTCATGGAATTTCGCATTTAAAACTTTATGTGGAACTCCTTTTTTCTTAAGCATACTTGAAATTAATTCTGATTTTTCAATACTTACAGTACCAACTAGCACTGGTTGCCCTACTTCATGCGCCTTTGCTATCTCATCTACAACTGCCATGATCTTTCCTTTTTCACTCTTAAATACTAAATCAGGGTTATCTATTCTAACAACTGGTTTATGAGTTGGAACAACAATAACGTCTAATCCATAAATTTCTCTAAATTCATTTTCTTCTGTTAATGCTGTACCTGTCATTCCTGATAATTTTTCATACATTCTGAAGTAATTTTGGAACGTAATAGTTGCTAATGTCTTAGATTCTCTTGCAATCTTAACATTTTCTTTAGCTTCTATTGCTTGATGAAGACCATCTGAATATCTTCTTCCTTCCATAAGTCTTCCTGTAAATTCATCAACAATTATTACTTCTCCATCTTTAACCATGTAATCTTTATCTCTTCTCATTGCATAGTTAGCTTTTAACGCTTGAGTAACATAATGTTGTAATTCTACATTTTCACCATCTGCATAATTTTCTACTTTAAAAGTTTGTTCTGCTTTATGAAATCCTTCATCAGTTAGCATTACTGCATTAGCTTTTTCATCTATTGTATAATCTTTTTCTTTTACTAATGTTTTAGCAAAATAATCTGCTACTTTGTAAAATTCTGTAGACTTTTCTCCTTGACCAGAAATTATAAGTGGAGTTCTAGCTTCATCAATTAATATTGAGTCAACTTCATCTACTATAGTAAAGTTCAATTTTCTTTGAACTCTTTCTTCCTTATATATAACCATATTGTCTCTTAAATAATCAAAACCGAATTCATTATTTGTTCCATAAGTTATATCTGAGTTATACGCTTCTCTTCTTTGCTCATTAGTTAATTCATGAACAATAACACCCGTTGTCAATCCTAAAAAGCCATATAATTCTCCCATTTGTTCAGCATCTCTTTTTGCAAGATAATCATTAACTGTTATTATATGAACACCTTTGCCTGTTAATCCGTTTAAATATGCTGGTAAAGTTGCAACTAATGTTTTACCTTCTCCAGTCTTCATTTCAGCTATTCTACCTTGATGTAAAACAACTCCACCAATAAGTTGTTCATCATAGTGTTTCATATTTAATACTCTTTTAGACGCTTCTCTAACTACGGCAAATGCTTCTGGTAAAACATCATCTACAGTTTCACCATTATTAAGTCTTTCTTTAAACTCTACAGTCTTTGCCTTTAATTCATCATCTGAAAGTCTTTGCATAGCTTCATCTAATTCATTTATTTTGCTGACAATAGGTCTAATTCTCTTTACTTCTCTTTCACTATATGTTCCAAATACGGCACTTAATAATCCCATAATGTCATCCTTTCAAACTACAATATTTTGTCAATAAAAGTAATTTACTTTCTTGCAAATCGTACATTCTATCATTATAACATTCTATATCAATTGTTTTCAATAAAATTTACAATTTTTTGTTTAATATCAATTTCCATCATAAGAATAAAGTGGATTATCCACATTTTATTAATTAAAATGTCCTTTAATACAGATTCTATCAGTATTTTGCTTTAAAAATAATAAAATATATATAATCGAGTAGGAGCTAAATAATTATTTTATTTAGCGTCCTCTCACACCACCG